>JABAAB010000085.1 GCA_014238945.1 Lysobacterales bacterium
GATTCGATGTGATTGAATCGTTCAATGGCGCGGGGATGAGGTTCGAAATTTTCGGCTGTGACGGGGTTGGATGGCATGTGATTTGTTCCTTAATATATACTGTATTAATATACAGTATATTGAAACATAAATCCATTTATTTATAACTATTACAGTATGTTATAAAATATTCTATCAACAGTTTGGAACCATTCCAGTTCAAATTGAAATGCCATTATTCAGTCCATCCCAGAAATTACGGAATAGTGACCTGAATCATGACATGGCGCTATCGGCCAAGTGTGAACGTCACGTAGCAATTTATATTCTGATCCAAAATGACCCTGTCCCAGTGAATTTGTGAGGCCGTCAGATCTGGCTCTGGATATTTATGGGTCGTTCACTCGAGTGACACGCATACGATACCCACCATCGCTGTTTGCAATCCAGAAGAAAGTGTAGTCGATGTAGGATTCCTTCAACTCTGTGACTTCACCATAAAAATATGATCCGCCCGAGTAACTGACGATTCCATTGTTGACGGTCCAGGTACCAGAATAAACATTTGGCCCTGGACCCGGTACGTTCTTGATCCATTCTCCATTAGAATTGGTGAATGCTGCGCCATCCACAAGAAAGCTTGATGCATCCAGCACATCTACGGCCACGCCGACAAATGGTTGATCGCTCTCGTTGCTGACTCGTCCCGACAGAGTAAAACTGCGCTCCAGATCCACATCAAGGACATTGGCACCCACGTTAATGACCAGCACATCGCCATTCACATCCATGCCACACTCCCCGTTGTCGCATACCACACCGTCGTACAGTTCATCGGCATACGCACTGGTTGTGTCTACGGCATTGAAAATGATCTTCCATTCACCAACCGGGATATCGGTGATTTCATAAAATCCTTCAGAATCAGTAACAGCGATCAATCCCGGGGGGTCTTCACCTGTCACCGGGTCGATCAAATCAACAATCACCGGAAATACAGGAGTAGTACCATCGGCGGCGTCCACAACTGTGCCTGACAGGGTGCCCTGGGCCCATGTCGTGCCGGACAACAGCAGAATAATGGCGGCAAATAATGCTGGCTTTAATCCTGGGTTTCGGCAATTTGAAATATATTTCATCAATGTACTGTTCGCTCTTCAAAAAATATCAGCCGGCCGCAGTCTCCCCTGACTGCGTTCAAACAGGCCGAATTTTGTGTGAATTTTCCCCTTCTGTATTGCGGTTGTTATTCAAGTTATTAGTGCAATACTGATACCTTAACTGACAACTTCAATCAATTCAAAACTATTACGAAAAAGGGTCTACTGGTGATGCGGGGGCCGAGGGGAGCAGTGTTTTCCGGTCAGAAACGAATCTCGAAAACCCCGCCAAAAATCGGTGCGGGATCGTAACTGCTCTCGTCTATGACAACACCGGTCGCGTCTTTCAGCTTCAGTGTTCCATCCAGTTCGAGGCCGGCGAAGAGGGTCAGAAGAATGCTGGACTCCAACTTCAGTGAACTGGTAATGACAATGGGCAGGGACTGGTCGCGGCCGACGCCGCCGGCTGCCGGGCCCTCATCGTCGAGGCGGAATTCGATGTCCTCGTAACGACCGGCGAGGCCCAGGGACCAGTCATCGTTCAGTTGGTAACTCAGGGTCAGACCGGGGCCCTGTGAGACGGCCAGTTCACGACCGGTCGACAGGTTCAGGCGCTCGGTAATATCCCAGTCCAATGCCAGTAGCGGGAAGATTCGGGCACCGTCCTCGAGTCGTGAGAACACCCCCATACCCGGGCCGATGGTGAGGTTTTCATTCAACCGCCAGGCGGCGGCCAGATAGAGACCGTAGGTGCTGTCGTCACCGGATCCTTTCTCGCCATTGAACCGCAGCGTGGGGGTGACGAACATCATGCCGGTTGTTCCCAGTCCAAAACGTCCACTGACCGATACCCGGGCATCTTCAATCTTGTTCCAGGGATTCCCTCCGCCGAAGGCATCGAGACCGTCGAATTCGTAGCTGGATTTGCCACCCCCCACCGAGAAACCAATGGATTTACGCGGGTCCCAGCTGTAGTCCGCACCTGCGCTGATAAACCAGCGATCAACGGCAAATCCGCCATCGGTCAGATCGGTCTCGGACTGGTGAACTCCGGCGACATCCAGCTTAAATGTCCATTGACCCTCCTGTTGATCCTGGGCGGTAGCCGGCAGGGCATAAATTATTGACAGCAGCGCAATCGCAGCAATTCTCGTGGTCTGTTTGATCATGTGTAGCCCTGCATAAATATATTCCTTCCAGGATGGATGGTCACGGTGGAGTTCAGCTTATAGAAAGTCCACGCAAAAGTCAGGAATACGGCGGGCCGGACAGCAAACACGACACCAACGCATTTTTAATTGCCGTCAATAAGCACAATCTAATGGGCGACACGATAGATATGTGTTCCGCCCCCGCAATCCCACGTGGTGATATACGACTCCTACCGCTAACCAAATTTGTCTGTAAAGAAACCGCGTAAACGCGTATATTCAAATTTACCCGGAGGAAATCAATGAAGCTGTTTATTACAGGCGGGGCCGGCTTTATCGGCTCAGCCGTCATTCGAAAAGCCGTGCTGGAACAAGGGCATGAAGTCGTCAATATTGATTGCCTGACCTATGCCGGTAATCTCGAGTCGCTCGAGTCCGTGGAAAATAACCCGAATTACAGCTTTGCCCAGGTCGATATCTGCGACCAGGAAAGTATCGATGGACTGTTTGAGACCCATGAACCCGACGCGATCATGCACCTCGCAGCCGAGAGCCACGTCGATCGTTCAATTGACGGTCCGGCGGAGTTTATCCAGACCAATATCATCGGTACCTACTCATTGCTGACCGCAGCCAGGTCCTATTTCACCGGTCTGAGTGGTGATAGACGCCGTCAATTCCGTTTTCATCATGTATCCACCGATGAAGTATATGGTTCGCTGGGTGATGATGGGTTTTTCATGGAAACAACCCCCTACCAACCCAATTCACCCTATTCCGCGAGTAAGGCATCTTCGGATCACCTGGTACGTGCCTGGCACCACACTTTTGGGCTTCCGGTAGTCACCACCAATTGCTCGAACAATTATGGTCCCTACCAGTTTCCTGAAAAACTAATCCCGCTGGTCATCCTCAATGCGCTGGAGGGCAAACCCCTGCCGGTTTACGGCAAGGGTGAAAATATCCGCGACTGGCTGTACGTGGATGACCATGCCGAAGCCTTACTGCTGTGCCTGATCAAAGGTGACATTGGTGAGACCTACAATATCGGCGGCCACAACGAGAAGACCAATCTTGAAGTCGTCCACAACATCTGTGATCTGCTGGATGAACTCAGACCCGGCGATAAACCAAGACGCGGGCTGATCGAGTTTGTCAAAGACCGGCCGGGACACGATCTGCGTTATGCGATCGATGCCTCGAAAATTCAGAATGAGCTGGACTTCAAACCAACCCAGACCTTTGAATCGGGTATGCGGGAAACCATTAAGTGGTACCTGGAACACCAACAGGGATGGTGCCGCCGGGTGCAGGACGGCAGTTACCGGCGCGAACGACTGGGACACGGAGAGTAACGTGACAAAACGCAGAGGCATCATCCTGGCAGGCGGCAGTGGCAGCCGGCTACACCCATTGACGCTGGCGGTCAGCAAACAACTGCTGCCGATCTATGACAAGCCGATGATTTACTACCCGCTGTCCATCCTGATGCTGGCCGGAATCAGGGACATACTGATCATCAGCACACCCCATGATCTGCCAAACTTCCAGACCCTGCTGGGGGACGGAAGCCGCTGGGGACTTGATATTCAATATGCACAACAGCCCCGACCCGAAGGGCTCGCACAGGCATTCATCATCGGCGAAAATTTCATTGGAAGCGATCCTTCATGTCTGATCCTGGGAGACAACATATTCTATGGGTCCGGTATCAGAAAATTGCTCAGATCTGCTGATGAAACCCCCGAGGGTGCGACCGTGTTTGGCTATTATGTACGTGATCCGGAGCGTTATGGCGTGGTCAGTTTCGATGCTGATGGAAACGTGCTTGATCTGGAGGAAAAACCACAGGATCCAAAGTCCAATTATGCCGTTACCGGTCTGTACTTCTACGACAACGATGTAGTGGACATCGCCAGGAACCTGAAGCCCTCACCACGTGGCGAACTTGAAATTACCGATGTGAATATCGAATATCATCGCAGCGGCCGGCTCAACGTCAAACTGCTGAGTAGGGGTACTGCCTGGCTGGACACCGGCACACACGAGTCACTGGTCGAGGCAACCACCTACGTTGAAGCGGTGGAAAGCAGGCAGGGACTCAAGGTCTCCTGTCCGGAAGAGATCGCCTGGTTGATGGGATATATTTCCACCGAGCAACTCGAGGCGCTGGCGGCGCCATTGCTCAAAGGCCAGTATGGCCGGTACCTGCTCGATCTGGTGCACAGGGGTCGGTGAATCGTGAAAATCAGGACCACAAAACTGGAGGGCGCAATCATCATTGAACCGGCGGTTTTTGGTGATGAGCGGGGTTTCTTCCTGGAAACCTGGAACCGGGACCGGTACCAGGAGGCAGGTATCGGGCTACCTTTTGTACAGGACAATATCTCCTACTCACAAAAAGGGGTGTTGCGTGGACTGCATTTTCAATACCCCCACGCACAGGGCAAACTGGTGCAGGTGATTTCCGGTGAGGTTTTTGATATTGCCGTCGACATCCGCAGAGGCAGCCCTACATTCGGTGAATCCGTCGGGGTGATGCTCACAGGTGAACTGAAAAACCAATTCTATGTCCCCCCGGGCTTTGCACACGGATTTTGCGTGGTGAGTGACACGGCCATGTTTGCTTATAAGTGCACGGACATGTATCACCCGGAAACCGAGCATTCGCTGGCCTGGGATGACCCGGATCTGAATATCCAGTGGCCACTGAGCCAGCCCCGGCTTTCTGACAAAGACCGTCAGGCAAGTCGGTTAAAAGACCTGGATGAGGCCGTTCTGCCCGTTTACCAGGCTTCACAATGAGCAAAACGCGTGTCCTGATAACCGGGTCACCCGGACAGGTCGGATCACATCTTGTTTCCCATTTTGAAGACTCGAGCATCCTGGTGGCCGCCGTGGGTCCCGGTGAAGCGGGTGAACCACAGATCGACTTCACCGACGAACAGGCTATTCGTCAGCTGGTTCGGGATTTCAAACCCCGGATTATCATCAATCCGGCGGCTTATACCGCGGTCGACCGGGCAGAAACCGAAACCACCCTTGCCCACCAGATAAACGCCGTGGCACCCGGGATTCTTGCCGAAGAAGCGGCCCGTCTGGACAGTCTGCTGATACATTATTCGACCGATTACGTTTTTGACGGTAGCGGGGACACGCCCTGGCGGGAATCCGATGCCTGTGCACCCCAAAACATCTATGGACAGACCAAGTTGGACGGCGAACTGGCGGTTCAGAACAAGCACCGGAAATCATTCATCATCCGCACCAGTTGGGTGGTCAGCTCAGTAGGTCAAAACTTCATCAAGACCATGCTGCGGCTTGGGCAAGAACGCGAGGAGCTGTCCATCATAGACGACCAGAAGGGTGCGCCCGCCTGCGCCTCTGACCTGGCCCGTTTGACCGCGCACATTGTATCCCGTTGTACCGACCGGGGAGATCAGTGGACCCTTGACCAGGCAGGTGTCTATCACCTGACCAGCCAGGGAACCACATCCTGGTACGAGATCGCCCGTTTCGTGTTTGCCACTGCAAGGGCACGGGGTATGGAACTCAAGGTAAAAAAGGTCCATGCCATACCGACATCCCAGTACCCGACACCGGCGGTCCGGCCTCTGAACTCACGTCTGGATTGCAGCAGGTTCAGTGAAGTCTTTGACCAGGCACCCGTTGCATGGCAGGACGGTGTCAGGGACATTGTCACTGAATTGATTAACTGACCCTTGCACAACGGAAACAGCATGTTGCCACCCAGGCCAGTCATCAATGTGGGTACAGACCGAAAATGCGTGGGCAACACGGCACTGAATCAGGCAACAGTCCGGCAAATCCCGGCCTCTGGCAGCCGTGTTCAACCATTGAACAAATCAATACAAGACGGAATCCCCTGACCTGATTATTCTGACAGATTTTCTCGACCCATTCGGCCTGATGGGCTCGTCTCAGCGGATTTCATCCGGTGGCTTACAACCGGTATCATTTCCTTCGCAGGCCAGCGTGGTAAATACCTCCGACTGGATCAGCCAGCGGTCATCCACCGCACGCTGCCACTTGGCAGAATAAACACCGGAAGCATGGATGACCTCACCCTCGGCACTGAAATGGCAGTTCCAGTCGCCAAGTTCCTCTGCCAGACCCCAGGCCCCATTGATGCGGATTTCACGGGTGTCGCGCTGACACACGAAGCCCGGGTCCGTGGCAAACGTGGACGCCCACAAATCCGTCTCTCCCTCTGCACCATGCGACTGCTGGCTGCGACCGGTAATGATGTGGTATTCGGGGGCAAAGAATCGCCCGATGGCATCCAGGTCCTGTTCGCGGATGGCCTGGTTGAAGGCCTGCCGGGTGGCGCGAATATCAGCCTGGTCCCCTTTGTATTTATCGGTTGCCGCAGCAGTGGTGAAACTGCCCGGGAACAGCAGGGCAAACAAAACCACGCTGGGAATTTTCACTTTGACCTTTTGGGTTCCGTGTTCAATACAACATCCACACAAAGCCCCGTTCTGTATTCTCACCCAACAGGGTGATGCTGTTAAAGGTGGGGTCGTACAAGACCGATCCCGCAACCCGGCTGGATGAATCACAATCCTGGATCATCAAGTCAAAGTTGGCCTGGTTGAAGTTGTGGTCGGGCACCTCGATGGTGCCATCCAGAGTGCAATCATTCATGTTCCCGGTAATGCTGCCATCCGCTCCAATATTTGCCTCACCGATAATGACATCGGTGGTCGCGATCCCGTAAGTGCCCGACAGCATTTCGAGGCTCAGGGGATTCTGGAAGGAAGACAAACGCGTCGCAGTCATGGACTCGGTGAAACCATCGTCCATGGTCATGAAACCATCTTCATCGTAGAATCCGCTGCCGGATACCGGTGTTGGCCCGCCACCCGACAATGAATAGGTTGACGCGGAAAATTCGAATGGGTTCATTTCCTCACCAGTGGTATTCCAGCTGCCCAGACCGACCAGGTTGAACGAGGTACCAAAACCAAAGGTCTCGGTGCCCAGCATGTAGGTCATATCCCCGTTGGCAAACAGCAATGCGGTCCCGGTAGTGACAATGACTTGACCGCTTTCCTCATCCCATACTGCACGCGAAATACTGTAGTTACCGTGTACCGGACTCTCAGTACAATTAAGCCCGTCTATTGCCACCAGCCGTGTCATCGGGATTGAACCACTGCCAAATTGCGGATCATTGGACTGGTAGTCGAGCTGAGCTTCGGCGCAGTCCTCAAAACTGAGCGTCATCGTCCCCCAGATTTCACGGTTGACATCATTGGGATCAAACTCGCCGAACTTCATACCCGACTGAACCCAGGTGTCGCCCGTTGTCGTGTTGCCATCATTGTCGCCGACGGTGATCAGGAAGGTTGGTGTGCCATCCGGATTGTAGACGTACCAGTAAATGACGGTCCTGCCACCCGTTATTACCTCAACGGAAAGACCGTGACCGTCCTGGAACGGATTGAACCAGGAGCCGCTGAGGGATGAGTCGATATCTTTCGCCCACAGCGATTGGCTGAGCACGCAGAACAGTGCTAAAACAGCTTTGATAGTTTTCAACTATTGTCCCTTCCCTGGGTTAGTGAAGGTCTGATGCCAGTTAACATCATCTGACAACGAAAAATCAATTTAATTTGATCAGAAGCCGGTATGGTCACCACCGACCAAACAGGCATACATGAAGCACCATCTCTGCCGCCTCTCCAGTGAGTAACAGAGCCCCCTCTAAATATCGCGGTTATCAGGCGATTAATTGCCTTCGAAACCGTCTTCGAACAGCGTGTCTTTAATCTCGGCGTTGGCCCAGAAACCACCGGCCAGGCTGAATTGACCGCCACTGGAGATTTGCGGGTTGGCATCGTGTTGACCGATGGTACCGGTCAGGGAAAAGTCGCCACCTGAGGATGTGCCGCCCCCGCTGTCTATGGTGCTCTTGGTAATTTCGAAATCCCCACCCTGTGACTGGGCAAAAGCGCCGACACAAATGACGGACCCCGCAGAAACTGCAAGGATAAGTAAGGCAGAATGAATTGCTTTTTTTATGTTCATTGTTACACCGGAAAGGAGACAGGCCGAACCAACCATAATCCAGACTCTGGTTATTTGCAAAAAAACCGCCAAATTCGCACTTTGTGAATTTTCCGACGACGTATGCGGTATATTACCTGCTGCCCTGAATCGAGGAATTTTTGACATGATGAATGCCAGAACTGTCGTTTTTGTCCTGTTGACTCTGTTCACGATACCCGGGTTGTGTTCTGCTCCGGAAACGGCAACTGCGAAACAACGGCCCAATATCCTGCTGGTTGTTGCAGATGACCTTGGCTATGCGGATCTCGGTGTGCACGGCAGTGACATTGCAACACCGAATATTGATGCCTTGGCCGCACGCGGGATACTGTTTACCCAGTTTCACACCGCAGTCATGTGTGCGCCCACACGCGCGATGCTGCTGAGCGGCAACAACAGCCATGTGGCCGGTATGGGCAGACAGAGTGTCAGCGGTATACTCGGCGATCCGCAACCGGGCTATGAAAACCACCTGTCGGATCGCATTATCCCGTTCCCACGGCTGTTGCGTGATGCCGGCTACCACACCTATATGACGGGCAAGTGGCACCTGGGCACAGAACCGGAGCACAGTCCGCGTGCGGCAGGCTTTGAGTTCTCCTACAGCAATCTTTCAGGTGCCGGTAATCACTGGGACGCGGTCGGCTTCAAAGAAGGTGGTTCGACCTTCCGGGAAAATGGTGAAATGACCGAATGGCCCCCGGGACGTTACACCACGGATTTTTTTACCGAACGTCTGATTGAATATATCGACACCAACCGAGACGATGGCCAGCCGTTTTTTGCCTTGGCTGCCTACACTTCCCCCCATTGGCCATTGCAGGTACCGGATGACGAATTGAATCTGTATGCCGGCAAGTACGATGCTGGCTATGACGTCCTGCGGGAGAAGAATTTCGGAACACTCAAAGCCGCCGGGATCATTCCCCGGGACTCCAGACTGCCGCCACGAAACGATGAGATTACTCCCTGGGAACATCTTGATAAACAGCAGCAGCGTATCGAAGCCCGCAAAATGGAGCTGTACGCAGCCATGGTCAGCAACCTGGACGGACACGTGGGTCGCCTGGTGGCCTACCTGAAAAAAACCGGGCTTTATGACAATACCCTGATTGTCTTCATGTCCGATAACGGTGCGGCGGCCGAGGACTTCTATAACGACCCGAAGTGGGGCAGTTACAAGGACTACACCAACGCACACTACAATAATGACTATGAAAACATGGGCAAACCCGATTCTTTTGTCTCCTATGCGGCACCCTGGGCAGAAGCCGGTTCCGCGCCGTTTCAGCTTTACAAAGGCTTTACCCGCGAAGGGGGTATAACCGCGCCCATGATCATATCAGGCAAAGGTGTCGCATCTGCTGGTTTGAAGTCTTCCGCGTATCTGACCGTGATGGACCTGGCACCCTCGTTTATTGAACTGGCGGGTGCCCATTACCCGGATGATGGTTCAGTACAGCCAATGGCCGGTCAAAGCATCAATACACTGTTGGCTGGAAAATCAGCAACGGTTCACAACGAAGACTATGTAACCGTCCACTCACACGGTGGTCTTGCAATGATCCGCAAGGGTCCGTGGAAACTGTCCAATCGAGACAAACCATTCGACGAATCAAAGCTGGAATTATTCAATCTTGATAAGGACCCCTCGGAAAGTAATGACCTTGCTCAATCTCATCCGGAAAAATACCAGGAATTGCTCGATCTGTGGCGCCTGGAACGGATCAAACTGGGTATCGTATTACCACAGGATCTGTGACCGGTCATCATCCTGCAGACGATATTCCCTTTTGTCATTTGCGATTTTGGCGAATAGGACTAAAATAGGGTCAATAGTGCCATTGTCCGGAAGGCCTGATGAGAAATATTTCACTTCTCGCTCTCGCCACCAGCCTGGTTTTGATAGTGGCCGCTTGTGGCGAAGACTCAACTCCGGTGTCTGTCGAAGATGCCAGCCCGGAGATATGTCATCTCATGTTGGGTTGGGACCCCTGGGCACCCTACCAGTACCTCACTCACGATGATCAGGTCCAGGGCCTGGATATTGATCTGGTCAGCGCAATGGCCAAGGGAGCCGGTTGCGAGATCAGTTTTGTTCAGGACAACTGGGTCAACTTGCTCAATGGTATCCGCAACGGAGACATTGATATGCTCGGTGGTGCGACCAGAACAGACTCCAGAGAGGAATTCGCACTCTTCTCAGACAATTATCGTCATGAAACCTTTGTTTTATACGTCCGGCAGGGTGAATCCGGTCAATATGCTGATCAATCCCTCAGGGAACTGCTCAAGGGTGGTTTCCGGATTGGCATCACCCAGGATTACATCTATGGCGACCAGGTCAGTGAATTACAGGATGACGAAAAACTCAGCGCCGGTTTTGTCAGTGTGCCCATCACAGAAGTAAATTATTACAACCTGGTACAGGGAGAAATTGACGGTTTCCTTGAAGATCCGTTCGTTGCTGCCTATAACATCAAACGCAAGGGGTTGCAGGAACAGGTTGAACCACACGCGATTGAAATTCACAGTGGCGACGTTTCGATCATGTTCAGCAAAAACAGCGTCAAGACCGAGACAGTCCAGGCGTTCGATGCCACGCTGGTGTCACTTAAAAGCAATGGTGACTATCAGAAAATTCTGTCCAAATTCAGCAACTACCGACCGAAGCAATTGTAGCGGATGTGTTAAATTAAGTCGGTCATTTATCAAACGCATGAGGACAATCATGCCACCATGGGCATCACATTTCTCGATGACGGGGCGAATGAACTGGCATCTACTGATTACATGATACCCAGTCCGAACGGGCTGCCCAAATTCAGGAGCGCTGGAATCAGCGGTGTTATCCCAGCCAATGCCAGCGATGCCGTGCTGACCATAGGTGGTAAAGGTGTACCCTCCACTGACATGACACCGGGTGCCTACCATGACGATGTCAGCTACAGCTTCACCCGATGTGTCGCAGCTTATGCAAAGACCTCGGGCAAGACCGCATGCACCGGTGGCAAGGTCTCCAGCGGTGGTGGCAGTGGCAATGGCCAGTTTGCCGTCATGCCGACTGCGATGAGGACAATGGCACCCAGGACACCACCATAGTCGGTCCCGGTGGTGGGACGGTCCTGTTTGAGAATGCCGTATTCATTACTGCCAATATGGGCTTGCTCGAGGGCAGCGGAACGGGTGAACCCGAGTCCTTTCCCTATTCCGGTACGGCGGCCGCAGGCAGTTATGTCTTTTTCAACAGCAAGAAACCATCCGTTGTATCCTGGTGCATGATCACACCGGGCGAGAGCGCTTTACTGACCATCGAAGCCGGTGGCTGGTCCCTTGGCGATGGATGGAATGGCCACTGCGAACAACGACGTGGTGACATTATTGAAGGGCCATGGAACCTGCTGACCTATGCCGAGAATCCACCTGCAAACCCAGGCAAAGGCAGGGACAAAAAGCGGGGTGTTTTTCACCTGGACGACCCGCTGGATGAAGAAGAACCGATTGACTGGACACTGGTACGGGGGAGCGGCAGTACCGGCGAGTTAGAATAATGCTCAGCTGCCAATGCTCCAAAGGCTGACAGGTGATTGGTCTGACCCATGCGAGACGGGCTGTAAGGCAGCAAACACGCCCCGGAGAGACAGGCTGACGGTCCACGCAAGGTGGACATTCGTGTCCACCTTGCGCCGGTTACGCTGTCGATTTCTCCTCAAGCTCCTCCCAGCGTGAATAAACAGTTTCCAGCTCCGCATCCAGAGCAGCAAGTTGTTGCTCGACCCGTATGGTTTCCGTTCGCTCCTGTTGATAAAAACCTTCTCCAGCGATCAGGTCGTGCAATTGTTTTTGCTGTTGCTCCAGGTTTTCAACCCTGGCTGGTAATTTTTGCAATTCCCGGCGTTCGTTGTGACCGAGCGGGTCCGTTATCCTGTAGGATTTCCTGGCAGTTTTACCCCGTGCCGTCTTACCGGTCTTTGTGGATGGTGTCATGCGCTGTCGGACCCAGTCCTCATAACCGCCTATGTACTCATTAACTTCACCATTACCTTCAAAGACTATCGTCGAGGTAACCACGTGGTCGAGGAACGCACGATCATGTGAAATCAACAGTACCGTACCAGGGTATTCGATCAGGCGTTCCTCCAGCAGGTCCAGGGTATCGGCATCGAGATCATTGGTGGGCTCATCCAGCACCAGGACATTGGAGGGACGAGCGAACAGACGCGCCAGTAACAGACGATTGCGTTCACCTCCGGACAAGGCTGCAACGGGCTGCCGAACACGATCGGGAGCAAACAGGAAGTCACGCAGATAGGAGATTACGTGCCGGTCCTTGCCATAGATACTGACCACGTCACTGCCGTCAGCGATGTTGTCCTGCACGGTCTTGTCTTCGTCAAGTACCGCGCGATGCTGGTCGAAATAGGCAACTTCGAGCCTGGTACCGGCTTTAACTATCCCGGACTGCGGCTCAAGATCACCCAGCAACAGCCGGATCAGGGTGGTCTTTCCGGCACCATTGGGACCAATGATACCCACCTTGTCACCTCTCATGATGGTGGTTGTGAATCCCTGCAGCACGTGGTTTTCTTGCCAGGAGAAACTGATGTTATCGACTTCGAGTACTATCTTCCCGGATTTGTCGGCGGACTGTATCCGGACTTTTGCACTGCCGGAAATCTCACGTCTTTGCGCCCGATCCCGACGCAATGCTTCAAGTGCACGTACCCGGCCCTCGTTACGGGTTCGGCGTGCCTTGATGCCCTGGCGAATCCAGACCTCCTCGGCAGCGAGCTTCTTGTCGAACAGGGCATTTTCTTTTTCTTCATCTTCCAACGCCTTTTGTTTACGTTGCAAATAGGTTGGGTAGTCGCCGGGCCAGTTGGTGAGCTTGCCACGATCAATTTCTATAATGCGGGTGGCGAGTTTCTGCAAGAAAACACGGTCATGGCTGATGAACAGCAAGCTGCCTTTCCAGTCCAGCAGGAAAGACTCCAGCCAGATGATGGAATCAATATCCAGGTGGTTGGTCGGTTCATCCAGCAGCAGCAGATCAGGCTGGTTGACCAGCGCGCGGGCCAGCAGTACACGGCGTTTCAGACCACCGGACAATGCAGGAAATTCGGTGTCACCATCCAGATGCAAGCGGGTAATGATGGATTCCAGCCGCTGCGAGATATCCCACCCGCCTTCGGCTTCGAGCTGTTGTTGACAGTCACCGAGTTGGTCGAGTAGTTTTTCATCCGGATTCTGCGCGATCTCATGCAACAGGTGGTAGTAGCGATGCAACAATTTACCGGCCTTATCCAGACCATCGGCCACCACCTCGTTGACGGTACCGGTAAGACCCGCTGGTACCTCCTGTCCAAGCTTGGTGACCCTGACGCCGGGGGAAACAGAGATGCTGCCCTCATCTGCCTGGATGTCCCCGTTGATGAGTTTTAGCAAGGTCGTCTTACCTGCGCCATTACGGCCCAGCAGGCAAACTCTCTCACCGGTGTCAATTTGCAAATTGACCCCTTCGAGCAAAAGTGGAGACCCATAACCGAGGCTAATGTTTTTGAGCGTTATCAGTGGCAATGCGTCAGCCCGCAAAAAAGGAACTGATTATACTTCAGACACATTTCCTGTGGGTGGACATTGATGCCCACCACTTCAGATTCCCCCGCGTGACTAAAGCCGAGTGACTAAAGGCGGGTGATCAAGGGCGGGTAGTCAATGGCGGACCTGGTGCCCGCCGTGCTCAGACAGTCCGGGTCGCCACCGCAGGTGGCACCGAGGATGCTTTCTTGGCCGGACCAAATACGGCAACCTGCCCGACCACGCACAACGTCAACATGGCCAGTGGCACCAGGTACCAGGTGATACGTGTCAGGGCAAAGGTCTCGACCATGAGCATGTTCAGAGCGACGGTCAATGCGGCACCAATGGAAACACCAGCCAGGCTGATGATGAAGTTCTCGGTCATGAAATAACGCGCAATGGCCACTTTGGAAGCACCAAGGGCCCGACGGGTGCCGATTTGCCGGGTGCGACGATTGACACTGAAGCTAGCCAATCCAACGATTCCCAGTGCGGTAATCGCCACCAGAAGAACAATGGTGAAGGTCAGCATCTTGATCATCGAAGCGTCGCCCCGGTAGCTGCGTTCACGGGTTTCATCCATGGTGCGCATCGAGCGCACAATGCGTCCCTTTTCACGTTCGGCGAGCAACTGCTCGACCTGCGGCATCAGTTCATCACGCAGTCCGGCTTCGGTGCGGATGATATAACGTGTAGAGCCAAACAGGGTATGTGTGGGTACCAGCATGACCCGTTCGACACCATTCCAGCCATTCCATGGTGCCTGCATTTGTTTGATTATTCCGGAGATGGTGATTGGTTCATCATCATTGATGTACACCGTTTTGCCCAGGGCGGAATCGGGATCGTCGGGGAACAGGGCTTCGGCCATTGCGCGGGTGATAATGGTCCGGTCCGGCCATTTGGTCTGGGTGCGCTCACGCCACTCGATCTCAGTAGCCGTGAAATTCTCACCCGACAGCAACTCGAGCCCAAAGGTATCGATACCGTGCTCATCAACGAAGTACAGGGCCACGCCGGTGCCGTCTATTTCGGCTCCGGGTTCGGTTTGCAGGCCCATCGACCAGCCACCACCCGACATCGGTACTGAATTTGACTGTATTGCATCCACTACACCCGGCAACGCACGTAATGCATTGAGGTCCTCTTCGACAGTTACCCGTTCATTGAAGTCTTCTGCGAATCCAATACTGGCAATATGGAAAATGTTGTGTTCATCCACACCGCTGGGACGCGCCATAACCCTGGCGCGTTCCTGCATGATGGAGATGGCATTGACCATGATGGCCATGGTCACAGCGATTTGAAGCGCGATCAGAACAGCGCCGGTCTTGTTGCGCATCAGGGCACGCCAGATGGGTCCGATTTCCATAATACGTTCCTATTGCACTTTCAATTGGGAGGCGGGTGCGATACTGCAGGCCCGCCAGGTAGGGTAAAGACCGGCCAACAGCGCAGATGCCACAGCCAGAGCCATCGCAGTCAATACCATGACCCAGTCCATGGAAACCATGTTTTCAACAAAGTCACCAAACAACATCTCGATACCACGCAGACCCAGCCAGGCCAGGCCGAGTCCGAAAATCCCGCCACCGAGACCGATCATGGCCGATTCGATCATATGCTGGATGAACAGACTCGAGCGCGATGCACCCAGTGCCCTGCGCAGACTGATATCACCGGACTTACCAAGGAATTTTGCCAGCAGCAAACCGATGGTGTTGAGCAAACAGACCACCAGGAACAGTATGGACAAGCCAAGCATGACCTGGGCATCTTCTTCGACCACTTCCTGTATTTCCATCCACTCCATCACGTCACTGAGACGGTTGTTAAGCGGCCGTGGAAACCTGCCCAGTTGCTTTTGTTGCTCCACGTAAGCATCCAGGAAGGCCATGTATTCCTGTTTTTCCTGTTCGGTCCTGAGCTCCGCCCAGAACTGTATCCAGATACATTCTGAATTCAGGAAGGCCTCGAATCCATCACCATCGCTGGGCTTCCAGCAACTGGTATTGCCGTTGCGGTCCAAGCGATATTCCACCGCCAGGTTAAACGGTATGTAAATTTCCTCGGGATCATTGAACGCACCATTGGTCACGTCGTAGAACTTGGGTACCGCCAGGAAGTCATCGAGTACGCCCACCACCTTGAAATCCATTCCATCCATACGCACACTGCGGCCCACCGAGTTTTCACCGCCAAATACCTTTTCATTGATCTCCTTGCTCAGTACCACGACCCGGTCCATATTCTGATCGGCGGCATCATCCCAACCGCTGCCATAGAGGAATTGCAGGTCGAACATCGGGAAGAAATCGGACCAGGTATTGCGGGCATCAACCGAAAACGGCCGTTCATCGTCACCCTCTGGTTCGAGTACCAGGCCGGAACGGTTACTGGCCACCTGGCGATAGGCTTTCCCGGCCTTCATCAACGCCATGGCATCGATATAGGTCACCTGGTCGGGTGGCTCGAACCCATCGTCACCCTGGTTGTTCGGATCCCAGCTATCCAGTTGAACGTAAAACAATTGGTCGGATTTTTGTGGGATCGGATCACTCGACATCAGGTAGTTGACCGTGATGGTGCTCATACTGGCGCCGATACCCACGGCAATGGCAGAAATCATCAAAATACTGAGTAAAGGATTACGTCTAATACTGAGCCAACCCAATTTCAAGTAATAGGAAAACATACTCCGTCCCTCAACCAGTGGCTACTTTTGCAAACTGTGTGTCCGTGGTGATATCGCTGACCTGCCCGTCACGGATGTGTACATTGCGGTCCGCCATTTCAGCCAGTGTCGGGTCGTGGGTCACCATGACGATGGTCGTGCCATCGCGATTGATCTCGGCGATCAGTTCCATCACGCTCATGGCCATGTGCGAATCCAGGTTTCCGGTGGGCTCATCAGCCAGCAGGAAACGGGGCTCACCTGCCAGTGCCCGGGCGATCGCCACACGTTGTTGTTGACCACCGGACAACTGGGACGGCAGATGTTTCATTCGCGATGCCAGGCCTACCGTGTCCAGCACCCGTTCAATACGGCGCTTGCGTTCTGCAGTATTAAAGCCACGATAACGTAGAGGCACATCAACGTTGTCAAAAAGGTTAAGGTCGGGAATCAGATTGAAACTCTGGAATACAAAGCCGATTTTTTCATTACGCACGGCCGAACTCTCGGCGTCTGAAAGCGAGGATACATCCCTGCCGTCAAGTTCATATCGACCACCGGTAAATTGTTCCAGCAGACCGGCTATGTTCAAGAAGGTGGTCTTGCCTGAGCCGGATGGCCCGGTGACGGAAATGAAATCACCTTCTTCAACTTCGAGAGAAAACTCTCTGAGAGCGTGTGTCTCTACCAGATCAGTGCGGTATACCATGGAAATATTTTGCATGCTGAGCATGTGTTTTCTCCTGCTTCTTTACTCGGAGCCGGAATCTTCCAGGCGTAATGGGAATCACTCTGTGCAACCTTGACGGTTGTACTGTTCAGTTAATTTGTTACCAGTACCGTATCTGCTCCACGGAACTGGTCGACACTGGATATCACCACGATATCCCCTTCATTCAGACCGTTGACAATTTCAACCGCGGCCAGACTTCGGGCACCCACCTCGATGGATCGGCGGTGGGCGACATTGTCGTTGTCGAGCACATAGGCTATGCGGCTGCCACCACTATCAAGGAATTGACCTCGTTGGAGCGTCAGAACATCATCTTTTTGTTCCATCAGGATGCGGGTGGTCAGTCTCTGGCTCTGACGAAGACCGGTCGGCATCCCGCCATCAAAACGTATCCGCGTCGTGACCTGGTTCTGGATGATCTCTGGCGATACCGACACCAGCACTGCGGGGTATTTCTGGTTACCCACCAGTACTTCTGCTGGCATTCCCAATCCCAGGTCATCCGCATAGCTTTCAGGCACCTGTGCTTCAATTTCAAAGGCCGACAGGTCGACCACAGCCATGACGATTGCATTGCGTGATACCGCTGCTTTTTGATCCACCATCAAATTGCCGACAATACCGTTGACCGGGGACTTCATATCCAGTTCATCAACCTGGCGCAGTAAATCTGTTACCAGGAAGGATTGGCGCTCAAGTTGTAGTTCACGGGTTTTGAGTTCAAACGCCAGGCGTTCATGGTCGAGGCTGGCATCTTCTACCGCGTGGTTGTGTGCGAGCTTTGCGGTTTCCAGGTCGTCTTTGGTTTTCTCATAGTCAATTTCTGAGATCGCCTTGATGTTGAAACCCGATTCTGCGCGCCGGCGTTCACGCTCAGCTGCCACAAGTGTCACCCGGGTCAGATCAACATTCTTGCTGTTGTCCAAGGCTTTCTGTTTTGATTCAATCCGTTGCCGGTCGAGTTCCACGCCGAGTTCGTCCAGCGTGGCCTGCTCCTGTTTTAACCTGTTCTGCAACTCAGGACTGTCCAGCACCGCCAGTGTCTGGCCCCGAGTCACCACGGCACCCGCGTCCACCTTCAGTGTGATGGTGCCTTGTGCCGGAGCAAAAAGTGATGGACTGATTGCCGCAACCACCCGGCCCTGGACCGAAACATCACGTACCAGGTCAGTGCGGATGACTGTGGCAAGACGCAAACGCTCCTTGGGAACGGTCACGTTCGAACCGGCCCAGCGCTGCAACGACGGCACCGCCTGCCAGGAAAGAACCAAAAGTCCGACGAAACCAGCGGCCACCAGCATACGCTGTCTGGATTTTGGTTTTGTTTCGATTGCAACATCTTGTGCGGATGTGTCTGCTATTTTCAACATCAATATCCCTGGTCTGTTCAACTACTGACGATATGTATCCCCATATGGTTACGAAGAACTTAGCTGTTTGACGCAATCTGGATACAAATGGATTAATTCCCACTGAATAAAGAAGCTGACCAGAAATGCCTGGCGGGAATACCAAGTGCAACTTTTGGATCAAATCAGTTGTTGTTCGCTGTTTGCTTGCTGCAGGATTAATGGACCGGTCAGGAACACTCACTGGGACTTCGACGACAAGATCCGGATGATGCGTACTTTGCCTCTCACCCAATGTGCAGACAACGATGAGTTGCAGCCGAAGCATTGACTGCGGAATATCGACCGGCCTTTGCAAACCCCAGATGCATCTGGCCTGCGGGACAACGCATTCATTGGTGCGTTAAGAGCAGTTCAGGAAATCTGGGTGCGAAGCGACTCAGCGTCAATCAAAAAAATTGCCTGAAGAACGAATTATTTTTCTTCCCAGGACAATCGCTTGCGGTAGATAGTCGAAGGACTGACCTCCAACAGGGCAGCCGCGCGTGGGACGTTGCCGTAATTCTGCTCAATGGCGCTTTCGATGGCTTGTTTTTCGGTCAACCACAATGGAATGATTTGCTGGGGCCCCATGACGACCTGGCTGGCTGGCTCGTCCAAATGGGGTGGATGTGCCGATATCTCATCAGTCCCGCCATTCATCAGACCCGGCAGCATTCTTGCGGTGATCATCTCGCCATCCTGCAGTACCACAATGTTCCTGATGATATTCTGCAACTGGCGGACATTCCCGGGCCAGTGGTAGCGGGAAAACAAGTCCATAGCATCTGCTGAAAAACCCGTGAAGCCCTTGCCTTCCTCCGCTGAGAAGTCTTGCAGGTACTTCTGAGCTATCAGCATTACATCATCACCACACTTACGCAGTGGGGGCAGATGGATGGGGATGACATGTAAACGGTAGTAGAGGTCCTCGCGAAAAATGCCATTCTCAACCATCTCCAGCGGATTCCGATTGGTTGCACAAACAAAACGGACATCGACCTTTTCCATCTTGTTTCCACCCACTTTCTGGAACGTCCCGGTCTGGATGAATCGCAGTAACTTGCTCTGCATTGCCAGATCCATTTCGCCGATTTCATCAAGGAAAAGTGTCCCGCCATGTGCCATCGTTGCCGCACCCATACGATCACCGCTGGCACCGGTAAATGCGCCTTTGACATGTCCGAATATTTCACTCTCCATCAATTCACGTGGAATTGCGGCACAGTTCAGTGCGATAAATGGCTGGTTGTGGCGGTTACCCTCGTTGTGAATGGCGTCCGCGCAAACCTCTTTTCCGGACCCGCTTTCACCGGTGATAAACACCGAGGCACGGCTGGAAGCGGCACTTTCTATGATTCGATATATGGCCTGCATCGGAATGGCAGAGCCGATGAAACCGTGAAAACTGTCCCGTTCAAAACTGTCCTGGTATGTTTTTACCAGTGCCTTGAGGTTTTGACCATCCAATGCATTACGAACCGTTACACGTAAGCGCTCCGCTTCAAAAGGTTTTTGCAGGAAATCAAAAGCCCCCGCACGCATGGCCTCCACTGCCATATCCACCGAACCATGGGCGGTGATGACGATCACTGTCGGATCCTGAGGCAAATCTTTCAGTTGGCTCATCACCTCGAGTCCGTTGATATCCGGGAGATTCAGATCAAGCAGAATAACATCGGGGTTGTCATTGCTGATCACCTCCAAACCAGCACGGCCTTCGGTCACCGTGGTAACATCAATGGACAGGGGTTTGAGGTATTCCTGGTAGACCCTGGTCAGTGCCTCACTGTCTTCAATAAGCAGTACCTGAGGATTTTGCTGTTTATTCATTATTGGCAACCTTTTTCATCTGATTCTGGTTTTCACATTTCGGTGGTTCTCTCTCTTCACGCTGATCCGCATGAGCTGTTAATACCTGCTGGAATACAATTTAATTGTTTGTTCTGCAACTTTTGCAAGGGCATTGATTGCTGCTATCGATTCTGCTATATCACCTTCGAGGCCCACCGATTCAACGACACTTGACGCATTCTGTAAACTCAGCGCGCCAAAGGTTCCGGCAATGCTCTTGATGGCATGTGCCTCGGCCACAATCGCATCCAGATTGGCAAGTTCCCCCGCTTTCGATAATGCCACCATGTTTTCAGTGATTTCACGTTTAAAAACACCAATGATTTCCTGCACCAGTTCGGGAGCGGTCTCACGCTCCAAAGTTTTGAGCACCGCCAAATCCATCCATTGGCCATCCGCAGCGTGTTCACCCGGATCCCCGTTCAAATCAAGATCCCGCAAATCGGTTGGCTGTTCATTTGCCTGCTCAGATGCCGTTTTGGATAATGGTGTGGTGTTTACGCTGTCCGTATTCGTCCACTTCACCACGTGGGCCACTAAACTTTCGGCATTGATCGGTTTGGGCATGAAGTCGTTCATACCAACTTCGAAACAGTTATCCATATCTTCCTGGAAGGCGTTGGCAGTCATCGCAACAATGGGTACACCAGACGATTCGCTATCCAGGTTCCGGATACGTTTGGTTGCTTCCAATCCATCCATCACCGGCATCGACAGATCCATGAACACCAAGTCGAAAACCTGTTGACTAATCACCTGGACGGCTTCTTCACCGTTGCTTGCAATTTTCACCTCACAGCCAACCTTCTTCAGCATGGCCTCGACGACCATCTGGCTGCCCTCGCTGTCCTCGACCACCAATACACGGGCGGAAATGGGACCGTGGATTTCCTGAATCACTTCGGTTCTCTCAGGGCGGGTAGTTTCTACCAATGGTGCTGTGAACCAGAATGTGCTGCCACCGCTGGACGAAGGTCTGCAACCGATTTCACCTTCCATTAGTTCAACCAGGCTGCGTGAAATGGCGAGACCCAGGCCTGAACCACCCAGACTGCGTGTTAGAGACGAATCCTCTTGGTAAAACTCGTCAAATATTTTCTCAGAAATTTCCGCGGAAATCCCTTTACCCGTGTCATTCACCGTAAATAAGAAATTTTGTCCGTTGGCAGGTTGCAGATTGACCGTCACGCTGCCGGACTCAGTAAATTTCAGGGCGTTACTGACCAGGTTGACCAGCACCCGGCGTAGCATGGCTTCATCCGCCTTGACCCAAATGGGCACATCGTCAGAGATCGCGGTGGAAAAATCCAGACCCGATGTATCCGCCTGTGCCCTGAACAATGCTTCCAGTTCATTAAAAAGTTCGCGCAGGCTGAAAGCACTTTCTCTCTTTTCCAAAGTTCCTGCTTCAATTTTGGAAAGATTTAGTATGCCATCGACCAGTGTAGCCAGAGCTTTACCTCCCTGGTTGGCGGTCAAGGCCAGTTTTTCCTGTTCCTCATCAAGATCGGTATCCAGCAGCAGTGAATTCAGGTTGATGATGGCGTTCAGCGGGGTCCGGATTTCATGGCTCATATTGGCCAGGAATTGTGACTTGGCCTGATTGACTGCACGTGAACGCGCTTCCGCTTCCTTTTGATCGGTGATATCACGTATGAAACCCGTAAAAAAAGTTTTGTCACCAATGATCAAGGGTGTAATGGCCAATTCAATTGGAAATTCCTGGCCCTGTTTGTTTTGTGCTTCAATCTCAATGCGAAACCCGAGCACCGGACCTTCACCAGATTCCTGCCAGTGTTTCATACCCTTTCGGTGGGGTTCACGGTATTTCTCGGGAACGATCAATTCTGCCATTTCCTGGCCTATTACCTCTTCAAGTGAAAACCCAAACAGGGTCTCCGCGGCCTCGTTGAAATCACAGACAACATCGTATTCGTCAATAGTAATAATGGCATCCAGCGCGGTGGACAGCATCGCGGTTTTCATTTTATCCCGCTCGGCCAGGTACGATGAATGCTGCTTATATTGCTCGGCTCTATCCTGCAATTCGCGATAGGCAACTGCCAGACTCTGCGACATATCATTGAGTGATTGACTTTCCTGTGCAAATTCATCACTGCCATGCGCCGCTATGGTCAAACCGGGCTCTTCGCTGGCAATCCTGTCCGCTGACTTTGCCAATTGATGAATCTGGCCGCTGAGCATGGTTCCAAACAGGTAGGAAATGACACCCAGCAGACCAAAAACAGGGAGTATCATACTGGTTCCCAACTGCTTCAGGTCGGCCAGGTGGTTCATGTTTCGCTTGGTGGTCAGGCCAAATTCGATTTGTCCTGCAAACCGGCCATCAACATTGATTGCACTGTGGGTAAAAAAAACACCATTTTCCAAAAAACCCGCACCGCGTTGTTCCTGAAAGGAACTGGACAGGGCAACGGAGTCACCGGTCTGAACCAGCACATCTCCCCGATCATTGCGCAACCGCACAAATACCACACCGGGGATGACCGCGACATCTCGCACAAGATGACCGATCAGATCCAGGTCACCCTCACGAAAGCCAGGTTTCAACAGGGTTTCGGTTTGTCTTGAAATCAAACTGGCCTGATCGTGCAACAGCTTGCTTTCGGACATCCGAATCCAGCCCATCCCTATATAGGCCAACGTGATTGTTAGCAAAATGCCAATCACGAAAACACCCAGTGCCGCTTTGATTCGATTTGTCATTTCAATTCCTGAATCAGGACCAGATTGTTGCATTTTGCAACTCCTATTGCGAATAAATCTGCCCTGAATGACATGGGTATGACCAAAAGGGGATTGAAATCCTATATTGCAAATCGCCGGCAGAGGGCCGGTTTCAGAAACGTGGCATAGCGTTGTTCAAGAAGTCTCCTTTGGACCCAAATTTGGCACTACTCTTGCATATGTTGTTTTATTGATCCGCACACCCGGGCTGAATAACAGAGTAATTCAAACGATATGAAGATATTAATAGTAGATGATGCCCCCGATATCCTAACCTGGTTAAGTGCACTATTGGTAAAAGCCGGTTGGGAAGTTATAGAAGCTGCGGATGGCATCGGTGCCTGTGAATACCTGGAGTCCATGGACATAAGGATTGTCATTACCGACTGGATGATGCCCGGTATGGATGGTCTCAGCCTGATCGAATGGATCAGGGCGCGCAATGAACATCGCTATATCTACACCATATTGATGACTTCAAGGAATGAGCAACGCGATTGTGTACAGGGTCTATCGGTTGGCGCAGATGATTACCTGACCAAACCGGTGGCATCGACCATATTGCATGCACGATTAAGTGTCGCCCAACGTATCTTGCAGATGCAGGAAGAACTGTTGACGCAACAATCCCGCTTGCGTGAATCACGTGACCTGGTGACACGCACCTATGCCAGGGTGCGTGAAGACATTAAAAATGCAGCAGTTGTTCAAAAATCACGATTACCGTACAACGGCCTGGCGGCCCGCTCGATTTCCACGGCCTGGTGTTACAGGCCGGCTATGGGTGTCTCTGGTGATCACCTCGATATATTCCAGGTTGGTGATAAACGAGTGGTGTTTTTTCTGCTCGATGTTTCTGGACACGGTGTCTCGGCGGCTCTGCGATCGTCTGCAATAAGCCAGCTGCTTCGACCAATCAGCGGCATGATGGATGGCCTGACCGAACATGGGCCCGGACATGTTTTGCAGCGGTTGAACCGTCAAATATGCGATGGCAACCAGGACCTGGATTTCTTTGCAACGCTGGTCATGGGCGATCTTGATGCAGCGACTGGATTGCTCAGACTGGCGTCTGCCGGACACCCCCCACCCCTGTTGTTAAGACAGGCTTTTGGCGCCGTCGAGATCAATTTTGGCGAACTGCCATTAGGTATAGACGACTCCATTTGTTACAGTAACCAGGAGATAATGTTGCAGCCTGGAGATTCACTGGTGCTGTTCTCAGACGGCCTGCTGGATTGCGAGGACAGTGGTGGACAACGGTACGGAATGAACCAATTCAGAAACAGGCTGGAAAATCACAGGCAACGAAAGCTACCGGGACTATTGGAAAAAATTGAAGAAGATTTTGATGACTGGCGAGCCGGAGCACCGCTTGCTGACGATCTTTCCGTGCTGTTACTAAGATTCAACCCCGAACACTTGCATACAGAAATAAACGAAGCGAAGAAATATCATGTCGGATGAGTTGATCACCAGGCATGTCCTGAAACTTAAAAGTAATCCCTCCGAGGTGGGAATACTGTTGGACAGGATGGAAAAGACATTGAAAATGTCTGGTCTGGAGGAAATATCGGCCTTTCATTTGCAATGTGCGGTAGTCGAAGTGATGAATAATTCCATTCAGCATGCGTATCAGAACAAACCCGACCATCCAATTGAAATATCATTCGATATTAACCCGGGTCGGGTGCGGATCGGTGTTTCAGACCGTGGCCCGGCCTTTTTTGGACCGCCCAAACAGACACCACCCTCACCGCAGGACGAGTCCGGAAGAGGTTATGAAATAATTGGCGCCTGGGTCAACAAATTGGAGTTTGAACGCAACGACGATTGGAACACCTGTTGGCTGGAGCAAACTATTCAATCACTATGACAGTCTGTCTTTTGCCGCAGGTTTATGACCCAATGCGGACCTGTTCTTCATAATGGAGGCAAGCTGCCAACTGATCTATGAACTTGGCTGGATCGATGGGTTTGGACATATAGACATCACAGCCCGCTTTCAGACACTTGTCCCTGTCATCAAGAAATGCAAAAGCGGTCATGGCAATTATCGGGGTTCTGATCCCTGCCTGGCGCAATTTGGTCACAGCAGTATAACCGTCCATTATCGGCATCAGCATATCCATCAGTATCAAGTTGGGTAGTTGACTCTGCTTACCGAACGCCAGGATACTGTCAACCGCCTCTTTACCGTTTGCAGAGTGCCTGACTTCTGCACCCGCCTCCTCAAGCAGGTGCTGCAACAAAAGCTTGATGGCCACGCTGTCTTCAACCACGTGTACCACCACATCGTCGAGACGACGTACGGACAGTGCCCTGACCCTGGGCTTATCCCGCGTCAGATTAAAAAACTTTGGAGCCACGCAAATCGTACTGTCCAGCGGTCCACAATCAATACGCAGTGTGAACAGGCTACCTTTTCCAGGCTCTGACTGAAGTTCGATAACACCACCGAGCATCCTTGCAAAATTCTGTGAAATCGTCAGACCGAGCCCGGTACCAAAACTCTTATGCGCCGTTTCCTTGACCTGGGTGAATGGTTCAAAAATCTGCTTTAGAGTTTCATCATGAATGCCAATGCCAGTATCTTCTACCTCAACGATGAATTCGAGTTGTCTGTTGTCGGTGTTGGCAGCACTACGCAAACGAACATCCACACCACCTTTGTCTGTAAATTTCACCGCATTGGATATCAGATTTACCATCGTCTGCCTGAGTCTCAATGAATCGGTTTCGATGATCAGAGGCATGGGTCCAATGACCTCAACATTGAAATACAGTTCTTTCGCTTCGGCTCTTGGACGCATCAGGGCACAGACATCGGTGACAAGATCATTCAACTCGCAATTGCGGATATCGGGTTTGAACTCCCCCGACTCGATCTTTGCAAGGTCCAGCAAATCATTCATCATGCCGAGCAAATGGTCTGAGTTACGACGTACCTGTTCGGCCCATTCAAAGCGTTCTTCACTTGATTTGTCCGGGCGTGTTAACAAGTCTCCATAACCTACTATGGCGGTCATGGGTGTGCGAATTTCATGTGACATATTGGCCAGAAAACTGCTTTTTTGACGCGAGGCGTGATCGGCCCTGATTTTGGCCTCACGCAACTCCTCTGCCTTCTTCTCAAGACTGCGCTCGGTTCTTTGCAGCTGCTGAACGGTAGACTGCAATCTCTGCATTGCCAGTGCTGTTTCGATCCTGGTCGAAGCAAGAGAGGCAATTGTCGACAACAACTGAACATGATCCTCGCTAAAAAAATCAAGCTCAGGGTGTTCCGAATCCAACACTCCTATTACCTTGCCCTGGTGAATAATCGGCACGGCCAATTCTGATAATCGATTGGCATCATCGGTTATGTAGCGCGGGTCCAATTGAGTATTTGCAATTCGTTCAACATTACCGGTAGCGGCCACGGATCCGACAATCCCCTCACCTACAGGCACCATGATCGGCTTGAAAATATCATGTGCAATGGGGTTTTTTGGACCATGAGCGGCTTTTTGTATCAAGTTGGCGCCCGTTTCATCCAGCAGATAGATGACACAGTCCAAAAAGCCCAGCTGGGCGATAGCTGTCTTGGCGACATTCCACAAGATTTCATCCAGTGAATTCAGATCAACCTGAGACAGAGCAAATTCATGGATCACCTCAAGATATCGCGCTTTGCGACGCAATGTATCCAGGTCAAATGTCTGTTTGGGTTTGGTCATTAACCCAGATGCTATGAAATTGCGTCCCGACAGTCAAAGGCGTGATCAACCGAGAAGCATCTTGAACCCCTCAAATTGCAATTTGCAAGAGACGATTATTGATTTGCACTAGATGGAATCTGGACAAATCGGGAGAAAATTATATTTCATTGTATTTATTAACTTTTTTAAAAATCTGTCTGGTTGGCACATAGATTGCATATAAAAAGGGTGCGAACAAAATGGAATTCGGAGATATCAACCATGCAACTCGAACACACGACAGACCAGAACATCGAATTCATACGCCTGCCCCGACGATTAATGATGGCAGATGCAAAGGAGACCAAGAAGTCTCTTCACGGCTTTATTGGCAAAAAACAGCCCCTGATTGCACTGGACATGAGTTCAGTGGAATTTATCGACTCCAGCGGTCTTGCCGTACTGGTCAATTGCCTGCAAACCAGTCGCCGAAACAGTGGCGAAATCTGTCTGTATGGCATGAGAGATACGGTTAAAGCCCTGTTTGAAATCACGCGGCTACACACCCTGTTTCCCATCGTCAATCACCGCCAGGAGGCGTTGAGGAGATTGTCATCATAAGCCATTGCACATCACCGGAATCTGGTGGTACTGCACGTGAATCCTGAAAGGGTTGGTGTTGATCTTGCAGTTTCCACAAGAAGTATTCCTGCTTTATCGAATACCCGATGCATACCTGCTGAGCCCATCACTTGCAGGAAAATCAATCAGGGTACCGGATACTCAAATTATCGATATCCCATGACCAATATCACGGAGAAAACATCATGTCATTGAGTAACCCCTTCCCAGGCACAAACACTTTCTTCGATCGCCGCACAGTTTTGAAAGACAACTGCAAACCCCGGAAAATGCGTGTCATCCAGATCCCGAACCGTTTCGTAAAAGAACAATGGAGTGGCACGGAAACCACCATTCTCGAAACCAGTCGGGTATTGAATTCCCATGGGCACAATAGTTCAGTGTTCTCAATGAAAGCTTTGTGCGAACGGCATCAGGAACAGATTCGTGGTGTCGATATTCAACGACATGGATTCTTCCACCCTTATCCGGGCTTGTCCCTAAAAGACAGGTGCGACATGGACAAAAAAGGCGAACGTCTGATTTCGATATCGACGCTGGCATCGCTCACAAGAGCCAAAGCTGTTGATATCCTGCATGCACATAACTGTAAAGGACTCGGCAGTATTGTACGTAGTGTTGCGCAATTACGAGGCCTGCCTTATGTAATCAGCCTGCATGGCAGCACACTGGATGTCCCCACCGATGAGAGACAACATAACCCTGAACCTGTAAATGGCACATTTGAGTGTTACCGGATGATTGACTCTGTGTGGGGTGCCGAACGGGTTTTGGAGGATGCCAGCGCCATTATTTGTATCAATCAGAATGAGCAGCAGGCGGTTCAGGCACGTTACCCGCACAAACGTGTCGAATGGTTGCCTAGCGGTGTTGACACGGACAGCTTCTCCAACGGTTATGGTTACGATTTCCGTGAGAAAAATGGAATACCACATAACCGCAAGATCATCCTGAATGTGGGTAGTATTGATTCACGCAAAAACCAACTGGCATTGTTGGAGACGATGCCCGCATTGCTACGCAAGCACAACAATATACACCTGGTGTTGATCGGCCCGGTGACGGTTGAGTCCTACGGCATGGAGCTGCTTCAAAGAGTCCATGATGCTTCACTGTATGACAATGTAAGCATCATTCCGGGTCTTCCAAACGGCTGTACCGAGTTGATAAACGCCTACCAGGCTGCAGATATTTTCTGTCTGCCATCACGTCACGAAACTATTGGTATTACGGTACTCGAAGCCTGGGCCTCCGGACTGCCTGTGGTTGCTTCGAGAGTTGGCAGTATCCCTTCGTTCACGCAAAACGGTGTTGATGTGCTGCATGCTGACCCTTCAAAACCTGAAACCTTTACAGTTGCCATAGACAGGCTTCTCAGAGATAGCAACTTTGCATCCCGGCTCGCCGCCAGGGGTCGCTTCAAAGCCCGGACGGATTATGACTGGCGCCAGGTGACCAACCGGCTTGAGGATCTGTACAGTGACCTGCTGAGAACCTGAATAGTGCGCAGAATTCAGCGTCATGACCGGGTACTGTTTCAGGACCATAGCGAGTCGATGAGAACCGATACTTCTACCATCTTATCGGGCCGGGGTGTTCACCAGGATTGCCTGGATCAATTCAAGCACAGGACGGATTTGCCGAAATGAAAATAGGGGTATCAGCATTCGCAGGCGACTGCGGAAAATCCGAAATCACCCAATACATGAAACAACTCTTCAAGCTTCTCCCTCTGGAGTCGTATGATGATGAATTCATATTATTTATGACCCATGCCGACCGGAAACATTTTGGCCTGGACCATCCACGTGTGACGGTTGTTGCATTTCCAGACTGGATGGGAAAATCGGTTGCCAATATCATATGGCATCTGCTGATGCTGCCGTTATTGCTGGCCGCGTACCACTGCGATTGTGTCTTTCTACCCGCAGCAAATCGGTGCCTGTCCTGGTGGTATGGCGTGCCCTCGGTGGGAACGGTCCACGATATCTCTTCCTTCCACACCAAGGGCAGGTATAACCCAATCAGGGAGTTTTACGCGTCCAGGGTTCTACCCCTGTTCATGCGACAACTGACGCAGGTGATTGCTGTCAGCCAGGCAACCCGGCGTGACCTGGAGCAAAACACCAACATTGAATCCACGCGTATTGACGTAATCTACAACGGCACCGACCTGGACCGTTTCAGGCCCAGGCAAAAATCTTTGGCGATACAGCGCGTCCGGCAGAAGCACAATATAAGAACACCATATATTCTCTACACCGCTCGTCTGGAACATCCCAGTAAAAACCACATCCGTTTGCTGCAGGCCTTCGCACAACTGAAAAACGAGCAAGATTTGCCTCACGACCTGGTGCTGGCAGGCAGCCCCTGGTATGGCTCAGATGCCATTTACGCAGCGGCAGGAGATCTCCGGATTGCCCGTTTTGTTCACTTTCCAGGATTCGTATCGCAACAGGATCTTCCCGACCTGTATGCTGCTGCGGACCTGTTTGTATTCCCGTCACTTTTCGAGGGGTTTGGTTTACCTTTATTGGAAGCCATGGCATCAGCCACCCCGTTGTGTGCTTCAAACGTCGCCAGCATACCGGAGATTGTCCAGAACGCTGGGTTACTCTTTAATCCGCAAAGCAGCGATGATATTGCACAGTCCATCGCCCGGCTTGCCGGTGATGCTCAACTACGGGACAGGTTGGTTGATCGTGCTCTGAAACAAGCGCGTCGCTTCAGTTGGAACGACTCGGCAAGTCAGGTTTTGCAGAGCTGTCATACCGCCGCAGATGTGGATAAACACATACAGAGTATCGTCTCTGGCTAACAATGTAGCGAGCAGATCACGCAGTCCTGGCCAGTCTGAGTGTTTACAGCCAAATCCACCACAGATACATATCTGTTAGCCAAATTCCCGCCGGTTCAGCAACCATGAACCCATCCATTGACTCATCGGATGTCTGTTCTGTTTCAAGACCGAAACCATCAATCAACCAGGACAGCCACAACCTTGCTCAGCAATAGATGACCAGGACCAGGACCAGGGCAATAGCGTGAAGTTACTTGTTCCCCGGTGAACAGGGTTTGGACATAACTGAAAGGATCAACAATTAACAACTTTATTTGTGGAGGTGGATTGAATTCTCTCTGCTTTGATCTGAAGTATGTTGGCCCAGATTCACCAGGTCCCAGACGTATCGTTCAGATACACGGACAATCAAATTCAATTTGGTTCATCTTTTTACATCATCGACTGTGAGAGACCGCTGGCGGGTACGTTGCACCGGGAATTGACGCTGTGGTTTCGCGGGTAGTGCCGGCGGACACTGTTGGAAGGATGTTTCGCATCCTGGCGAGGATGCGTCCAAAGGGGTGTCTATAGCGAATTGCGCAACTGGATACTCCATCCCTGACCGGATGGACCCTCAGGAATAACGCTGCCAGGTTTCCAGGTAACAATCCACCAGCTGGCGTCGATCAGAATCCGGTGATACCGCCAAAGTGACAGCCACGTTGACTGGTGTGTGCACCGCTGAAGAATTTAATAACAGTGGCAATACAGAAATCAACCGCTCACGTGGATATCGCAATGCCCAGTGCAGGTGACGCATCGTATGTGATGTACCGAAATCCCGAAGTGAAATGACGAAATTCCTGAACAACCGGGATGTTTCCAACTGCCCCTTGGGCAAATTGGGCGAAGCGTACTCTCTCCAGTTGCTGATGCGTTGGTCCGTCCTGCACATTTCAAGCCTTGAGAAAGCAGCCAGCCAGCAATCGGTAATCCTTCGTTGCCAGGCTGGCAAATTGACATCACCGAACCGGTCAGGGTCGGGATAAAATTTTTGCTCCACCGCCAGTCTGTAGAGCTTGATGAAGTTCGGTCCTGGTGATTGCCTGAGCCGTGTAATACGTTTTTTCTTTTCCACATAAGATGGGTGGTAGGCACCTTCCACAGCAAGATAGGCATCGCCGCAAGCGAGTACGGTCTTGAACAGATGCTTGAAGAAAGTTTCACGTTGCCGATGACTCAATTCCACATTCTCGCTCAGCATGCGCGTGTTCATCAGTAGCAGGGCACCCCTATTGTTCATCAAACGGGTGAACTCACCCATGGGCAATTTATCAAATGGCATACCCGGCATATGCTTTAGGACTCTGTGGTCACCAGTCACTATGCGGTGCCCCCACTTCATCTCCGCGTTCATCAGTGTGAAGGGTGCGGATACAAGAGTCTCTGTGGGCATCACGGCCAGATTCACCTCTACGCCAACCCGTTCCTGGAGCTGAAGTGCCACGTGTTTGAGTTGTTGTTGCAGAACTCCTGCCCTCCTGCGGTTCATTCCCTTAACCATGACCACGTAGTCATAGTCGTTATAGGGTGAGGGCCGTCCATCCTGATAACGGTAACCACCCTCTCCACGCCCATAACCGCCCATCAGTACCAGTGCAGCAAAGTTCTCCCGTGCGACCACGCGACGGACATGGGCACCAATAATGGCTTGGTCCCTGGCCACGCGTGTTTCAGCCTGCCGGTTGCCGTCAAAGGTAAATGATTCCTCACCCACTCTTGTGGACAAACATGAACTGGCTTCGTCTTGACGGCCTTTTCGAATCCCGCGCCAGCGGGCCCATTTCTGTACAAATCGAAGGGGAATACTGTGTAATAGCGCATCTGCAGAACACCGGTTCAAAGCCCAACGCAAGTCACGAAATATCTCCATACCGAAAGGTGTCAGGAAATTGCGTGACCAGGATGCGCTTAATTCTCCTTCAGAAAATATAAACGCATACGCTATACCCTCGCCGAAATACCGTTTATAAATCTGCTTCAGACTGTAATTATGGGAGTGAAACACAATTGCATCGGCCACATAACGAACATGGTGCCCGCCCCGACGAAGTCGATAGGACCACTCCATGTCCTGCCCATATGGTAACGCGGTTTCAAATGGAAAGTGCTTGAGCACCCGGGTACGCGCAGCCGAATTGGCCATTGAAAAAAAATGCAACCAGGAGGCAGATTCCGTTCCATCTCCAAAGGCACGTTCCTTATCTTTTACAAAAAGACTGCGGCAATCTGGCCGGGAAACCTGGCGCCCGAATACTGCACCGACATTGGGATCCTTCAGGGGTTCGATCAAATTCTCCAGCCAGTACTCATCCGCAGGGGTGGCGTCCGGGTCCAGGAACACCAGGATTTCCGCTTTGACCTTGGCGACCACATCATTCAGTACCCTGCCTGGATTATGGCCAGCCGGATCACTATGGATGATTCGATCTGCATGATTGTATTGCTGAATGACTTCAAGTGTACCGTCGGTGGAGCGCAAGGCGAAATTCCACAACTCAAAGTTCTGCAAGGATTGCCGGGAGAGCATCTTCAATGTGTCGCGTATGACGTCAATATCGTTATGGGAACGCATAATTACGGCTATGCCGGGGCTTGATTCAGACATAATTTTCTCTCCTGGTGTACTCGTTTACCTGTGTTGGTAATGCGAAGAGCCGGTTTGGACAGCAGTGTTTCGGGCGCTGTTTCTACCCCTAACAGAACGGATCAGTTGCGCTCGGTAACTTACCCGCGAATTCTTCTTTGCACCGCCATGGCTGGAACTTCGGGTTGATACGGGCAATTGATTAGTGACACCGCGACGCAGGTACAAACCCAGTCGGGTGGCCGCAGGCCTGAATATCAACTTGATTGTCTTAATAGTGTTTTTGGGCTTCATAACTCCTCCTCGCCAGGTCAGTTCAAAAGCCGCTGTGCTCATCAATGAATACTCCATTGATGCTACTGACCAAATTCAGATGACTTCTCACGCTAAATCTCCTGTTAATTGAATGAATACATAAGCTTTTATGCAAGATGTATGCCCGAACTGGGCCCTACCCATAAAAAGGACATAATTCATTGTATTTACTGGGTTTATTAAACTTGAAAGATGTGAGGGAGGACGCTAACGCGGGTCGAGTGGTCCTGCAGAGTGCATACGATCTTAGTGGATTTTGCAATCTGCAAAGCGGTCTGCATATTGCTTCTGAATTCAAACGAGGAGCATAACAATGGGAATGTGAAAGACCGGGTCCTGCAGTGGTCCTGGCACTCATGGAGACTGTTAATTCATTGTATTTATTAACTTTTGGTAAATCATGATCCGGAAAGCAAAAACTCAATTCCGTACTGGCATTAATCTTGTATATCTATAGATCGTATTCATTATGTAAGGAGACCCCAGTATGACACCCCTGTCCAACCAGGAAGTCATTTCAAACCAGGAGATGCCGGAAGGGCATGGATCATCCAGTTTGCACCCATCGGCCCAAACCACCGATAGCCGCGAATTTGATCCACAAGGTGTTACCGACTCTTCCCAGGTTCAAGAGAACCAGGGCCAACAGAATTTTCACGTATTTGGAGTCCACGTCCTCAATTCAAGGACGACATCGGTACTCGATGACATAGAAAAGAACATATCCTTTGGAAAACAGGAAACAATTGGCCTTGTTGGCGCTCAACGCCTGAACAAGTGCTTTTCTGATTCAAAGTACCATCACACGCTACAACAAATGAACCGGGTCTATCCAGAAGGCATGGCTCTACGCAGCGCATCAAGAATACTTGGCTGCAAAGTACAGGACAACATCACAGGCATTGCTCTTTTCTCACAACTTTGTGAACGATTAGCCAACAGCTCTGAGGGCATATTCCTCCTGGGTGGGGATGATGGTATCGCTCGTGCTACCGCAAAAAAAATGATGCAGCGTTATCCGGGACTGATCATTTCAGGTTGCCAACACGGCAACTTCAAAACCAACCAAGAGGAGGCCGTCATTAACAAGATCAATACATCGGGTGCTGCCGTCCTTTTGGTCGACTTTGGTACACCCAGACAGGAAGTCTGGCTAACAGAAAATCGTGACCGCCTGCATGCCCCTGTGTTGATGTGTGTTGGTGGTCTGTTTGACGCGCACGCAGGTTCAGTGAAATGTGTACCTGCGTGGCTTGGTAAAGTCGGGCTTGAGTGGGCTCGGAGAGCCCTGCGGGCACCAGTTAGCAACTGGCTTCGCCACAGCATAGAAAACTCGCGTTTCCTTTACCGGGTATGGCGTCAAAAAAACAAGAACGGAACCATTGCGCGCCCCATGAAAATTACCCCATCCGAAGAGGCCAACATTATTGAACATTTCGGAACACTGGATCAGGCCGCACCATTGCGTCGCCGGATTACCAGGGTACGACAAGTCTATTGGCAGGGATTGCATGTCGGTGCGGCAGCGGTCAAACGGATGATGGATGTTATTGCAGCGGCCATCCTGATGATCCTGCTGGCCCCCTTGTTCCTGGTTGTCGCCGTGTTGATCCGGTCAGAGAGCCCAGGACCCACATTTTTCACCCAGATGAGGGTAGGCGAACGCGGCAGTCTGTTCAGATTGTGGAAATTCCGCTCCATGTATATGGACGCAGAAGAGCGGCGGGCAGAACTTGATGCCACCAATGAAATGACTGGCGGTGTGACTTTCAAAATAAAGAATGACCCCCGGATTACCCGCATTGGCTATTACATTCGCAAGTTCTCAATTGACGAGCTACCCCAACTGTGGAATGTATTCACTGGTGACATGTCGCTGGTGGGTCCGAGGCCAGCTATTGAATCAGAGGTCGAACTCTACACTATCGAAGAGCGTGTTCGACTGCTTGCAAAACCCGGTCTGACCTGTATCTGGCAGGTGTCCGGCCGTTCCGAGATTCCCTTTAGCCAACAGGTTGTACTGGATGAGGATTATCTCTACCGCCAATCCCTGGCAACCGATATCAAACTTTTATTCCGAACCATCCCTGCCGTATTACGGGGAAAGGGCGCTTACTGAACTGGAGAACTAACATGCGAGCCATCATCATAGCCGAACATTCAGAGTGCCAACTGTCCCCGTTGACAGCCCGCACCCCCTATCCACTGTTACCGCTGGCAGGAAAACCGATCCTGATGCATGCCCTGGAGGTGCTGCACCGCAGTTCAATCAGGGAGGTTGATGTGGTGTCCCCGGAACTACACCAGCAACTCGAAACTGAAATTGATACCGGCCCATTCATGGGCATGACAGTACGCTTTGTACACGCCATGCCGGATCTCAAAAACGCGTCACAACACAGCCTGATTGTTGGTCTGAGCGATATTGTTGATACTGACTGGAACGACATCCTCGATGATCTGGGTGATCTTGACGTACATGCATTGATACCCATAAAGATGACCATGCACGCGATTCCCGTGGCCATGCTGGTTCCGCCGCATTTTGGTCGATCATCTTTGAATTGGACACGACCGGGACTGAAATACAGTTATGGTAACTTTGACGACAAAATATCATGCGACTGGAGTGAACTTCACCGCACCGAAGCCATTCAACTTCCGATCAATCCCCAGTATCTGATCTCGACCGGTAATTTTGAAGATTATTACCAGGCAAATTTTGCACTTTTGAAAGGCAAGTTTAATTATATGAAGTCTGCCGGGCGTGAGTACCTGACCGGACACCGATCTGCGCCAAAGGCGCGTGTCAACGAGCGGTCCATCCTTTCAAGACACGGATATTTCGGCTCCTATTGCCGTATCGACAAGACCGCCAGACTGTATGGCGATGTGATCATCGGCAACAGTGCCATAGTGGACAAGGGGGCGAGGGTATCTGACAGCATCATATGCGACAACACGTACATCGGATCCAATATCGACTGCCGAAAAGCCATAGTGAACGGTAACCTGATGGTCAAGGTGGACACGGGTGTATGTATTGAAATCGATGACCCCGTATTGTTCGGGGCAATCAATTGAAAGTTGCCCATCCGGTCGTGGGTCATATTGCCAATTCATGACAAATGACATTCGCTGATTTGTATCAAATAGGAGAGAATGCCACCCACGATTAACTACTGAACCGGCTTTCGGGCCCAGATGACAGGAACACGGGCGACACGGATGCCTTTATGAGACGTATATTCATTGCCCTGTTATTACTGATATCTGCGCAAGCTCTGTTGGCACAGGAGTTTGACGGACTGACCGAGGCCATCGCCTCGGGAGACTATGGCTCGATCAAGGGTGTGATGATCTCCCGCCACGGGGAAATTATTTACGAAAATTACTTCAGGGGCCATGGACCGGATGACCTGCATCAAATGCACTCGGTGACCAAAAGTGTTGGCTCGACACTGATTGGAATTGCCCACCGCCAGGGAAAAATCCGGCTCGACCAGCACCTGAATGAATTTTTCAGCGACTACTATCCAATCGGTGACGGACTGTACGCGGGCAAGGAGCAGATCAGCGTTGAACACGTCCTGCAACAACGTCACGGTATCGAGTGGGATGAATGGACATTGCCGTTCACCGATCCGCAAAACCCGGTCTACCAGGCCATCACCTCGGGCGACTGGTATCGCTACATCCTGACCCGGCCGATGGATGCCCAACCCGGTGAGAAATTTACCTACAGCACCATTGGTTCCAGCCTGATGAGCCGCATGATCCGCAAAGTGAGTGGTGAAAGCCCACGAGTCTTTGCAACCAAGCAGTTGTTCGAACCACTGGGAATAACCAATATCCACTGGGAGCTTTTCAGTCAAGAGGGCATGGGCCAGGGCGAAACTGACTTTCCCAACCCGGACAACGATGAACCATTGGGGTTTGCTTTATGGCTCAGACCTCAGGATATGCTGACTTATGGTGAGCTGTATCTCAATGGCGGGGTACATGAAGGTCGCCGGATCATAGACCAGTCGTGGATTGACGCCTCCTGGACCAATTTCAGCAACGAGGAAAACACACCCTTGTTTACTGAGCGTGGAGCGGATTCCGGTTATGGCTACCAATGGTGGTCGTTTACGATCATCGATGACTTGGGACGTGAGTGGCCACTGCGCTATGCTGCCGGTTGGGCCAGGCAACGCATCATCATCATCCCCTGGCTGAATATGGTCATTGTCAGTGTTGCAGATGACTATGACTTTACCGGTCCGAGTATAGGTACACTGTTGCAAACCATCATATTGCCGGAGTTGAACCTGACCCTGGACCGTCGTTTTAACGGTGCATGGTACAACCCGCTGACCGATGGCCAGGGTCTTACCCTTGAAGTGGTTAACAACGGACAGACCCTGATCGGATTCTGGTACACCTATACCGACGATGGCCAATTGCGCTGGTTTACAATGGATGGCCCGATCGACAAAAGCGAGGCCAATGTAACCATCATCGAAACCTCCGGTGGCTTATTTCTGCAAGACGACCCGGTGACACGTACCGTGTGGGGCAGTGGTCACTTCACCGTGATTGACTGCAATAATGTCAGCTTCGAAATTAACTCCGAGGAAACCAACACCAGTGTGCCACTGAGCCGCCTGACCGGAACCTGCGAGGCTCAATAAGGGAATATTCTCCGAGCATGCGCCATTGAAAAACTTTGCTGAAATGATGCATGGAATTGAGGAATAAGAACCACAACCCAGGGTACACCGTAAATAGGGTAGCCACTGGGCTATAATGAGGAGCATGGGGAACCGCAGCAACGTTTATGCAATTGATATTCCTGAGCCATCTCTCAATGCGCCGGCTAACAGGCAAAGCAGTGCACTATCAATCGGTCGGCTGAGACCGTAACGCCGGAGTCAGGAACCAATGGCATTTTATCTTCTCACCGCCTCCTTTCTGTTTCAGCTGGGTGCTGCCTGTTTCGCAGGCATGATCGCCTGGGTCACGATAAGACGTTCCTGGGTCCTCGTGGCAGTAGCTGTGCTGTTAATGTCATTACGACGTGGGCTGATCTTTTACCAGGCGATCAATGACCAAACAACCATCGATCCGGTTACTGAGTCCGTAGCGTTATTAATTTCGGTGCTGCTTTTCTCAGGCCTCCTGGCCATTTTTCTGCGCAGACGCGCCGCAATAAAACTGGCGCCAGGTCCCGCAGCAGCAAGCTCGACCATACGTCATATGACCATTCCCGGCATCACCGCGGGGATCCTGGTTGCCCTGATTGTCGCTGTAACCGCCGTAACTTTCTTCAGTTCTTACAATATAAGTCGTGATGCCTTGTCGTCAACGATTGGTGTCCACGTTTCCAGGGACGTGATCGAGAATGAAATGCTGGCCGCCTTCCTGCCACTGGGTATCGGTCTGACCGTTGTGTTTTTGTTGCTTCTTCCCATCGCTCTGGGCGTGCTTTACCGCGCATATGGCAAGTCACATCAGGCTGTCAGGCAAAGTGAGGAACGCTATCGAGAACTTTTTAACTCCGCACCCATTGCTTTCTTCACGGTGGACAGCAAAGGTCATATTGAGCAATGCAATCGCAACAGTTATGAAATGCTGGCATATCCTGACGGTGCATTGACCGGCAAGGCCCTGATCGAACTTTGTGCAGATGGTCCGGCTGGTAAGGAAAGGGCCAAACAGTTACTTGAAGATCTCATTTCAACTGCATCAAGCGACATTCACGAACTCCAGATGTTTAGAAAAAATGGCGAACTGCTTTGGGCTGAAATGGAAGCAACCGTGCATCGGGATGATCAGGAAAGGTTTGCAGGCGCCCGCCTGATCATGCAGGACCGCACCAGCAGCAAGCTGATTGCATTGGAATTGGAAGAATACCGCAATAAGATGGAGACACTGGTCGAAGAACGTACCCGGCAACTGGCATTGGTCCAGGAAGAAGCTGATGCTGCCAACCGTGAATTACAGACCAAGGAGAAATTGCTCAGGAATGCCGCCAGCCTGGCCAGGCTGGGACACGCGCGCTGGGATGAAGTCAATTTTCAATATATCAGTGTTTCTAAAGTATACGCGGGCATATTCGGTTATACGGCTAAGGAATTCATGAAGAAGTTTCTGACCTTGGAGCTGGACAATGAACTCATACATCCGGAGGACCGGGAAAAAGTTAAACGGTTTTACGAAGACGCCACCTTGTCGAGAGCGGAGCTTACCTACCGGATACTGCGCCGTGATGGCGAGGTCAGATTTGTCAATGAAGTAGTCGAGGACTTCACCACCAATAACGGTGTGCTGCTCGAATCCCTTGGAACCTTGCAGGATGTCACAGGGATCAGGCAGGCGGACCTGGCTCTTAAAGAGAGTGAAGAACGATTTAAGCAGGCTGCCCGGATTGCCAAACTGGGTCATTGGAGCTACGACGAAAAAGAAGATAAATTCACCAACGTCTCCGAAGAATTTGCCCGCATTCACGGTTATTCGGTGGATGAGTACCTGGATCTTTTCGGAATCTTCAGCGGCGCGTTAAATTCGATCCACGAACAGGACCGCGCCGATGTGAGGGCAGCCTACGAGCAGGAAGACGACGTTGAACTGGACTATCGAATCATCCACAAGGATGGCGGTTCCCGCTATGTGCATGAACACTATCGGGGCGTCTATGATGAAACCGGAACCTACATCGGTAGTGAAGGAACCTTGCAGGATATTTCCGAAATCAAGGAGGCCCGGCTGGCACTAGAAGAGAGTGAATCACAGTTCCGCCAAGCGGCTGAAGTAGCACAGCTTGGGCATTGGGAGTGTGACGAAATCGAGCGCGTGTACACCATTGTTTCAAAGGAATATGCACAGATTCACGGTTATTCAATCGATGAATTTATGCAAAGGTACCAGGATATTGATGCGGGCATGGAACTGGTGCATCCCGAAGACTGGGAATTTATGCTCAAAATGTATGCAGATAAAGACGAAGGTGTACTGGATTTTCGCACCACTCATCGCGATGGTACATTCCGTTATGTACGTGAGTATTTCAAAACCGTCAGGGACAACACCGGCAAGATCATGACCACCAAGGGAACCTTGCAAGATATTACCGAAGTCAAGAAGATAGAATCCCAGCTTCGCAAAGCCAAGGAGGCCGCCGAGGAGGCCAGTCGCGCAAAAGGTGCATTCCTCGCCAATATGAGTCACGAAATCCGCACTCCCATGAATGCCATTATCGGCCTGACACACCTGCTTCAAAGAGCGGACCCGACACCGAAACAGGCTGAAAAACTGCGAAAAATCGACACTTCGGCAGAGCACCTTCTGGCGATCATCAACGACATCCTGGACCTGTCCAAAATCGAAGCAGGAAAGCTCATTCTTGAAGAATCGGATTTTCATTTGGATGCGATTTTCGACCACACCAAATCATTGCTTAAAGGACAGGTTGAAACCAAGGGATTGGTTATGGAAGTCGATAACAGCGAAGTGCCGCACTGGATCAAGGGTGACCAGACCCGTTTACTCCAAGCCCTGCTGAACTATGCCGGGAACGCGGTCAAGTTCACCCAGCAAGGGAAGATACTATTGAAAACCAGGCTTGTGGCTGATTATGGCGAAGAGATCCTGGTGCGGTTCGAGGTTAGGGATTCCGGCATAGGAATCGAACCTGAAAAACTGGATGGTCTGTTTGAGGCCTTTGAACAGGCGGACAACACCACCACCAGACGTCACGGTGGCTCCGGTCTCGGCCTGGCCATTACCCGTCGACTGGCCATGCTGATGGGTGGCGGGACCGGCGTGGAAAGCAAGCCCGGTGAGGGCAGTACATTCTGGTTTACAGCCCGTCTTGCTCGCAGCAAAGGTTTTCAGCCATCTTTGACCCCTGTAATCACTGAGGGAAGTGAGCAGGAACTTCAGTCGCGCTACTCCGGAGCACATATATTGCTGGTCGAGGACAACGCCATTAACCTGGAAGTTGCATCAGCCCTGCTGCAGCAGGTTGGGTTGTCACTGGATACAGCCGAGAATGGTGAGCAGGCTGTGGAAAAAGTTCGCAAAAACACCTATGACCTTGTCTTGATGGACATCCAGATGCCAATCATGGACGGATTGGAAGCAACTCGCCAAATACGTGAGATGAAGGCCAAGGCATGCAGCGATAAAGATCTGCCCGTCCTTGCCATGACCGCCAATGTTTTTGCCGAAGACCGCAAGGCCTGTTCAGATGCCGGTATGAATGACTTTGTGGCCAAGCCCGTGGATCCGAACAACCTGTATGCAGCACTGGTGCAATGGTTGTAGCACCTTATGATGAGGAACTTGAATTCGGACTGCCTTCCTACGCAAAAGCAAATAGCCCATTGTGCATCGACCGAGCCATAACCGATCCCGAGGTTCAGGGAGCAATTGAGCAAGAAACTGATTGAATCCACCGGTGATGGTTGTTTCAGACTGGTAGAGAGCCAACGCGGAATGCTGAAGTATTATTGCAACACGATTGCCGGGTTCGTGGACTCCCTGGCTCAAGATGGTGACGATAAATGCCCTTGAAGAAGTTACTACTCGCCGGACTGATTGCCAGCGTAATCGCCTTGTATTTCACCGGAATCGGTGATCAGTACCTCAGTATCCGCTTTTACCAGGACCTCTACGCACAGTCACCTGCAGGTACGGTGACAGTATTTTTCATTATCTTCACGCTCGGCACAGCATTTTCACTTCCCGTCACCGGTGTCTTGTCCGTCGCCAGTGGCGTCATCTTCGGTCACATGACCGGCTTCCTGGTTGCACTGCTCTCTTCAACACTCGGTGGTACCGTGGCCATGTTCACCACCCGGTATATATTTCAGGACCTGATCAGAAAACGATTTGCCGTACAACTCGAGGTCATCAATACGGGGGTTGAGAAAGAAGGACCTTTTTATCTGTTCGGTCTGCGGATGATTCCGGTCATCCCGTTCTGGACACTGAACCTTTTGCTCGGAGTGACATCTATGCGGGTTTGGGTTTTCATGCTGGCCACCCTGCTGGGAATGATCCCCGTGATGCTGATTCTGACCTTTGCCGGCAGCCAGCTTGGCGATATAGAAAGCTTCAGCCTGGAAACCATATTTACCCCGAGACTGATACTGGCACTGATTTTAATGGCCAGTTTCCCATTGCTCGCAAGGGGTATTGTGAAACTCACCAGACGATATGCGCTGGAAGACAGGGACCAGGCCCCGTAGCCTCCCTTCAAAACGGATTAGCCGGCTGACATGACGTTGGTTTCGGCCAGCCAACTCCCAAGCCAAGACCCAGGCTCAGCTGGCTGACAAATTCACGTCGGTTGAGGCGGCTGGTCACTAATTACTCCGTTGGTGATACTCTCAAAATTTTGCCCTCAGGGCTATCTGTCAAAAGATAAATATAGCCATCAGGCCCACTCTTGACTTCACGAATTCGTTCACCCGGTTCAGCAAACAGGGTCTCCTGGGATTCCACATTTCCGCCATCCATCACCAGTCTGCGAACACTTTTTTCAACCAGTGCAGAGACAAACAGGTCACCGCGCCATTTTGGAAAGATGTCACCCTGGTATTCACAAAACCCAGATGGGGCTATGGACGGAACCCAGTAAACCACCGGTTGCTCCATACCTTCCGCCTCGGTATAGGGTGAAACATAGGCTCCTGAGTAATCCATTCCATAGGTGATTGCGGGCCAGCCATAGTTCTTTCCGGATGAAATCAAATTTAACTCATCACCACCCCGTGGACCGTGTTCATGCAACCACACTGTGCCATTTGCTGAAACCAGCAGACCCTGTGGGTTGCGATGTCCATACGTCCAGATCTCAGGCAATGCGTTTTCCCTGCCGAGGAAAGGATTATCTTCGGGAACGCTGCCATCGGTATGGATTCGGACAACCTTGCCGAAATGATTGTCCAGGGTCTGGGCCTTTTCACGGAAGTTGAATCCTTCGCCCACGGTGACCAACAAGGTATCGTCCGGCATGAACGCCATTCGTGCACCAAAGTGATTTGGGGTGTCCTTGCCGGGCGAGGCGGTAAAAATAATCTCGATATCCTGCAAACCATTGGCTACCAGTCTGGCGGAAAGCACCTTCAGGGCGTTGTCTCCCCGCGTCCCGGCTGAATACGACAGGTAAAGACGGTGACTGGTTTCAAAATCCGGATCCAGCACAATGTCCATTAACCCACCCTGCCCGGCGACATATATTTCAGGCAGATTGGCCACCGGTTCGGGCTCTGGTTCACCATTGACAACACGTCTCAGGTTACCGGACCGCTCCGTCACCAGTAAATCACCACCGGGCAAGAATGCCATGGCCCAGGGCCAGGACAGGCCATCCACTACGGTCTCGATCCTGTATTCTGCCGCAAACCCGGTATTGAACATTAAAAGCAGTGGCCACACCCGGGTCATGACTTTCATTCCTTGGTCCTCGTTTGAGTCAAGCGGGCAAACAGCCAGCCACCGGTCATGCCACACAAGGCAAACAGCAACATGCCGGCAGGTGTGCGTGCTGCGGCAAACAGGGTTGCCCCCATCAGGAATTTCAACAGCATCAATGCCGCGGGGGGGGAAGTGAAACCGGCTGCCAGGTACCAGTAGGTCCGTCTGCCACCCACATAACGGCTGCCCAGTGCAGCAATCACAAAGGCAATCAGGAAGGCAACGGCAATCAGTATCGTCAATGTCGGGGCAAGACCGGCAATGTCATGGAGGGTGGCAGCAAGCCGGTCAGAAACTGGAACAGCCAGGCCAAAGCCCTGTAGTTCCGAGACGATGACCTGCGTTCCAGCCACGCTGGCCAAAAGAAATGCCGTCACCACGGCAATCAGGTAATTCAGTATCGTTTTAAGTATTTTCATTTTTTTCAGACTTGGCAATCCGGTAAAGACCAATGGTTAACAAGGGTACGACATAGACTGCAAGAAAACCCCAGGCCATGGTCCCATAGCCCTGTGCGATCAGGTTGGTGATACCCCAAATGGACAATACAGCACTGACGATGATCGCGAAAACCGCGAGCAGCGCATGCGCGATACCACTGAGACTGTTACCCCGTTTTTCCATCAGGTATGCATCAATGCGTTCGTTGATTCCCTGTAAAAGACCGGCCCCGGTCTCGATAAAGGTCCCGAACAGCATCACGCTGTACACCACCAGTAACACGCCCATTCCCAGTTTCCCCATCATCCAGTAGACCGGTATGGCTTGTCCAAGGATATCCGGGTAGGCCGCAAAGAACGCAATCTGGAATAACAACGCCGGGACGATGGCAATGGCTGCGGCAATGACACCCGATTGCATGGCCTCCTCACGTGTTTCAAATCCTCGTGCAACGTATAACAACAGGGGCACAGCCGCCACGTTATAAGATGCATATTTCAAGCCGCTAAGCCACCACCCATCCAGCACCTGGGCCGAATGGAACGAGGCGGCAATCAGTGGCCACTCATATGTAAACACGATAATAAAGAATGTGAAGAAAACCGCGTAGAGGAAGAATGACCAGAAAGTCAGCACCCTGGCGATCACGTCACGCCCGTAAAATGTCAGGACACCCACCACCAGCAACATCACCAGTAAGCCGACACCATAAGGCAGACCAAAATTATCCCGCAGGATATTTCCGGCCGCCGAAGCCAGCACGGCCAGCACCAACAGGAACGAAATAATGATCAATATTTCATACAATATCCAGCCACGGCCCAGTAACTGTTTGAAAAAATTCCGATAATCGTAAACTGCAAATAAACGTGCAAATTCAAAGGTCAGCGACAGCACCAGGGCCAGTGTTACAAATGCCAGCGCCAGACCGTAAAGACCACCCAAAAAACCGTAGCTGGTGAAGTATTCAACGATTTCCCTTCCGGTACCATAGCCACCACCCACCATAACCGACTGGAATACCGCACCGGGAACAACGTAAATTTTAAATGTACGGGAGTTCAGAAAGTCGAACATTTTAAGTTTTCCCCTCAGCGTGACTGCAGGAAAAAATGCAGCGACTCAACTTCTGTTTCTGTCATCACACTGAACCTTCTTTGCGCCACTTCGTTCATCAACCCGAGGTCACGGCCATCCAGACCTGCACCCGTCATCATCAGCTTGTTGAAGTCGTCCTTGGAATAGGCCTTGGCAATCTGCAAAGGTGGTGTAAAACCCTCGATGCCTTCATGGTCCGCACCGTGGCACTCTGCACATACATTCATGGCAAGGTACTCACCGTACCTGAGTTGATTATCCTTGAAGCCGCTGGCCCAGGGTGTTTTCCGTGGTTTCGCCGCTTCTGGATTGAATTCGCCCGTCACCAACATAAAACGGGGAAAGATACCGTAGCGGGAACGCCCCAGGTCCTGATCCTGTTCCGGGTACTGGTTTATAAAACTGAGGACGGCGGAAAGATCATGATCGGTCATCGTTGAAAAGTCCGCAGAGGGCATGGCTATGATACTGCTCCCATCCGGTCGCACACCCTGGCGGATGATGGCCTCGAGTTCGCTCCTGGAATACACATCCATGGCCCGGGTCAGGTTGGGTGCAATGATTTTTCCAATCGCCCAGCCTTCGAAAAAAACGGCCCCTTCCATGTCATCGCCATGGCACCCACGAAAACATCCATATAATTGGGCAAGCCGTTCACCACGGGTGATGACGTCCGGTCTTGAGGAAAGTAATACCTTGCGTGGCTCCACGCTGTAAATCTGGCCAATTATTACACCGCCCCACGCATAAAAAATCGTGAAAAGCAGCAACACCACCGCCACCAGGCTGAGTAAACATCTGTTGATCCATTTGAGCAACATGAACTCCCCATGTTTATTCAAACATCATAACAAACGGAATAACAAACGGAGCAATGATCTTAGTTCATAAGTGTGATTTTTAAGTGCATCAAGCCAATTTTCTCAGATGCGTGAATCAGGCCAGTACAGACTTATGTTGCTTGTCGGGTAACGATATCCAGCGGCCAATCTTGGTGAGCAGTGTATCCTTGATCAACGGTTTTCCGATATAGTCATTCATGCCGGCGTTTTTGCACCTGGTCCTGATGCCTTCAAAGGTATTGGCCGAAAACGCGATAATCGGTAAATTGCCTTTTCTGCCGGGCAAGGATCTGATCACGCTGGTGGTTTCAAAACCATCCATCCCTGGCATTTGCAGATCCATCAGCACCAAATCATAGTGTTTGTATCCAAATTTCTGCAGTGCTTCAAACCCGCAACTGGCAACATCGACCTTGTATCCTGCTGTGCTTAGCATTGCATGTGCAACCAACTGGTTGGATTCACTGTCCTCGACAATCAAAACCCGGTTGCCGATTGTTGGCGGGTTTGCGGGAATCGATTGTCCCCCAGCAGTGACATGCAGTGGGTTCTCGCCGGTTGGCAGGTCAATTATGAACCAGAAGTTACTGCCAGCACCCAGCTTGCTATTAACGCCACAACGACCACCCATCACCTCGGCCAGTTTGTTACATACGGACAACCCCAGGCCCACACCAGGGTGTCGCCGGGTCAAAGAGCTGTCTACCTGTGTGAACGCTTCAAATATTCTACTCTGGTCCGCCTGGGCTATACCGATCCCAGTATCCGTTACGCTGAAACACAGCACATGATTTCCATTGTCGATGGCTTCGGCAGAAACCTGTATTTCAACAAATCCTCTGTCTGTGAATTTGATCGCGTTTCCGATCAGGTTGGTCAGGATCTGGCGCACCCGACTTGAGTCACCGATGACAAAATGTGGGACTTCGGGATCAATTGCTGCCGAGATTCTCAGACCTTTTTCCTGGCCTTGGGACTGCAGCATTTCAGTACAGGTATTGACCAGTTCGACTATATTGAAATCTTCATTCTTGAGCTCTATCACTTCCGATCCAATCCTTGAGATATCCAGAATTTCCCCCAGCAAGTCAATCAGTTCATTGCCGGACTTGTCCGCAATATCTATGTAAGTTTCCTGTTGAGCATTGATTCCACCTTCACGGATCAGGCTTAATGCACCCAATATTGAGTTCATCGGAGTCCGAAGTTCATGACTCATCACGGACAGAAACTCGGATTTTACCTTGTTCGACTTCTCTGCAATTTCCTTCGCATGCACCAGTTCAGTCTTTGCTGCCTTTCGGTCCGAAATTTCCTGTTCCAGGGTTTCGGCCTTCTCAAGCAACGCCTGGGTTCTCTCAGCGACCTTTTTTTCGAGTTGCGATACCAGCAGGAAGAAATTTTCTGCCAGCCTGGAGATTTCCAATGGACCCTTCAGTGAAGGCAAGAGCCCCTTGCCGTGACTCATGACACGGTTAACTCTTTGGGTCACGACTTCCAGAGGCTTGGCAATTCTTCGAAATGACCAGTCCACAATGATCGCATTGGCAAGGAAATAAATTAACAATACCATCGCATAGGTGCCAAATGAGTTGTTTCGCCGTGCTACCAGTGCACTACTCATTTGTTCCGAATGCTTTTTGGTAGCCTCAAAAATTTGCTCGAAAAGCAACACGATCTCGGCAGAAACGGCATCAAACTGCTCAAGCAAGCCAGTACGGTCTTCATCGTGCGTAACGGTGGTAAATTCCACCTGGGCTTGAATCTGCTGCTCCAGTTTCGATAGCAATTCGATGATACGCAGACGTCTGAATTGCCTCGCCTCGTAAGCAAACATGTTATCAAATTCCATATTTTTCAGATATTTGCGTAGTTCTCGGCTCAGGTTTATCGCTATCTGCGCGCTGTACGTTTCTCCCGCGCCTATGGACAGGTCGGCCGAGACCAGCAAGAGATCGAGTTTTCCCCCGAGGTCCTGAAGCTCTCGAAGTGTCAGTGACTGGCTGCTCACCTCGTATTGCATTCGTTCCAGCATGGTGAAGTTCCAGCTGAAAAACCCACTGATACTCAATCCGCATACCAGTGTTCCCAACAGTACAAAACTGAGATAACGTCGTATGGACTTGTTCGGTTTCAACTCTTCTTTCTTTTTCATTCCCGACCCACCTGCAGACGGTCACCCCAAACATACTCGGTTACCACAATCGTGTTTAATGCTGAACGAACCACTGTAGCGGCCAGTTTTTCGGCTTCTGGCGGAAGACCGGAAATCTGCTTGCTAAATTTTGATCCGTCTGCGTCGAGAAACTGCAGTAATCCTTCAATGCCCTTGCCACGAAGAGCTTGCTTGAATACTTCGTCCTGCAAGTTATCTTTCCAGCGACTTCGACTGCGTTGAAATCGGAAATCCCGCACGGTCAAATCCATATTGAAGGACCAGACAATCTCGTCCAGGCCCCAGTCACCCTTTTCGGAGCGTGCGTGTACCAGGCCAATGGCCTTTTCTCCTGCATACGCCACATAGAGTGTGTGCTTGCCAAACTCGTTAAAGTGCAATTGATAGGGTAATGTTTCATCCAGAACGCGACGCAGATCAGGCCCCACGACACCCAGGTATGAGCGATAACTTGTAAATCCCGGATAGAAAGTCTGAATGGCCAGCATGGGGTCGCGAAGTGCGCAATAGGCGACGGCATGAAGCTTGAACGGTAAACCAATCAACACGGCAAGCATGCCCAGATGTATAAGATGCGAAAGTCTCTTCGAGAACATGGATGATCTCCTGTTTTATTTGCGATACCGGAGTTGCAGATCGATGATTGTCTGCTCAGTACGGGCCCCGAATACGCTCAACTCATGCTCAAGCTGAAAACTGAGGGCCCAGTGTGTGTCCGGTGTAAAACGCATACCAGCCACCGCTGACCAGGCATCCTGCCAGCCAGTTGAAAAATCCTGATTGAAAGATCGAAGTTGAAAATAGCCAACGCTGTTTGCACTGCGGGTGACAGCATTGACCTCCGCCAAACCGTTGATTGTGTCCATGGAGTCCGTTTTACCAACCGACAATTGCCCCATAAAACCAAAGCCACCACGGTAAAATATGCCATCAAGACCCAGACGCCAACGGTTTGAGATGCTACCCACTCGGGTCAGCACATCGCCGTAAAAACCACTGACTCCGAACCCGGGTGCACCCAGGTATGACTGGGTATCCGTTGCCTTACCAATTCTTGCCGTTATCGAATAGGGGTTGTTGCTGTCTTTGTACTTTACGCCTGACCCGCGACCCACCGTTGTTGCATAGTGGTACCCACCGATGGTTCCATTCGCCCCAACGCCCCAATCAAGTTTTAAACCCAGATCTCGCGGATTTGTCAACTGACGCAATGTCTGGTTGGTGCTGACCGGTACTTCAAGTCCAAATGGTAATTCGGGGTGTCCCACCAGCAGGTTGAATTTCCCATCACCCCTGATTGCAAAGTTCACGAATGATGCCTTGGTCACCAGCTGGCAGTCGTCTGGCCCATCAAAAAAGCCCGGTCGGCGTTCCAGGTTGTTGATGCACCACAGGTTGATCTGCAGATTTACCGTTGCAACATCACGGTAGCGACTTGAAAATACCCTGAATGCGTCCACACCCACAGAATTGAACTGACCGGGATTGCTGCCTGAGGTGTTGGTCAAATACTGAAGGCGGCTGCTGAAATCAATGGTCCAGCGCAGCTTGTCATCCCAGGATTGGGCCCGGGAGACGGGAGCAAATAGCAACCATGCGAGAACGGTCACAGATACACATAAAGCCTTGCAATTGACCCGGTTTTTTTTAGCCGGTTGAAGACAATTGTTGGCATTCGCAATGCCAGTGAATGCGCGTTCTGAATGTACACTATCTCTTAATTGCACGGTGCTTGTTCTCTAGTGTGATCGCTTTTTCCTGCATCCTATTGGCCTTCTTCTCGTTTTCCATAAGGACTTTTGCCCATGGTTTCCTGGCCTTCATGGAAGTGAGTATGGGCAGCCAATCCGGGTTGTCGGGCAACCTTGCGGTATGGTCCTGGATCTGGGAGTCGTATCGCAGTGCCTGCATTGCTTGATGTGCGATGCAATATGCTTTGCGAATTGAGCAAAACTGCAGGATGAATTTGAGTTGGATGTCGATCGAGTTCAGTATGTTCACCATGACTTTTAAGCATTTCAGGGAAGTTAGTCATCTGTCGGTTCCGGTAGTTTGTAGGGTTCTGTGTGTGTTTAATGAATGTAAGATGCAAACTATGTGCCAGCACAATAAAATTGACGGAAACTGGGTTATTTCCAGGCATATCCGGAGTGGGATGCTGGACATCCTGTCGCTCAAAAGCGATGCTGAATACTGGATGGCAACACGAGGGGGAAGCAGCAGACAATGGAGCAGGATGGTTCGGTGTCATCAGCTAACAGGGAAATTCTCATTCTGTTCGCGCACCCATCTCAGGGTCGATCGGAGGTCAATGTGCCCCTGGCGAGCGCCTCGCAGGGAATCGAGCATGTGACCATGGTCGATCTGTACCGTGAGTATCCGACCTTGCGCATCAATATCGACACGGAACAGCAGCGCCTACGGGACCATGACGTGATCATATTCATGTTCCCGCTTTACTGGTACTCGACCCCTTCCATTTTGAAGGAATGGCGGGATCCGGTGCTTGAATACGGATTTGCCTTTGGCAAAGGGGGAACCGAACTGCATGGCAAGACATTTTTTTGCGCGATTACCGCCGGTGGGCCCCAAAAGGCCTACAGGGCCGAAGGCTACAATCACTATACGATCTTCCAGTTGCTGCATCCGATTGAGCAGACCGCCTCACTGACCGGAATGACTTACCTGCCCCCTTTTGCGTTGTACGGATCGCGTACCGCTGTAGAGGATAACCGGGTACAGGCACACACCAGCGCTTGGCAGCGGTTGTTGAATGCCCTGATCGAAAACAGGGTGGACACCGGCAAGGCAAAAAGTATGGACAGGCTCAACGATGATCTGAATCTCATCATCAAGGATCGGACATGACACCCTATTTCATTCAGGCATTCATCTATCTTTGCGCAGCCGTGATCGCCGTACCCATTGCCAAGCGTCTTGGTCTCGGTTCGGTACTTGGATACCTGATCGCCGGTGTCGTTATCGGTCCGGTCACCGGTCTGGTGGGTCAGGAAACGGTCACCATCCAACACTTCGCCGAGTTTGGCGTGGTGATGATGTTGTTCCTGGTGGGGCTTGAACTTGAACCCAAATCCCTGTGGGCGATGCGCCATCGCCTGATCGGTCTCGGTGGGCTACAGGTGGTTCTGACCACCCTGGTCGTCATGTGCATTGGACTGCTGCTGGATCTACGCTTGAGCATTGCACTGACCATAGGCCTGGTATTTTCCCTGTCGTCGACCGCAATTGTACTGCAGACTTTTAATGAGAAAGGCCTGGCCCGGACGGAAGGCGGGAAAAACGCATTTTCCGTATTATTGTTTCAGGACATCGCGGTGATACCCATGCTGGCACTGATCCCGTTGCTGGCCATACCCGAACTGGTCGAGCAGGCCAGACAGCTAACTGCCGTGGCTGCCGAACACCACGAAGAGATGAGCCTGGTGGCAGATCTCCCGGCCTGGGCCCACGCCCTGGTGGTGGTCGGCGCCGTGGTATCACTGGTGGTTGGGGGTTTCTACCTCAGCCGACCGCTGTTTCGCTACGTGGCCAATTCGGGATTGCGGGAGATTTTTACCACCACCGCACTGATGCTGGTGATCGGCATCGCCGCCTTGATGAGCCTGGTGGGTCTTTCACCCGCACTCGGGACTTTCCTCGCCGGTGTGGTACTGGCCAACAGTGAATTTCGCCACGAACTAGAAGCAGATATTGAACCCTTCAAGGGTCTGCTGCTGGGTCTGTTTTTCATTACCGTCGGCGCCGGCATTGATTTCCAGGTACTGTCGGACCAAACCCTGCTGATTCTGGGTATCACAACGGGGTTGATACTGGTCAAGGCTGGGGTGTTGCTGGTGCTGACCTTTATTTTCAGGATTAAAGGCAGTAGCCGCTGGTTGTTGACTTTGAGCCTGGCCCAGGCGGGGGAATTTGGTTTCGTGTTGCTGGCCTATACCAGCCAGAATTTTGTCCTGCCTTTGGAAATAACCCGTTTGCTGTCACTGGTGGTGGCCCTGTCGATGTTCCTGACACCGGGACTGTTTATCGTTTTTGAAAAGCTCATCCTGCCGCGCTTCGAAGAAACGGAGAACGAACGTGAACCGGACAAAATTGATGACCGTGGCCAGGTAATTATTGCTGGCATCGGTCGCTTCGGTCAGATCGTTAACCGTTTTCTGGTAGCAAATGGAGTCAAAACCATCGTACTGGATCACCAGGCAGGTCAGATCGAAATGATGCGTATGATCAACATCAAGAGCTACTTTGGTGATGCAGCACGTCCGGACCTGCTGCACACGGCGGGTATTGACGATGCCAGGCTGCTGGTCGTTGCCATCGATGACAAGCTGCGTTCATTGGAATTGGTAACCCATGTAAAAAAGCACCATCCACAGGTACAGGTCCTGGCCAGGGCATACGACCGCGGTCACAACTATGAACTGCGTGACGCCGGTGCGGATTTCATCATTTCCGAAACCTATCACTCTGCCATGGAAATGGGTCGTGAGGCGCTGGAACGTACCGGTGTACACCCGTATCGGGTCAATCAACTCAAGTCCTCCTTCGTCGAAACGGAGTCGGACCATGCAGAGGCCATGTTTTGCTCATGGAAAACGGAGGAGGAAAGCCGGGCCTTTACCACGCACTACCGCAACATGTTCATGAAACTTGAAGAGGTATTGGCCCAAACCATGAAAGAAGACCGCAGCGACCGGCATGCAAAGTCCGAACGTGGCTGGACGCCGCCACCAAAACACTACGCTGAGGACCTCGATCCTTGACTGTCTCCGCGCTCACTAAAGTGCTTCAGCCAATACCTCTATCAGCCCGGATACCAGTTGTTCGATGGCACGTTTTCTCCCCGAACTGAATCCCAGGCGAACAACCACCAGTTGCTGAGAAGGAACAATAACTACCCGCTGACCCTGGAAACCACTCATCGAATAGGCATCCGCAGGCAATGTGGGCCAGGTCCTTTGTAACCGTTTGTCCTCGGGGTCGGCATTCAACCAGAAATGTGCACCATAGTTATTTTTCGGATTGGTGGGTGTCGGTGTTGTGCTATACGCGATCCAGTGTTCCGGCAGCAGTTGTTCACCCCGCCAGCGACCATTTTGAAGACATAACTGGCCCAGCCTGGCCCAGTCACGTGCACTGGCGTACATATAAGACGAACCGATGAAGGTGCCGTTGTAATCGGTCTCCATCCGCGCGCTGGAAATGCCCAGTGGAGAAAACAAGCGTTGTTGGACAAAATCATAGGTATCCTGCAGTCCACCACCGACCGACCTTTTGATTATTCCTGCCAGGATGTTGCTGGTTCCTGAAGAGTAGTACCAGAGACTGTCTGGTTCTTGCGCAAGTGATTTTGCTGCTGCGAACCCCCCCGCATCCGCTTCTGCTGACAACATCCGCGTGACATCGCTGTACATGCTGTACCTTTCTTCAAATTCCAGCCCGCTGCTCATCCGCAACAAGTGGTCAATGGTGATCCCGGCCCGTTGATCTCCCGCGTGCACGCGCCATTCGGGTACAGGGGCGGGCTGATGCAGGTCCAGGGCTTCGTCAGCCACCAGCAGACCAAGCAGTAAATTGGTAACACTCTTGGTCATGGACCAGCCGATCAGCGGAGTGGCCGTGTCGATACCTGGCGCATATTGTTCGGCTACCAACTCACCCTTGTGAATGACCACCACGGCCTTGGTGTTACGTGGAAACTGTGAATCTGGCTCTGCAAACGCCTGCCCGATCACTGTCTGCAGAGACTCATTTGAGGCAACTGATGCTGAACCCTCCGGCCAGGACAGTTCAGAATCTGGTTGCAGGGGCAGAGGCGTATCAAGTCGCTCAAGTAACTGCTGCCGGCCCGCTGGCAACAACGTACAACCCGTGCCATCGGAATATATCGCGCGTCGCTCAAGCAGGCCCCACATGCTTGCATCTACCAAACGGTTGGCTTCATCGATTTCAAAACGCGTGTTCTCCAACAGCCCAGACGCCGGGGCCAGGGCCTGATCGATGACCTGTTGACCGGACAAGCCGCTGAGAAAGTGGCCCGAGCAAATATTCTTTGCGGAAAACCCGCTACCTGCGCTCACAATGGGGGCAAAATAATAACCAGCCGACAACAACGCCATGACCATAATGACTGCAAGAGTCAGGAACAACTTTTTCATTCAATATCCTGTTTCATCCTCTTTACGCTGCGCGATAATATGACAATAGCCCCAGATTCACCATGCAAATCAGCCAAACAACAGTGATCCGCAGGCAGAATCATCGGCAAATGCGCTGTTTGTGCGTGCCCCGGCCCAAAAAACAGACCGAGCATGACTGATGACCGTGGACTTGTCCGTTGCCGGCTCTTATCCTTGCCGACTGACTTTTGTTTTGATGGACGATGAAGATGCATTCGAGAAATCTGCTTGTTACTTTGGCTGTTGCAACGGGGCTGGCAGCCTCTCACGCTCTCCACGCCGGCGATGACCCCTACTTGTGGCTGGAAGGGGTTGACGATGAGAAGGCACTGGACTGGGTGCGGGCAGAAAACGAGGCCACCGCCAATCGTCTGAAGTCCGGACCCCTGTTTGATGAGCTTTACACGCAGGCCAGGTCCGTACTCAATTCCTCCTCGCGTCTGCCACAAATCAGCCAACGGGATGACTGGCTTTACAACTTCTGGCGGGATGAGAAAAATCCCCGGGGTATTTACCGTCGCACCACACTGGAGGGCTTTGCTGTCGATGAGCCCGAGTGGGAAGTGGTCATCGATATCGATGCGCTCAGCACGGCCGAGGACAAGCAATGGGTATTCAAGGGCATGAACTGTTTGCCAAAACACCCGGAAAATTGCCTGGTACGTCTGTCACCGGGTGGTGGTGACGCGGTGGTGACCCGCGAATTTAATTCGGTGACCCGCTCATTTGTGGAGGATGGATTCTACCTGCCCCTGGCCAAGGGAGGGGCGAGTTGGATTGACGCTGATTCACTGTATGTGTCCACGGATTTTGGCGACAACAGCATGACCGATTCCGGTTACCCGCGTGTGACCAAGCTCTGGAAACGTGGCACACCGCTGGAACAGGCCGAAACGCTGCATGAAGGTGAAAAAGAAGATGTCTCGGTGAGTGCTGCCCACCTGCGCTCCGATGGCGGTGATATTGATATGGTCTTTGTTTCCAAGACTTTCTGGACCGCGGAGCGCTACCAGTTAAAAGACGGTAAGAAATACCCGTTGGAACTGCCAGCTTCGGCCACCATCAACGGTGTTTTCCAGGGCCGACTGATCATCTCGCTGAAAGAGGACTGGCAACGAGAGGGCAAAACCTACCCCCAGGGTGCGGTATTGATCTCTGATGCCTCGGCTCTGCACAATGAAGGTGAAGGCTCGCTGGAAACCCTGATCGAACCAAGCGATACCGCGGTCGTGCAATCGGTGGCCACCACCGACAGCAGTATCCTGGTGACCGTTCTTGAAAACGTACGCGGCAGGATCTACCGCTATCTGCCCGGGCCTGAGGGTCAGTGGGACAGGTCCATGGTGGCCTTCCCCGACAATGGTGCTTTATCGATCATCAGCACCGATGACGAGACGGGGAATTTCTTTGCCCGGTACGAGTCATTTACCACTCCACCCGCACTTTATTTCACTGCGTCCAGCGACTGGCAACCACAGAAAATCAAGTCCCAGTCACCAAGCTTTGATGGCAGCCGCTATAAGACCGAACAATTCTTTGCAACCTCGGCCGACGGCACCCTGGTCCCCTATTACGTGGTGATGGCAAAAGACACCCAACTGGATGGCAACAACCCAACACATATTTTTTCCTATGGTGGTTTCCGAAACTCACTGACACCATCTTATTCCGGCTCCTATGAAAACCTCTCGGGGGCTTATGGCAAGCTGTGGCTGGACCGTGGTGGTGTGTTCGTTTCCGCCAACATCCGTGGCGGTGGCGAATTTGGGCCCCGCTGGCACCAGGCTGCGCTGAAAGCCAACCGATTCAAGGCATTTGAAGATTTCGAGGCGGTGGCAGAGGACCTGATAAAACGCCGCATCACTTCACCCGAACACCTCGGTATTGAAGGTCGTTCCAATGGCGGTTTGCTGGTCGGGGTAACCTTGACACGACGTCCGGATTTGTACGGTGCGGTGATATGCGGGGTACCGCTGCTGGATATGCAGCGCTATCACCTGTTACTGGCTGGTGCCAGCTGGATGGCTGAATATGGCGACCCCGATATTGCGGAAGAATGGGAATTTATCAGCAAATACTCGCCCTACCACAACCTGGCCAAAGACGTTGATTACCCGGCAGTCTTTTTCTACACCTCAACACGCGATGACCGGGTCCACCCGGGCCATTCGCGTAAGATGGCGGCACGAATGAAGGAACTGGGACAGGAGATCTGGTATTACGAGAACCTGGAGGGCGGTCACGGTGGCTCCAGCACCAATGACCAGTTGGCTTACCGGATCGCGCTGGCGTACACCCATCTATGGACCCAGCTGAAATAGATCGTTGATTTATTGATCAAACCCTGGTGACCCGGGGTTTGAGATCCAACCCGGCTTCAATTTTCACTGCCATCCGGATCAAACACGACATCTTCGGAACGATCCTCCCATTCGCGCCGGGCCAGTTCCTGCATATCCACGGCTCCATCACCCTCGTCCACTATTTCCAGACCCAGTAATGTCTCCAGGATGTCCTCAAGTGTCAGGATACCCTGTGGATCACCGTATTCATCCACCACCAGGGCAATGTGTGACTCAATACGGATCAACTGGTTGAAGGCACGGGCCAGCGACAGGGTTTCCGGTAAGGCCGGCATATCCCGTTGATGGTCTTTGAGCGTACTGTCCTGTTTCCCTTGTGTATGCGCCTGCAGCAGGTCACCGCGCAGCACGAAGCCATTGACCTGGTCATGGTCCTGCCCATACACCGGGATACGGGTAAACCCGACCTGGCCGTGATCTCGTACGTACTCCCCGACCGTCATTGTTTCAGATAGTGTGAACAGGACCGTACGGGGTGTCATCGCATCCCTGGTCTGGATATTTTGCAAACGCATCAGGTTTTTAAGAATCTCCGATTCCTGTTCCGCCAGCAATCCCTCGGTTGCGCTCAACTCTGCCATGGCAGCAAATTCGCTGCGGTTGAAACCACTCAGGGTGGGCCCTTCGGTCATACCACCGGTCAGCTTTTCGGCCATCAGGACAAATGGGTACAGCAACCAGACCAGTATCTTCAGGCTGTGTCCGGTAATTGGAGCCAGTTGGCGCCAGTAATGTGCTCCCAAAGTCTTGGGGATAATTTCAGAAAATATTAATATCAGCAGGGTCAAAATCGCCGATGCGATGCCCAGGTACGCGCTGCCGAACACCACCGCGGCCTGCGCACCTGCCCCTGCAGCACCCACAGTGTGGGCGATGGTGTTGAGTGTAAGTATCGCGGCAAGTGGCTTGTTCACATCGGCCCTGAGTTCCCTGAGAACCGGCCCGGCCGATTTCCCGTCTTTTTCAAGTACCGCAACATACGCCGGGGTGACACTGAGTATCACGGCTTCTGCGATGGAACACAGAAATGAAAATACCAGCGCAAACAGGACAAAAGTGATTAGCAGTAACATAAGTCAGACCGGTTTTTCATTTTGAGGACAGCCGCTTGATCATCAGCTAAAAGTTCCCGGGATTCCAGTACTCATAAATTCTGCTTTAAAACGGAGGAATTGCAATTAACCACCGACGTCTTCTTCATGTGGTTGCTCCTGTGGATCGTTCAGCGTCCTGTCCCTTTGGTGTAATTCCTCCGCGCCCTGGGCAAAATTCCCCTCCCATGTCTGCCAATAGATGATTCCAATAATTATGATTAAAATCAAAGAGATGATAATCAGGCGATATCTTTTTCTCTGTCCTTTTTACCCGCGACCCGTGGGATTGGTCAGCGCTTCCATCTAAGCTCAATGCCTGTGGTGCAACCGTGAGGCAATATCCTTGTTTGGTAACCGTTTTAATGATGTCGGAAAGACCCGATTCACGCAGTTTGTAGATCGCATTGGTCAGCGCTATTTCGCCGCTGTAGTGGTTACCATCCCAGACCTTGTCGATCAGCACCTCGCGGCTACAGGTCTGAGGGTGCGCTTCGACCAGCGCCACCGGCACCTGCAGGGTTTTATTTTGCCGGTTGGTCTCTTTGCCATTGACCAGCAGTTGATTACGGTCAGGAAAGACGGATACCGATCCCAGTTGAAATGGCGTTTCACCCATGCCTGTTCGCACCACCTTGTACATCAATCATCCATTACATCCCTATCCAGAAGTTTTTGACCAGGACCCGTTTATGAACCCATTCACTTCGCATCTTAAATCATTATGTCAGCTTGTTTGCACGAGGTCTAAGTTACTCCTGCTCACTTTGTTGGTCTGCCTGCCGGGCAGCACACTGCTGGGGGCGGACCTGACCGGCGCGCCGCCAGCCTTCATTGAAGAATCATATCGTATCCTCACACTGGCAAGCGACGATGCCTATGAGCAGCAGATCGGCGCGTTTTTTGAATGTGACGGTGCCAGCACGGCCGTATCAGCATTCACGTTTATGAGAGAGACTTCCCAGGGTTTCAAACCCGGCAGGCATATACTCAGCACAAATGGAAATACAGTATTTACTGCGCAACAGGCGAATGGTCGCATGGTGACACTCGGGATTGCCTACTCCGGACCCACGTCCTGTGACATCGAAGGTATTGATATGCGTCATTGCTTCCAGCAACCGGGAACCGCAGTTGATCCGCTGATGACGACCCAACAGGTCGATGCCGTCATTGGCATGCTTCGAAACGAGATAGAACAGGGCTATATTCTGAGTGACGTCGCAACCCGGTTCGGTGATTGGCTGAATACAGTTGATACACCATCCATGCGCATCAGCCAGGTCGGGCCGGCACATTACCTGACCCGGGCTTTTCGCGACCTGTCCAGTGACCGTCATTTCCAGGTCCACGCACCCGAGATGCTCCCCTGGGCACAGCAGCACTGGGGTGAAAACAACGGTCACGGTCCAGCGGGTACGCCTGATGCCTGTACGCCCGGATTCTCATATGAAACCACGGGGGACAATATCGGACTGATCACCATTCACGAATTCCTGTCCGGCGATTGCGTGACAGAAACACTGAAGCAAGCCATGGAGGAACTTCAGCACACCAGGGCGCTGGTTGTGGATGTGCGGCTGAGGCAGGGGGGCGACGGCCTGCTGGTCGAAGAATTTATGGACTATCTCCACGGCAAACCCACGCTGATCTCGGTCGTCGAACGCCGTATTTCAGCCAGTGAGCTCAGTACCGAGGAGCGCTGGAGTGAACCCAGGGAGCTGAGTTCGGCCTATGCTCAAAAACCGGCGTACGTCCTCACCAGCAGTGGAACATTTTCTGCGGGTGAGGCCATCGCCAATGGTCTCAGGAACCGTGCAACAACGGTTGGTGAAACCACAGCAGGCGGAGGCCACGGAACCCGGTTGGTCTTGCTGCCTGATGACTTCTCGCTGGCCTTACCCTATGTCCGGGTAGTACCTTCCAGTGCCGGTGAAGGCTGGGAGGGCAGCGGCGTGACTCCGGATGTGGCCGTAAGCGCTAACGAGGCGCTGGAGCGTGCGGTACAGCTAAATAAGCAGGATTCCACGACCAGTCCCTGAATATATTGTGTGGGGGCCACAGATGGTTAATGGTTCGGAACAAGACAACTTCCGCGGTTTATATGCGTTCTTTCTGTCGTGATGGTTTAAACTCTGCGCTTCACCAACCCACGCACATGGCTGAACGCGGCAAAACAGGGAGGAATTGTCTTGAGACCATTGTTTGTCCTGATCCTGTTGACGATTTCCTGCTCATTGACCGCCGGCAACGGGACCGCATCTGAACTGTTAACAGCCA
>JABAAB010000075.1 GCA_014238945.1 Lysobacterales bacterium
AAAATGAGTATGAACAGTCAAAAAACCTGGATGGCCATCGTCGCATTGGCAGTCGTCATCGGCGGTGTTGTCTACCTCGGCAACGACTTCCCATCAGGCAGCGAGCAGGCTTCAGGAACGATTGTTCCAGCGGAACGTTATCGCGGTGATCAGATTACCAGCGATGATGTTACGCTCGGAGATGAGGGTTTAGCACAGTTTATGCAAACTGATGCATTTGAATACCTGATCAACAATCCCGAATTGGTTCAGGACCTGAGCAACGCTGACTTTGCCAATATGATGGCCAATGCAGATTTCGCCAATATGATGGCCAATGCTGACTTTGCCAATCTGATGGCCAATGCAGATTTTGCCAATCTGATGGCCAATGCTGACTTTGCCAATCTGATGGCCAATGCAGATTTTGCCAATCTGATGGCCAATGCAGATTTCGCCAATATGATGGCCAACGCTGACTTTGCCAATCTGATGGCCAATGCAGATTTCGCCAATCTGATGGCCAATGCAGATTTTGCCAATCTGATGGCCAATGCAGATTTTGCCAATCTGATGGCCAATGCAGATTTTGCCAATGCCCTGGCCAATGCAGATTTTGCCAATGCCCTGGCCAATGGTGATTTCGCCAATGCCCTGGCCAATGCAGATTTCGCCAATGCCCTGGCCAATGGTGATTTTGCCAATATGATGGCCAATGCTGATTTTGCCAATCTGATGGCCAATGCTGATTTTGCCAATATGATGGCCAACGCAGACTTCGCCAATGCCCTGGCCAATACAGATTTTGCCAATATGCTGGCCAATGCTGATTTTGCCAATATGCTGGCCAATGCAGATTTCGCCAATGCCCTGGCCAATGGTGATTTCGCCAACGCCCTGGCCAATGGTGATTTCGCCAACGCCCTGGCCAATGGTGATTTCGCCAATATGCTGGCCAATGCAGATTTTGCCAACATGATGGCCAATGCTGATTTTGCGAATATGATGGCCAACGCTGACTTTGCCAACGCCCTGGCCAATGGTGATTTTGCCAATGCCCTGGCCAATGCAGATTTCGCTAATCTTATGGCCAATGGTGACTTTGCCAATTTGCTGGCCAATGCAGATTTCGCCAATGCCCTGGCCAATGCAGACTTTGCCAATGTTTTGGCAAATGGTGACTTTGCACGTGCCATGCAGAATGCAGATTTCGCCAATGCCATGGCCAATGGTGACTTTGCACGTGGTTTGGCTAATGGTGACTTTGCACGCTCTAGCGAAAGATAAGTCAATTCCATTAAAATAGAAGAATCAAGCCGCCTGATGATTGTCAGGCGGCTTTTTTTTGCATGATGACTTGGCGATTTACCCCGCCCTGGATTTGCAAAGAGCGCGAGTGCCTGTTTACACTCGTCATGTAATACGATGATCCGAATAGTGCTGGCATCCATATGTAGAATAAAGCGTCACCAGAGGGAGAATAACGTGCGCTCAATAAAAATTGCTGTGCTTTCCGCCACTTTACTTGCCACAAACCTGTCTTCGGCAGGTGCCTTTGAGTTGGACAAATTGGAGACCGAGGATCTCAGGCTGTTGTATTTTGATCCATTCCAGACTTACCTGGTGCCAAACGTGACCAGAAGCTTCCACAATTCCCTTGAATTTCAAAAATACATATTAAATTGGACCCCCTATGAAGAAACCACCATTCTGCTGAAGGATTTTTCTGACTACGGGAATGCTGGCGCCGCAGTCTCACCTGTAAATGCGGTCTCAGTGGATATTGCCCCGCCAAGTCATACGCTTGAGGTTATCCCCGGGAGCGAACGATTTTTCTCACTGATGAACCATGAAATGGTTCACGTGGCTACCATGGATATTTCCAATGAACAGGATCGGAAATGGCGACGGTTTTTCGGCGGCAAACCCAGGGAGACCGACAAACATCCGGAAACCATGCTCTACAGTTATCTCGCCACCCCGCGTTTCAGTTCTCCCCGGTGGTACGCAGAGGGTAGTGCAGTATTCATGGAAACCTGGATGTCCAGTGGAATCGGTCGTGTGCTGGGTGCATATGATGAGATGGTTTTCCGTTCCATGGTCCGGGATGATGCCCATTTCTACAGCAATCTGGGTCTGGTTTCTGAAGGGACAGCGGTTGATTTCCAGGTGGGGGCAAATGCTTATCTTTACGGTACACGTTTCTTTAGCTACCTGGCCCATGAATATTCACCGACGATGGTAATCGACTGGCTAAGCAGGGGAGAGGACAGTAAACGGTACTATGCAAATCAGTTCGAACATGTGTTCGGAAAACCGATGGTGAACGTATGGGATGACTGGATTGAATTTGAGCATGAATTCCAACAGGCCAACCTGGAAAAGGTCAGGAAATTTCCGTTGACCCCGACTACACGGCATTCGCCGATGGCCCTTGGCTCCATATCAAAAGCCTTCGTTGAACCTGAGAGCAGGACCCTGGTAGGCGCGTTTCGTTACCCCGGCGTCGTTGCGCATATCGGGGTAATGGCACTGGATGACGGCAGCATTGAACGGGTTACGGATATCAAGGGCCCCATGCTGTACCGGGTAAGTTCACTTGCGTTTGATTCTCAGTCGCGGACTGTGTTTTACACCAATGATAATCTGGCATTTCGGGATTTGATGTCAGTTGACCTCAATAGTGGTGAAACCCGGATGCTGCTTAAAGATGCACGTATTGGTGACCTGGTCTTCAGTGAAGTTGACAGATCAATCTGGGGCCTCAGGCATCTGAACGGATATGTCTCGCTGGTGCGGATTCCCTACCCATACACCGAGTGGGACCAGGTCCATACCTGGCCTTATGGACAGGACCTGTTTGAGTTGGACATATCACCGGATGGTGAACTCTTGTCTACTTCCATGGGCGAAATAGACGGAAGTATGTTTCTGCGGATATTCAAAACCAGTGATCTCCTAAGTAAGAAAATCGAGCATATCGCGCAGTTCGATTTTGGTGTTGCGGTTCCTGAAGGATTTGTATTTTCACCGGATGGCAAGTATCTGTTCGGCAGTTCATATTACACGGGAGTATCAAATATATTTCGTTATGAGTTGAGCAGCGGTGCAATCGAGGCCGTCAGTAATGCTGAAACAGGTTTTTTCCGTCCGATACCATTGGCTGATGGTTCACTGATAGTCTTTGAGTATACCGGGCAGGGCTTTGTCCCAACCCTGATTGATCCAAAACCCCTTGAGGATGTCAGTGGAATTATCCTGCTGGGCAATGAAATCGTAAAAAAACATCCCGTGGTAAGGGACTGGAGCGTGGTCAAATCCCTATCTGATGTTAAATTTGATGAGTTGGAAACCATTACGGGAAAGTACCGTCCTGCTAAAGAATTGAAGTTTGGAACGGCTTATCCTGTGGTGGAAGGATACCGGGACGATATTGCCGTTGGTTGGCACTTCAATTGGCATGATCCGGCACAGTTGCATCGCGTGGATTTGACCGCGGCCTATTCATGGGACACAACCTCGGATGAAAGTCTGCACATCAATGCCGAATACCACGCTTTGAACTGGTATGCACGCTACTGGCACAACGATGCTGATTTTTATGATTTATTTGGTCCAACAAAACGCAGTCGCAAAGGTGATGCGTTTATGGTTGGCTATGACAGGGCATTGATTTTTGATGAACCCAGAATAATGGAATTTTCAGCGGACGTGGCTTACTACACCGGCCTGGACACCTTACCGGACAACCAGAATGTCCCCACACTGTTTTTCGAAGACATCCTTCGCGCACAGGCCAAACTCAATTACACCAACATCCGAAAATCACTGGGTGCAGTTGATCACGAAAAAGGTTACCGCTGGGATATCGTAGTAACAGCAGACCATGCAAACAGCGACACCATCCCAAAGTTGCGTCTTGGACTTGATTTCGGCTTTGCCTTGCCCTGGAAACATTCATCTGTCTGGTTCTACAATTCGGCTGGAACCGCCAGTGGCAAGCGGCTCAATACGCTGACGAATTATTACTTCGGTGGCTACGGAAACAACTATGTTGATGACGGCGGGGTCAAACGTTACCGCGAGTACTATTCGATGCCCGGCTTTGAAATCGATGCCATAGGGGCGCGTGATTTCGTCAAATCGGTGGCCGAGTGGAATCTCCCCCCGGTACGGTTTCGTTCCATGGGCACACCGGGATTGTTCCTGAGTTGGGTCCGGCCTGCGGTATTTGTCGCCGGACTGGTTACCGACCCAGGTCAAAGGTTTGAACGTACATTTACCAGTGCCGGGTTTCAACTTGATTTGCAGTTTACGCTCGGACATCGTCACTCGATGACACTTTCCGCTGGATATGCCGCCGGCTTCAGAAGCGGTGACAAGGTTGACGATGAGATAATGATTTCCCTGAAAATATTATAAAAAAATTATGATTCTTCTGCGGAATCACGCAGAATAGCGCGGCATGAAGATTAACGACGGACATTGCTGAGCTATGGGAACGGAATTACTGACCAAGGCACCTGTGGCTTTGTTGCCGGTTCTGATCTTCCTGATCGTTCTTTTGTACATGGACAGTTACAAGCTGGTAGGTTTTCGTACCATCCTGCTGGTGATTTTTGCAGGTGCATTATTGCCGGTCGCTGGCTACTGGCTCAATGGTTATGCCATCGGTGCGTTGGACTGGGACCTGCAGACTTATTCCCGTTATGCTGCCCCCATCCTGGAAGAAGCACTCAAAGCATCGGTGATGATTTTCCTTTTTAGGACAAACCGTGTCGGGTTCCTGGTAGATTCTGCCATTCTCGGTTTTGCGGTCGGTGCAGGTTTTAGCCTGTCGGAAAATCTTTATTACCTGTATCTGGCCTCAGACGCCCACATTGCGGTATGGGTTGTGCGTGGGTTTGGAACAGCGGTAATGCATGGCGGTGTCATGGCCCTGTTTGCTGTTATTTCACAAGTATTGACAGAGCGCAGTATGAAGATCAATCCGCTGTTGTATGTCCCCGGGTTTGTTGTCGCCATAGTCTTCCACTCAATCTACAATCATTTCCCCGGGGGCACGCCAGTACTTTCCATGCTTGCAACTTTATTGGTTCTGCCGCCGATTCTGTACATCGTGTTTCAGAAAAGTGCGCGCTCCATGCACGAGTGGCTGGAGGTCGATTTTGATGAAGACGCCCTTCTGCTTGAACAAATCAATTCCGGTGGGTTTACCGAATCGAATATCGGTCGTTTCCTGAATGATCTGAAACAAAAATTCCCCGGACCGGTGGTCGTGGACATGTTGTGCTATTTACGTTTGTACACCGAACTCGCACTGCGTGCCAAGGGTGTGCTGATGATGCGGGAGAATGGACTGGATACCCCGGTGGGGGAACGAACCCGCGAGAAATTCGAAGAAATGCACTACCTCGAAAAGAACATCGGTAAAACCGGTTGCCTGGCCATGAGCCCCTTTTTGCAGATGACCCGCAAGGATTTGTGGCAACTGTACGTCCTGGAGTAGAACGACTCCGGATCAATTCTCGCGTCTGATGACCTGCCCGGGGTAATTGCCGGTCACTTCACCGTTTTCATAAACAATCTGACCGTTCACCCAAACGGCGGTGATTCCACTGCTCAGGGCTTTCGGATCTTCCGGTGTGGCATTGTCAATCACGGTATCGGGGTCAAACAGTACCAGGTCGGCAGCAGCACCCGGTTGCAGGATACCCCGGTTGGCAAGCCCCATATGGGCAGCCGCCAAACCCGTCATCTTGTGTATGGCCTGTTCAAGACTCAGCACACCCTGCTCGCGAACATAACGTCCCAGTACCCTGGGATAACTACCCGCACCGCGGGGATGCAGATCATTCAGTCCTCCGTCGGTACACACGTTGGTGTGGGGCCAGGAAAGCAGCTTGTGAATATCATCCTCACGCATACTGATCGCTATGATTCTGCTCGTGTCTCTTGTGCCTTCCAGGGTCGTCACCTGGGCTTCGACGGCCAGTTGCATCAACGTGGTTACCGGATCAATTTCCCGCAGTTCAGCGATTTCGGTCAGTTTCATCCCAACGTATTCCGGCTGAGGGTCAAACCGCGAAAACCAGACACCTTCCGGCGGCGCCAGTTCGGTCAGTGCGAATTCAAACTCAGGGCGATCATTCAGATCCTTGGACGGGATCAGTACCATGATGTTCGATTGCCAGTATTCGTAGGGATATATATCAGCGGTGATGTCGATACCCTCAGCACGGGCGGCATTGAGTTTATCCAGCACTTCTCCTGATCTGCCCCACAGGCTTTTCAGGGCCAGTTTGAAGTGCGAAATCTGAACCGGTAATCCGGTGACACGGCCAATTTCAATAATTTCATCGAGGGCCTCCATGAACCAGCGATCCTCACTGCGCATGTGGCTTATATATCGTCCTTTGTATTGTGCGGCCACCTTGGCCAGTGCCATGACCTCGGGTGATGCAGACCAAATACCGGGTTCGTACTCCAGACCGGTCCCCAGTCCGAGCGCTCCGCTCTTCATTTCCTGCTCCAGCATCCCGGCCATGGCTTCGATTTCGCCATCGGTGGCCTGTCTGCGGAAGTTTTCACCAAGTACCTCTCTGCGTAAGGTGTTGTGCCCGGCATAGGATGCGAGGTTAATGGCCACCGGGTTGGTCTCAAGTCGTTGGAAAAAATCGGACAAAGGGAAGTGTGATCCTCCATCCTGTCCAAAAATAGCCGTTGTGATACCCTGGCTGACCGCATTCAACGCACCACGCTGGTCTTCGATACCCAGGTCGGCATGGCTGTGTGTATCTATGAACCCCGGTGCCAGGACCTGGCCTTTTCCGTCGATCACCTGCTCATTTGCCATGGGCTCCAATTGCCCGATCTGTGTGATCTTGCCAGCAAGAATTCGAACGTCACCGCTTAGGCGATCGCTGCCACTTCCATCGATGATAATCACATTTTGAATGAGAATTCCTTCCTGGACGACATCCATGGCCAGCGCATTTCCAATCAGCGTATTTCCAAACATTGAGATACATCCGATAATTATCAGTAGTTGTTTCATTGTCCTGTTTTCCATGTTCCCGAGTCTTTGAAATTTCATTTGGGTAAGGCAGTCCAGCCACTATTGAACCACAACTTGATGGGTAATGTATTCCCTGCAACACCCGGGGAAACCCCGTACCTCACCAGCCGTTTTTAACCACTGCGTGATGTATGTCAGAAATAGTTGATTTGGCAACCACGAACTATCGAATTTAATATCGCAGGAAACAAATACTATAGTATTATTCTCTGCACACAGTCATTGCCGTCCGAGTCTGTCGGTTCCTACTAGAACGATGCTTTAATGCTCATAAAAATCAGGAGAGTTTGATGAAATCATCACCCAATTCCTGCATCGTGGGTTGCTATTGTTGTTTTTAGGTTTTTCCCTTGTTTTGTATTCCAACGTTTTGTTGGCCCAGTCAACGTCATCCCAGATCAGGGTCGTTGTTGCTGACTCAAATGGAAATGCCGTTGGAGGCGTGGGTGTACGGGTGACACATTTGCCCACTGGTCGTTCCCAGGTACTAACCTCAACACCCGCGGGGCTTGCATCTGCACGTGGTATGCAGGTGGGCGGGCCCTACCGTGTTGGATCCGCCGATTTTTCAGCCTGGTCATCAGAGGCCATAGAAGGGGTGTATTTGACCCTCGGTGAAACCGAACTGGTGACCTTGTGGTAACCGCGGGTCCAGGTTCGCTGGAAGAAGTGATTGTTTCCGCGCACATGCAGTAACAACGACTCAAATTTGGTTCGGGTTCCGATTTCAAACAGGAAACCCTTGAAAGTATCCCCTCTATTTCAAGAGATTTTGTGAGTACCCTGGCCACCGACCCGAAGATTCTCGTAGACAACAGTGTGGCACGCGGTCCCGCGGTCTCCATTGCCGGTGGCAACTACAGGTTCAATAGTGTGACCATTGATGGTGTTGCTCAAAATGACAACTTCGGTTTGTCAAAGAATGCTTCGGCAACACAGAGGACGCCTATATCCATCGATGCAATCGAGGTGTTGGAAGTCAATGTAACGCCGTTTGATGTCACCTACGGGAACTTTGTCGGTGGTAACATTAATGTGGTAACCAAGTGAGGTACCAACGAATTCCACGGCAGCATTTACGGCTATACCACCGGTGATTCCTGGTCAGGTAACAAGTCCGATGGTGTCAATCTGGGGATCGGCGATTTTGATGAAGACACTTATGGCGGAACCTTCGGTGGTCCGATTATCCAGGACCAACTGTTCTTCTTTGCCGCCTATGAGAAGTTCGAGACCACGGTTCCTTCCAATACCCAGACCATAGACAACATTGTAGGTGTCACACAGGCAGATGTAGACCAGGCCATTGACATTCTCAGGACAGAATATGGTTTTGACCCGGGAACTTTTGCAGCCAGTGATGTAGACGAAGATGAAAAGATACTGCTTAAACTGGACTGGTATATCAATGACAACCATCGTGCCGTAGCCAGCTATCAGCGTGCCGATGGTGACGTACTGTTCGATGACTTCCCTGAACAGGCCATACTCCAGTCCAATCGCTACAATATCAATGAAACCCTGGAAGCATATTCACTGCATTTGTTTTCAGACTGGAGCGACAATCTGTCTTCCGAGGTTAAAATCGGTTCCAAGGATGTCAAAAATCGCCAGAAAAGTATAGATTCAAACACACCGGATTTCGGGATATTTACCGATGCTGGCGGATTTATCGGTGCAGGTGGTGATCGATTCCGGCATACCAATGAGCTGGATAATGAAGCCGATCTCATCAAGTTGAAATTTGATTATCTTGCAGGTGATCATACGATCACCGCTGGCTGGGAACAGGAAAAGCATACGGTACGTAACCTGTTCCTGCCGTTCTCAAAGGCCCAGTACAATTTCTTTGGATTTGACGCATTGCAGAATCGTGAAGTCGGATTCGTATTGTACGGAAACTCAAATACCGGTAACCCACTTGATGCAGAAGCAAATTTCTCCCTGACGGTAGACAGCTTTTACCTGCAGGATGAATGGGCACCTTCCGACTCTCCGACCGTCAAGTTTGGATTGCGTTAATGATCCAAGGGTAACCGGTGACCCGGCTTTCCTCGCCCATCTTGATGATTACATCAATAGTGAGAGCTGCCTGAAAGACGGCCGTGGCACGACCGTTGAACGCAACGCCTGCCAGAGTTCCTGGTCCAACGTTTTCAGCCTGCGTGTTTTGCAGGAAGTAGGCGGCTGGGGAGACAGGAAATTCGAGGTGAGCCTGGATATTGAAAATATTGGCAACCTGATCAACAGCAACCGGGGCCGCCTGGAAAACTTCACGGCACCATCGAACGTGGCCCCGGTAGTCGTGGGTCTCACCGAAGATGGCTCTCAGTACATCTACAGTCCGACTTCCGGGGATGTGGTCAGTGGAGATACCGTGGTGGCCAAGCCTGCCATCTCACGCCTCTCTTCTGCTTACCGTATTCAATTGGGTGTGCGTTTTCGGTTTTAACAAAGCATAATTTAAACAAGGTATATGGGGGCAACATCTGTTGCCCCCTTTTTTTGACCTACTGAATCTGCAGACCAGATATTGCAGTTTGAATGGTAATCCCACTTTCCGGGGTTCGCTCTCATCGAGATCATGTTCCCGTGCAATGTCCGGATGTAAAAACTTTGAAATGGTGGATGCCTGTGCTTGCTTTTGATTTCTCCGGGGAAGTTCAGCGCTTGTGCAACCAGCCGGGAAGCAAGGATTGGGGCTCAAAGTCCTCGCCCATTTCCTTCATCCGGATATCCAGAGCGCTCAATTGCTGAACCAGTTCGCCGGCGCTGTAAGCCGCGAACAGATCGGTCGCACCGCCAATGTGTCTGCCTGCAATGTAAATCTGGGGAATGGTGGGTGTTCCCAGTTGTTCCAGCAAAACAGCGCGGATTTTACCCCCCATGTCATCGTGCTGGTACTTGACTGAATCAAGGTCAATGGCCAGGTAAGGGATGTCAAGTTTGGCGAACAGTTTTCGCACCGACCAGCAGAATTCACACCATTCCAACGCGAACAGGACCACCGGTTGCTCGGCATCTGAAGTTACCTGACCAACAAATGACAGGGCCCCGGCATCAAGCTGAACTGGAGTCGGCGTTGTTTCCTCCTCGTCGTCAGTTTCATGGCCCGTTGTCGGTGCGTCGAAGCGGTAGTTTGGTGTTGAACGTGAAATTTCCAGTTCTTCATTGGACATTTCGGCAGTGATGTCATCAAACAGTGGGGTGGACAGGTAACGTTCACCCGTATCCGGCAACATGCACAGGATGTTGCTGCCTGCTGGTGCTGACTGGGCAATTTCCAGAGCTGCGGTAAAAGTCGCACCGCTAGAGACACCACAAAAGATTCCTTCCTTCAAAGCAAGTTCATGGGTGAGATGCAGGGCTCTGTCACCGGCAACGGGAAGAATCTGATCCACCAGTTCCAAAGACATCGCATCCTCGGTCAGTTTGGGGATAAAATCCGGTGACCAGCCCTGGACCAGGTGGGGGCGGAAATTCGGGTGGCTTTGTGAAGGGCTGCCATCCGCGTCCCGTTGTTGGGCGATGCCACTGCCCAACAGTTGGGCATTATCCGGTTCGCAGACAATGATTTTTGTATCCGGGCTCTTCCTTTTCAATACGCGACTGGTACCCTTGAGTGTCCCACCAGTGCCGAAGCCAGTAACAAAATAATTCAACGGATTGTCCTTGAAACTCTCCAGGATTTCCTCTGCCGTGGTACGTGTATGGGCATCGGCATTGGCTTCATTTTCAAATTGCCGTACCAGGAACCAACCATGCTCCTGTGCCAGTTCAACCGCCTTGGCCAACATCCCACTGCCCTTTAGCTCAGCAGGTGTCAAAATTACTTTTGCACCCAGAAACCGGAGGATCTTACGGCGCTCCAGGCTGAAACTTTCAGCCATGGTCAGCACCAGCGGATACCCTTTGACAGCGCAAACCATGGCCAGACCGATGCCGGTATTTCCACTGGTGGCTTCAATGACGGTCTGCCCCGGCTTCAGGTCGCCACTGGCTTCGGCCGCTTCTATGGTACTGCGGGCCATGCGGTCCTTGACCGACCCCATGGGGTTAAAAGCCTCTGCTTTTACGTATAAATTGATACCCGCAGGTGCCAGCTTGTTGATCCTGATAACAGGGGTGTTGCCGATGGTGTCCAGGATATTGTCGAAAGTTGTGGTCATGATTTGCGGGTTCTGATTTTCTGTATTCCGGTGAAGTGAAAAGTATATCCGAAGTCATTGCCAGATTAGTGTCTGGATTACTAATGGTATTAATGGTTCATGAATTAACTGGCTGGGAACGAGACAGTATCTGTACAATGCATTTCCCTTAATCGTGTACTAACCCCATGACTGACATGGACTGAGGAGACATTTGACCGGTGATTAACAAGGAATTTCCATTGTGTGAGTTGCACCGTCATCTTGACGGCAGTATCCGCTTGCAAACCATTCTTGAACTGGCTCAACAGCACGGGATCTCATTACCCGCCAACAGCATCGCGGAACTGGCACCATGGGTGCACATCAATGACAGCGAACCGGGACTGACGGCTTTTATAGCCCGATTCAAGTATCTGGTGGAAATCCTGGTCGATGCTGATGCCTGCAGACGGGTGGCCTATGAAAATGTTGAAGATGCCGGGAAAGAAGGGATTGATTATGTAGAACTCCGCTTCAGTCCCTGGTTCATGGCCGAACGCCATGGTTTGCATCCACAGGAAGTTGTGGAGGCCTGTCTCGATGGTATTGAGGCAGCGCAACGGGACACGGGTGTCCGGGCCAACGCAATCGGTATATTGAGTCGTCATTATGGCGTTGATGTCTGTGCACGTGAACTGGATGCGATCCTGGCTTGTCGGGATGGCTTGGTTGCCTTGGATTTGGCAGGTGATGAGGCAGGATTCCCGGCAGAATTATTCGCAACGCATTTTCAACGGGCCAGGGACGCTGGTTTGCATGTCACTATCCATGCGGGTGAGGCCGACGGGCCACACAGTGTATGGTCGGCAATCAAAAATTTGGGTGCCGAACGAATTGGTCATGGATTTCGATCCATCGAAGACCCGGCACTGGTGAGTTACCTGGCAGAGCAGGGTGTTGGTCTCGAGAGTTGTCCGACATCCAATTTACACATCAGCGCAGTTGCCTCATACGAAACTCATCCAATAAAGCGCCTGGCGGATGAGGGGGTTAAATTCTGTCTGAACACCGATGACCCGGGCATCAGCAACATCGATATCCTGCATGAATACGAGGTGGCCGCACCAAAAACAGGGCTGAGCCTGGCCCAGATTCGCCAGTCACAGGTCGATGCGTTGGAAATGGCTTTTATGACCGGTACCGAGAAAACTGCCCTGGTCCGAAATTTCCCTAAATAATGAATTGCCCCAGTTGAGGGCGTTGTATCCAGTTTTTGTCTGACCAGCCGGCCTGTGCCGGAAGAAAATGCATGGTAAATGCATGACGGGAATGATTCGAACGGTTCTGTGAACTGTAATGCGGCATTCGGCTATGGAACATGACCACACTGCCCTTTGGCACTTCCACGGCCACTGCCTCGTCATGGCCAGGCCAGGGTGTCTGGTCAAGAGTCGACAGCCGGCCTTCCCGCTTGTCCCAGTCCACTTCGTATATCTCACGCAAGGCTGAGCGATGGCCACCGGGTTGGACCCACAAACAACCGTTGTCCCGGTGTGCGTCTTCTATCGCGATCCAAAGCCCAACCACACCCGGGGACTCTGATATCAGGTAACTTGCATCCTGGTGCCAGCGTACCTCACCACCGATCCGTGGTTGCTTGAAAATGTACATGGTCTGCCACAACGAAGGCTCACTGTAACCAATATCTTTCATCAGACCCGCAAACAAGGGCTGCCGGCAAAAATGTGTAAACACTGGGTTCAGATCATGCATCGCATGGCCGATCTTATTGATGGCGAGACGTGCAGGTTTCAGTAGATGGCCACCAGCGTCCAGCGCACCTTCCTCAAGAAAGCAATGAACATTCTGTGCGGAATCAAAAAAATAGTCATCACGGCCGGTATCCCGGTCATTGGTGGTAAAAACCGAGCGATGCTTATCGATATCAAAATCATCGACGATTTGCAGTGCCGCATTTTTAAGGTTTTCAATTTCGGTGCCGGAAATGATGTTTTCCAGCACCAGGTAACCCTCCTGATGAAAGTGCCTTTGCTGCTCATTATCCATTATGGTCGGGGTGGGCATGGTGTCATTATCGCTCAACTTGCAGTGGCGATTAAAGTGGTTAGTAAAACCGCGCCCCATGCGATGAGTACCACACCCATCATGCGATCGATTCGGGCGCCTGCAGGTAACATTTTTTCGGCCCACACATACACTGCCAGACCCGTGATCCAGTACAGGTTCATCACCCCACCCACGAACAGCAAAACCATCAGGAACCAGCAGCAACCCAGGCAATAGAGACCGTGATTCAATCCCATGATCAATGCACCCTTATTGCCGGGTCTGTAGTGCGCACTCAGATATTCAACCGGGCCCCGGCAATGTGCCAGACAGGCGTACTTCCAGGCTGTAAATTGCCATGCACCCGCCAGCAGTAAAAGCAGGACGGAAAGCAGTGTGCTGGAACTCTTCAGCACACCGGAGATCAGTTCTGCATGCTGCAGCAGCCATTGGATACCGACCGCGAGCGCACTGAAGCCAGCCCATGCCAGTAGGTATCCTGTTGCAAAAGACAGGGTGCTGCCATAGGGAGGCCGAGTGTTGTTTGAACGCCGGTTAAGTGCTGCCGCGAGCAGGATCACCGGTGTGGTACTGGGCAGCATCATCGCGATCATCATGATCCACCACATAAAAAACATCAGTACCACATAGTTGGAATCCCAGGCAGCCAGGGTGGACATGTCCATGTCCATCAAAGTGTGCCGGGTCATTTCAAAACCACTCATACCCATACCGGCGCCAGCTAGAACATATCCCCATGAAAGACAGACAACCAAAACCAGCGCAACAGCAACAACCAGTCGGTCCCGCCGAAGCAGAGACTCGATGGAACGTGACAGGTTCACAGACATGTCGTAACAACCAGGGTAAGCAGGTCAGGTCCTTTAAGTGGCAAAAAAGTCAGATTTTCAGATAGTGGTCGAAAAAACTGATGGTTCGCTGCCAGGACAGTTTTGCCGCGACTTCGTTGTAGCGGGCCTGGCTGGTGTCGTTGTGAAACCCGTGACCCGTGCCCGGGTATTTATGCAGGCTGTAGGGCACATCGTTGGCATCCAGTGCCGCCCTGAAATCGGGAATCATGGCATTGACCCGCTGATCATTACCGGCGTAGTTCATCATCAGTGGAACGTTCACCCGGGCAGTGTCCTCGGCGCTGAGCGCCCGTCCGTAGTAGAGTACGCTGGCGTCGGTACCGGGGTCTGCAATGGCGCATTGCAGTGAGACACCACCACCATAACAAAATCCCACTGAACCGGTTTTGCCGTTGCAATCATCACGGGTTTTCAGATAATCCACAGCGGAGATGACGTCTGCGGTAATGGTCATGGTGTCGGCTTGACGAAACTTGTCCCGGGCGGCCTCCTGGTCCTCGGGTGCACCACCCACGAATGAGAGCCCATCCGGGGCGATGGCAATGTAACCTGCCAGCGCGGCGCGTCGTGCGACATCTTCTATATGTGCATTAAGCCCCCGGTTTTCATGGATGACGAGTACGCCGGGTAACTTTGCGGTAGTTCCGGCTGGTCTTGCAAAGTAGGTCCGTACCTGTCCAAAACTGCCTTCATAAGAAGCATATCCCTGTTGCAAACGTGGGTCAGTTGGCTCTATCTGCTGTCCCTGAGCAAAGTTGGGTTCTACCAGTGCCAATACAGCGTTGGCTGCAGTCACGCTGCCACCGAGGCCGACCAATTGTTTCAGAAAAGAACGCCGTGGCATATCACCATGAATGTAGTCGTTGTACAGGTTGACCACCTTGGGATCCATTTTTTTCCTCGGGCCTATGTGGGTTGATGTTTGTATTGACGCCAACCCAAGTATAAGACATATCGGCCAAACTATTGCCTCGTACGGGACCGGGGCAAAAGGTTTGTGTCAGGCCGCCCGTAAAACACCTACCGGCGAGTGTGTGATCACACGCCAGGTGGCCAGCAATCCACTGATCCCCACGAACAACATACCCAGTACCGGACCTGAAACCCACAACAGTGGGCTGAAGTGAAACTCGAGTTCGTATACGTTGACCGCGAGATGCCAGGCAGCGAGGCTGGCACCGCTGGATGCCAACAGACCGGCCAGCAGACCGATGGCGATGAATTCCACCGCAACACCCGACAGGACCCGGTTTCGGGATGCCCCCAGCGTGCGCAATATGGCGCTCTCAAAACTGCGTTCATCCAGACTGGACTGAACCGCTGCCCACAACACGGCCAGACCGGCAAACAGGGTGAACAGAAACACCGCCTGAACGGCAAGTGAGGCCTTGTCCATCACATCACGCACCTGGGAGAGCGTTGCATCCAGGTCGATCACCGTAACGCTGGGGAACTCTTTCATCAGGCCGATGACCTTTTTGGCATCCTCGTCCGCCGCGTAAAGCGCAGAAATGTAACTGGCTGGAAAACCCTCCAGCGCGGTCGGTGAGAAGACCATAAAGAAATTGGGCCGGAAGGTGTCCCATTCGACCGTTCTGAAGCTGGTTACGGTGGCACTGACCGGCTCACCTGCAATATCAAAACTGATTTCATCACCAATGTGCACACCCAGTTCACGGCCAAAATCGACCTCAACTGAAATCTCATGCTGGCCGGTACCGGGCTGCCACCATTCACCTTCGGTCAGTTGATTCCCGGACTGTATCTGGTCCGAAAAACTGAGATTGGATTCCCGCTTTGCCCAGCGCTCACCCTGTGGGTTCTCGAAGCTGATCTGGTTTACATCCTCACCGTTGATGGCGGTCATACGGGCACGGACCATGGGCACAAAACGGGGCACCTCCAGGCCCTGATCGGCCAGGTATTGCTGCATTTGTGGAACCTCGTGTGGCTGGATATTGATCAGGAACTGGTTGGGTGCGTCGGCCGGCAGGCTGCTGCGCCAGGTCTCCATCAGGTCGTTTCGGACCAGTGTCAGTAAAATCAATACCATCAGGCCAAGACCGAAGGCCACCACCTGAACTATGCTTTCCCGTCCCCTGCGGCTCAGGTTGGCGAGACCATAGCGCCAGGCCACACCTGCGACCCCACGGAAACGTCCGGTGACCTTGACCAGTACCCATCCGGCCAGACCAAGTACCGCAAAGGTTCCTGCAGCTCCCACAGCTATGCCGAGTACCAATGGGAAATCCCGGATCATCCATTGCAAAAGTGCCAGCACGGCGAAAATTCCTGCAAGGTAACTGATTCCATATCGCATCGGCGGTGGGTCAACATCCTGTCGAAGCACTCTCAAAACCGGGGTTTTTCCCATCTGTATCAAATCGGGCAAGGCAAAACCACACAGGATGAAAAATGCTGTGACCAGGCCAAGCAGGGCAGGGGATGTGCCCGGTGCAGGCAATTCCTGGTTGATCAGGTCACGGGCCAGCCAGGCCAGCACTTCTTGAGACCCGTATCCGAGCACGATGCCGATAATGGCACCTGTCAGGGTGAGCATCACCAACTGGAGTAAATTCAACTTGAGTATCAGGCTCTGCTGGGACCCGAGACACTTCAGCAGTGCAATCCTGTCGCGATGGCGTATTGCGTAACGTCTCGCGGCCATGGCTACAGCCACCGCGGCCAGCAATACACTGACCAGTGAAGCGAGGTTCAGAAACCGGCCTGAACGGTCCATGGCGGAACGGATCTGCGGATTGGCGTCTGCTATGTCGCTGAGTTGTTCTCCGTCGGTGAGCAGTGCTTCCAGTTCCGGTTTAAACTCTGAAATGACCTCGCGTGGCCCGGCGATCAACGTGCGGTAACTGACCCGGCTTCCGGGTTGAATCAATGCTGTGTCTGCAAGGTCTTCCATGTTGATCAGCAGGGTAGGTGCAAGGTCCACGAACCGCCAGCCCTGGTCGGGTCTGAAATCAAGCACCCGTGTAATGGTCAGCTGTGCTTCACCCACCATGATGGTGGTGCCGGTGTCGGTTCCCAGTCTCGCCAAAAGACGAGTGGTGGCCCAGGCTTCTCCGGGTCCGGGTATGTCATCGGTTTCTATGGCAGGCGCCAGCAGTTGGGGTGAAATTTTTAGTCTGCCTCGCAAGGGATAGCCACCGGTGACCGCGCGCAATGCTGACAGTGTGTTGCTTTGACCTGCAAAGACCACGCTGGGCATCGATATCATGGAGGCAGTTTGCAGACCTGCCTGTTGGGCCATGTCGATATACGATTCCGGCAATGGCTGGCTGGAGCCCAAACGCAGGTCAGACGCCAGTGACTCCGCAGCACGAAGCTCGACGGCGTGACCGACACGGTCGGTCAGGAATGCCACAGCTGTTAGGGAAGTAACCGCAATGATCAGCGCAATACCCAGTACCGTCAGTTCACCGGACCTCCAGTCCCTCATAAGCAGACGCCATGCCAGTGTCAGAGGTCTCATGCCGGGGCTTCCCCGACCGCGTGTGGTGTATGAATTTGTTCATTGCTGATCCGCCCTGCCTCCATCTGTATGGCCCGGTCACATCGGTCTGCCAATCCCAGGTCATGACTGACCAATACCAGGGTTGTACCGTATTCGCGATTCATACGAAACAGGATATCGATGATGGTCTCACCGGTTTTATAATCCAGGTTACCGGTAGGCTCATCGGCAAACAGGACTGTGGGCCGCACTACATAGGCTCTTGCGATCGCCACCCGTTGTTTCTCACCACCCGACAACTGTCTGGGGTAGTGGCCCGCACGTTCAGCCAGACCCACATTGTGCAATGCCCGCATGGCTACTTCCCGCGGCTGTTCGTGGCTGGCCAGTTCCAGTGGCAGCATAATGTTTTCCAGTGCGGTCAGCGATGGAATCAGGTGAAAGGACTGGAACACGAAACCCACCTCATTTGCGCGAAGTGCGGCACGTCCGTCCTCATCCAGTGCTGTCAGTTCATGTGGTCCCAGCCAAACCTTGCCCGAGCTGGGCAGATCAAGTCCAGCCAGCAAACCCAGCAGGGTTGACTTGCCGGCACCGGAGGCTCCGGTGATGGCAATTCTCTCACCGGGACTGACTTGCAGGCTGACCTGGTCTAGTATGGTCAGCATGCCTTCGGGGCTGGTGACAATTTTGCTTAGTTTTTCTGCTTTGAGTGCAAATTCTGGGGTATTCATGAGAGTTATTTTATCGCTTTTGTTGTCGGTTTTTTGTTTTATCCCTTCGGCCATAATAGCATCCGATGCACCCTACCTGTTGGTGCTGGGGGATAGTCTGAGTGCAGGATATGGTATGGATCGTGAGCAGTCCTGGGTCTCCCTGCTTGAAATCCGCCTGCAAAACACTGGCCATGATTTTCAAATTCTGAATTCAAGTATTTCCGGCGATACGACCCAGGGTGGAATCGCCCGTCTTGATCGCCTGCTGAATCGTTACCAACCAGAGTTCGTCATCATTGAACTCGGTGGCAATGACGGTCTGCGGGGTATTGATATCGACATTACCCGGCAAAACCTGACGCACATGATTCAGCAAAGCCAGGCACGGGGGGCAGAGGTCTTAATTGCAGGAATCAAGCTCCCGCCAAATTATGGTTCCGCCTACACCGACCAGTTTGAATCCATCTATGCTGATCTTGCCCGTGAGTACAGTGTAATGCATGTGCCATTTTTCATGCAGAACGTTGCTTTTAATCCGGAACTGATGCAGGCCGACGGAATCCATCCCAACGTACAGGGGCAACCGGTCCTGTTGGAAAATGTATGGCAGGTGCTGCAACCTGTGCTTGACGCGAAGTGATCCGGGATTCATTACAGGTAAAATTCAACTGGGAATCCAGCGGATGAATTCACAACGATTGACTGTTTTTTAGTATCATTTATCCAACTTCCGATCAATGGAGATTTGCAGTGAAGTCATTTTTAACCTGCCTCATGGCAGTATCGTTTTCCGCCACGGTTCCGGCCGGTCCCATGTCATTGACAGACCGTGTTGCGGCGGACATGGAAGGGCAGCACCGTTCCGATGCCAATAAGGCACGAAACGTCTATCGCCACCCTGTTGAAACCCTTGAATTCTTTGGTATCGCCGATGGTATGTCCGTCATGGAAATATGGCCGGGGGGTGGCTGGTATACCGAAATCCTGGCACCGGTGATGAGGGGCCATGGCAAGCTGGTCATTGCCACATGGGATCCGGAGGTTGAAGGACAGGCAGAATATCGATATCGCCTGCCAAAGGAAATGAACCAGAAATTTACCAGCCAGGCCGAAATATATGACCAGGTGGAAACCGTATTTTTTTCACCACCACAGTCAGCGTCCCTGGGTGATGACAGTTCGGTTGATGCTGTAGTCACGTTTCGAAATACCCACGGATGGATTCGAAGCGGCCAGGCACAATTGATCTTCAACGAATTTGCACGGGTGCTTAAACCGGGTGGTGTGCTGGGTGTGGTCCAGCACAGAGCAGATGAGGGTACAGACCTCATGGAGAGCGCCAAACAGGGTTATGTATCTGAGTCCGCGGTCAAGGCGCTGGCCGCTAATGCAGGCCTGGTTTTCGAGGCGGCTTCAGATGTCAATGCCAATCCAATGGACCGCAAGGACTATCCCGAGGGTGTCTGGACCCTGCCACCGTCATACGATCTGGAGGACCAGGACAGGGAAATCTACACGGCCATAGGTGAGAGTGACCGGATGACACTGCGTTTCCGGAAGCCCTGATAATCACAGGGAAGAATTCAGATACCGCAGGAATTTGCCCCTGTCTTAATCCTTGGTTTTTACCGGCATGTTAAAAAAAATTCGTTTTACTTTGCAAGGGATTGTCGTGCTGGTCATCGTGGCTGCGAGTACCATTGTTGTCACATTATTGATCCTGATTTTGGCTTTCTTCAAGAAATTGAGTCCTGAAGGTGCAGCCAGGATTCGCATATCACGATGGCTTTCGACATTGGGCGAATGTTGGGTTTCTGTCAATCAATGCGTATCCTGGATTTTTCATAACATGCAATGGGATATCAGTCTGCCATCTGACCTCGAACATGAGGGCCGGTACCTGGTTTTTTGTAACCACAATTCATGGGTGGACATACTGGTACTCCAGCACAGCCTGAACCGCCGTGTACCTTTTATGCGCTTCCTGCTGAAACAGGAATTGATCTGGGTCCCATTCCTGGGGCTTGCCTGGTGGGCACTTGATATGGCATTTCTTCGCCGATACTCCAGGCAGCAATTGCTCAGGAACCCTGAACTGAGAGGCAAGGACCTGGAGAATGCGGCACGTGCCTGCGAGAAACTTAAAAACATACCGGTTTCCATGATGACATTTCCGGAGGGAACACGTTTTACCCTGGCCAAGAAGAAACAACAGAATTCTCCCTACAGGTTCCTGCTCAGACCACGCTATGGTGGCGTCGGGCAGATACTGTACTCTTTCGATGATGCCCTGGACAAACTGATTGATGTGACCATCTTTTACCCGGATGGCACACCGAACCTGTGGCAATTTGTGTCCGGCCAGGTCAGGAATATTTCCGTTCAGGTTAAAACCTACCCCATTTCTGCCGGGCTGCGAGGTAAGAATTTCCGACAGGATGCATTGGCAAAAAACAGTTTACGAGAATGGCTTTCAGATATCTTTGAGGCAAAGGATAAAATACTTGCTGTTGCAGGTGGGCAGGTCGCAAATTCAGCGGCTGCCGGTGATGGGTTAAAACCGTAAGACAGTTTTGCTTCGGCCCGCCAGCCGACTTTTGCTATGCTGGATTGCAGTACATCAAGGTTTAAGCAGTGAACGAAAATTCAGATCAACCGACCATACGGTCGCGGCCGAACCAGTTGGTTCCCTGCAGGGTGCTGGAACCCGGTGCATCTTTTGCCTGGTTACGGGCGGGCTGGCAGGACTATCAGAATGCACCGGTCCTGATTCTTTTTTACGGTGTCTGTGTTTTTCTGTTGAATGTTTTTGTTGCCTGGCTTGCCTGGAAGCTCGGTGGATATATCCTGTTACTGAGCTCATTGTCCGGTTTTGTTTTTATCGCACCGTTGCTGGCGTTTGGTTTGTATTCTGTCAGCCGTCAATTAACTGAGGATCGGCAACCTGATTTGGGCCATACCATTGAGGCGATCAAGCGTCCGTTGTCCAACGCCATGGTTTTTGCCCTGGTTTTACTGGTCATATTTCTGCTGTGGGCCAGGGCCGGAATGATGGTGCAGGTGTTTTTTCCATTGGGAGGTCAACTCGAGATATCCCGGCTGCTGACCTTTCTGCTCATCGGTACGGCCGTGGGCTCGGTATTTGCCGGCGTCAGCTTCGCTGCCAGCGTATTTTCCCTGCCGATGATGGCCAACCGCGAAGTCGATGTCATCACAGCCGTTATTTCCAGCATCAACGCCGTTTTGAGAAATAAACCAGCGATGCTGGTTTGGGCCGTGTTGGTCAGCCTGTTGACAATACGGGGGTTTCTGACAGCAGGATTGGGGTTGATCATAATCATACCGTGGTTGGGGTATTCAACCTGGCATGGTTATCGTGCCGCTTTTGATGTTTCTGAGTGGCCACAACTTCCGCAAAAATAAGGCGCAACTATGGACCAGTATCTTCACGCAGCCATTGAACAGGCCAAACTGGGTCTTGCCGAAGGTGGAATCCCTATAGGTTCGGTCATTGTCCATGCCGGGGAAATCATCGGGCGTGGTCACAACCGCAGGGTTCAGCAGGGCAGCTGTGTATTACACGCAGAGATGGATGCGCTGGAAAATGCTGGACGCAGAAGTGCCTCGGTCTACAGGCAATGTACGCTCTACACCACCTTGTCACCGTGTGCAATGTGCTCTGGCGCCATCCTGCTGTATGGCATTCCAAGTGTGATTATCGCTGAGAACCGGACTTTTGTCGGGGAAGAGGCACTGCTTGTTTCCAGGGGTGTTGAGATACAGCTGCTGCAGGATCGTGACTGCATCAAAATGATGCAGGACTTCATCCACAACAGACCGGAATTGTGGAACGAGGATATCGGTGTCTGAGGGGCGTATTTCACAAAAACAGACGGCCCGAAGGCCGTCTGTTTGCAGCCACTTAGCAGTTTTACCTGCGTCACAGAAGAAGGGGGGGACTGTGTTGCAGCTACACTATAAGCATAATTCAAATTTCCCGTTTTTCAAGGTGAATATTACCTTGACCTTGAAACTAACGGGCTAAGCCTGTCTATTTATTGTCTTTTTCAATTCCCAGCCGTTTGTGCATAATGGGGCTGGTGGTGGTGTACTGAAGGAATATCCGTTTGTCCGGGTCCAGGTATTTTTGCACACCAAATGCGGCCAGTGCGGTCTCGTGAAAGCCGCTCAGAATCAGCTTTTTCTTACCCGGGTAGGTATTGATATCACCAACCGCAAAAATTCCGTTTTCACTGGTTTGAAATTGTTCCGTGTCTACTCTCAATTGGCGTTTGTCGATATCCAGCCCCCACTCACCAACCGGACCCAGGTTGGGCGACAGGCCCCAAAATACATAAACATCATCGGCACCGATATCACGCATATTGCCATCATGGTCTGCCACCCTTAGACCCTGGAACCCGTTCTCATCGGAAAGCACCTCGCGCACCATGCCGTGAAATTCTTCCAGCTGGCCATCTGCGGCGAGTTTTTTCATTTGAGATACCGATGCCGGTTGGGCACGGTATTCGACACGCCGGTGTATCAGAACCAGACTCTTGACCTTGTCGTGCATTTCCAGAACCCAATCCAGGGCCGAGTCTCCGCCACCCAGAATAATGATGTCCTTGCCTGCCAGTTTTTCCGCTTGTGTGATCCTGTAGTGAATATTTTCTCCGTTGAAATCGGCAGCACCCGGGGCCCGTAACGGACGGGGCTGGAAAGCACCCAGACCGGCGGCAATGATGATGGTTGCGGCATCGAACTGGGTACCCGTTGATGTGGTCAACGCGAAACGGTCATCGTCTTTTCGTTGCAGCGAAGTAACTGCCTGACCCAGATGAAACTGAGGCTCAAAGGGCTTGATTTGTTCCATCAGCCGGTCAACCAGTTCCTGGGCACCTATGACGGGATAGGCAGGAATGTCGTATATTGGTTTTTCCGGGTACAGTTCTGCGCACTGTCCTCCGACCTGTGGTAACGAATCCACCACATGTGCGCGGATGTCCAGCAGTCCGAGTTCAAATACCTGGAAAAGTCCGGCGGGGCCGGCTCCGATGATGACGACGTCGGTTGTAATTGACATAGCTACTCCGATAGATGCTTGTCGATGAGTGTTTGACTGGCTTATCTTGAGCGATAAACAAAAGACCCTGCCCACAGTTTATTAAATCAGCCTGCAGGACGAAACAAATTTATGGGTGAGTTGAGAAAAATCAAGTTACGCAGTTCGTGGCTCAGACCCCTTCAGTCAGAGTTTGAGCAGCCGTACATGCAAAAATTGCGAGAATTCCTGTTAACCCGGAAACAACACGGGGCAGTAACATACCCCCCGGGTGATGAAATTTTTAATGCGATAAACTCCATGTCTTTTGAGCAGGTGAGGGTGGTGATCCTGGGACAGGATCCCTATCACGGGCCAGGGCAAGCACATGGATTGTGTTTCTCGGTGCTGCCAGGGGTCAAGGTACCACCGTCATTGGGGAATATTTTCCGGGAGATCCACACCGACCTGGGCATCCCCATATCACACAATGGTTGTTTGCAGTCGTGGGCAGACCAGGGTGTTTTTCTGCTCAATTCGGTATTGACCGTGGAGCGTGGACAGGCAGGGTCTCATCAGGGCAAGGGTTGGGAGAGATTTACAGATGTAATCATCAGCATGCTCAACACAAAACATCAGGGCCTGGTATTCATGCTGTGGGGCAGCCACGCCATGAAAAAGGGCGCGGTAATTGATTCCAACAGGCACCTGGTTTTGAAAGCTCCGCACCCTTCGCCACTGTCGGCACACAGGGGATTTCTTGGTTGCCGTCACTTCTCAGCAGCAAATCACTATTTGGAGAAACACAACAGGCAGGCCATTGACTGGTCAGTGCCAGACTGAACCGCCGGGTTCCAGACATCCATAGGCGATACTTTGGGCGCCCACAATCAGGACGGCAAGCGCTCTTTACAATTTTTTACGGGTCCTTGACCCGAAGCAAAACAGACAGCCGGTATACTGATCGAACCCATTTACCGGTCAGACAGGAGACCATGGTTGAAACGAAGATTACGAAATGTCACGGCTGTGATCCTGACAATCAGTGCCATGCTTTTCAGTTGTTTCACGCATGCTCAGGAATCGGAAGCGAGTACCGAATCCGTGGCCAGCCTCGATGTCTATTCGGGTAGTTGGTACGACCCTGCACACGATGGTGAAGGCTGGATTGTTGAAGTACTGGATGAGCATTCTGCCGTCATTTACTGGTTTACCTATGACCCCGATGGCAATCAAAGCTGGCTGGTGGGTGTTGTCGACCTTGATGGAAATACCCTTGCCGGTGAATTGCTGATTGCATCGGGAGCAGTATTTGGGCCAGATTTCGATCCGGCCGATGTATCACTTGAACCCTGGGGTAACGTGTCGCTGAGACTGGATGACTGTCAAAGTGGTGCGCTGGAATATGTGTCCTATTTCCCTGAATATGGATCGGGTTCGTTGCAACCCCAACGCCTGGTGAATATTGATGGACTGAACTGTGAGCTGCCATCCAACCCGGTGGTCAGTCGATTCAGTGGCTGGACCGGCAGTTGGTATGACCCGTCGCACGACGGTGAGGGCTGGATCATTGAAACCATCAACGAGGACACGGCTGTCATTTATTGGTTTACCTATGACAGCATGGGCGACCAGGCCTGGTTAACAGGTGTTGCCCAACGCAATGGAAACCGCCTGAAGGCCGATATGCTCGTTACCAGTGGTGCAAGCTTTGGTCCTGAATTTGACCCTGCTGATGTCGAGCTGTTGAGCTGGGGCTCGCTGGAAATCACCTTTGCTGACTGCAACGCTGCAACGGCAGTGTACGACTCTGAATTGGTGGAATTCGGCAGCGGCAGTCTGCTCCCGCAGCGTCTGACTACTCTCGACGGACTGGATTGTGCCGAGGCTCCCAATATCCTGATGATCATAGCCGATGATTTCGGTCTGGATGCCTTTTCTGTATACGACATTTCCCCCGAGCAACCCGCCACCCCGGTGCTCGCTGAACTCGCGGATCAGGGCCTGGTGTTTGATCAGTTCTGGTCCAGTCCAACCTGTTCACCCACGCGTTCGGCACTATTGACCGGGTTGCATGGTGTTCGTACCGGTGTATTGTTGCCAGGAGATTATCTGGATGACTCCTACCTGTCAGTTCATGACCACCTGGAACAGAATTTGCCCGGTTACTATGCCAATGCGGTGATTGGAAAGTGGCATTTGAGTGGTCCGAACGACAGCGATCACCCGGCACGTCTGGGGGTTCAGCATTTTGCCGGTAACCTGAGCCCGATGATCACCAGCTACAGCGACTGGACCCTGACCGTAAATGCTCAGGAGTCGGAGTCCACCGAGTATATGACCTCCAAATTCGTGGACCTGTCTCTCGACTGGGTTGGCCAGCAGACACAGCCGTGGTTTTTGTGGCTGGCCATGACCGCCCCACATGAACCTCTTCACCTGCCTCCCACGGCGCTTCACTCTCGCGATTTGTCCGGCACCCCCGGCGATATAGAAGACAACCCTTTGCCCTACTACCTGGCAATGATAGAGGCCATTGATACCGAGGTCGGTCGTCTCTTGCAAGGCATTGACCCGCTGGTGCTGAAAAACACGTTGATTGTCTTTCTCGGTGACAACGGTACTCAGCGAAGTCTGATTCAGTCACCCTACAGGCGTACCCAGGGTAAGGGGTCGTTATACCAGGGTGGCATCAATGTTCCCCTGTTTGTCAGCGGTGCCGGTGTTGCGCGTGCAGGTGAGCGCGAGCAGGCACTGGTTGGTGCCACCGACCTGTTCGCGACCATCGCAGAACTTGCAGGATCAGGCGGTGAAATTCAGAATGATTCTGTCGGATTTTCCAGTCTGTTCGCGACTGCCGGAGCAGGTGGGCGTTCACTGCTTTACACCGACGCCAGGGACGAAGACGGGCTGCAGTCCTGGGCCGTACGAAACCAGCGTTACAAACTCATTGCAGATCAACAGGGTCGGCAGGAAGTATATGATCTGCAGCTTGATCCGCTGGAATCCACGGACCTGATAATCCAGGGTACGGCCCCTGTCGAAGACGTGGTGGAATTACAGCAGGCGGCTGCAGCAATTCGGCAACAATAAAGTCTGGTCAGGCTCGGTACCGGCAGACTTTTATCCGTCTGTCTGTTTCAGTGTATTGTCAATGGGCATCCAGTCCACGTGCTTGTCAAAGAATACATTGGCCTGGGGTTGACGGTCGATGGGCCGGGTTAAGCAACCCAGAGCAATATGGAGTTCTCCCTTCCAGCGTAATGAACGGAAAAACAACGTGCTTCCGCATCGCGGGCAAAAGCCGCGCTGTGCGCCGGGCGAGGATTCGTACCACTGCAGGCGCCCGTCACCCTGGCTGAAGTGTACCTGATCTGATTCAAACCCCACCCAGGTAACGTAACCTGCACCGTGAGCCACTCTGCATAGGGTGCAATGACAATGTGCACACCAGTTGCTGGGTAGTTCGGCCTCGAATTGAATGTCACCACACAAGCAGGCTCCGCTGGTTTTATAACCATTGTTCACAAGCGATCCTCAGGACTGAATGATGATCCAGCCCAGCCTGATCCATATGCCAAACAATACCAGGCTGCTGAGCAAGAATATCGTGAATCTGTGCATGACCCGGTTATAGGTCACGTGAACAAAACTGTGAGCGCAACGCAGGACGACATAGGACCATGCCAGCACCACAATCGCCCTGTCCTGGATCAGCAAACTGAGTGTCAACAGGATGGCGGTATAAAAAAGTATCGGGGTCTCTGACAGGTTCTTGAAATTATCCGAGGCGCTGGCCGAGTCTGTCAACTTGCCGCCAATATTGTCACGGGTATCCGCACGTTGGGGGTTGATTCGCTTGGCTTTGAACTCCGCAATTCGTCTGCTATACATGATGTACATAACGACAAAGGTGAGTGCGACCTGGGCCAGCATCGGCAGGAGTAGGGGCTTGAAATACATGGCGCTTTCCTGGTTTGTTGTTGTAGGTACGTATATTAGCAGACGCACTGCAACACAACTGATATCGGTGACAAACTACCCGTTGTCCGGGAATATACCATTTGGCCAGGTGAGCCCAGCATCAGAAGTCGGAACCATTGGAATGTGAATGTAAAAAGGAATGGGAGCGAAGACTTTCAGCCAAAAACTTCGGACTGCGAACATTTGTCGTAAAGTCTTCGCTCCCAATCGATCCAAAGAAGCGCACAGACCGGGGGTGGTCAACCCCAGAGAATATGGCTGTGCTCCTTTGAATGTAGCGTGTATTACCAGTCGTATCCGCGTTTATGCCGGTAGTGCCTGTAGCGTTCCGGAGGGTTATAGATCGCGGCATCGATTATGGACCACAGGTGGACCAACCAGCCGAGCAGTATCACCCAGAGTATTACCGACATGACGAACATGAAGCCCGCAAGTATCCAACGGCCCTGAAGTAGCTGACCCAAACCCGGAATGAAAAAGCTGCATAAGGCTGCAATTACATTTCCTGCTGAACCCCGACCCATAATGTCCTCCTTCTGACTGGTTACTGATCTCACTGGTTATTAATGCATAATCCATGCCAGATCACCGGGGTGAGCAGGATATTGAACATGTCAAATGAAAATGGGCATTTATGGGGTTCGTGATACGGTCGTATTGATTGATCTTTGCGAAATTGTTGACCATCCAGCGAAATAGTGGCGAATCACACCATTGGTTTTGAGGCGCGTCCGCCGCTACAAAGCCACTGCGGTCTGTGGTTGTCGGGCGTATAATATCGGCAATCATAAATGACTGGAAAGAAGGAACGCCTGTATGAGCTATCAGCACATTCGACTGCCTGAAAATGGTGAAAAAATCACCATCCAAGACGGCAGGCTCGTGGTACCCGATAATCCCATTCTGGGATTTGTTGAAGGAGATGGCATCGGTGGGGATATAACCCGCGCGGCCATGAGGGTCTGGAATGCCGCGGTGGAGAAATCCTACGCCGGTCAACGCAAAGTGCACTGGGCGGAACTTTACCTTGGTGAGAAAGCTGCGGGCATTTACAACGGTGATTATTTTCCCGACGAAACACTGGCTGCTGTCGAGGACCTGATTGTCTCCATCAAGGGTCCACTGACCACCCCGGTTGGTGGTGGTTTTCGTTCACTGAATGTTTCGTTAAGGCAGGATTTGGATTTATATGCCTGTGTCAGGCCGGTACAGTATTTTGACGGTGTGCCATCGCCCATGCGACGTCCCGAGGAAGTTAACGCAATCATATTCAGGGAAAACACCGAGGATGTTTATGCCGGTATTGAATACGAATCGGGTACACCTGAAAACGAAAAACTGGCCAGGTTTCTACGTGAGGAAATGGGCGCCGAGTTTTTTGAAGGTGCTGGTCTTGGTATTAAGCCTATTTCTGCTTTTGGATCCAAGCGGCTGGTACGCAAGGCAATTCAATATGCCATAGACCATGATCATGACAGTGTTACCTTGGTTCACAAGGGTAATATTCAAAAATTTACCGAAGGCGCATTCCGCAAATGGGGTTATGAACTGGCCGAAGAAGAATTTGCCGATCAAACCATCAGCGAAACAGATCTGTGGGATATATATGACGGCAACCGCCCCGACGGAAAAGTGGTGATCAAGGACCGGATTGCGGACATCATGTTCCAGTTGATGCAATTACGTCCGGCGGAATTCAGTGTCATTGCCACCACCAATCTCAATGGGGACTATCTGTCAGATGCATTGGCGGCTGAAGTCGGTGGTATGGGAATCGCACCGGGTGCCAACATGGCCGATCATGTCGCGGTGTTTGAAGCCACCCATGGAACCGCACCCAAATATGCAAACCTGGACAAGGTCAATCCCAGTTCACTGATGTTTTCCGGTTCAATGATGTTCGACTATATTGGTTGGGGCGAAGTTTCAGCACTGATTGCCAGTGCCTTTGGCAAGACCATCTCACAAAGAATCGTGACCTATGACTTCGCCCGCCAGATGGATAATGCAACAGAGGTCTCTACCTCGGCCTTTGCAGATGCCCTGATCGGGAATATGTAATCGCGAACTGATTTTCGATTGAGCCCTGTGCTGCCTATATTCCAGTCCTCGGCCGAGTGCCTGGGGATATGCGTGCCGGAACTCAAATGCCAGGCTGTGGATGGTCTGTGGAGGGCAGTACAGGAGCAGGGGTTTGATCTTGACCCGCACACACCACTGACAACCATTGGTGTTCCGGGCCGTCCGGAAAAGCCTGAACTGGTTAAGCCTGCAAAACTGCCGCGGCGGCGTCTTGGAAGCGAACATGGCCGGGCGGCTTTAGTGCACGCCATAGCACACATTGAATTCAATGCAATCAACCTGGCCCTGGACGCAGTTTACCGCTTCCGTGATATGCCACTGCAGTATTACCTGGATTGGTTGTCGGTGGCGGCTGATGAATCCAGGCACTTTCAGTTGCTTTCTGTACGGTTGGAATCACTGGGTTACAGTTATGGTGATTTTGCGGCACACGACGGTCTTTGGGAAATGGTGGTGCGTACGGCGGATGACTGCATGAAGCGCATGGCACTGGTGCCCAGGGTCCTGGAAGCCCGGGGACTGGATGTGACGCCCTCTATGATCACCCGTTTACAAGGCGTTAACGATTTCGAGACCATACGCATACTCAATGTGATCCTCGCTGAGGAAGTGCGTCATGTTGACATCGGCAGTCACTGGTTTCGTGTGTGCTGTGACCAACGCGGTGTGGATCCGGAAAGCACCTTTCTACTTTTGCTGGAAGAATACTTTACTGGACGTATCAGGGGGCCATTCAATATACCGGCACGTATGCGAGCGGGCTTCACCCAGCGTGAAATGGATGCGATCACCCAAATCGGTGTAAAGCAGAAGTCTTAACTCAACGCCGACAATTCAAACCTTCCTGCCTTTACCCTTAAAACACTGCCCTGGGTGTACCAGTCACCCAGGACGATCCGTTCAACCGATGTTCCATTGGCCTCAAGCTGGTGTGTCGCTGGCCGGTGGGTGTGGCCGTGTATCATCCTTGAGACGTTGTGACGTTTAAATGCTGCACCCACAGCAGTGGGATTGACATCCATGATGGCCATGCCCACTTTTGATTTGTGAACAGAACTTTCATCACGGGCCTGCCGTGCAATCTGCAGTCGTTCGCCTGGGGACTTGGACAGGAAATCTGATTGCCAGGCTGGATTCCTGACCATTTTTCTAAATTGCTGATAGGAGACATCATCGATGCAAAGTGTATCTCCGTGCATCAGCAGCACCGGCTCACCATAAAGGTCCGCAATATACTCTTCAGGAAGAAGTTGCACACCGGACTGCTCCGCAAATGATTCACCCAGCAGAAAATCCCGGTTACCGTGCATCAGGAAACAGGGTACGCCGCCTTTCACCAGGGATAGAAGCGCGCCGGCAACCTGCTTGGCGCATCCGGGCGGAACATCATCCCCCAGCCAGTATTCAAACAGGTCTCCCAGGATATACAGTGCATCGGCCCCGGGGGCTTCATCTGACAGAAAAGCAAGCAGCGTCGCAGTGGTCTCCGGTCTTTGGTCATCGAGATGAAGGTCGGAGATAAACAGTGTTGTCATTGCAGAGCCAGCGACAGGGGTCTAATGAATTTCTACTGATTCGATCAGTACCACCTCGGTGGGTACATCACCACGTCCGGTTTTGACAAAACGGATATCATCAACTACATCCATGCCTTCAACCACCCGGCCGAAAACGGCATAGCCCCAGTCACGCGAACTGTCGGTACCTTTGTGATCCAGCGAACCATTCACTTCGACATTAATAAAGAACTGCGAAGTAGCGGAATCAATCACATTGGTGCGGGCCATGGCTATGGTTCCACGTTCATTTTTCAATCCGTTGTCTGCTTCATTGGCAATCGGCTCACGAGTTGTCTTTTGTTGCATGTCCGCGGTCATCCCACCACCCTGGATCATGAAATGGCTGATCACCCGGTGAAATATTGTCCCTTCATAAAACCCGTCGCCTGCATATTGCAGGAAATTTTCAACCGACTTGGGTGCTTGTTGTGCAAACAGTTCCAGCCGGATATTCCCTTTATTGGTATGAATCGTCACCTGGGGGTTAGAACCACCGTCGGTTGACTGTGCCCTGGTGTCTGATACCTGAAAGGTGAAAATCAATACCGCGATAAAAGAAAGCAGTTGCCTCATGTTTTGTTCTCCGCATTAATGGGTTCCGGGCGCCTATGATACTGGGGTGACGCGCAGGTATAAAGACTCATTCCAAAACGGTTCTGCCGAGTGGCTGCGGGTCACCAATTCGAAGTCAATTTATGGTAAAATAGTCATCTTGCACAAAGAACAAAACCGACATCAAATCACTCAAATTATTTGTTATATAAATATCATATATTACATATAGATATTATACATTCCGGAGTATTTACATTTAATGGTCGAGCTCGCCAAAGAAGTCTTGCAGGTTAATCTCGAAGACGAAATGCGACAGTCCTATCTGGACTATGCAATGAGTGTCATCGTCGGCCGGGCTTTGCCGGACGTCCGGGATGGTCTGAAACCAGTTCACCGACGTGTGCTTTATGCCATGAGCGTATTGAATAACGACTGGAACAAACCTTATAAAAAGTCCGCCCGCGTAGTGGGTGATGTCATCGGTAAATACCACCCACATGGTGATTCTGCCGTTTACGACACCATCGTCCGCATGGCCCAACCATTTGCAATGCGTTACATGCTGGTCGATGGACAGGGGAACTTTGGTTCTGTGGATGGTGATGCTGCTGCCGCCATGCGATATACAGAAGTGCGCATGTCAAAACTGGCACACGAACTGCTCGCAGACCTCGATAAGGAAACGGTAAATTTCGGGCCCAATTATGATGAATCCGAGTCCGAACCACTGGTCATGCCAACCCGCGTTCCGGGTCTCTTGGTCAATGGCTCGGCCGGTATCGCTGTCGGTATGGCAACCAATATTCCCCCGCACAACCTGGTCGAGGTCATCAACGCCACCATTGCACTGATCAACGAGCCTGAGTTGGACATTGAAGGGATCATGGAGCATCTGCCAGGACCGGATTTCCCGACGGCCGGGATGATCAATGGGGCCCAGGGCATACACGAGGCTTATCACACGGGACGTGGCCGTATCTATATGCGGGCCCTCTCTCACGTGGAAACCAATGAGTCCAACGGTAAGAATTCACTGATCGTCACCGAACTGCCATACCAGGTAAATAAGGCACGCTTGCTTGAGAAAATCGCCGAACTGGTCAAGGACAAGAAGCTCGATGGAATTACCGGTTTGCGTGATGAATCCGATAAGGACGGGATGCGGGTTGTCATCGAATTGCGTCGTGGTGAAGTGCCGGAAGTTGTGCTGAACAATCTCTATAAGCAGACCGTGATGCAAAATGTATTCGGCATCAACATGGTTGCGCTGGTCGCCGGTCAGCCAAGGGTGTTGAATCTCAAGGAGATATTGCAGGCCTTTATCGGTCATCGCCGGGAAGTTGTTACCCGGCGCACATTGTTTGAATTACGCAAGGCACGTAACCGGGCCCATGTGCTTGAGGGTCTGACGGTCGCGCTGGCCAATCTTGATGAACTGATCGAATTGATCAAGTCCTCGCCTTCACCAGCTGATGCCAGGCAGTCACTGCTGGCCAAACGCTGGGATCCCGGTCTGGTACGCGCGATGCTGGGGCAGGGTGGTGCTGCGACCTCCCGGCCTGAAAATCTTGAACCGGAATATGGTTTACAACCCGATGGTTACCAGTTGTCACCGGTGCAGGCACAGGAAATACTGAATATGCGTCTGCACCGGCTTACCGGTCTGGAACAGCAGAAACTTACCAACGAATACGAGGAAATACTCGACACGGTCAAGGATTTATTGGGGATACTCTCTGACCCCGTACGTCTGATGACAGTTATACAGGAAGAACTCGAAGCGGTTCGTGACCAGTTCGGGGATGAAAGACGAACTTTCATCATGGAAAAGAAACTGGATTTGAGTCTTGAAGACCTGATTACAGAAGAAGACGTGGTTGTTACCTTGTCCCACGCCGGCTACGCCAAGTCACAGAGCCTTGATCGTTACCAGGCCCAGCGTCGCGGTGGCAAAGGCAAATCTGCGACCAAGGTAAAGGAAGAGGACTTTATTGACGAGATCTTTGTTGCAAATACCCACGACACACTGCTGTGTTTTACATCCCGGGGCAAGATCTACTGGTTGAAGGTCTACGAGTTACCACAGGCCAGTCATATGAGTCGTGGCAAACCGATCGTCAATCTGTTGCCACTGGAAAAAGATGAGCGGGTTAATGCCGTGCTGCCTGTACGTGAGTATTCGGAAAACCGCTATGTATTCTTTTCAACCCGTAATGGCATTGTCAAGAAAACCAGGTTATCCGCTTATGGTAACCAGCGTGCGAATGGTATTTGGGCAATCAATCTCGATGAGGATGACGAACTGGTCAACGTGGAGATTACCGAAGGTGATTGCGAAGTCATGTTGTTTTCCAGTTCTGGCAAATGTATCCGTTTCTCAGAACAGGATGTAACTTCTGTCGGACGCACGGCCAGGGGTGTGATCGGTATTCGACTGCAACCGGACCAACGTGTGGTCTCCATGCTGGTGTTGGACCAGGGTGACATACTGACCGCCACGGAACGTGGCTTTGGCAAAAGAACCGACCCGCTGGAGCATTCATGCCAGGGCAGGGGTGGACAGGGGATGATCGGAATTCAGACCTCGGACAGAAATGGTGAATTGATAGCTGCGCTGCAGGTCACCGACGAAGATGACATCATGCTCATATCTGATGGGGGAACGCTGGTACGTACTCATGCCGACGAGATATCAACACTGGGGCGCAATACCCAGGGTGTAACCCTGATCCGTCTCAGGGACGATGAACAACTGGTCGGACTGGCCAGGATTCAAACTGAAGACGAAGAAGATCTGGATGGGGAAGATCAGGCCGAAGAAGGTCAGGCTGAAGCAGGTCAGACTGAAGAAGGTCAGGCCATGGAAGATCAGACTCAAGTCGGGCAAACGGAAACAGATCAAAACGGTGTGGACGAGTCCTAATCCATACGCTTGAACCGGCCCGGATCATTGAATAATTCCGGGTGGTCCTCGTGCTCAATGAATGCTTTTCTGAGTGACTCGCTGTCGGTCAGTTCATCATTAATTAAATTCGTATTGAGGGTCTTCACTTCAAGTTCGCCATCTACCATCTGGTAGGACGCCACCATGAACAGGTCTTCATCATCCGGTGAAACCGATTCGTCATCACTGCCCAGAAGTTCAAGCTGGACAGCTGAAACACCCCCGATGAGGATCTGATATCCACGAAAATACAGACTCGCCTTGTGCTCAAAATATTGAATGAGGTACTCGGTGTCAGAAAACCTGAATATCCTCATTTCCGCATCCGAATTGTCTTCCTCGTCTTCGGCCACCCACTGCCAGTTCCCGATCAAAGTCTTATTGATGGGAATCTCATGTGCGGTTGTAATTGGAACATCGTATTGACATGCCAGCAACAGGACAGAAACAGTAAGCAGGCCCAAAATGATCTTTTTCATTGGAATATCCATTCAGTTACAAGTAGCAGCGAGGTCATCCAGCAGATCGACACAGATACGATGGTAAATAACAACCGCGTCCTGATTATCCGACAATCATGACACTTCGTGACAACGCACAGAATTCTGCCGCAATCGACAACAGGTATCCCGACGGATTAATCTGCTGTGTCGAGGGTACCCAGGATCAATTACAACACGGACAGAACAGACTCAGCCGAGCTTACCCGGAACTCTCCCGGGGCTTCGACCAGCAGTTGGGTGACAACACCGTCGTCTGCTACCAGGGCAAAGCGTTGTGATCGTGTACCCATACCAAACGCGCTGGCATCCATTTCCAGACCAAGCGCAGCAGCGAACTCACCGTTGCCATCTGCCAACATATCAACGCCTTTTGCATGCGCACTCCTGCCCCAGGCGTGCATGACAAACACATCATTGACGGACACACAGGCAATGGCATCTACACCCCTGGAGTCAAAATCATCGGCGTGGTTGATAAAGCCAGGTAAATGCTTTGCAGAACATGTGGGCGTGAACGCCCCCGGAACAGAAAACAGTACCACTTTTCGTCCACCGAAATAATCGGCTGTCGAAACGGGTTGTGGTCCCTGGTCGTTCATGATTGTAAGGATGGAATTGGGAATATGGTCTCCGACCTCAATGCTCATCTATGTACTCCTTGGTTAGAAATTCAGGCCGCGACTGCGTCTGATATGGCTGTTTGCAATATATCCGGGTTAATTGGTTTGGTTAGAAAGGCTATGGCACCCTGACGCATACCCCATACCCGGTCCGCCTCTCCATCTTTCTTGCTGACAAAAATAATAGGGATGTTGTTGGTATCCGAGTCATTGGTCAATTTCCGAGTGATCTGAAACCCACTCATCCCGGGCATAATGATATCCATCAGGATGACATTGGGTTTCTCTGTCCGTGCAAGCTCCAGTGCCAGGTCCCCGTTTTCTGCAACCAGTGTCGTGTAACCCCAGTCTTCAATCAAGTTTTTCAGCATGTAGACATGGGTGGGGGAGTCGTCAACAATTAACACTTTTGCCATTGGATTTGTCTTCATAACTATCCATGTACCCCTGTAAGCAATTATGCACCAAATCCGATGGGAAAGCAGTCTCCGCTCTGACTTGATTGGGTAGGCTAGCGAAGGTTCACCACGGTACGACCCAGTGAATTTCCTTTCATGAGCAGGTCAAATGAGTCACCCAGTTTTTCCAGATCAACTTCATTGTTGACTATCGACTCAATATGCACCGGTCGCCATTCATTGGCCAAACGGTCCCAGAGAGTTTTTCGGATGTCGTAGGTTGTGTTGTTTGAGCTGATACCAATCATGCTGACCCCGCGCAGGATCAAGGGTAAATTGGTGGTCTGCAAACCGATTCCACCCGCCATTCCACATACTGCGATATTACCCCACAGGTCGATCACCCTGCTGATTCCGGCCAGCATGTCACCACCCACATTATCAATGCAGCCCGCCCAGCGTACGGTTTCAAGTGGTTTTTGTCCCCAATGTAAATCATGACGTGATATGCACTGGCGTGCTCCAAGATTCGCCAGGTAATCGAACTGGTCGACCTTACCGGAAATGGCATGAACCTCGTAACCAGCCCGGGTCAGGATATCAATGGCGAAACTGCCAACACCGCCACTGGCACCAGTTACAACGATCGGGCCAGCTTCCGGTGTCTGGCCAAGCGCCTCCATGCGGTAAAGTGATATCGCCGCAGTAAATCCGGCCGTCCCGATACCCATGGCCTCACGACAGCTAAGACCGTCCGGCAAGAGCACGATATCCTTGCTGTCCAGGCGAAGATACTGGGTGTAACCACCATCACGGCTCTCAGAAAGTTGACAACCGGTAACCAGCACCTTGTCACCGGGTGAATAGCGCTCGGAGTCGGAGGCGATGACCTCGCCGGCCACGTCAATACCAGCGGTTAATGGGTAGGTCTTCAGAATCTTGCCCTTGCCTGTAGCTGCCAGGGCGTCCTTGTAATTGATACCCGACCATTCACCCCTGATGGTGACGTCGCCTTCACTCAGATCTGCAATGGATATATTCTCCAAACCGGAGCGATAGCCCTCGGCATCATTGTGGATACGAAATGCCTTGAATGATTCTGGAATAGCAGCCATTTTATATTAACCTCTCTTTGTCAGTTGCCTCTGTGAATTGCACGCCGGTCAACATGAAGTGCTGCTTCATGCACAGCCTCCGACAGGGTTGGATGGGCGTGAACGATACGGGCAAGATCTTCGCTGGCGCCATGGAATTCCATCGCTACGACACACTCTGAAATCAACTCCGAAGCACCCGGTCCGATGATATGTACACCCAGGATTTCATCTGATTCTTCATCCGCCAGCATCTTGACCATCCCGGCAGCGTCCCCCATTGCCAGGCCACGGCCTGTGGCAGCAAATGGAAATGATCCAACCCGATAGGAAATAGCTTGCTCGATCAATTCCTGCTCGGTCTTTCCAACCCAGGCAATTTCCGGGTCCGTGTAAACCACCCAGGGTACAGTATCAAAATGGATATGGGCGGCTTTCCCTGCCATCAATTCAGCAACAGCGATGCCTTCCTCAGAGGCCTTGTGCGCAAGCATCGGTCCACGCACGCAATCTCCAATGGCCCAGACCCCCGCCACGGAAGTCCTGGATTGCTCATCCACGCCGATCTGGCCACGTTCGTTCAATTCGACGCCACAATCATCTGCCAACAGGCCTTCGGTATATGGTTTGCGGCCCACTGCGACCAGCAGGCGGTTGAAACTGATGTTGTCTTCACCTTTCTGGTTTTCAAATGTCACCCGTACTTCGCCGTCTTCCACGATGGCAGATTTGACCAGTGTACCCAGACGTATGTCCAGACCCTGTCTCTTGAACAGGCGGCCTGCCTGTTTCGCTATGTCCTGATCAGCTGTCATCAGGAATTCGGGCAGGGCTTCAAGCAGGGTGACTTCAGATCCCAGCCGACTCCATACCGATCCCAGTTCAAGACCGATGACACCGGCACCAATCACTCCCAGTCGCTCAGGCACCTCGGTCAAATCGAGTGCACCTTCATTGTCAATTATGAATTCCCCATCAAAGGCCACATTGGGTATTTCGATGGGTACTGAACCCGAAGCGAGGATAATGTTGTCTGCGTGCAACAACTGCGCTTCATCCGAGTCATGCGCGGTAAACTCCACCTGCCGGTCCGCCAGTAGTCGTCCACGACCATGGAATTGCCTGATTTTATTGGCTTTGAACAATTGGGCTACACCGCCGGTCAGCTTGCTGACTACCTTGTCCTTGCGTGCGATCATGGTGTCGATATCGATGCTTGCATCCGTGACATTGATACCATGCGCAGCGTAGTCATTGTTCAGGTGATGAAAATGCTTGCTGCTGTCCAACAGCGCCTTGGAAGGGATACAACCGACATTCAGACAGGTGCCACCCAGTGCCGCCTTGCCATCCCTGGCGGTGGTCATATCGATGCAGGCGGTGTTTAAACCCAGTTGTGCGGCCCTGATTGCGGCCACGTAACCCCCCGGTCCGCCACCAATTACAATTAAATCAAATTTTTCTGTCATTTCAATTTCCAGGTCAGGGCTACAGGTTCAGCAGCAGACGTGTGGGGTCTTCCAGGGCGTCTTTTACTGCAACCAGGAACAAAACCGCATCCTTGCCGTCGATGATTCGATGGTCATAACTCAGGGCTATGAACATCATAGGGCGGGCAACAATTTCACCCTCCACCACCACGGGCCGTTGTTTTATCGTGTGCATACCCAGAATTGCGCTTTGTGGTGGATTCAACAGGGGTGTCGAAAGCAGTGATCCGAAGGTGCCGCCATTGGTGATGGTAAATGTTCCACCCTGTAAATCAGCGAGCGTTATCGAACCATCCCGGGCTGCCCCGGCAAAATCACGTATACCCTGTTCAATTTCTGCCAGTGTCATGTGTTCGGCATTGCGAATGACAGGTACCATCAACCCCCGCTCAGTCGACACGGCTATGCCGATATCCTGGTAGCCGTGAAAAACCATTTCATCACCTTCAAGTGATGCATTGACAACCGGGTATTTTTGCAGCGCATCACAGACTGCCTTTACAAAGAACGACATCAGACCCAGCTTGGTACCGTGTTTGTTTTGAAACGCCTCCTTGTGCTTTCGACGAATATCCATGACTGCTTTTAGGTCTACCTCGTTAAAGGAGGTCAGGATCGCCGCGGTGTTCTGGGCCTCTTTCATCCGTTCGGCCACTCGCGAACGAAGGCGGGTCATCTTGACACGCTCCTCGGGCCGACTTCCCTGCACTGGACCACCGGCGACGTAGTTGATTACATCACCCTTGGTGATGCGTCCACCGCGTCCGGTTCCGGCCACCTGGCTGATGTCTGCCTGTTGTTCTTCGGCCAGGCGTCGGGCAGCGGGACTGGGTCGTGCGCTGTCAGTGACAGACACTGAAGAATCCACTGCCGGAGATTCCACTTCTGGAGATTCCGCCTGTGCTGTAGATTCCAAATTTGCCGGAGTATCCACCGAGCCTTCCTCAATGATGCCGAGCAACTCATCATTGGTCACGGTTTCACCGCTGTCACGCACAATTTTTTTGAGGATCCCGTTCACGGGCGACGGGACTTCCAGGACAACCTTGTCGGTTTCCAGATCAACGAGATTTTCATCCCGGACAACGGTATCTCCGGGCTGTTTGTGCCAGGCGGCAACCGTTGCATCAGCGACTGATTCAGGGAGAACGGGAACTTTAACTTCAATAGTCATCTTGATTCTCTGATCCATTTAGAGATCATATTTAATGCTCTTTTATTCATTGTCTGAGACCACTGCCCATACTGAGTGCTTCTTCAACCAGTGTAGCTTGCTCCGTGGTATGCATGGCGAAGTAACCGGCTGCCGGGGAGGCGGAGCTGGCCCTGCCGGTGTAATACAGGTTCTGACCATCTTGCATACTTGCGATGAGTTTGTGCCGGCAACGATACCATGCCCCCTGGTTCTGAGGTTCTTCCTGGCACCAGGCGATCTCGTTGCAGCTGGGGTAGCTTGCCAGCAAATTGGACAATTCCTCGCGAGGGAACGGGTACAACTGCTCGATCCGTGCAATGGCGAGATCTTTTTTCCCACTGGCAGCAAGTGCGTTGGCCAGGTCGTAGTACACTTTTCCGGAGCACAGGACCATGCGTTTGACACCGGTTTTGTCTGTACAATCCGGGTCGTCAATGACCAGCTGGAAACTGTGCCCGGCCAGGTCCTCCAGCACCGAGGTTGAAGCCTTGTTTCTGAGCAGACTCTTGGGTGTCATGACAATCAGCGGTTTGCGGGTTGCCATCAACATCTGTCTGCGAATCATGTGGAACATCTGCGCCGGTGTTGATGGCACGCACAACTGGATATTGTGGTTGGAACACAGCTGAAGAAATCTCTCGAGACGGGCACTGGAGTGTTCCGGGCCCTGTCCTTCGTAACCGTGTGGCAGAAACATGACCAGACCACACAAACGCCCCCACTTGGCTTCACCGGAAGTGAGGAACTGGTCTATGACCACCTGCGCACCATTGGCAAAATCGCCAAACTGGGCCTCCCAGATGACCAGTGTATCGGGTGCCGCCGTTGCATAACCGTACTCGAAGCCAGTGACGGCCTCCTCGGAAAGCAGGGAGTCGATGATGTTGACGTCAACATCGGGGTTGATGTGCTTTAACGGGGTGTGTGCCACGGCGTCAGCCTGGTTGTGCAATACGGCATGGCGGTGGAAGAATGTTCCACGGCCAGAGTCCTGACCTACCAGGCGTAAACCCTTGCCCTGTTTGATCAGGGTGGCATAGGCAGCGATTTCACAAAACCCCCAGTCCAGGCGCAGGCTGCCTTGCGACATTTTTTTCCTGTCGTCAATGATCTTCTGTACCCGCGGGTGCAGGCTGAACCCTTCCGGGAGGTCAGTTAATTGTTCGGAAAGGGCAGTGAGTTCATCGCTGCCAACACCCGTTGCAACCTCGTCGGAACGATGTCGGGTCCTGGGGTCAAAGCTGTGCCAGTTGGCAGCGTGTTCGTTGTTTCGCGGATGTGATTCCACGTCGGCAACCTGCTCCCCTGCATCCAGTTGGCGGCGATATTCGTCCATCAATTTGAGCGGCACATCGGCGTCAATTATGCCCCGCCTGATCAGGTCCTCGGCATACTTTTGACGGGTGGTTTTCATACTCCGGATGATCTTGTACATCAGGGGTTGCGTCGCTGCGGGTTCATCCGCCTCGTTGTGACCGTGCCTGCGATAGCAGACCAGATCGATCACCACGTCCCGTTTGAATCGCTGGCGGAAATCACAGGCTATTTTCATGATGTGGTGTACCGCTTCGGGATCATCGGCGTTCACATGAAATATGGGTGCGTGCACCATCTTTGCCACCGCAGTGCAATACAGGGTCGAACGTGTGTCGGCGATTTTGCTGGTGGTAAAGCCGATCTGGTTGTTGATGATGATATGCAATGTTCCGCCTACGGCAAAACCACGTACTTCCGACATCTGGAACAGTTCCATCACCACACCCTGTCCTGAAAATGCGGCATCACCGTGAATCAATATCGGCATCACCTTGTCATGTGTATGGTCTTTGCGTCGTACCTGTCGCGCCTTTACGGAACCCAGCACCACGGGATCGACGATTTCCAGGTGCGAGGGATTAAACGCCATGGCCATGTGCACTTCACCACCCGCTGTCTGGATGTCGGAGGCAAAACCCAGGTGGTATTTCACGTCACCGGGACGGTCCGGGTCGTGCTCACCGTGTTTCCCCTCAAATTCGTCAAACAGCATGGAAGGTGATTTGCCAAGGATATTGACCAGTACGTTCAATCTGCCGCGGTGGGCCATACCCATGACGACTTCTTCCACCCCGTTACTGCCCCCATGCAACATGGTCTCGTGCAGCAGGGGTATCAGGCTGTCACCACCTTCCAGGGAGAAACGTTTTTGACCGACGTAACGTGTGTGCAGGTATTTTTCCAGACCTTCGGCAGCAGTTAGCATCTGTAATATGCGCAGCCTTTCCTCATCGCTGACTTCGTAGAAACCCTTCGAGCCTTCCAGTCTGTGTCGTAGCCAGTCGCGTTTGACGGTATCGACAATATGCATGTATTCAACACCGACGCTTTTGCAATAAACACGCTTGACCAGATCGAGGATCTCAGCCAGCTTCAGTCTTCCGGGTGCAGCCAGTGAACCCGTATCAAATTCATGCTCCAGATCCGTGTGATCAAGATCGTGAAATTCCAGTTCGAGATCGGCAACCGGATCGTGATGCTGCTTGCCCAATGGATCCAGTTGGGCATTTTCATGGCCACGTATCCGGTAGGAATTGACCAGGCGGGACACGCCTGCCTGCTTGTGGTCGGTGAATTCTGTACTGACACTCGCCGGACCACGGGCTTGCGCAAGTTGCCGGAATCGATCAGCCACCTGCAGGTGACCGGTCTCCGGGTTGCCGGAATCTGGTAGCGAGTCAAAATAAACACGCCACTGATCCGGAACCGACATGGGGTCTGTCAGCCATGATTCGTACCAGGCTTCAATATAGGGCGCATTGCCACCATAAAGATGCGAGGTCTGATACAACTGCTCCAGTTTTGAGCCCACGAATTTGGCGTCCTTCGAAATATGTCTGCTATAAAGAAAACAAAGCGTTGGATCCAGACGGATAACAACGCTTTTGACCGACTGTATATTATAACTGGCTCAGCTTGCTGGCAGCAAAGCAAAATGTCCGTTGTTGACCAGTTGTGTAAGCATTGCTATTGAGCGTTGGTCAAGTGATGCGGGTTCGATCAGCGGTTGTGGTGTATCGCATAACAATACTGCGAGCCGGATATCGCAGTCCAGGCCTTGTCCTGCTGCAAACAACCGCGCGCCCTGGGGTGTCTCATACCAACTCAACCGGGTCCATGGATGACGGATAAGCTGAGCACCTTGTTCAAGGCTGACAATCAACTCTTCGCATGACACTTGTACGTCCGGGGCCATCGGTTCACGGGCCAGTCTGAATCGACTCAGAAAAGCGGTGAGGTACTCATCAATGTCGTGGCTGTCCGTGATTTGTGAGCGCATCAGGTCACGCAGATCCTTTAGTGCCCCAAGACTGACTTCACCGGCCCGTTCAGCAATCCTGAGCCCAGGGTCTGAATATCTCTCGCCCCCTTCATGTTCCCGGACCAGCCATTCACCATAACCCTGTAACAGGTCGGCTGCAGAAGGTGCCCTGGATCCGATCGACCAGGTCATGCCGGGTTCCAGTGCGATACCGAAATGGGCAACATTCGGGGGCAGGTACAGGATATCACCGGGTTCGAGCACCCATTCCTGCTCGACCTCGAAATGTTCCAGTACATTCAGCGGGCAGTCTTCAAGCAGGCTGGGATCAAATGATCGTGCAATCTGCCATCTGCGTTTGCCCTCTACCTGCAACAGGAAGACATCATATTGGTCGACATGAGGACCGACCGAGCCCCCGGTAGCAGCGTAGCTGATCATCAGGTCATCCAGGCGCCAGTCAGGAATGAAATTGAATTGCTGCATCAGGTCCTGCAGCGGGGCGTAATGTTTTTCCACATCCTGTACCAGCAGGGTCCAGTCTTTTTCACCCAGGCGGGCAAAGTCTGATTCGCTGAACGGTCCGTAAGAAACTTTCCAGTCACCGCTTGCATGATTTCCCGAGATCAGCCTTGAGTCCGCCATTTCATCACAGGCCAGGCCAGCCAGGTCATCGCCATCGAGGTCGGGTTCGAACCCGGTCATCGCCTGTCTTATCAGGCAGGGCTTTTTTTGCCAGTACCGGTTGAGAAACGCTTCAGTTGTCAGGGAGGATTCACCCTGAAAAATCATTTCCATTTATTGGGGTCGTTGACCAATGGGTCATGTTGCGAGCCCATAAGTGCCGCCATTTCAGCGGCATTTCCTGTATAGCCGGCCGGGGTCAGTTCCAGCAACTGTTGTTTTGCGTCTTCCGGGATATCCAGTGTCTGGATAAACTCCAGCAGGATGGCTGAATTGATGGTTTTGCCCCGGGTCAGCGACTTCAATTGTTCATACGGATTCTTGATTCCGTACAAACGCATGACGGTTTGAATGGGTTCAGCCAGGACCTCCCAACTCTGGTCCAGGTCATCGGCCAGTTTGTCGTGATTGACCTGCAGCTTGTCCAGGCCCCTGAGCAGGGATGTGTAGGCGATGACGGCATGACCGGCGGCCGTGCCGATGGTGCGCAACACGGTCGAATCGGTCAGGTCACGTTGCCAGCGCGACACGGGAAGTTTCTCCGCCAGGTGACCCAGCAGGGCGTTGGAGACGCCAAGATTGCCTTCCGCGTTTTCAAAATCTATCGGGTTGACCTTGTGTGGCATGGTGGAGGAACCGATTTCACCCTCCCTGGTTTTCTGGCTGAAATAGCCAATGGATATATAGGCCCAGATATCACGGCACAGGTCGATCAGGATCGTGTTGTAGCGGCTGAGCGTGTGGAAACTCTCGGCCATCCAGTCATGTGGTTCAATCTGCGTGGTCCAGGGATTCCATGTCAGGCCCAGGGACTTGACAAAGCGACGGGCAAATACCGGCCAGTCCACCTCGGGGCAGGCCGCCAGGTGTGCATTGAAATTTCCCACCGCGCCATTGATTTTGCCGAGAATAGGTTGCCCATGAAAAAGACCAACCTGACGCTGTAGCCGTACCGCGACATTGCCAAATTCCTTTCCCAGAGTGGTGGGTGAGGCGGTCTGGCCGTGGGTACGCGACAGCATGGCCACACCGGCGTGCTCTAAGGCAAAAGCTCTCAGCGTGTCATAAATGTTTGCAAATGCGGGCAGGAATATTTTTTCCCGTGCCTCAGCCATCATCAGGGCGTAGGACAGGTTATTGATATCCTCTGAAGTGCAGGCAAAATGCAGGAATTCGGACAGCAGTTCCAGTTCTTCCAATTCGGCAAAGCGTTCCTTCAGATAGTATTCGACCGCCTTGACATCGTGGTTGGTGCGGGCCTCGATGGACTTGATCTGTTCCGCATCTTCGACACCGAATTCATCGATCAGTTTTTCGAGGTGGTCGTGGGCGGCGACACTCAGTTCTGAAACCTGTGGTATCTCTGCACAGCCAGCCAGTGACCGGAACCAGTGAATCTCAACAATTACCCGGTGTCGGATCAGTCCATACTCGCTGAAAATCTCGCGCAGGGCGGCTGTTGGACCGGCATAACGGCCATCGACGGATGAAACGGCAGTGAGAGAGGAAAGCTGCATGATAATCTGGCTCTTTTAGGCAGCGTCATGATACCACTGACGCCTGATAATTTAAGCTTGGTGAAAAGTTAAGCCTGCCAAGTCAGTCGTAAAGCAATCGCAAAGTAATCATTGCTGTTTACTGTGCAGCGCTGATTGACCCCGTCCGGCTGAATTTTGTGTCTCGCACCGGCGGCTGTGGTGTCTGTCCAAGCGTATAATACAAACGTCTGGTCACGTGGGATATCACACATCCAACTGGAGTAATCAACATGAGCAAGACCCGTACCGAACGAGATACCATGGGAGAACTGGAAGTGCCCGTGGATGCCTTGTGGGGCGCGCAAACACAACGTGCGGTGAATAACTTCCCCATCAGCGGGATCACGGTGCCCAGGGCACTCATCCGGGCACTGGGACTGATCAAGTCTGCTGCTGCGACGGTCAATTATGATCTTGGGTTACTCGATAGTGAAATCTCCACGGCCATAATCAGTGCGGCCTCCAGGGTGACCAACGGGGATGTGGACATGCATTTCCCGATCGATATATTTCAAACCGGTTCGGGTACCAGCACCAATATGAATTGCAACGAGGTCATAGCACAACTGGCCAACAGCGGGGGAACACCGGTGCATCCCAATGACCATGTCAATTTGGGACAGAGTTCAAATGACGTCATCCCGACAGCAATCCAGGTCAGTGCCTGTCTCGAGACCGATGCTGCACTGTTGCCTGCACTGAGGCATTTGCAGCAGGTGCTCGATATCAAGGCAGAAGAATTGGCTGACGTTGTCAAGACCGGACGCACCCACCTGATGGATGCCATGCCGGTCACCTTCGGGCAGGAACTGCGCGGCTGGTCAGCGCAGATAGAATCCGGTATCGCCCGTATCGAAAATACATTGCAACGGCTCAATCAGTTGCCACAGGGCGGCACCGCGGTGGGGACAGGTATCAATGCGCACCCTGAGTTTGGTCCACGCATGGCAAAATCATTGCGCAAGTCGACCGGTTTCGATTTTGAGTCCGCGAACAACTACTTCGAGGGCATCAGTTCCCAGGATGTGTCGGTGGAGTTGTCCGGTCAGTTAAAAACCGTGGCCTGCAGCCTGATGAAGATTGCCAATGACCTGCGTCTGATGAACTCAGGGCCATTGGCCGGTATCGGTGATATTGCACTGCCTGCGTTGCAACCGGGTTCTTCCATCATGCCCGGCAAGGTCAACCCGGTCATACCCGAGGCAGTTTGCATGGTCTGTGCCCAGGTCATCGGCAACGACGCCACCATCACCATTGGTGGCCACTCAGGAAACTTTCAGCTCAATGTCATGTTGCCGGTGATTGCACATAACCTGTTGCAGAGTATTGAGATACTCGCCAGTTCCAGTCGTTTACTGGCCGATTCAGCCATCCGTGATTTTGTCGTCAATATCGATACGGTCAATGAGGCGCTGGAACGTAATCCGATATTGGTAACCGCGTTGAACCCGGTGATCGGTTATGAAGCCGGTGCCGCGGCTGCCAAGCAGGCCTACAGGGAAGGGCGTCCCATCCGCGATGTCGCAGGAGAAAATAGCGGGCTTTCCGATGAGGAACTGGACCGTTTGCTGGACCCGCTGGAACTGACCCGTGGCGGTATCAAGGGCTGAGACGCCTGGGGCCGGCGGATACAGACATCGGCAGCCGGTCGTTGACCACGGCATTTCAATACCCTGATACGCAGATGTTCGTCATCCGCGCTCAGCAGTAAACGCAATGCGGCGGGTGAAGAGGCGTTAACAGCCTGCTGCTTGCGGAATATGAATGCGGCCTTCCAGCTGCGTTGCGCTGCCAGTTGCAGACGCCGTACTTCGGCAAAAGACAGCGTATCGGGCCACGCCAGTACGGCACCGCCGGGGATACCGCGCAAAACCTGTTCGCAGGCCCATAAGGATTCAGCGTTGTTGTCGGTACGTACCAGCAACAGCTTGTCCAGTACCAGTCCCTGTGCATACAGCGCGGGCGGGTAGGGGATCCACGGCGGGTCGATCATGATGACCCAGTGGTCCTGCTGGCTGAGTTGTGCCAGCGCTGGCAACAGTAAACTGAGTTCACCACAACCGGCGTTGTCATGGATCAGTTCGGTGAGTGCACCCTGGGGCCAGCCATGACCGGGCAGGGCGGCATCCAGCGCGTCATGACCGGTACTGAGTGTTTGTATCTGGTGGGATAACTGCTTTCCCCGCCACAACAATGGATGGGCATCCAGTTGCGGCCCTGGTAGCGGCTTTGGTTGCGGCCTGGGTTGCGGCCTGGGTTGCGGCCCCAGTTGCGACAGGGGTGTTGCGGCCACCACTCAGGTATCCAGTTGCGGGCGGATAACGCCGACGCCGAGACCCTCGATAACCAGTTGCTGGTGACGCAGATCGATCTCAATGGGCGAGTATTCCGGGTTTTCCGGCAGCAGACTGACCCGGTGGCCTTTGCGCATAAAGCGTTTGACCGTCACCCCGTCATCCAGACGTGCCACCACGATCTGCTTGTTAACCGCCACCGGTGTGCGGTGCACCGCCAGCAGATCCCCGTCGAGGATACCGGCACCGTGCATGCTGTCGCCCTCGACCCGTAAAAAATAATGCGGCCTGGGTGAAAACATGGATGGATCCACGTGGTATTCGTTATCGATATTCTCCTGCGCCAGTATCGGGCTACCGGCGGCCACCCGACCGACCAGTGGCAGCGGGGTACGCAGGGTATTCGAAGGCGGCAGACTGGAACGCGACAGCGCGGTCAGCGTGATACCACGTGAGCAACCGGGCTCGATACGGATCACACCCTTGGTCGCCAACGCCCGCAAATGGCTTTCCGCCGCATTGGGAGAACGGAATCCGAAATGTCGTGAAAGGTCACTCCTGGTAGGAGGAAATCCAGCAGAATCAATATGATCAAAGATAAAGTTAAGAATTTCCTTTTGACGCTTTGTCAATGCTTTTATAACCATACTGTAAATATATACAGTAAATAGGTGTTTTTCAACCATCTGGCAGATATTTAGACAGATTCATTTAGCCGGGCTTATTGGTCGGGGCATTTAACCGGTCTCATGTGCTCTGTTCATTTGAGCTATCCTTTGCCCGCGCAGAACCAAAGCATCGTCATCTCTTTCCTTGCAGGGAATATTATATGAGAGCAGTACTTCATTGGATCATCCTGGCCACTGCACTGTCGGCCACCCTAATCACTGCAGCACAAGGCGCAGAGCCCGCACAGACTGAGGTGATTGTGATCTCTGCATTGCACGGTGCCCATAAGAACCACGCAAGCTACGATTACGACACCCTCTTTTCGCTGGTGGAGTTTCTAAATGCGGATTTCATCGGCGTAGAACTCAGACCGGAAGACATCGGCAGGGAGCGCGAATACCTGTCCAGCAAATACCCTTACGAAATGATAGAACTCGCCACACGCTACCCCGAAACAGTTTTTGGCGTCGACTGGCTGGGCAGCAGTATCGAAGGGGGACCCATACCCGAGGAATACTTCGCCAATCTTGAAGTACTGAAACTTTCGGCGGTGTTGAACGATGACCAGGCACAAAATGCGAGCAAACCCGCTGAAATAGCCGTGCTGCAGGAACAGCAGTCCCAGTTGGTCTAGCAGGCCACCGCTGCATCACTGGCCGATGGCCGTTATGGACAGTTATGTCGTGATATCGACCAGTTGGAAGAATCATGGCTAAGCGGAACAATTTACGAGGAGACCCTTGTTTTCAACCAGCAAAGAGATGTCAAGATTGGAAAAAACCTCATCTCCTTTATCAAAGCGAACCCGGGCACACGGGTCGTGGTCGTGCTGGGCGCAGATCACCGCACATTTGTTGTGGAAGTCATCGAAAAACACTTTGGTCCCGGGATAAATATACTGCCGGTCCCGTGAGCGGGCAGCCAGGCCCTGGCCTGGTAGTCTGGTACTCGGGGTTATACAGATCAGTAGCTGGTTTGTTGTATTGTAATACCAAGATTAAATAGTTTTAACTACATGATATATATATAGAATAAATGGATTTATGTTTCAATATACTGTATATTAATACAGTATATATTAAGGAACAAATCACATGCCATCCAACCCCGTCACAGCCGAAAATTTCGAACCTCATCCCCGCGCCATTGAACGATTCAATCACATCGAATC
>JABAAB010000046.1 GCA_014238945.1 Lysobacterales bacterium
AACAAAATCACCACCACGCGCTTCAGCGCATATCTTCGTCATCGCCGCCGTCAGCGTCGTCTTGCCATGATCAACGTGGCCAATCGTCCCCACGTTTACATGGGGTTTTGTTCTTTCAAATTTTTCCTTGGACATGCCTGTCTCCTAACCACAACGAATTTAATACTGCAACTTAACTGGTAAGATTCATTCGTCTCTAGACAAATAACCTATACAGTGTGGTGCCCACAACTGGACTCGAACCAGTGACCTCTCCCTTACCAAGGGAGTGCTCTACCGCCTGAGCTATGTGGGCCAATTAAAAAAGCCCGGCAGACCCGGCTCCAAATCCCGAATCCTTGCATCCACCGTGAATATCCGGCGGACATGGAGCGGGTGATGGGGATCGAACCCACATCATCAGCTTGGAAGGCTGAGGTTCTACCATTGAACTACACCCGCCTGTTCCAGTAACCTGAACTCTTAATATCTGAACCAGAAACCTGGCCAACACCCTGACTTGTCACACCATGTAAATGGTGGAGGGGGGAGGATTCGAACCTCCGAAGGCATAGCCAGCAGATTTACAGTCTGCCCCCGTTGACCGCTTGGGTACCCCTCCCTCAAGCAAGCCGTCTATTCTCTCTTAGCTTGTAATGGCTGTCAAGATTCGGCTGACACAAAATCGGCGCGGAAGTGTAACCATTTTCTTCACTCCGGGCAAGTGAATTTCCGCTGGCCGTCAAGCAATGGTCAGTGAAGCCGCCTGGACGCTATCACTGGAACACAAAAATTGAGATTTCTGACCACAAATTGAACTTGAGATTCAGAACGACTCATACATTGAATCGAAAATGCATCACATCCCCTTCCCGAACGATGTATTCCTTGCCTTCGAGACGGAGTCTGCCAGCTTCTTTTGCGCCCTGCTCGCCATTATGGGCAACAAATTCATCGAACGCGGTTACCTCGGCACGGATAAATCCACGTTCAAAATCTGTGTGTATGCGACCGGCGGCATTGGGCGCCGTTGCTCCGCGGGTCACGGTCCAGGCCCTGACTTCTTTTTCTCCCGCGGTAAAAAATGTCAATAAACCCAAAAGACCATAGCCTTCCCTGATCACCCCGGCAAGACCGGACTCGTCGAGACCCAGTTCTGACAGAAATTCCTGCCTTTCCTCCTGATCCAGCTGTGCAATTTCGGCCTCGATTGCCGCGCACAGGGGAACCACCCTGGCATTGTCACCGGCCGCAAAAGCCCTCACTTGATCAAGCAATGGATTGGCCTCAAAACCATCTTCTGCCACATTGGCGATATACACCACCGGCTTCATGGTCAATAAATGCAAATCCCTGACCTGTTTTTTCTGTTCCTTGTCCAGGCCCATGTTCCTGGCGCTACCCGTCGCACTGATGCTATCGCGCACCTTGGTCAAAAACGCGACACGGGCCATCATTTCCCTGTCACCGCCACGTGTTTGTTTCTGTGCTTTTTGCAACGCACGCTCAACCGTGTCCAGATCGGCCAGGGCGAGTTCGGTATTAATTACTTCTATATCCGAGACCGGGTTAACCCGTGCAGAAACATGTATGACATCATCATTTTCAAAACATCGTACAACGTGGGCTATGGCATCGGTTTCCCTTACATGGGCCAGGAATTTATTACCTAGACCTTCTCCTCTGGATGCACCTTCCACCAGACCGGCAATGTCCACGAATTCCATGGTGGTTGGCAAAACCCTTTGCGGCTCCACAATATCTGCCAATTGTCCCAGTCGTAGATCCGGTACCGCTACTATCCCAATATTGGGATCTATGGTGCAGAACGGATAATTTTCCGCTGCAATACCCGATTCAGTCAGCGCATTGAACAAAGTTGACTTGCCCACGTTGGGTAATCCAACGATCCCACATTTAAAACCCATGATTCAGTTCCAGATTGTGCTCAGTTATCGGACGCGGATTCGCTATCGGAAACTTCAGTGTGCAGGTCTTTCATGGCCCTGGACACATTACCCGCAAGAAGGTCGGGCATCACGTTCAGCGCATTATCGATTGATCGCATTATCAGGGTCTCCTGTTGTGCCGGTGCACGGCTAAGTACATATGGGGTCACAGCATCCCTGATTCCCGGATGCCCGATCCCTATTCGCAGTCTCAGAAAATCCGTGTCATCCAGGTGCCGGAAAATGTCCCGCAAACCATTGTGACCACCATGACCACCACCCTGTTTCAAACGAATGGTACCCGGCCCAAGATCAAGATCATCATAGGCAACCAGGAGGTTTTTTACCGATAACCGGTAATAATCCATCACGGCTCTGACTGCCCGACCACTGTGATTCATGAACGTCGTCGGCCGGGCAACTATGCAATTTGTACGGTGCAAATCAATGCGACAGATTTCCGCTGACAGTTTTGCCTGTGACCGAAAAACAGCACCGGAACCACCCAGCAGTGCATCCAGAAACCAAAACCCGGCGTTATGCCGGGTTTGGCTGTATTTGGACCCTGGGTTACCCAGACCGATAATTAAACATGAAGCGGACAAAACCTGCTCCTATCACAAAAGTGAATCAGCACCCAAAGTGCTGTCAATTTTCGATTTCTTCATCCTCGCCGGCCTCAGGTGCCGGTGCCGCGTCATCCTCATCTAACGCATCGACATCTGTTATCACACCCAGTTCGGTCTCAGCTGCTGCTGCTTCTTCTGCAGCTGCCGCTCCGGTACCCTGAGATTCCTTGATGTGAACCGCATTGGCGATCATCGTCTCATTTTCCTCATCAGTGGCCAGGGAGGTGATTTCAACCCCCTCGGGTAAAACGACCTCTGAAAGTAAAACAACACCACCCACATCAAGGGCCGAAAGATCGACCTCCAGATATTCCGGGAGATTTTCCGGCAATGCAGTGATTTCCAACTCAGTCACCAGGTGTTGAATGACAACACCCGAAGCCCGTCCGGCCGGAGATTTACCTTCGCCGGTGTAATGGATGGGCAAAGATATCTTGAGGGTTTCGGTGGCGGATACCCGCATGAAATCCAGATGCATGATCTGCAATTTGAAAGGATGCCTGTGTACATCGCGAACCACCACTTTCTGTCTGCGGCCATCGGCAACCTTGATCTCCAGGATTCTTGAGTAAAATGACTCCTGCTCTGCAGCATGCATGATCGGATCGTGCTCAAGTGTCAGGGTAGCGGGGTCTTTACGACCACCATAGAGCACCGCTGGAATTTTTCCGTGGCGACGCAGGCGGCGGCTCGCACCTTTCCCCACGTCCTCACGGATTTCCGCGATTAATGTGTTTGAATCAGTCATGATAATCCTCTGAAGTTAATTCCGCCCCAAACCAGTGACTCAACCCGGGGCAAATACCGTTTGCACGGTGGTTAATCCATCCCCGCGACCAGGGACAGCGTAAAAATAAAGCCGACCATTATACTGCATTTTTTGGTTTTTGATACAGCATTTTATGGGTATGTACAAAACCGGCAGGCGATTTTATTCCTGGTAACGTTTTAACATTTGAAGTGAAACCTGTTGGCACAACTCAACTGTGGGAGCACTGGCCAGATGAGACAGCTGATCCCGAGTCAGGGTGCCGGGAAGGGAACGGTACCGGGACTGGTTCGTTGCGGCCATGGAAAACCATTGCCTCGCCTCAGCGATACTTCCTTTTTGACATTCCAACAAGGCCTGCCGTGTTTGCCATTGGTACAGTTGGCGGATAGGCCCAGGTAATTGGGCAAACATTTTGTCCACCATTTGAGTATCAGATTCCGCCAGTGATATATCAACACCTATGCCGGTCAGGGTTATTTCCTGAGGGAACTTGTTGAGACCTTCAACCACCGTAGTCATAGCGTGTGTGTATTGGTCGCTGCCCGCCTGTACCAGGGCCAAAGCTCTTGCGCTGTACAACACCGGGGTGGGTCTCGGGGAAACCCGGATAACCTTGCCGTAATCCCGCGCTGCCTCTAATGGTCTGTGCAGGAGCAGATAGGCCTGTGCACGATTTTGCAAGGCAATACTGTGTTCAGCATGGGTGTTGAGAAATTTATTAAGCAGGTCGAGACCTTGCTGTGGATCACCCCATTGTATGAAAAGCCGGCCTTCAAACCAGTCGACCTGTGGGTTGCCAGGGTTCATTTCCCTGGCCCTCCTGAAATCGAACAGGGACTTTTCCCAGTCTTCATGCCGACGGTACAGGTCGCCCCTTTTCAGCAACAGCGTGGCATTTCCGGGATCCTGGTTCAATTGAGCCGATAGTTGTTCAATCTGCAGCAGCAAGTCCGGATGTGACCAGGCAATTGATGACAGCAAGTTAGCCAGGCAAAACAGCACCGATAACGGTAGGTAGTTTCTCATACCCCCAGTGACCCGTACGACCAGAGATTGTCCAAAAAACAGTGGTGAATAACAGGTTTTCTGACCGGCTTATCACCTATATCAGAGTGAATTGCCTGCCACTGCACAACATGGAACCAAAATCTTTTAAATAAACGGGAAGTGTCACCGTGTCCACACTGGTAATTGGTGGCATCCGCACAAACACAATCGCCTGTGCTTGTCGTTTTTGCACTGGGATCACGATAAATGTCAAGAACCGGGCTGGTTCTGTGGGGCCGGATCACTGGCGTGCCACGGTGGCTGCAATACCGTTTCGAGCCACGAAATCGGTGACGGAAAATTTGCAGTATTGAATTCTGTGTCCCCAAAATCAGATGCCGGGTTCTGGTTTACACCTATTCAGTCAACATACATGGAACTGACAGACTCACCCTGTGCCATACGGCGTATGGTCTCCGCCAGCATCTGGGAAACACTCAATTGCCGGATTTTACCGGAATCAAGTGCCCTATCACTCAAGGGAATGGTGTCAGTAACAACCAACTCATCCAGTTTGGAGTTGATGATGTTGTCGATAGCAGGTCCTGATAAAACCGGGTGAACACAGTAGGCCACCACCTTGACGGCACCATGTTCCTTCAGTGCACCGGAAGCCGCGCACAATGTGCCCGCAGTATCAACCATATCATCAACCATGACGCAGTTCTTTCCTTCAACATCGCCAATGATATTCATGACCCTCGCAACGTTAGCACGCGGCCGGCGTTTGTCGATGATGGCAAGATCCGCATCCAATCGCTTCGCAATCGCCCTGGCTCGAACCACGCCACCGACATCAGGTGAAACAACTACCAGTCCTTCACTGCCCTGTCGCTGCCAGATATCCGCCAGTGTCAGCGGTGATGCATAGACGTTGTCCACTGGAATATCAAAGAAACCCTGGATCTGATCTGCATGGAGATCAATGGTTACGACCCGGTCGGTCCCTATCGCAGAAATCATTTTTGCAGCAACCTTGGCCGTTATCGGTACCCGGGCCGATCTCGGTCTGCGATCCTGACGTGCATAACCGAAATAGGGGATCACCGCCGTAACACGGGCTGCGGAGGCACGTTTGAACGCATCAACCATGACCAGCAATTCAACAAAATTGTCCGCCGTCGGCGCGCAGGTTGGCTGGATAACATAGATATCAGCGCCGCGGATGTTCTCCATGATTTCAACCATGACCTCGCCATCGCTGAAACTACCGACCACCGCTTTACCCATCGGCACGCCCAACTCCCTGGCAATGTCATTTGCCAATTTTGGGTTCGCATTACCTGAAAATATCATCAGGGATTGACTGGGCACTGTGTCTTTATCCTGAGCTGAATTGATTATTGCTAATGAATTTTGTTTCGTTTTAAAAATGGCTGGGACGGCAGGACTCGAACCTGCGAATGCGGGGATCAAAACCCCGTGCCTTAACCACCTTGGCGACGTCCCAGTTATCGGTTAACTGCCGGTATCAACCTTTGATAGACAGTCTGTCCGGTAAAGGTGATCGATTGACACCACCAACCGCGCGGACATTATATCGGCATTTTAATTCTGATGCCGCGCTGATTGCAGATTTTTTGGTATCAAATGTCAAAAAAATGGTGCTCCCGGTGCCGCTTATCCGCGGTTGCCCCCAATTGAGCAGATCCCGCATCATATCTTGCAACACCGGATACAGGTTTAGAAGGAGCGCTTCACAATCATTTCTGCCCGGCTTCATATCCAGATCAGACCAGGACAACACCGGGGAATCCCGCTTTAGCAGCGGATGCTGAAACACCTGCGCCGTTGATATGTGTATCTCGGGAAACACCAGTACAAAATAGTGCTCCTCCAGAGTAACTGATTGCAATTGCTCACCCCGTCCGTGCGCCCGAGCGCTGTTTCCATAGACAAACAGAGGTACATCCGCACCCAATTCCAAACCCATCTCGGCCAACTGTTGAATAGACAGCCCGCAGTGCCAAAGCTCATTGAGGGCCACCAGGACCGTTGCCGCGTCAGAACTGCCGCCACCAAGTCCTGCTCCCAACGGTATCCGCTTGTTCAATTCGATATGCACACCATATTGAATTGAACAGCGGGATTTCAGCAATCTCGCCGCCGCAATACATAAATCCCCGGATTCCGGTATGCCATCAACATTACCACTGCGGGTGATATTTCCACAGTCGCTGACATTAATCACCAAGTCATCGCCCCAGTCCAGCAACTGAAAGAGGGTCTGCAGATCATGATAGCCATCCAGACGCTGACCGTTTATATGCAGAAACAGATTAAGCTTGGCCGGGGCCGGCCACGATCGGGTGATCAACTCAGATTTTTGCTTCATCGACGATAGAGGATTTTACGAGGAGATACAGACCTGTCCGTCAACATCAACCGGTTGATCATCTGTTCTTCACGTTGTCACCCATTAGCCAGGTACTGACCGCCAGTTTCACCCTGTAATTGTCACGCCTGGCATCCAGCCTGGTTGGCAGACTCAGTCCGGAATCCGAGTCAAATCGTTTGAAATCCACATTCCAGCCAAATTGGGCCAGTTTCACCGGCACACCTGTTGAATCCAGGAGTAATTCATCAATTTCGCCGGGCGCTGCCAGTCCACGTACCCACCATTGCAGTGCATCAACAGGTATAGGCCAACCCATTCTCTGCTGTATCAGATCATCGACGGCCACTGCAGACTGTACACTTCCATTGGCCTCGCGAAGTACCGCACGGGTCGGTTCTATCTGCAGGTTCCAGGCACCGCGTCCCATGGCCCCGTGGAAGTCGAGCTCGGTCAACCCATCCCTGGCCACCCATTGCAATCTGCCGCTGCCCCCATCTTTACCATCAGCAAGAGATATCCTGCCCACGAGGCTCCAGTCTCTGATCAATGCCAGTTTTTCGGCACGATCCTGGTAGGAAATATCACTGTCTGCGTCACTCACTTTCAACCCGGTGCTGCTGCAAGCTTCGAGCACCAAAAGTGCTGGCAGCAGCCACTTGCAATACCTCAAGGCAACTCGCCAAAGCGTCGCAAGGTATTGATCAGGACCTCATTGTCGCTTTCAATCTCTGTACCCATCTGCCACAAAACGCGTGCTTCATTCTCTTGGCCGGCGGCCCACAGAACCTCACCCAGGTGTGCGGCAACCTCTGCATTGCGCAACCTTCGCCAGGCCTCCCGCAGGAATGATTCGGCTTCCTGCAATCGTCCCTGACGGTAAGCAATCCATCCCATGCTGTCGATGATGGAAGAATCTTCTGGTTGTAATTTATACGCCTGTCTGATCAGCCACTCGGCTTCCTCAAACCGTTCTGTCAGATCCGCCAGCGTGTATCCAAGGGCATTCAATGCAGCAGCATTCTCTGGTTGAGCAGCGATGACTCTCCTCAAATCGTTTTCAGCCAGCTCAAGTTGACCAATCCCTACGGCGGTCAGAGCACGTGAGTATCTCAGCCCGGCGTCTTCCGGGGAATTCTCAAGTGCTTCCGTCAGGATTTGCACCGCATCTTCAGTTTTTCCCGAATTCTGAAGAATCTGGGCTTCGGCCTGGTAGCTTTGCGAAACCACATCCGGATCAGCCTGTTTGCGCAACTGAACCAGTAAATCGCGCGCCTGATCCATGTCTTCCAGCTCAGCCAGCAGGAATGCACGACGCATGACCGCCCTGAGAGCGCGCTCGCCGGTCACCTGACCATACCAGTCAACCGCCTCTTCCAGATGACCCAGCAATTCAGCGCTCTGCGCCGCATGAAACGCAGTTTCCGTTGCATCTTCATAACCGGCGCCGGCAAACCCACCGTACAGAATTTCGGCTCCCTCACGGTCACCACCGTCGAGTGCATAAACAATCCGGCCGAATCTCATATCCGGGGAATCGGGCAACTGTGCCAATATGTCCTGGCCGGCAGCCAGCTCATCATTGCGCTTGAGCAATTCCGCGTATGCCATCGCTATGGTCCGATCATCGGGGCTGATACTCCAGGCCATGTGATAACGTTGCAATGCCAGATCCTGATCATCTCGGTTAACTGCGAGTCTGCCTGACCAGGCCAACAGGTCCGACCTGCCGGAATCCAGTTCAATTGCTGCTTCAGCCAGCTCAGCAGCCTTTTCGAGATCACCCGTATGGGCTGCGAGTTGGCTACTGGCAAACAGCGCTTCAACATTGTTGGCGCCATCAAAATCATTAAAGAGATTTTCCAGTACCTTGTTTGACCTGACCCTGTCGGTTGCAGGTGCCAGAAGACCGGTCACCATACGCCACCCCTGGGCCGGATCATCGGTGGTCAACTCCAGTATTTTGGACAACTGATATTCAGCACCAACGTAATCACCCTCTCTTAATCGTGACCCGGCTGCCAGTTCACGGGCGTCGAGGCTGTCGGGATCCAACATTGCCCAACGGTCCGAGGCAAGCGCAACCATCTGCCATTCATTGGCCGACACTGCGACCTTGGCCGCACGTTCGGCAATCTCAGGATCATCCGAAGCAAGCGCAGCGGCAAGATATTCCGCAGCAGCTCCGGAATAATCACCTGCTGCACCCAGAACTTCTGCTGAGAACACGTGATGCATTACATCAGTGTCCGTCGGCGGAAGGTCACTTCTTGATGGTTTGCCGGATTGGGGGACCGAGGGTTCCACACTGTCTTCGGGAACCGGGTCGGGAGTTGACGCACAGCCTGAGAGCAAAAACAAACTGAAAATGAACGCGCAAAGCACCCTTTTCGTGAAACAATAGTAATAATTCATAATGCAGAGGATAACTGCTTGCAGCCGGTGAACCAATCCCCGAAAGCGTTTCGGGGCAAAAAATCGTGCAGAACAGTCAGAACAGGTTCAAATGTCTTGATTTTGTCGTTGCATGAAAACAAAATCGCTGCCTGTTTTCCTGACGAATAGTATCCATGCCTTTACTGACAACCGGAATCAGCCATCACACCGCATCTCTCGAAATCCGCGAGAAGATCGCCATGGCGTCTACCGAATATGTCGAAAGCGTAAAGGATTTATGTTTAATGGATGGAATTGAGGAAGCGGTGATCGTCAGCACCTGTAATCGTACGGAGATCTATACCATCGGCCCGGCACACAGTCGTGACCAGGTGCAGGGTTGGTTGAAATCAAAAGGTGATCTGAGCGATACCGATATGGACAGCCATTGTTATGTCCATGAACGTGTGCATGCTGTTCAGCACCTTTTCCGGGTGGCGGGCGGCCTCGACTCCCTGATACTGGGAGAATCTCAGATTCTTGGTCAATTGAAGGATTCATGGCAACTCGCTCACCAGGCAGGTGGTGTGGGAAAAGTGCTCGACCGTCTGTTTCAACATGCGTTCGCAACGGCCAAACGAATTCGAAGCAACACCGGAATCGGTGATCATCCGGTTTCGGTTGCCTATACAACGGTGTTGTTGGCGAAACAGCTTTTTGGCGATCTGACCAGCAAAACCGTTTTGCTCATCGGTGCCGGTGAAATGATCGACCTTTGTGGTCGGCATCTGAGTGAAAAAGGGGTTTCCAACCTGATTATTGCAAACCGCAGTGTCAACAGGGCAAAGGAATTGGCAGCCCGGTTTAATGCACACGCGGTTTCACTGGCTGAATTACCAAATGTGTTACACAGGGCGGACATAGTGATCAGCTCAACCGCCAGTCCTCAACCGGTGATCGGTGCTGACGAGGTGCAAAGAGCACTAAAGATGCGACGCAACCAGACCATGTTCCTGGTAGATATCGCGGTACCACGTGATATTCATCCTGACACGGCTGCCCTGGACAGCGTATTCCTGTACACCATAGACGATCTGCAGAATGTGGTAGACAAAAATCTTTCCAGACGCAATAAAGCAGCCGAGGCCGCCGGCACAGATGTAGATGAGTCGGTGAATGAATTCATGCGCTGGATGAACAGCGCACGCGCCACCGTTTACCTAAAAAAACTGCATCGACACGCACAAGCCAACAGCGACGAACTGGTGGCAAAAGCACTGCGTAAAATCAATGCAGGAAAAGATCCGGAACAGGTCATTACACAATTGGCCAGCACCCTGGCCAGTCGGATCCTGCACCTGCCCAGTACACGATTGCGTGAGGCGGCCGAACGACAGGATGACGAACTGCTCAAGGCTGCAGGAAGACTGTTTGATCCGGAGAAAGAAGAATGAGCCTGCTACCCACCGTGCACGCACGATTACACCAGGTACAGGAGCGTCACGAGGAGATTACAATGCTTTTGGCACAGCCTGAAATCATGGCTGACCAAAACCAGTTCCGTGCATTGTCGGTTGAATACTCACAACTGGAGCCCGTGGTTGCAAGCTGGAGAGACTGGCAAAGCGCTGGCGAGGCTATTGAGGAAGCAAAGGGTCTGCTCAACAGCTCGGATGCGGATATGCGCGAACTCGCCAACGAGGAAATTGCTGTCGCGACGCACCAGCAACATCAGGTGGAAAAACAACTGAATATCTTGTTGTTGCCCAGGGATCCGGATGATGACCACAATATTTTTCTTGAGATACGTGCCGGTACCGGCGGCGATGAGGCCGCCATTTTCGCTGGAGATCTGTTTCGTATGTACCACAGGTATGTTGAAGATCACCGCTGGCAGATGGAAATCATCAATACAAGTAACGGTGATCACGGGGGATACAAGGAAATCATCGCACGTATTATTGGACATGGGGCGTATTCCAGGCTCAAGTTTGAATCGGGTACACACCGTGTACAACGGGTACCCGAAACCGAGTCCCAGGGCCGTATTCACACCTCGGCCTGTACGGTCGCAATTCTGGCGGAAAGACCCGATATTGAGGGCGTGGACGTTCGAACAGCTGACCTGAGAATCGACACCTTTCGCGCCTCCGGTGCCGGGGGTCAACATGTCAATACCACGGACTCAGCCATCCGCATCACCCACTTACCCACCGGACTGGTGGTCGAATGCCAGGATGAGCGTTCACAACACAAGAACAAGGCACGCGCCTTATCCTTGCTGGGTGCCCGGCTACTGGAGCGTGAAAAGACCCAACAGGCCCGGGAGCAGGCTGAAAGCCGCAAGTTACAGGTTGGATCCGGAGACCGGTCACAGAGAATCCGCACCTATAACTTCCCGCAGGGAAGGGTTACCGATCACCGCATCGGTCTGACCTTGTATAAACTGGAAGATGTGCTTGGAGGCAGTCTCGACCTGGTTGTGGAGCCGCTGATTCAAGAACACCAGGCCGAATTGCTGGCCGAACTGGGAGGTTGAATGTTGTGTACTTCAGCAATCTGTCCCCGGTTCTCAGGTCTGACGACCAAATGCTTTGGCGACACAATTTTTCAATCACCCTAACATAATAAAACAGGTTCATTATGCGGATTATATATCTAATATTAATAACTATTATTATAACCTTCAGTGAAACTTCAATTGCTGAATCTGATGGTCCATTTACACTGTACCTGGTGCGACATGCTGAAAAGCAGACCGACAGCGGACGCGATCCGGAACTAACCGAAGAGGGCAGCCACCGATCTGTGCAACTGGCCGGTTGGTTTCGGGACAAGGGGCTTGTTGATATCTGGTCCAGTGATTACAAACGAACCCGCGACACCGCGACGCCAACCGCGACATCCCTCAAACTCAAAGTTGAAATTTATAACGCCGGCAATCAGACCATCCTGATTGAGACCTTGCTCGAAAGGCAACACAACGCACTGGTCGTGGGGCACAGTAACACCATCCCCGAACTGGCGCGCTTACTGTGCGAATGCAGTATTCCTGACATGGAAGATTCGGAGCACGATCGTTTGATTGTGATCAGCATCGAAGACGGCCATTCACAGACCCGGACAATGATGCAAAATCGATTGTTCCGACCCTGACAGCTACATCAAGCCAGGGTGCCTAGCTGGCTGGTCGGGCAGCTGATTTGATCAAATACAGGGCAACTAACAGGTTAATCGGTGCCAGCAGGGCCAGCACGTCGATATTATATTGATGTTCCGGCAATAACAGGAACAAACAGCAGAGCACTATCCCGCCAATCAGAAGAATTGCCCCGATTCGTCTGAACACCGGCACCAGTGCCAGCAAAATCAGTGGGTTAAAGAGCAGTAAATTGACATTCAGAGCAGCAACAGCGTGATCGGTAAAACCCCACAGTGCAGCCAGTATCAGGCCATTGGTGGCCCCGATCAGAATCCACGCCTGCGCCAGGCCTGCCCGCCAGACTTCGGGCATGACTTTTCCACTCAACCAGGCCAGACCTGTGATCACTAGACCCAGCAATAAGTACCGATACCAGACACCATCGGGCTTTTCAGGCACCGTAAGGTTTGACGTATAGAGTTGTTTGTCTTCCAGGACCACCGATTGGCCGGTACGGCCACCAGGTAAAGGCAGTACGGAAATCTCTTCTGCAACTACCATGGGGACAAACATTTCTTCCCACCGACTTACCGGTCGATCAACCGGGTACCCCAGCGCCAGTTCAAGACCGAAGTAATGCCAGAACTGCATTTGCGTCAACCTGCGGGTCTGGTCACGGAAATTCATACCGGCAGGCTTGTTCAGAGACTGATTGGAGAGGGCACCATCATAGGCCAGATCAAGCGCATCCCGGATTCGGGTAGAGCAGTTATTCAGATAGTAGTCATATCGGTAGTCCCGGTTTTCCTCTTTGATTTCATTCAACAGGTAATCCCGCAAGCGCTCATACTGTGTTGGGTCAAGGTCCAGTTTCTGCGCCCGGATACTGCGATTGTCACCCCGGTAGAATTCAAACTCACGTTCGGCGGGCTGTGCTACTGAAAAATACAGCATTCTTCCACGCAGGAATCGCAAAAAGAAGTCTTTTTGCCCGAAATCAAAAAAACCAAAATTAAAAGTATGATTCAGCCCATGGGCGGGGTCCTTCAACCAGATGGCATTGTGCCCAAATCGTTCCCAGTAAATCCTGCCCGGTCCAAATGTCACCAACCAGGCCTCCGGCTTTTGCAGGGATTGCTGTGCAGAAACTGCACTATCAGCGTCTTCCGTGTTGGTATCAGCGGTGCTCACCAGCGGAACAAAACAAAACCAGATAAGACAAAGTATTCGAACTGCCGTCAATCTGCCGCAACAACGACGCATGTAATGACTCACTGCACTCGGAATTGAATCAAGGCCGGCAGGCCCAAAAATCTGGCTATTCCGGTATAAGGTCATTCATTTCCAACAGGATAATACGACGACTGTCGGCCTCAGAAACAAGGAATTCAAAGCGCTCCGCCAAGACCACTCCCTCACCACACTCGGGAACACGACCGAATTCAGCCAGTAACAAACCACCTACGGTATCGTAATCCTCATCACTGAGTTCACACTGAAATGCCTCATTGAAATCTTCGATCTCGGTCAATGCATTAATCTGGTACCGGTTCTTGCCAAGTTGCTTGATTACGGCCTCTTCTTCCTCATCGTGTTCATCGTCTATTTCACCGACAATTTCTTCCAACACGTCTTCGATGGTGATCAGACCAGATACACCACCATATTCATCCACTACGATTGCCATGTGGTTGCGACTGGCTCGAAAATCCCGTAACAACATATTCAGACGCTTGCTTTCCGGTATGACCACAGCCTCCCGCACAATTTCACGCAAATCCAGCGTCCGGCCGTTTTCAACATAGTGACTGAGCAAATCCTTGGCCAACAATATGCCTTCAACTTCGTCCTTGTCTTCACCAATAACTGGAAAACGCGAATGACCTGATTCGAGTATCAGCGGTAGAGACTCATCCAGAGGTATATCCAGCGGTATGACCACCATCTGGGAGCGGGGAATCATGGCGTCACGAACCTGCATTTCAGATACCGCCAGTGCGCCTTCGATCATTGCGACCGCATCGGCATCCAGAATGCCCTTATCACAGGATTCGTTTATCAGTTCTTTGAGTTCTTCGCGATCCCGGGGCTCAGAGGAGAACACCTTGCTGATGCGTCCCATCCAGGTTATTGGCCCGGAACCGTTACTCGATTGATCTTCGCTCATGTTGCATTGGGCCCGTTAACACTTGCCAGATCGCTGTGTTACCGGCTGTGCAGGCAACACCCACTTCGCCCAGCGAACAGCAGGGAGTTCTGCTCCCTGCAAATTGATTTTTACCAGAAGTCTGTACTTTTTCAAGCTTTACCTGAAAAAAAACACTCAGTCGTCAAAGCAATAGGGATCAGGAATGCCCAGTACAGCGAGAATTTCAATTTCCATGCGTTCCATTATATCGGCCTCATCGGGCTGTTCATGGTCATATCCATACAAATGTAAAACACCATGGATGGTCAGGTGAGCCCAGTGATCAATTTCGGTGCAACAACGCTCAATTGCTCCTCTTGCCACCACAGGAGCACAGATCAAAAGGTCACCAATTGACGCAGGAACCGTCCCCTCAGGCAATCCATCGATAACTGATGCAGGGAAAGACAAAACATTCGTGGGCCGATCCAGGCCACGATAATCCCGATTGAAACGCCGTCCTTCCGCTTCATCAACAATTCTAATGGCCAATTGTGCTCCGGCTTCGTGATGGGGGTTTTTTGCGCGTAGCAATTTACTCGTCGCGGCATCAACCCATTGCTTGAACTGTTGATCGGTGGGAATGCCTGGTGATGTCACACCCCTTTGAACTTCAAGTTCAACTGTCATCGCTTTCCTTTTTGCCGGTGCTCTTGTCATAGGCTTGAACAATGCGCTGAACCATGGGGTGACGGACAACATCATGGGCGTCGAAATAGGTAAAACTGATACCCTCAACCTGTTTTAAAATCCCCCTCGCCTGCTTGAGTCCGGAAAGCTGGTGACTGGGCAAATCAATTTGCGTTACATCTCCGGTAATCACCGCCGTAGATCCAAATCCGATGCGGGTCAAAAACATTTTCATCTGCTCTGTGGTGGTGTTTTGCGCTTCATCGAGTATAACGAAGGCATCATTCAATGTTCGGCCACGCATAAACGCCAGTGGCGCCACTTCGATTACATTTCTATCAATCAACCTGGCCACGTGATCAAATCCAAGCATTTCATAAAGTGCGTCATATAACGGCCGCAGATACGGATCAACTTTCTGTGCAAGATCTCCCGGAAGAAACCCAAGTCGTTCACCCGCCTCAACTGCCGGTCTGACCAACACTATTCTCTGAACATGGTCTGACTGGAGTGCGGCAACCGAACTGGCAACGGCAAGATAGGTTTTGCCAGTACCTGCCGGCCCGATCCCGAAATTAACCGCATGCTTGCTGATATTACGCAGATAGCGTTTCTGATTGGGCCCACGGCCACGTACTGCACCACGTTTGGTAATAATGGTGATTTCGTCATCCAGATTATCTGATCCGGCCGGATCAGAATCGGCATTCGCTATTTCTTCCACCCCCGAATCCTGAAGATATAAATTGATGAGCTCCGGTGTCAGAACCTCCGTCCCGGACAAGAGGTATAGTTGTTTCAACAAGCGGCCGGTTACCCTGGCCTGACGGCTTTCCCCTTGTACTGTGAACAAATTTCCGCGACAGAATATATCCACCTGCAAACGACTTTCCATCTGCTTCAGGTGTTGGTCGAACTGCCCACACAGGTTTGCCAGCCTTTCCGTGTCGGCTGGTTCCAGCTCCAGGTTAATCCGCTGACTCATGTGTCCTCAGGCTACTGCTGCAGCTTGAGTTTCTGTTGTTATCACACGGGCGCGCAATGAATTGCTGAGTGCTTCGGTGATGACCACATCCACCAATTTACCGATTAGGCGGGGGTGACCATCAAAATTTACAACCCGGTTATTTTCAGTTCTGCCGGCCAGTTGGTCTTGACTCTTTTTACTGTGGCCTTCAACCAGTATGCGTTGCACATCTCCAACCATCGCCTTGCTGATCCGGCCAGCCTGAAGATTGACAAGGTCCTGCAGACGCCGTAACCGATCCTTTTTCAGCTCCATGGGTGTGTCGTCCGGCAAGGACGCTGCTGGTGTCCCGGGCCGCGCACTATAGATAAAGCTGAAACTCTGATCAAAGTTCATTTCTGCGATCAGTCCCAGTGTATCTTCAAAATCACGGTCGGTTTCACCCGGGAATCCGACAATGAAGTCAGAGGACAGACTGATATCCGGTCGCTGCTCACGAAGACGGCGTATCTTCTGTTTATATTCGAGCACGGTATGACCGCGTTTCATCATGGCCAATACACGGTCGGACCCACTTTGTACCGGAAGATGAACATAGTTCGCCAGCTTGGGTATTTCACCGAATGCCATGATCAGACTGTCCGAGAATTCCACCGGGTGTGAAGTGGTGAAACGAATTCTGGCGATGCCCTCGATCGCGGCAACATAATGAATCAGCAGGGCCAGGTCCGCATTGCTGCCATCGTGCATTTGCCCAGTGTAAGAGTTCACATTCTGTCCCAGCAGATTGATTTCAAGCACCCCCTGTTCGGCCAGATGGGCACACTCTGCTACCACGTCGTCCAACGGCCGACTGACCTCCTCCCCACGGGTGTATGGCACCACACAAAAGGTACAATATTTGCTGCAACCTTCCATGATTGAAACGAATGCGCTCGCACCGGTTGCTCCTGCAGGTGGGAGGGAATCGAATTTCTCAATCTCGGGAAATGAAATGTCAACCGCCACAGCCCCTGTATTTCGCACGGAATCAATCATCTGGGGCAGACGATGCAAGGTTTGCGGACCAAATACCATATCGACGTATGGAGCGCGCTTGATAATCGCTTCGCCCTCCTGGCTGGCCACACATCCACCGACTCCAATAACCACTTTACGGTCACCGGTTTTCAGTTTTTTCCAGCGACCCAACTGAGAAAATACCTTCTCCTGAGCCTTTTCACGTATCGAGCAGGTATTGACCAGAATGACATCGGCCTGCTCTTCACAATCGGTCAATTCCAGCCCATGCGATGCCGCCAGCACATCCGCCATTTTGTCGGAATCGTACTCGTTCATTTGACAACCGTGTGTCTTGATAAACAGCTTTCCTTTCATCAGGAATATACCTGCAATTTCATAGATCCAAAGCCCCAGAGCCGATAAGCATTCAAGGAACCGCGTAGAATACACGCTGAAGCGACACATAGCCATTCCAACCCCACTGGTAAACCGATCCCATGGAATTACCCGCAGGTCTCCTCATAGCATTGCAAAGTGCAAACAAGGTATTGGTGTTGACCGGCGCCGGTATGTCGGCCGAAAGCGGGGTTCCAACGTTTCGTGATGCACAACAAGGTTTGTGGAGCAAATACAAGCCTGAAGATCTTGCAACACCCGAAGCCTTCAGGAAAAACCCGCAGTTTGTCTGGGACTGGTATGAACAGCGACGCAGTATGATCAGCAAGGTCCTTCCACATGCAGGTCATACAGCCCTGGCTGAATTAGCCAGGCACTTCAAGGCGTTTTCTGTCGTGACTCAAAACGTTGATGGTTTGCACCAATTGGCCGGCTCAATGGACGTCACGGAACTACATGGCAATATCATGCGCTCGGTATGCAGCAGAACAGGCAAATGGATAGACAATGAGTTGATTATTGGCTCAACTGTCCGTCCACCGGTGTCACCACACCATCCACAGGGGCTCGCCCGACCTGATGTTGTCTGGTTCGGTGAAGCGTTGCCGGAACAAAATTTTAACCACGCAACCGGCTTGGCGGGTGATTGCGATGTCTGTTTGTCCATCGGCACTTCAAACCTGGTTCAACCCGCTGCTTCACTACCTTTTCTGGCCCTCAACTCCGGTGCAGTGGTCGCTGAGATCAATCCAATACCTACCCGACTGGGCCAGCTTGCTCACTTTTCCATCCGGTCAACTGCAGTTGATGCCCTGACCGCGATCGTCGGTCAGTTCCGTGTCGGATAACACCCACCACACCGCTAACATGAGTGGTATGTGTCCGGTATAATTTCATCCTAAGGCTGGTGCATAGCCAGCGGCCTGCCCCACTGATACAGGAGCAATCATGTCCCAAACCATGCGCGCACTGGTAAAAAGCAAAGCCAAACCCGGTATCTGGATGAAGGATGTTGCGATCCCTCAGGCCGGCACCAACGAAGTATTGATTCAAGTCGAAAAAACAGCAATTTGCGGCACCGATGTGCATATATACAACTGGGACGAATGGTCACAGAGAACCATAAATCCCGGTCTGGTGATCGGCCATGAGTTTGTTGGCCGCATCGTTGCTCTGGGTACGGGCGTTACCAACTACCGACACGGTGACCGGGTCTCCGCCGAGGGCCATATCGTCTGTGGGCATTGTCGAAACTGCCGCGCCGGGAAACGTCATTTATGTCCAAATACAGAGGGCATCGGCGTAAACAGAAATGGTGCGTTTGCCGAATATATCGTGGTTCCAGCCAGTAACCTTTGGCCGATCCCCGATGAAATTGCACCAGAGCTCGCCGCATATTTTGACCCGTTTGGAAACGCTGCGCACTGTGCACTACAGTTCGACCTGGTTGGCGAGGATGTACTGATAACCGGCGCGGGTCCTGTCGGCATAATCGCAGCTGGAATATGTCGCCATGTTGGCGCGCGTCACGTCGTCATTACAGATGTGAATGACTACCGTCTCAACCTGGCTGCGGAAATGGGTGCCACACGCACCATCAACGTCAAGCACGAATCCATTTCAGACATTGTCAGAGAGTTGAATATAGAGGGCTTTGATATCGGTATGGAAATGTCAGGCCAACCGATGGCTTTCAATGACTTATTACACAACATGTTTCACGGTGGCCAGGTGGCATTGTTGGGTCTGCTGCCGGCAGGTACCGGTGTGGACTGGGACCAGATCATATTCAAGGGTCTTGAATTGCACGGCATATATGGCCGGCGAATGTATGAAACCTGGTACAAGATGACCCAAATGGTTTTGACAGGATTTCCGTTGCACAAGGCCATGACCCACCACATACCGATTGATGAGTTCCAGACAGGCTTCCAGTTAATGCGTAATGGACAAAGCGGCAAGATCGTCTGTGACTGGACCGGGACGATCCAGGGAGACAAGCGATGATTCCAATGGACCGGCTAACAACCACACTGGATGAAATTCGCGCTGCCGGTTTGTATAAGACTGAACGTGTGATAACTACACCACAAAGCGTTGAGATTGAAGTTCAGGGTGGTGAAGAGGTTATTAATTTTTGCGCCAATAACTACCTGGGATTGGCGGACAATTCGGAGGTGATAGCGGCGGCACACCAGGCCCTTGATGAGCATGGGTTCGGACTCGCTTCGGTTCGATTCATTTGTGGAACCCAGGATCTTCACAAGCAACTGGAAAGCACCATATCCAAATTCCTCGGAACCGAGGATACCATCCTGTACACCAGTTGCTTTGATGCCAATGGTGGATTGTTCGAAACCCTGTTGGGTCCAGAGGACGCCATTATTTCAGATTCATTGAATCACGCATCAATCATTGATGGGATCAGGCTATGCAAGGCACGCAGGCTCCGCTATGCCAACAGTGATATGCAGGCACTGGAAAAAGCGCTACGCGAATCACAAGACTGCCGCACACGAATGATTGCCACCGACGGTGTGTTCAGCATGGACGGATTTATTGCCAAACTGGATGAAATAACAGCACTGGCAAGACGCTATAAAGCATTGGTCATGGTTGATGACAGCCATGCCACCGGTTTCATGGGCAAGACCGGACGTGGTTCAGCAGAACATCACGGTGTCATGGAGCAGGTGGACATATTTACCTCCACCATGGGCAAAGCCCTCGGTGGGGGTTCCGGCGGTTTCAGCAGCGGAAGACAGCCAATCATAGACCTGTTACGGCAACGCTCACGACCCTACCTCTTCTCCAATTCATTGCCACCTCCATTGGTTGCTGCCACCCTGAAGGTTTTCGAAATGTTATCCCGTTCAACCGAGCTTCGTGACAGATTGGAACGCAATACGCACTACTTCAGAGAAAAAATGGACCAGGCCGGATTCGATATCAAACAGGGTACCCACCCCATCGTTCCGGTCATGCTCTACGATGCACCTCTTGCCCAGGAATTTGCATCCCGCTTACTGGATGAAGGCATTTACGTGATCGGCTTCTTTTTTCCCGTGGTGCCAAAAGGTGAGGCCCGCATCCGTGTACAGGTTTCTGCAGCACATCAAAAGCATCACCTGGATCGTGCCGTGGAGTCATTTATCAAGGTTGGGCACCAACTGGATGTATTACAGACGGAGTGAACCATCCATTCTGCAAAAAACATTGTAACCAGCAGGAAAGAGGAACATGAGGGAATGGCCATTTGAACCATTGGTGTTCAGTGAAAAGTTGCCTGACGACATGCGGGAAGCTTCGCGGGCATTCTATACACAAATAAAGAAACGGCGCACCGTCAGGGAATTCTCAAATAGACCGGTACCAAGGGAGATTATTGAAAACGCCTTGAAAGCCGCAGGTACGGCACCCAGCGGTGCGAATATGCAGCCATGGCATTTTGTTGCGGTTTCCAATCCTGCAACCAAGCATAAAATCCGTGTTGCTGCGGAACAGGAAGAAAAGGAGTTTTATGAACACAGGGCTTCCGGGGAATGGTTAAGAGCTCTTGAACCCCTGGGTACAAATGAGCACAAAGATTTTCTGGACACCGCGCCATGGTTGATCACCGTATTTCTCAAGAAATTTACCTTTGACCCACAGGGCAACCGCTTCAAGAATTACTACACGACAGAATCTGTTGGTATCTCGTGTGGATTCCTGCTCAGTGCATTGCATTGGGCCGGACTGGTGACATTGACCCATACACCCAGCCCCATGAAATTTCTTAACCAATTACTGGGCCGGCCAAAGGATGAACGTGCCTTTATGATTATTGTTGCCGGTTATCCTGCCCCAGATGCGGTGGTGCCGGTTATCGGCAAACAATCATTGGGGAAGATAGCCACATTCGAAACCTGAGAACCCCAGGTCCACCTGACTTGAACCTGTGACCAGCAGTTAAATCAACCGGTCATTTCTGCGCGTACGACGGCTGCCAGATCCTCCGCGAGGATACCCACCTGGTCGGCATCTGTGCCTTCGAGCGTGACACGCACCAGGGGCTCGGTGCCCGAAGGACGTAAAATGACCCGTCCGGATTCCCCCAACTGCTGCTGGGTTGCATTGACAGCATCCCGGACTGCCGCCGACGCCATCAATTCTGCAACCTGGCCGTTGACAGGTATGTTGATCATGGTTTGTGGAAGTTTCTGGACATCAGCTGCCAACTCGGCAAGATTCCTGCCCTGGTTGACCATTACCTCGAGGACCTGTAACGCACTGACGATCCCGTCACCGGTACTGGTTCGATCCAGACACAACAGATGGCCGGAAGCTTCACCACCCAGGATCCAGTCGTTGCTAACCAGTGCCTTGTGAACATGCCGGTCGCCTACGGCTGTACGCAGGAATGGGATACCGCGCTTTTTCAATGCCAGTTCCAGGCCTAAATTGCTCATCACGGTTCCAACGACGCCGCCGTTCATCAGATTTCTGTCCTGCCTGGCCGCGGCGATGATATAGAGCAATTCATCTCCGTCAACAACCTCACCACTGGCATCCACCATAATTACCCGATCACCATCACCATCCAGTGCAATACCCACATCGGCACCCTGTTCCAGCACCGCCTGGCAGACAAATTCCGGATGAGTTGAACCGCAACCGTCGTTTATATTCAGTCCGTCGGGTTTATTTCCAATGGCAATGATTTTTGCCCCCAACTCTTCCAGCACGGACGGTCCCACACGGTAGGTCGCGCCATTAGCACAATCGACCACGATTTTCAGACCGCGTAACTGGGTACCAAAAGGAATCGTACCTTTACAAAACTCGATATACCGGCCAGCAGCATCATCGATTCGCACCGCCTTGCCCATATGCTCAGATGCCACGGTGGAAAAAGGCTTCTCCATTTCGGATTCAATGGCCTCTTCAACTTCGTCGGGTAGTTTCTCACCGTCTGCCGAAAAAAACTTGATACCGTTGTCATGGAACGGGTTATGAGATGCGCTGATCACGATGCCCGCACAGGCGAACAGGGTTCTCGTCAGATAGGCAACAGCGGGAGTCGGCATGGGTCCAAGCAAGGCGACATTGGCACCGGCCGCAGCCAGGCCAGCCTCCAGGGCAGACTCAAACATATATCCGGAAATACGGGTGTCTTTGCCAATAACAACAGAGCGCCGGTCACCTTCAGCGAGCACTTTTCCGGCAGCCCTGCCCAAACGCAGCATAAAATCCGCGGTAACCGGTGAATCCCCAACCCGGCCACGTATGCCGTCGGTGCCAAAATATTTGTTGCCCATCCGGGTTATCTTACGCTCTCGGCGACCAGAGTGCAGTCGCTACTTTCAAGGCATCACTTGTTTCAGCCACATCATGGACCCGCAAAATTGATGCGCCCTTCAGTGCTGCCAACGCTGCGGCAACGATGGACCCTGCCACCCTGCAGTCCGTTTCCCTGTTGGTAAATTGCCCGATCATTGCCTTTCGGGACACCCCAATCAATAGTGGATAACCGTGTGCAGCCATCGCTGGTATGGCAGTGAATAAATCAAGATTGTGTTGCAACGTTTTCCCGAAACCAAAGCCGGGGTCCAACACGATATTGCCCCGTGCAACTCCCCTGTCTTCACAATGATGCGCACGCTCCAGCAGAAAGCCCTGAACATCATGGACCACATCGGTATAGGATGGGGCCTCCTGCATCACACGTGGCTGACCCTGCATATGCATAAGGCAAACGGGAACAGCCAACTCGGCAGCAACAGCCACGGCATCCCCCTGGCGCAAGGCGTTAACATCATTGATCATGCCCGCGCCGGCAGCCACTGCTTGCCTCATGACCTCTGGTTTGCTGGTGTCGATGGAAACCGGTATTCGAAGCCTGGCCACCACGGATTCAATCACCGGGATGACCCGTTCCAATTCCTGGTGTACCGAAACCGGTTCTGCACCGGGCCGTGTGGACTCCCCGCCTATATCAATCAGGTCTGCGCCCGCATCCTGCATCGCCTGTGCCTGCCGCACGGCGTCAGCAACATCCAGCCAGCGACCTCCATCCGAAAATGAATCAGGTGTAATGTTTAATACGCCCATGATTCTGGGTCGGTCCAGGATGACCTTGCGTCCGACACAATTGAGTTCTGCTACTGTTGCGGTACTGGACATATTAGAAGAGATTGCTGTCTTTTTTAGGCGTTGGCTACATCAATAAAAAAACAGCGCCTGTTCAGCGCTGTTCCAATTCAATCCAATCCGTGCTCAATGTTGCTCAGCAGGATCACCAATTGAACCACTATCTTCCGTGCTGTCGGGTGAATCATCCTTGGCTCGTTTCCCTCCGTCCTGGTTGGAATCATCCCAGTCTTCGGGTGGGTCAGGAATTTTTCCTTCCATGATCTGGTCAATCTGACTCGCATCGATGGTCTCATATTTCATCAGAGCTTCGGTCATTGTTTCCAGTTTATCCAGATTGGCGTTGATCAGGTCCGATGCAGTTTTGTGCGCAATTTCTACTATTGCCCTAATTTCAATATCGATTTTGCGTGCGGTTTCATCGGATACATGTTTGTGTTGCGTCACCGAGCGACCGAGAAAAACCTCGTTTTCATCTTCGGCATAGGCCAGTGGCCCGAGAGCGTCTGTCAATCCCCAGCGTGTCACCATATTCCTGGCAAGCTTAGTTGCTCTCTCGATGTCATTGGATGCGCCGGTAGTCACGTTTTCGATACCAAATATGATTTCCTCGGCAACCCGGCCACCAAACAGGCTGGCCAACTGGCTATCCAGTTGTTTACGCGAAATGCTGTACTTGTCCTGCTCGGGCAGAAACATGGTCACACCCAGCGCCCGGCCACGTGGAATGATGGTTACCTTGTAGACAGGATCGTGTTCCGGAACCAGTCGCCCAACAATGGCGTGACCTGCTTCGTGGTATGCAGTCAGAGATTTCTCTTTCTCCGACATCACCATGGAGCGACGCTCTGCACCCATCATGATTTTGTCCTTGGCACGCTCAAAGTGATCCATGGAAACATCTGTTGCACTATCCCTGGCGGCAAAAAGTGCTGCTTCGTTTACCAGGTTGGCAAGATCGGCCCCGCTGAAGCCCGGGGTTCCGCGTGCGATTGTGCGTGGCTTGACATCATCAGCCAATGGTACCTTGCGCATATGCACTTTCAGAATGCCTTCCCGACCACGGATATCCGGCAAGGGCACCACCACCTGGCGATCGAAACGACCGGGACGCAACAGAGCCGGGTCGAGGACATCTGGGCGGTTTGTCGCGGCAATAACAATCACCCCTTCACCCCCTTCAAAACCGTCCATTTCCACCAGTAATTGGTTTAGAGTCTGTTCGCGTTCATCGTGTCCGCCACCCAGACCGGCTCCCCGGTGGCGGCCAACGGCGTCAATCTCATCAATAAATATGATGCAGGGGGCGTGTTTCTTGGCCTGATCAAACATATCGCGCACCCGGGATGCACCAACACCAACAAACATTTCCACGAAATCGGACCCCGAAATCGAAAAGAACGGGACCTTGGCTTCGCCGGCAATGGCGCGGGCCAGCAGTGTTTTACCCGTGCCAGGTGACCCCAGCATTAACACCCCACGTGGAATGTGGCCGCCCAGCTTTTGAAACTTCCCCGGGTTGCGCAGGAACTCGACCAACTCACCCACTTCTTCCTTGGCTTCTTCCACACCTGCCACATCCGCAAAAGTGACTTTTATCTGGTCTTCACCCTGCAACTTGGCTTTGCTCTTGCCGAATGACATGGCACCACGACCTCCGCCGCCACCCTGCATCTGACGCATGAAATAGACCCACAATCCCACCAGCAGGAGGACCGGGATAATATTAATGATCAGGTCAAGGATTACAGAGCGCTGTTCCGGTGGCTCTGCAGTAATCTCGATATCGTGCTCTACGAGGTCGTCAACCAGTCGGGGATCGGGCATACCAAAGGTACGAAATGACTTTCCATTAATATCCCTGCCCTGAATGGTATTTCCCTGTGCACTACTGCTAATGGTGACCTCGGCTACCGTGCCATTACGGACATTGTTCAGGAATTCGGAATAAGTAAGCTCATCCGGTGTACTCTCGACATTGCCGTAATGATTAAAAATTGACATCAGAACCAACAGGATGATGCCCCAGGTAATCACATTTTTTAACATATCATTCAATCATTTATCCTCTGTCTTATCGCAAACCACATATTCTTTCATGCTGACTTGCGCAATTGCTTATTGTAGCCTGAGCCGGTGTCCCAGTATATAAACTTCCCGACTGCGTGGCCGGGATGCGGAAGGTTTACGCACCGCCACCTTCTCAAACATCGTTCGGGTCTGCTTCAAAAAGTCGTCAAACCCCTCACCGTGGAATACTTTGACAACAAAATTCCCACCAGGCTCCAACCAATGTTCCACAAACGACAGTGCCAGTTCCGCCAGGTACATGGCACGTGGCTGATCTACCGCACCCATACCACTCATATTGGGTGCCATATCCGACAACACAAGATCAACATTCTCACCGCCGAGTGACTGTTCCAACAGTGCCAATGGTTCATCTTCGGTGAAATCGCCCTGTATGAATGTCACACCTGCGAGTGGGTCCATTGGCAAAATGTCCAGTGCGATAACCTGCCCATTCTCACCCAGGACATTCCGCGCTACCTGGGACCAGCTTCCCGGTGCTGAACCGAGATCAACTACTCTCATGCCGCTGCGCAATAAGCTGTACTTTTCATCCAGTTCCATCAGCTTGAAGGCCGCCCTGGAACGCATGCCCTGTTGTTGAGCCCGCTTGACATATTCATCATCAAAATGTTCAGTCAGCCAGCGCCGGCTACTCTTGCTTTTCGCCATGATTCAATCTTCCGGTGGACATAATTACCCGAAACCCATACCGGTCATCCTGAGGCCTTCGGTGTTAAAATGACATTTTGCCATATCAGGAACTGACAGATGTCATTAAAAGGAATACAGAAAAAGAAGTTGCGGGGTCAGGCCCACCACCTGAAACCGGTAGTAACCATCGCCGACAAGGGGCTGAGCGATAGCGTGGTTTTGGAAATAGAACGGGCCCTGAACGACCACGAATTGATCAAGATCAAACTGAGAAGTGACAGGGAAACACGTAAAATGTGGGTTGCCAGCATTACCAAAAAATGCAATGCCGAGTTGGTCCAGACTATTGGTCAGGTTGCATGTTTTTACCGGAAAAATCCTGAAAAACAGAAAGTTGACACGAAACTGAACTGACAAACACCGGGAGTGAACCCATGGACCTGAGCCTGGACATACCACGCGACCATCTTTTTATCCGCTCCTGTGATAAACACGGCGTGTGTGTCGGTGAGGACTGTTTCAATGAGTCGTTCATACTCACGGGCAATCAGCTTATACCCGACTGGCAGGTTGCGCGCATTGAGGAAATCAATCAGGAAAAATTGCAGGTGGTATTCGACCTGCTACCGGAGGTTGTACTGATAGGTACGGGTAAAAGTCAGCATTTTTTGCCTGTAAACACCCAAAAACTATTTTTTCAACGTAATTTGGGCTTTGAGGTAATGACCACCGATGCTGCCTGTCGTACTTTTAATGTGCTGGCATCCGAGGGGCGTAAGGTAGTTGCTGCATTGATACTTTAGATCTGAACTGCCCTATTCCATGAATGGTGTTTCTATCACACCTTCACGCCGGGAAATCTCCCTCAGGTGTGTTAGCGCAGCCAACTGTACCTGCCTTACACGTTCCCTGGTCACACCCAGCAACCTGCCAACTTCTTCAAGTGTTTGTCGGCCTTTACCATGCAAACCAAAACGGTGCTCAACAACAATTCGTTGCTGTGGTGGTAGCATATCCAGCCAATGACCCAGTAATTCACCGGCTGCCTTATCCGCATATTCGGATTCGGGGTCACGGTTATGGTCATCGGCAATCGATTCTATGACCGAGAAATGCCCGTTATTGATGGGATTGTCCGTTGATGCAATGGGTTCATTCAATTCAAACATTTTGTGGACAACATCGCTGGGTTTATCCAGCATTTGCGCCACTTCGTCTATCGTTGGGCGACGACCCAATGACTGTTCCAGCGAGCGGGTGGTCTTCAGGTAGGTAGTCAGTTCCCGAATGACGTGGATGGGTAGACGCACGGTCCGGCATTGATTCATTATGGAGCGTTCCACAGACTGCCTGATCCACCAGGTTGCATAGGTGGAAAATCTGAACCCTCTGTCCGGATCAAATTTTTCCACGGCGCGAATCAGACCGAGATTGCCCTCTTCGATCAGGTCCAGTAACGGCAGTCCACGCTTGATGTAAAAACGCGCCACTCTTACAACCAGGCGCAGGTTACATTCGATCATTCGTTGTCGGCTGGCCATGCAGCCATTGCGGGCGGCCGTTGCCAGTGACTTTTCCTGCTCTGCAGTTAAAAGCTTGGAACGGCCTATCTCACTCAGGTATATACGGGTTACATCGCCATGGCTAAGGCCCCGGCGCCTGCTCACCGCATCTTTGGACTGGACGAATTTCAGTCCTTTTTTTGCTACTCTGTTGCTAAGATCTGTGAACACCTTGGATCTTTGAGCTTTCTTTTTCATCCCCCACCCCGTTGCCGGATAGCGTCTGGAACACCACCCTGAATTATGTTACCCGGTATTGAAACGTCAAGTCGAAACCCACAGGATGGACCATCAACGCTAGCACAAACCAGGCCAAAAGTCACAGTTGGGTGAATTTGCAGTGTCGGGGGTTGATTATCGGATACGTTCCGGAAGATGGTTTAACGGATTCACGGGTTTTCCCCGGGTACGAATTTCAAAATGCAGCAATTGTTCGTCCTGGTCGTTTCTGCCCATTTCTGCAATTTTCTGGCCAGCGGAAACCTGCTCGCCCTCATTGACCAAACGAAGCTTGTTGTGCGCATATGCACTCAGCATTCGCTCACTGTGTTTAATGATGATCAATTCCCCGTAAGCGATCAGACCGTTGCCACTATATACGACCGTGCCCGGAGCAGAGGCCGTCACGCTCTGGCCTTCTTTACCCGCTATATCAAGTCCGTTGCGAGACGGATCATTCGCGACAAATCCCCTCAGCACACGACCGCTCGCTGGCCACTTCCATGTGATCGGATCGGCCCCCGTTGTGGCAATGGACTTCACCTGTGGCTGGGTATTCCTGCCGCTTCCGGTATCACCGGCAGGAGGAGGGCTGACTGCAACAGGAGTCGACGACTCGGGAAGTTGTTCGTTCTGAGGCCTGGTGGTGGCCCCGGCCGGGGTTTTGACCGCAGAAATTTGCACGTCTGTTGTACGGTCCCTGTCACGAACCGGGTTAAGGGTTGGCACCAGGGACAATTCCTGGCCCGGATAGATAATGTACGGACTGGCAATACCATTCCATGCAGCCACATCATGGGGGTCCAGGTCAAAACTGAATGCAATAGCATAGAGCGTGTCCCCTGTCCCGACCCGGTAAACGTCCTTCTCGGTGCGATCCTGATTGACCATGCCGGAAGAAAAATCTTCGACCGGTGCCGGTTGGTGTCGACCACAACCAGTCAACCAGAACAGGCACAGGAACAGGACCAATCCCTTTGTGCAGCGTCGTCTCATGATGGGTGACTATTCAATTTCACGATAGCGAACACAATAACAGCCAACAAGATCATCAGCCAGCCGATAACATCAACATATTTTCTCAATCGATCAGCAAAAGTTTTGCCTCCGAACTTGAGCAAACCGCCCACAAGATAAAAACGACCTCCCCTTCCAACCAGAGAACCTGCAATAAAAGCCAGCCAGGGCATACCGACAACACCCGCACTGATAGTGAATACCTTGTAGGGGATGGGTGTAAATCCCGCCACCAATATGTACCAGAACCCCCAGGTTTCAAAAGCCGCGACTGCCTGTGTGAATACCCCTTCGTAGCTGGACTCCATCAGCCATGGTTCTATCCACCCGAAAGCCAGCTTGCCGATCAGATAACCACCTATGCCACCCAGGACAGAAAACAGGGTGCACAAAGTTGCATAAAACCAGCTTTTTTCTGGCCTCGACAGACACATCGGTATCAACATGACATCCGGCGGTATCGGAAAAACACTGGATTCCGCAAAACTCAAGGTCGCCAGAATCGATGGCGCCCTGCGGTGGGCAGACAAAGTAATTACACGATCATACAGACGCTGAAACATACAGGTGCTTCAGGTCAATCCGCTAAGCATTGGTACAAACACCACATCACAAATTTCTGACTCCTCAATACCGTCCTCGACACGCCGGTAAGTTTTCAACTTCTGACACCCGTTTGAGCCGACCGGTATCACCAACACACCACCGACCTTGAGTTGGTCAAGCAACTCCTGCGGGACGTTCTGCGCCGCCGCGGTCACCATGATGCCATCAAATGGTGCCTGGCTGGGCCAACCGAGGTGACCGTCTGCATAACGAACATAGATGTTATTCATTCGCAGACCGTGAAAGCGCCGCCGCGCCAGGCGGAGTAGCTCGTCTATGCGTTCAACCGTGAATACCTGCGGTATCAGGCGAGATAATATGGCGGCCTGGTATCCGGAACCTGTTCCGACTTCGAGCACCTTATCAGGATTGCCCTGGTCCAGTAACGCTTCGGTCATTCGGGCCACGATCCATGGCTGTGAAATGGTCTGGCTTTGCCCTATCGGCAGGGCGCTGTCCTCATAGGCCCGACTGGCCAGCGCTTCGTCCACAAATTCATGCCGCGGCACCTGGGTGATTGCGTTGAGCACCCGCTCGTCCTTGATTCCGTCCAGGCGCAAGCGAGAGACCAGTCGATCACGTGTTCCCTGTGATGTCATGCCAATACCCTGCCTGTTGCTATCCAGTCTGGACTTGTTAATCATTCTTCACTCCGTGCTTGAAGTGATTGCCTGTTTACGGCGTCCATCCAACCGGATACCTGATCCAGAGCCTGGTAACGGGTCAGGTCGACATGGATGGGAGTTACCGAAATGTACCCTCGCCGAACGGCATCAAAGTCAGTTCCTGGCCCCGCATCCTGTTCCGCTCCAGCAGGGCCGATCCAATACATGTCACGCCCCCTGGGGTCGGTTGTTTTGATGACCTTTTCTGCCCGGTGTCTATGACCCAACCGGGTGACTTCGAACCCGCGAATCTCAGACCAGGGACAATCCGGTACATTTACATTGAGAATGGTGTCTGCGGGCAAAGGATCACGTTGCAACTGTTTCACAAGGCAGACTGCAGCTTCCCCTGCCGTTGCAAAATGTTTCGGTCGATCCAGAAATACCAATGATAGTGCAAGTGCAGGATAACCGAGAAACCGTCCTTCCATCGCGGCCGCCACGGTACCTGAATAAATTACGTCATCTCCGAGGTTCGCCCCGGCATTGATTCCCGAAACAACGATATCCGGATCCTCCTCCAGTAGCCCCGTCAGGGCAATGTGAACACAATCTGTTGGGGTGCCTGAAGCGCGGAAATTTCCGTCTTCCAGTTCGGTGATCCTGATGGGAGCGTCCAGAGTGAGCGAGTTACTCGCACCGCTGCGGTTTTTGTCAGGAGCGACAATGGTAACCCTGCCGAGCCCACGCATGCACTCAGCCAGTACGCGAATACCCGTGGCCTCTATACCATCATCATTGCTGATCAGAAATTCCATTCCCGCTGCTTGTTCCAAATCTGGTTGAAAAACACACCTTTCAACAACAGGTATGTAAGAGAGGTGATATTGTACGTATTCAGAGCAGTTTTCGATATGTGGATTTTGCGATTACATGGATAAAAATAAAAATAAATCAACAGCGGATGAAAAGTTATTCCGTCAGGCCATCGGCGATGTTGTTCCGCTCAGGTCAGCAGCAACCACCAGTTCAAAGCCCCCCGTAACCACCAAACGGAGACCAGCAAGCAGCACGCCAGTGGAACCCAGTCGTGCCCATGACTTCATCACGGTGCATACTGATGGTGGGCACAATGACTCGACGCACCGTAAAGATGGGGTTCAGAAAAAAGTCCTGCAAAAACTTAAACGGGGCCGGTTCGGTGTTGGTGATCAACTGGACCTACACCAGATTACGACAAAGTCAGGCAGCAGGGCACTGTTTCAATTCATAGACCAGGCACAGAACATGGGCTTTAAATGCGTAAGAATCATTCATGGCAAGGGACTGAGATCTGCACACGGCCCCCGTCTGAAAATCATGGTACGACAACTGTTGAGCACACATTCCCAAGTGCTTGCCTATGCTGTTTGCAAACCCGGCCAGGGAGGTGAAGGCGCGGTGGACGTCTTGCTGAAATCAAGATGATTGAGTTGCTGTTTGTTTTGCTGATCTCATCAATCATTGCCATGTGGTGGCAGTTGATGCAGGGCCGGCAAAAAGCCCGTCGAGTGGCTGGTCAGGTATGTGCCATCCATGAACTTCAATTGCTCGATGACACGGTAACTTTCAGCTCTGTGAGCTGGGACAGGGAGCACCCCGGGCCCCACCTGTTGATCAACTACAGTTTTGAATTTACCACCAATGGCGCCAGACGCAGAAGAGGTGTGGCTGCATTGGGTGTCCCCGGGTCTGTCACCGTATCACTGGATCTTGAGCATGGCAGGCTGATCGAACAACTCTAGTACTTTGCCGGTTTCAAATCAGCATCAGAGACACATCAAGGTAACACTCAAAAGAACAGTCCCGCTGCAGAGCTTACTTGACAACCTTCAGGTGAGACCTGATTTGGGACTTGTCTGATTCGCCCAGCGGAGGTGGCGTTGAGTCATCCTGGGCAAACATCATTCCCTGACCATTCTCACGTGCATAAATCGCGATGACGGCACCCATGGGGATACTGATGAGGTGAGGTTGACCTGAAAAACGGGCTTTGAAGTGTATGGTTTCGTTATCCAGCTTCAGGTGCTCTGTTGCACTCGCTGCGATATTCAAAACCACTTTTCCCTTTTGTACCGCCTGTTCTGGAACGTCTACTTCTTCATGGGAGGCGTCGACCAGCACGTGCGGTGTCATCCCGTTATCAGTGATCCAGTCGTAAAGTGCACGCAATAAATAGGGTTGATTGGAATTCATACCATCGGCAGACGAACTCATGTTGCATCTAGAACCATTTCACGTTCGGCGCGGGTCAGGCTGGATTTAAAAGTAGGTCGTGAAATCAGACGTTGTACATATCCCTGTACCGACGCACCGGGTTTGCCAAGGTCCAGACCATACACCGGCAGACGCCAGAACAATGGGGCAAGTGTGCAATCTACCAGGCTCAGTTCATCTCCAAACATGTAATCAGAATGTTTGAACAAGTCATTGGCTGCGACGATGGCTTCCTTCAACTGTTGCCTGCTTTTTTCTGCTTTGCGTCCGACAGAATTCTCAATCTCCTCCGCGAGGGGATACCAGTCGCGTAACACCCGGTGGTGGACCAGTCTCAAGCGCGCACGTGAAACCGGGTCTACGGGCATCAGCGGAGGATGCGGATAACGTTCGTCCAGATAATCATTGATTACACTGGCATCGTGTAGCAACAGGTCACGATCAACCAGTGTAGGAGTTTCGTTGTACGGATTGATCTCGGCAAGGTCTGCAGCCGCTGACTCATTTCTGCTCACATCAATGATATCCACATTGATGCCCTTTTCAGCCAGTACGAAACGAACCCGGTGACAGTGTATGCTGCGATCGGATGAATACAGCGCCATGATGGAACGCCCTTTTACTGCTGCTGTCACCACATTTCTCCTGTTGGCTGATGATCGCTAAAAATTAGGTTTTGTGTTTGTTTCAATGTATGTCGCGCCAGAATTCTGCTTTCAGCAGGTAGGCTAAAAATGCAAACAGCGCCAGGAACAAAATGACCCACACACCGACACCCTTGCGCTGAAGCTTGGCGGGTTCTCCTACATATTCCAGGAATGCTGCAATATCACGAGCCGTCTCTTTGTACTCTTCCGCGGTTTGTACACCCGGCGAGACCATCTCAAAATGGTCAAAGACCTCCCGTGAGTACCCACTTTCACCGGTCTCTGTCTTGTAAACCGCTTGTTGAATACCCTGCAAACGCCAGAGTACATGAGGCATAGAGACATTGGGTAACACGGTATTATTCCAGCCGCCCGTTTCATCCATGTAAAATCCACGAAGATAAGCAAAAATCCAGTCTGCGCCACGGGATCGACCGATCAGCGAGAGATCCGGCGGGGTATTGCCAAACCAGGATTCAGCGTGATCCGGACGCATGGATATTTCCATGGTGTCACCGAATTTCGCGTCGGCAAAGACCAGGTTTTCCATGACCATTTCCTCGCTTAGACCCAGGTCCTGGGCCATACGGTTGTAACGCATGTAACTGACACTGTGGCAACTGAGACAATAATTCATAAACCACTTGGCACCGCGCTGTAATGAAGCAGTGTCCGTAATATTGGCACCCGAATGTTCAATTTCCTCGCTTCCTGAAGCGCTTAATTCAACACTTGAGAACAACAGCAGAATGGCCACGAAGAGTAATCTGATCGTTTTTCTCTCCATCAGTGTGTCACCCGCTCCGGCACATCCTTGGTTCTGGCTCCGGGACTCATGAAGAACAGCAGAACAAAAAACATAAAATAGGCAAATGTCCAGATCCGCATCTCCCAGGTCTGTGCAGGAGTTCCCTCGGCCATACCCAGCATGCCGAGACGGACAAAGGCTATGGTGAAAATCGTAAGCAACAACTTGTACCACCCACCCTTGTAACGGATGGACTTGACCGGTGACCTGTCCAGCCAGGGCAGGAAGAACAGGATGAGAACCGATGCACCCATCAGCAACACACCCATCAGCTTGTCCGGGACCGCCTTGAGAATTGCGTAGAAAGGGGTGAAGTACCAAACTGGCTTGATGTGCTCTGGCGTCACCAGTGGATTGGCCGGAACAAAATTGTCGTGTTCAAGAAACAGACCCCCGGCCTCCGGCCAGAAAAACAGGATGAAGGCGAAAAGAATCATGAACATGGCAACGCCAAATATATCTTTGACGGTGTAGTAGGGATGGAACGGGATACCATCCAGGGGAATGCCATCCTCGCCCTTGGTTTTCTTGATCTCGATCCCATCGGGATTCAGTGAACCCGTCTGGTGCAGGGCCGCGAGATGCAGCACGACCACCATCAGCAACGCCAACGGAATAGCGATCACATGCAGGGCAAAAAATCGATTCAATGTAGCGTCGGAAATAAAATAATCGCCTCGAATCCACTGGGTCAGAGGTTCACCGATCTTCGGGATCGCACCAAACAGGTTGATAATCACCTGGGCACCCCAGTAAGACATTTGCCCCCAGGGAAGGACATAACCAAGAAAGGCCTCTGCCATCAGCAGCAGGTACAGGAACATACCCAGTACCCACAACAATTCACGTGGCTCGCGGTGGGATCCATACAGCATGCTACGGAACATGTGCAGATAAACCACGATGAAAAAGAACGAGGAACCCGTGGTGTGCATGTAGCGTATAAGCCATCCCCAGTCCACGTCCCTCATAATGTATTCAACAGAGGCAAAAGCCTCCTCCGCAGAGGGCTTGTAATGCATGGCCAACAGAATGCCGGATACTATCTGAATAACCAGCATCAACAGGGCCAGCGAGCCCATGTAATACCAGAAATTGAAATTTTTTGGCGCGTAATATTTCGCCAAATGAGCGTTCCAGAACTCGGTAACCGGGAGCCGTTCATCTACCCAGCCCAATAATGCTTCGGCCTGTTTTGTAAGACCGTCGGTAATTTTGGCCATTACACAGTTCCTTCGGGACTGACACCGATCATCACGGTTCGGTCGTCAATAAAGCTATAAGGCGGGATGGTCAGGTTGGTTGGAGCCGGAACGCCCTTATACACGCGTCCGGATAAGTCAAATTTGGATTTATGGCAGGGGCAATAGAACCCGCCGTTCCAGTTATCATCAAACGGCTGTGGACCCACCTGCGGCACCAATTGGGGAACACATCCGAGATGGGTGCAATGCATATTTACAACCAGGTATTCCGGCCGTAAAGATCTGGGTTCACCCCCGGCATATTCCGGCTGTTCAGACTCGACCGATTCCGGGTCAGCCAACACAGAGTCAATCTTACCAAGGTCGGAAATCATTTCGGGTGTGCGTCGCAGTACGCCGATGGTCTGCCCTCGCCACTGCACCTTGAGCAGCTGGCCTTCTTCAAGTTTCGATACGTTGACCTCAACCGGTGCACCGACCGCCTTGGCCTTGGCGCTGGGCATCCATGACTGCAGGAAAGGAATTGCAGCGATACCCACACCGACCGCACCGACGGTCGAAGTGGTTGCAACCAGGAAGCGGCGGCGCTCCATGTTCACGTCATCAGATGACATTCAAATCTCCAGCAGAATAAAGCGTCCCAACCCGGGACGGTTGTCAATTCAGGAACTTAATAATCTTGCGGTCCGAAAATGGGCAGGGCGACAGGCTGATTACAACTACCAGGCCGACCATCTTGTCTCCCATCTAGACCAATGTACTATTTTATCCGAAATGCACCATGCGAGACAAACGATTTGCCGATAGAATTGCGGGCATCTTTGCTGGTTTTATCAGAAAATCTGCCACATCAGCGTTTTGAAGGGACAATGTCAGGAATGAATCAACCCCAATCCAGTTCGAAAAACGGAAAAAAGACTGCATCTGCAGTATTCGGCTTTGTCCTGCGCTCGGTGATAACTGGTCTCGCCCTGGCCTTTATTATCCTGTATCTGTGGCCCAGTATCAGTGATCGTTTTAGCAGAGAGTCGGCTCCGGCACAGGTCATCACCATAGCACCCGTGTCCTACGCGGACGCTGTAGACAGGACCGCACCTTCGGTGGTGAGCATTTATACAACAACGGTTGAGGTTCAACAGGTCCCCCCGAGGCTGCAACGAATTACCGGCAGCCCCTATGTGGTTCGCAGACGAGAGAACATGGGTTCAGGTGTGCTGGTCAGCGACGATGGTTATATCCTGACCAATAACCATGTGATCAATCTGGTTCAGAATATCAGCGTGGCCCTCTGGGATGGGCGTTTTGCCCAGGCTGAGGTGGTGGGCAGCGATCCGGAAACCGACCTGGCGGTTTTGAAAATTGATGTGGATGGACTGCCTGCAGCACCACTGGCCGCAGACTCCAATATCAGGGTAGGTGACGTTGTGCTGGCCATCGGCAATGCCTTTGGTCTGAGTCATACGGTCACCATGGGTATCGTCAGCGCCACCGGTCGCAATGACCTGAGAGCTGTTTTATACGAGGACTTTATCCAGACCGATGCCGCCATCAATGCGGGCAACAGTGGTGGCGCGCTGATCAATTATCGGGGTGAGGTAATCGGTATCAACACCCGCAACCTCGGTCAGCCTCAGGGGGCACAAAATATCGGTTTCGCCATTCCCATTGCCATGGCACGCAATGTCATGCAACAGATTGTTGAAAACGGCACCGTCAGGAGAGGATGGCTGGGTGCCCTGTTCAGCGATTTGCCACTGACACTGCCTACCGATGGCAGCGCAGTGCGTCGTGGTATTCAGGTCCGTGATGTTACGACAGGAGGGCCCGCCTGGACCGCAGGTATCAGAGCCGGTGATATCCTTTTGAGCCTTGACAGTACAGACGTTGATGATGCCAGGGCATTTATGCTGAGCATATCCCAGCGCCAACCGGGCGCACAGATTGAGTTACAGGTTCAACGTGAAGCCGAAGTATTCGAGACTTACGCAACATTGATTCAACAACCGCCGCTGCGTTAATTCTGGTCGCCTATCCACTCAGCGGGCAGGCTGCGAATTCAGGCAGCGATTCTGCTCCCGCAGAAAGTTCGGCCAGCGCAGGATAATCCTCCGGAACAACATTTGCCCGGTCGATGTGTTGCGTGAATCGCCAGGCTACTGCAATCGAGATATCCCCCTGGGTGACCCCATCACCGGAAAGACGATCCCAATGTATTCCCGCGCCCGCAGATACGGACGCTTCCATCAGTCCCACTGCACCCTTGAGTTGCTGTTCAATACGAACAATCCAGTCCGGGTGTTGCCTTTCCCGTGGACGTTGTTGGGTTTCATAGATCAATTGTGCAACTTTCTCCATTCCGACCAAAGCATAACCAGTGTCCTGCAGGGCAAGTTGATAGGATGCTGATTCCGGAGCCATCAGACTTCGACCGGCCACCCGTTTTTCGAGGTAATCGATAATCAGGGTTGAATCTGTCAATATCTGACCATCATCCAGAACCAGTGTGGGCACCTTGACCAACGGGTTCAAAGCATAAAACTCATCAAAATCCCTGAATATGGACAGTTCACGATGGTCGTAACCAACCCCCAGGTAACGCATCGTAATTGCCACACGGCGTACAAAAGGGGAATCCAGATATCCAACTAATTGCATTTTTCATTTCCTCAACTAATCAATATGGTGGTCAACCATCTATCCAGCGGTTCAGAATTTCAGTGACTCTGCTGCCCGGTGCCCGGACAATTTAACGAACAATGCAAACTACATTATAGATGTTTATGTCCCGGACCCAACTGCTCATATTTCGGGGGAAAGCGTAGGATTGCTAATTGAACAGGCGCAACCGATAACCACAATATGTCGCTCATCCGGGAACTCAAACGAAGAAATGTCTTTCGTGTCACGGCAGCCTACCTGATTACGGCCTGGCTGGTGATGCAGGTGGGAGACACCATGGTACCCGCACTGCGTCTGCCAGACTGGAGCGCCTCGCTGCTGGCATTTTTTCTGATCCTGGGCTTCCCGATTGCCATCTTTTTCGCGTGGGCTTTTGAACTGACACCGGAGGGTCTGAAACGCGATGAGGGAACACAGGGGCAGAACGAAAACAGAGTAAGGGCTGACCGCAAGCTGAACCACAGCATCCTGGTAGTGATGACACTGGCGCTCGGCTATTTCGTTCTGGACAAGTTTGTTTTCACCCATTCGGACTTAGCAGAAACTACGGTTTCTTCGCTGGGTTCTTCCAAAGATGAACAGCAGAAATCACCGGAAATATCCAGTCAGTCCATCGCGGTGCTGCCTTTTGTGAATATGTCATCTGATCCGGAACAGGAATATTTCTCCGATGGCCTGACCGAGGAACTACTCAGCCTGTTGGCGGGTATCAAAGAATTGAAGGTGGCCGCGAGAACATCCTCGTTTTATTACAAGGACAAGGTGGAAAGCGTGCCACTGACCGAAATAGCAAAGCAGCTTGAAGTGGCACATGTGCTGGAAGGCAGCGTGCGTAAAAGTGGCTCCACCACCCGTATCACGGCACAACTGATCAAGGCCGACGACGGTTTTCACCTGTGGTCGGAAACCTGTGACCGGGAACTTGATGACATTTTTGCCATCCAGGACGAGATTGCTGCCGCGGTGACCAGCTCGTTGAAGATCACCTTGCTCGGTGAGGCACCCAGGACGAAAGTATTGAATACGGAGTCCTACGAACTGACGATGCAGGCCCGATTCCTGTTCAAGCGCCGAAAGGAAGGTGACCTGCAGCGTGCCCTGGAACTATTTGAAAGAGCAACCCAGCTTGATCCAGACAACGCGGCAGCCTGGGTCGGTCTCAGTCCGCTTTATTTGTTCCTGTTCGATCCGCCCGATAACAACCGTTCCCTGGAAGCCGCAAAAAAAGCCGTGGAACTTTCACCGGAAAACCCGGAAGCACGTATTCGATTTGCAGGGGCGCTTTCTCGTGCAGGCGATCAAACTCAATCGAGACAGGAATTTCAGAAAGGTGTACAACTGGGCCAGGACAATCCGTATGTGCTCTCCTCCATGGCAGGCATGGCGGGTTTTTTTGGAGACCTGGACAAGGCCATCGAACTGCTGACCCGAGCGGTGGCCCTGGACCCCCTGTATATCGTCAACCTCGGCAATCTGAGCAGCTACCTGGTGCTGGCTGGAAGAATTGATGAGGCCAATGACCTTGCCATGAAAGTACTTAACCTGGAACCCACCAGTCCGCAGGGGCTTGAATCACTGGCGGAGATCAGGTTGCTTCAGGGAGCACCCAAAGAAGCCTTGAAATTAATGCAACAGATTACGGAGGTTGACAGGCCTGGCACATTTTTTGGCCGACATGACCAGTTTGAAGCCATGATTCATTTTTCGCTCGGTGACGAATCGGCATCGGACGATAGTTTAAATCGGTTCAAACAAAAATATGCTGACGAAAACCCGTCTGAAATTGCCGGTATCTGCGCCTGGTGCGGGCAAACGGATGAGGCCTTCGGGTGGTTGGAACATGCTCTTGAAATTGATCCCAACAGGTCATTCCAGGAAACCTGGAGTCCTTACCTTGAGAGCCTGCACCAGGACGCTCGATGGCAGCACCTGATGACAAGATGGGTGGGGACGCCAAACTGGCTTGAAGAGGAATAGATTGCCTGGTTCATGATCCGGAATCGGGTGGATCAAATGCGCCCGCTGCGCGAAAAACGATCGCTCCTTCCAGCAGGGTCAGTAATACCCTGACCTTGTGAATATCCATGCGTTTGACTTCGAACAAGTTCCGCTCAAGCACGATCAGGTCAGCCGCTTTGCCCGGTTCCAGGCTACCACTCAGCTGATCCTGCCGGGCAAGCCACGCCCCGTTTATCGTGTAGACATCGATCATTTGCTCCAGGCTGGCACGTTCGGTCGGCGACCATGGTGGTGCGCCGCCGTCAACCGGGCGTCTTGTTACAGCGATCTGGATGGCAACCAGCGGGTTCATGGACTCCGAAATCCAATCGCTTCCTGCTACTACCTTTGCACCGGTTTTCAGTATGCTGTTAATGGGAATCAATCGCTTCTACCGGTCTTCACCAAACTTTGAAAGCTGGTCCAGCGTGAATCCCTGTTGGGCCCATAACGGCTGAAAGTCCGCAACCACTCCCAGTAAGGCAAACCGTGGCAGGTCAAGCGGGTCGATCAGTGCGATGTGTGCCAGCTGATGACGACGGTCCCGTGTTCCATTTCGATTGATGGCAGACTCAATGGCATCCAGTCCGACCTGAACTGCCCGGTCGCCCACGGCATGCATGTGCACCTGGAAATCTGCGCCATCAAGTTCCGTAATAATTTCATTCAACCGGTGGCTGTCAAAGACCAGGTCCCCGCGATCCCCCGCCTTATCAGCATAAGATTGCAGGAGTCCCGCTGAGTGATTGTGAAAATCACCATCAATAACCAGCTTCACGGCATCTGCCCTGAATTTGTTACCAGAGACCGATCGTTTCTGTCTTATCAATGTGTGCACCTGTTTCACACCGAATTCGTTTTGCCAGGCCAGCGAAGCCTGTACACGCAGAGTCATTTCTCCTTCGAGGTCCGCACGACGGTAAGCCTGCAGGTGGCGTTCGAATACCTTGGCTTCATTGGCAGAGGTAATGCCAAAGCTGTTGGCCATTTGTGACGCCAGGCGAAGTGCCAGGCGCAAGTTGTCTTCACTGTAATGGGGCAAAATCCGTCTGACCATGTAAGCCGCACTACCCTTCAATACACCGGAGGGTATGTTGTTGGTGTCCCGAACTATTTCACCTCTGGCCGGGTCTTCCATATTCGCGTTGATATCTGCTTCGGCCAGAGCCGGTGAATTTACCCAGGCATTAAAACCGGATTGATTGGTGATATAAGCGGGATGATCCGGGACCAGGCGGTCCAGTTCTGTACGGTGTGGCCCGTTCCCGGAAAATACCTCGTCCGGCAGACCAACACCGTGCAACCACTCACCATCATTCAAACCCTTTGCACACTTTTCGATCTCTTCAAGGGCCTCATCCGGCCACTCCAGATCATGCAGACGGCAGCGTAAAAAACGGGTACCTGCACTCATAGGATGCATATGTGAATCGTGGAAACCCGGCATCAGCATGCGCCCGGCAAGGTCTATGACCTCGGTGGTGTTCCCAACGTGTCCCACAACGCCCTCATCATCACCAACATAGGTAATCAGCCCATTCCTGATGGCAACTGCTTCGGCCCATTCGCGGTTTGCATTAACGGTGTATACGACCCCGTTTTTCAAAACGAGGTCGGCACCGGCAACCGTGTCTGCGTAAATCGGCGCCAACCAAAAAATGATCGAAAGCGAGACCACAAAAATAATCCTGGACAACATGCGCGTTCCTGCAACTCTATGCTGATTACTATAGTGGAGAGCACGGTAAGTTGGTCGTTGGCCCTCGAGCGTTCGCGGTAACGGGTGGGAAACAGTAGTCAGATCAACCCGGTATCTTCATGCGGTGAGATTGACCCAGACATGGTTCTTCCGGTTCCCATCCGGTCAGAAAGGACCATCATTTCAGGTTTTCGGGAGGGTGACGCCAGTCTGTCCCTGGTATTTTCCGGCACGATCACCATAGGAAGTTTCGCACTCCTCGTCCGATTCAAAAAACAGGAACTGGGCAACTCCTTCATTTGCGTAGATTCTCGCGGGTAACGGGGTGGTATTGGAAAATTCCAGTGTTACGTGTCCCTCCCACTCCGGTTCCAGTGGGGTGACATTAACAATGATGCCACAGCGTGCGTAGGTGGACTTGCCCAGGCAAATGGTCAAGACATTCCTGGGGATACGCAGGTACTCTACCGTGTGTGCCAGGGCAAATGAATTCGGGGGGATAATACATTCATCACCCCAGACATCCACAAAGCTGCTTTCATCAAAATTCTTGGGGTCGACAATCGCAGAATTGATATTGGTGAAAATCTTGAAATGGTCAGCACAACGAACGTCATATCCGTAACTTGAAGTTCCATAGGATATTTGTTGCGCGCCGGATTCTGATACACGTACCTGACCGGGTTCAAACGGCTCGATCATATGGTGATTCTGCGCCATGTGACGTATCCAGCGATCAGATTTGATGCTCAAGCGGCCGGCCCCTGGTTCTGAACCACGATTTCCGGCATCTTGAATGTCATACTGCGTGGCTTGACGGATAACTCACCGGAGGTACGCAATGCAAGTTGACGAAAACTTTTCGCGATGGGTGAGTCCGGGCTTTGAACAACACTCGGCTGACCCGCATCCAGCGATGAACGGATCTCCGATGCAAGTGGCAACTGGCCCAGCAAGGGCAGGTCAAAATCCTTCGCCATCTGTTCTCCACCACCCTGGCCGAATATCGCCTCTTCATGACCACAGGATGTGCAGATGTGCGTACTCATATTCTCAACCACACCCAGTACCGGCACTTTCACCTTACGGAACATGTGGAACGCCCTGCGCGCATCAATCAGGGCAATATCCTGTGGCGTGGTGATGATGACCGCACCGGAGACCGGGATTCTTTGTGCCAGTGTCAACTGGATATCGCCTGTCCCGGGTGGCAAATCAATGACCAGGTAATCCAAATTTTCCCATTTGGTTTCACCCAGCAATTGCTGCAGGGCGGATGTCACCATCGGGCCCCGCCAGATCATTGGGGTATCTTCCTCGATCAGGAAGCCGATGGACATGACCTGAAGGCCATGCGCCTTGATGGGTATGATCTTTTCTCCTTCGATTTCGGGCTGACCTGAAACACCCAACATGGTCGGGATACTCGGTCCATAGATGTCCGCGTCGAGCAGACCCACCCGTGCTCCTTCGAGTTGCAATGCCAGAGCCAGGTTTACGGCAGTGGTGGATTTACCAACACCTCCTTTGCCTGATCCCACGGCAATAATATTTGCAATGGAGTCCAGCGGTTTCAAATCCTCCTGGACTTTATGGGGCATGATTTTGTAACTGACGTTGACACCGGCACTACTGACACCGGGATCACTCTCCAGTCGCGATTTGATTTCCATCGCCAGTTTCTCACCTCCGTCGGCGAGCGGATAACCCAACCGGATATCAACACTGACACTGTTTTCATGAATACCGATTTCTCGAACCGCACCGGCAGAAACCAGGTCGAGTCCGGCACGTTCATCTTCAATTTTGGCCAGCAGGTCCATCAGGTAGTCTTTGGTCATCAATCAATCCATTTTGTGCGTGTGATTACTGTTCAGAAAGGCGGGACATTGTACCCGTTATCTAGTCCAATTTGGCAATGCGATATGTGCGGGAAACCGTCGGGGGATGAGCGTCACTGAATCAGATCTCTTGCCAATGTGTAAGTCGGACCCGCTATTATCCGTCCTGGTCCGTGTCTGCATCAACGACTTCGTATCTTTGCGAATCTTATTCGGGTTAAACAACTTCGATATCCAGCGCACTAATAACCTTGAGCAGTTCATTGGATTTGCGCCGGAACAATGATAATACTTCGATGTGCACATAGCGTACCGTGCCACTTTCATCGATCAGGAAAATCGCCCTTTTCATACCAAGGAAACCGGTACAACCATAGCGTTTTGCAACGTCAAGATCCGGATCAGAAAGAAGTACAAACGGAAATTTGTGGCGGGCCCTGAAGCCACGATGTGATTCCAGGCTGTTGGAACTGATACCCACGACCGAGACACCCAGATCTTTAAAAGACCCGATCGCATCCCGGTATTCACATAACTGCCGGGTACATACAGGTGTGTTGTCACCCGGATAAAAAACCAGTAACACCCGCTCACCCCTGTGGTCTGAAAGCTGGTAGTCCCCAATGTTGTCGCTATGCAACCTGAAATCGGGGGCTACGTCATGCACTTTGATCATCTGGCATCTCCTACAGACCTGAATTCTTAAATATGGGGCGATTTTGAAGATTATATTGGAAATGATCGCAGGGAAATGGCAATTTATTACTATCATTCCCTCAATCCATACGTGGCTGACGCTACAGCTTGGCCTGGGAGCGTGCCATAATTGCGCATTCCAAATCATGTCCGGGAACCGCGGTCAGCAGCACAAATCATGAGCAAACAAAAAAGAAGAATACTTGTCACCAGCGCCCTGCCCTATGCCAATGGTGCCATCCATCTGGGACATATGCTGGAATACATCCAGACCGATATCTGGGCACGCTTTCAGCGCGCCCAGGGTCACGAGTGTTATTTCGCCTGGGCCGATGATGCACACGGTACTCCGATCATGCTGCGGGCACAGTCCGAGGGAATCGCACCGGAAGAATTGATCGACCGGATGAACACCGAGCACCAGCAGGACTTCCTGGATTTCGGGCTGAAATTCGACAACTATGCAACCACACATGGAGAGGCCAATCGTGAATGTGTTGAAACCATCTACAAACGACTTGAAGACGGTGGCTATGTTGAGAGACGGACCATTTCCCAATTCTATGACGAACAAAAGGGCATGTTTTTGCCCGACCGTTTTATCAGGGGAACCTGTCCGAAGTGCAAAACCGAGGATCAGTACGGTGATAGTTGTGAGTCCTGTGGAAGCACTTACAGTCCGACCGACCTGATAGACCCACACTCGGCAATCAGTGGTACAGCTCCGGTGATGCGTGACTCGGAGCACTATTTTGTCCGGCTCTCCGAATTTGAGGACCGTCTGCACAGCTGGATGACATCTGGCGTCCTGCAGCCCGAGGTGGTCAACAAGATGCAGGAATGGTTCAACGATGGTCTGCGTGACTGGGATATATCGCGGGATGAGCCCTATTTTGGTTTCAAGATACCGGGCACCGATGACAAATATTTCTATGTCTGGGTAGATGCACCCGTAGGATACATGGCCAGTTTCAAGGAATTGGCTGATCGAACAGGTCTGGACTTTGATGAATGGTGGAAACCGGATACAGACACTGAATTGTATAATTTTATTGGCAAGGACATCGTCTATTTCCACACGCTGTTCTGGCCTGCCATGTTGATGGGGGCGGATTTTCGCTGGCCAACAGCGGTGTACGCTCATGGCTTTCTGACCGTCGACGGATCCAAGATGTCCAAGTCACGCGGTACCTTTATTCGGGCTCGCACATACCTTGATCACCTGAATCCGGACTATCTGCGTTATTACTTCTGTGCACGTCTCGGTGCCGGTATGGCAGACATTGACCTGAGTCTCGACGATTTTGTTTCCCGGGTAAACTCTGACATGGTCGGAAAGGTCGTGAATATCGCCAGTCGCTGTGCCGGATTTATCCAGCGAGGCTCAAATGGACAATTGGCTGAAGAGCTACCAGAACCCGGGCTATATCAGCAGTTCCTGGATCAACGTGAACACATAGCATCTGATTTTGAACAACGAAATTATCAATCAGCCATCCGGCGTATCATGGCGCTCGCCGATGAAGGCAACCGATACATCAATGAGCACAAACCCTGGCAACTGAACAAGCAGGAAGGCCAGCAACAAACCGTGCAGGCAATTTGTACCCAGGGCATTAACCTGTTCCGGGTCCTGATGACTTACCTGGCACCCGTGGTCCCGTTCACGGCTGTAAGCGCTGCCGAATTCCTGGGTGTTGATCTCGATCAATGGTCCGAGCTGGACCAGCCGATGCTGAATGTATCCATACAATCATTTAAACCATTAATGACCCGTGTTGATCCGCTCAAGATAAAGTCCATGATTGAAGATTCAAAAGAAAACCTGCAGTCCACCGGAAAAGCAACTGTGCCAAAGCTGGATCTTGCTGATGAAATCACCATCGAGGAATTCCTGAAGGTTGATCTGCGCATTGCAAAGATCATCAACGCACAACAGGTGCCTGAAGCAGACAAATTGCTTGAACTGACACTGGATATCGGTGGTGAAACCCGTAAGGTCTTTGCCGGTATCAAATCGGCCTACGAGCCTTCGGACCTGATCGGACGCCACACGGTCATGGTGGCCAACCTGAAGCCACGAAAAATGCGTTTTGGCGTATCTCAGGGCATGGTTCTGGCGGCGGGACCCGGTGGCAGTGATCTGTATATCCTTGGCCCTGATCAGGGTGCGGTGCCGGGTATGCGGGTAACCTGATCCGAATTTGATTGCTGTATGAACGAATATCTGCTGATCCTGGTTAGTACGGTACTGGCAAACAATTTTGTTCTGGTCCGCTTTCTCGGCCTTTGTCCTTTCATGGGTGTCTCAACCAAGCTGGAAGGCGCGATGGGGATGGCCGTTGCAACGGCTTTTGTTCTGACATTATCATCGGTTTCGAGCTACCTGCTACACCGTTACCTGCTCCAGCCATTGGGTCTTGAATACCTTTCGACGCTTGGTTTTATCCTTGTCATCGCGGTCATGGTGCAACTTACCGAGATGGTCATGCGCAAGAGCAGCCCCATACTGTACCGGGTACTCGGGATATTCCTGCCACTGATTACCAGTAATTGTGCGGTACTGGGGGTGGCCTTGCTGAATGTACAGGAACAACACAACCTGCTCCAGTCAGCCCTTTATGGATTTGGTGCCGCAGCGGGTTTTGGTCTGGTCCTGGTGCTGTTTGCGGCCATGCGTGAACGTATTGCCCTTGCTGATGTGCCCCGACCTTTCAAGGGCGCACCCATCGGTTTGATCACTGCTGGATTGATGTCGCTCGCATTCATGGGCTTCAGTGGTCTGGCCAACCTCTGACATGTTGATTTCACTCCTGCTGTTGACAACACTTGGTCTTGCATTTGGTTTGGGGCTTGGCTGGGCTGCCATAAAGCTGAAAATCGAATCTGACCCTGTAGTCGAGCGGATTGATGCACTGCTGCCACAAACACAATGCGCCCAATGCGGATTCCCTGGCTGCCGTCCTTATGCTGAAGCGATCGCCGCTGACACTGCCGATATCAACCAGTGTCCCCCAGGTGGTGAAGCCGGTATCCAGGCCCTGGCTGATCTGCTTGGCCGAGAACCCAAGCCCCTGAACCCGGAAAATGGCAAGGAGACACCCACGACGGTGGTCGTTATTGATGAGCAAAGATGTATTGGTTGTACCCTGTGTATACAGGCCTGTCCCGTGGATGCCATCGTTGGCGCTGCGAAACTGATGCACACGGTCATCGAGTCTGAATGTACCGGATGCGACCTGTGCCTGCCGCCCTGCCCGGTGGATTGCATCGATATAGTTGAACCGCGACCAGGCGCCAGGCTGTGGCGTGTACCTCGCCCTGGATTGGAGACGGTTATTAAGGAATCATCCGGATGAATGATGCGGTGGCCAGGATAGGACCAGTAAACCACCACTTCCATGGCGGCTTGCGACTGCGTCATAATAAGAAGATCTCCTGTCAGCATCAGGTCGAGCGCCCAAGACTTCCCAAACAACTTGTTGTACCGCTGCAACAACATGCCGGTGATGTGGCGACACCATGCGTACAGGTGGGTGAGCGGGTGCTCAAGGGCCAGCAAATAGGGAATTGTGAATCCTGCGTGGCCATTCACTCGCCGGTCTCTGGAATCGTCAACGCCATAGAGAACCACCTGATTTCCCACCCATCGGGCAAATCCGATAACTGTGTCGTAATCACACCGGATGGGGCCGAGGAGTGGGTGAAGCTTGATCCGGTAACTGACTGGCAACACGCCGATCCCGAGGAACTGATCCTGCATTTGAAGTTATGCGGTATCGCCGGTCTGGGTGGTGCCGTTTTTCCAACCCACGTGAAGATACGTGACGGACGGGCCCGCCAGATTCATACCCTGATACTTAATGGTGCGGAGTGTGAACCCTATATCAGTTGTGACGAGATGCTGATGCGCGAAAAACCGGCCAAAATCATCCTGGGGGCCAGAATTTTACGCCGGGCGATCGGAGCCGACCGGGTGGTGGTTGCCATAGAAGACCAGATGGGCGCGGTGTATGAAGCACTTAACGCCGCTGCACATGAGGCTGACAGTAAAAATATCTCAGTGGTCAAGATCACCACCATTTATCCCGAGGGCGGTGAAAGACAACTAATCCAGGTGCTAACCGGTAGCGAAGTGCCGATTGACGGAAGACCGTCGGATTTGGGACTTGTCTGTCAGAATGTTGCAACCGCAGCGGCAGTCGCAGATGCGGTTGTTGAGGGAAAGCCGTTGATCGAACGTTACATTACCGTGTCCGGCAATGGCATCACTACACCTCGAAATTGGCTGGCATTGATCGGTACATCCTTTGCCCACCTGATAGATGCCTGCGGTGGCTACAGGGGGGATGTCACCCGGCTTGTCATTGGTGGACCAATGATGGGTTACCCGGTTGCAAGTGATGCCGTTCCGGTGGTAAAGGCGGTCAACTGCATACTGGCACTTACACAGGCCGATGTTGCAACACCGCAGGTTGAAATGCCGTGTATACGTTGTGGTGAATGCGCCAGGGTTTGCCCCGCCAGGCTGTTACCTCAATCACTGTACCTGCAGACGAAAAACGGATTGTGGGATGATGCAGGAGCGTACGGCCTGTCTTCCTGTATAGAGTGTGGTTGTTGCGATCTTGTCTGCCCCAGTCACATTCCCCTGGTCGATTGGTTCCGCTTTGGCAAGAGCGAGCTGGTTCAACGCAAAATAAAGACCCGGGCTGTCGAACGGGCCAGGACGCGGTTTGAAGCCAGGGAACAGCGACTGGAACTCAAACAGCGGAAACGGGCAGAAAAAATGGCACTCCGAAAACAAATGCTCAAGGACAAGTCAAAACAAAAAGACCGTGTTCAAGCTGCCATCACCAGGGCAAAGGAGAAGGCTGACAACAAGCCAAGAATCATTCATGGCAGTTCCGATGACACGTAGCTTCACAACCAGCGGCGCGCCATTTTTTGCACCTAAGCCGACCGTTACGAAAGTAATGCTGCAGGTATTGCTTGCGCTGGTACCCGGCATCCTGGCCTATGCCTGGTTTTTCGGGCCGGGTGTTATCGTTCAGATTCTGCTGGCAATGGTATTTGCATTAATATTTGAGTCACTGATGCTGCGTTTGCGTGGCCAGCCGCAATTACCTTATGTCACCGACTTGAGCGCGTTGGTAACTGCAGTTTTGTTCGCCCTGTGTATCCCGCCTCTTGCACCCTGGTGGATCAGTTGTATTGCCATGCTGTTCGCCATTGTCGTTGCCAAACACCTCTACGGTGGATTGGGTCAGAACCTGTTTAATCCAGCCATGGTTGGCTATGTGGTTGTCCTGATCAGCTTTCCTCAGGCCATGACCGCGTGGCTGCCACCTTTGGCCCTTTCGCAACACAGCCTGGGGTTAGCCGACACGCTGGCCATTATTTTTGGTGGGCAGATCCCCATTCAAGGCGGTTGGGACGCGATTACCCATGCAACACCGTTGGACATATTGAAAACCACACTTGATTCCGGTGCTGTGATTACCGAAATACGCAGATCACCACTTTTTGGTGACTATGGAGGATTGGGCTGGGAGTGGGTGGCAAACGGGTTCGCTCTCGGTGGACTCTTCCTGTTATACAAACGTGTTATATCCTGGCACGTGCCACTCGCGGTCACAGGCAGTGTGATACTGCTCAGCCTGCCGCTGTGGCTGGCGAACCCCGATTCCAACCTGTCTCCAATGCAACATGTATTTTCCGGCGCCATCGTGCTGGCTGCATTTTTTATCGCCACAGACCCGGTCAGCGGTTGTGTCAGTAACCCGGGCAAACTGATTTTTGGTGCGGGGGTGGGCATCATCACTCTGGTGATCAGACGGTGGGGTGGTTACCCGGACGGAATTGCTTTTGCGGTTCTGTTAATGAATATGGCGGCACCGCTGATCGACCGTTACACAAGACCGAGGATATACGGGGAATGAGCCACCAACTGTCCCCCATAGTTCGCAGCAGCCTGTTGCTGGGGTTAATTGCACTATTGGGTACAGCTCTGCTGTCATCCATAGATCATCTGACACATGATCGAATCCTGGAGCAGGAGCAAAACCGTGTGCTTCGACAGCTCAACGAAATCATACCGCTGCATCTTTACGACAATCCGCTGCATGAGGACGTGATTGAAATAAACGACCCGGAGTTTTTCAGACATACCGACAGGGTGACTGTTTATCGTGCCCGCAGCGATAGTGAAGCAGTTGCACTCATCATGAGATTGACCGCAGCGGATGGTTACAATGGTGATATTCGGTTGTTGGTGGGAATCAGCGCCGAGGGAACCATCATGGGTGTGCGTGTGTTATCACACCGGGAAACACCGGGTCTGGGTGACCCAATAGAAAGTGGAAAAAGTGACTGGATATATGGTTTCGAGGGTACATCCATGCAAAACCCGGGGCAGAGAGGTTGGGCGGTCAAAAAAGATGGGGGGGAGTTCGACCAGTTTACTGGTGCAACCATTTCACCACGGGCGGTGGTCACGGCCGTACACAGGGGCTTGGTGTATTTTGATGAACACCGTCAATTGTTGTTCAACACAAAAATGAACACCACAATCAACGACGAATGAAACTGGATATGGCTGGATCCCACTACAAAGAAATCCTGACAAACGGTGTTTGGCAGCAAAATACGGGTTTGGTCGTATTACTGGGTCTGTGTCCACTGTTGGCCGTGACCGGCACAGTGGTCAACGGCCTCGCGCTGGGACTGGCGACCATGTTGACGCTAATGATGTCAAACCTGGCGGTTTCATTGCTGCGTGGATTACTCCGCCCGGAAATTCGGATTCCGGCCTTTGTGCTTATCATAGCTTCGGTAGTGACAGTAATAGATATGTTGATGCACGCGTTTTTTTATGACCTTCACCGCGTACTGGGTATTTTCATTCCTCTGATTGTTACCAATTGCGCCATTATCGGCCGCGCAGAGGCATTTGCATCCAGGAACAACCCTGGGGCCTCACTACTTGATGGTTTTGCTACCGGTCTTGGCTTTTGCATCACCCTGGTGTCGCTGGGTGCCTTGAGGGAGTTGTTTGGCCGCGGTACTCTGCTGGCCGGGGCAGAGTTGCTGGGTGGCGAGTGGGCCCTCAACCTGACCCTGACCATCATTCCTCAGCATCCGGGTTTCCTGCTGGCGATATTGCCTCCCGGTGCATTTATCGGCCTGGCACTGCTGATCGCCGCACGCAATGCCTGGGAGGCCGGCAAGTCACGCACAGCGGATGCCATGGGCGAAAAACTACCAGGTCCCGGTTCATTTCAACCATGAAACTCGAACATCGAAAAGAATTCTTTCGCCGATTGCAGGCCATTGATCCGGAGCCAACCACCGAGCTTGAGTATCAATCCACCTTTGAGTTACTTATCGCGGTGATACTCTCCGCCCAGGCTACCGATGTCGGTGTAAACCTTGCGACCCGACGTCTTTTTCGCAGGGCCAACACACCAGAGGATATCCTGGCGCTCGGAATAGACACCCTGAAGGACTATATCAGGACCATAGGGCTATTCAATTCCAAAGCTGCCAATATCATCAAAACCTGTAAAATCCTGATGGAAGCACATTCTTCCAAAGTGCCGTCGGACAGAACAGAGTTGGAGGCATTGCCCGGCGTAGGTCGCAAAACCGCCAATGTTGTGTTGAACACAGCATTTGGCCAACCAACGCTGGCTGTGGACACACATATTTTTCGTGTCGCAAACCGTACCGGTCTGGCCCTGGGCAAAACACCATTGATCATTGAACGAAAGCTATTGAAAAGTATTCCGGCAGCCTACCTTCAAAATGCACACCACTGGCTGATCCTTCACGGCCGTTATGTCTGCAAAGCGCGTACTCCAAACTGTCCTGAATGCATAGTACGCGACCTGTGCAGGACCGGAAAAAAGAGGGTTAATTAGGCATCGGCAAATCAATCTGAAATTGCTTGTAATAATCTTTCCTACTTATCGGTCTATAGCTTCGATACGGTTTTTTCCTAGATAAACATCAGCCTTATTGCTAGTCTCTAGGTATGGCCCGATGAAATATTGCCTCCTGAGGCCATGCCAAAGGAGACCAGTAGAAACTCTTTACGGGTTGTAATTAGAGACGCTGAGGCGTTGTAATTGATACCCCCGTGCTATTTTTGTCGGGAATTTTGTAACTGTGGAGGTTATTCCTAATGGCTAATAAGTTAATGATCGTCAAACCTGTTGCTGCTGCCGTCGGCGTAGCATTTGTTTCATCTTTGTTCATCTCTTCCAGTGTGGTTGCAGATGATAATCCTTTCTCAACTGCTGACCTGGACTCCGGTTACATGCTGGCTGACGACAAGGGCGAAGAAGGCAAATGTGGCGAAGGCAAATGTGGCGGCGATAAGGGCGAAGAAGGCTCTTGCGGTGAGAAAGGCGAAGAAGGCTCTTGCGGCGAGAAAGGCGAAGAAGGCTCTTGCGGCGAGAAAGGCGAAGAAGGCTCTTGCGGCGAAAAGGGCGAAGAAGGCTCTTGTGGCGAGAAGGGCGAAGAAGGCTCTTGTGGCGGTAATGCCTGAGTTAAGCTAGTGAGTCACCGAGTACACCCCGTCACGGGTGCGGGACTTGGTTTGAGGCGGGCCCTTCTGGGTCCGCTTCAGAATCAGGATCTCGAAATGATCGAGTTCATGGAGGTGGCTCCCGAAAACTGGATCAATGTGGGTGGTCAGCGGGCAAGGGATTTTGAGTATTTCACCGAGCGATTCCCGTTCGTCTGTCATGGGTTATCCCTGTCCGTTGGTGGTCCATCACCACTGGACCACACCTTCATACGCAAATTACGTCAGTTCATGGATCGGCATGGAATAAGGGCCTACAGCGAGCATCTGAGCTACTGTACAGATGACGGGCATCTCTATGACCTGATGCCAATTCCCTTTACAGAAGAGGCCATCCATTATGTCGCCGGCCGTATCGGTCAGGTGCAGGATATGCTGGGACAACGTATGGCCATCGAAAATGTGTCTTATTACGCCGCCCCATCCGCCGAGCTTAGTGAAATAGATTTTATTAATGCGGTCATCACTGAAGCAGATTGTGACCTGTTGCTTGATGTCAACAACATTTATGTCAACAGTGTCAACCACGGCTACGATGCCATGGAATTCTTACGGGGTCTGCCATCAGAGCGAATTGCCTATGGGCACATTGCCGGACATGACAACGAAGCTGAAGACCTGATCGTTGATACACACGGTGCCAGTGTAATCCCCGACGTGTGGGAATTGCTGGACGCTGCCTACCGGTTTTTCGGTGTATTCCCTACACTACTGGAACGGGATTTCAACATCCTACCCGTAGAGAATCTGCTCACCGAAGTGCAGAAAATCAGGAACATTCAGAACAAATGGTGCCCGGAGCACCAACTCCATGATGAGCAATCCAAAGTACGACCCCTCAGCGCCTGATACCCTGATTAAACTGCAGACCAGCTTTGCGGCTCATATACGGGATCCGGGCTCGGTAGCAGCACCCGAAGGTATTGAAGACCGGCGCATGGGTATTTACCGAAGGTTGTTTTTCAATAACGTCAGGAATTTCCTGTCGAATAATTTCCCGGTACTCAAAACCCTTTATGACGATGAGTCATGGGCAACCCTGTGTCGTGAGTTTTACAGGGAATTTAGATGTCATACACCACTGTTTCCGGAAATACCACGTGAGTTCCTGAAATACCTGCAGGATCACCGTAAAGATCATGTTGATGATTTGCCGTTCATGCTGGAACTGGCACATTACGAGTGGATTGAATTGGCACTGTCACTGGACGAGACCCGTGTTGAAGACATTGAAATCAATCCTGATGGGGACCTGTTGTCCGGCATACCTGTGCTTTCACCCGTGGCATGGCTCATCAGCTATCGATTTCCTGTTCACAGGATACGGGTCGATTATCAACCCCAAAATGCACCTGAGAATCCCACCCACCTGCTGGCCTGGCGGCGTACGGACTACCAGGTGAAGTTCATGCAACTGAATGAGATTTCAACCCTGCTGCTGCAAGAAATGAAAGAAGATTCGAAGCGTACGGGTATTGAATTACTGACATCGATCGCCGGGATCATAAACCACCCGAATCCCGAAGTAGTTATACGGGGCGGTGCCGACCTGCTGGATGAACTGAAGAACAAACAGGTCATTCTGGGCACCCGTCTTTAAAACGCAACAAAAAGGCGCACTATCAATGGCAGTAATCCACTCCTATGACCAAATATCATCCCGCTTAAGGACATCAGGAGACTATGTCTGGCCTACCGCGTTGCGATTGATCATGTTCTGGGAATTCTGGGAATCCGGGGTGAAAAAATTGAACGGGAGTAACTGGTTTGCCGAGATTCCATGGGCCGACTGGCAGGCTGGGTTTCCATTTCCATTTGACAGGATTTCCCAGGATCTGAACTGGTTTTTGGCTACCTGGAGTGAATTGGTTTTTGCCGTGATGCTGCTGCTGGGTCTTTTTACACGCCTGGCCGCATTTTCGCTGATCGTGGTCACGGCTGTAGCAACAGCCGCCGTACACTGGCCTGCCGACTGGAATAGCCTGTCGGAGCTGTGGAATGGCTACGTGATCACATCCAAGGGTGCCGGAAACTTCAAACTGCCCCTATTGTTCGTGGTCATGCTTTTACCACTGGTGTTCAACGGTGGCGGCAAGTTATCTGTGGATTACCTGTTGATTGCATTGACCGGACGAAAAGACAGGCTCGAAGAACGCGTTGATGGTCTTCAATCAGCCGGGCTGGCCTTGCTGGTGTTGGGACTGGCGACCATCTGGGTCGAACCCACCTGGGGATTCACCTTCCTTGGGGCCGCGGCTGTGGCCATGGTCATACCTGAATTCGTCAGCAGGCATTGAATTTCCCAACAGCGAGGAAACCACACCGGTTGAAGGAACCGTTATTCGGGAGCAAATGGCAGGGGCAATGGTTTAAGTGTATATCCCTGAACACGGAGCAACTCAAGTAAACCTTTTTCACCCGGCAGGTGCAGCGCACCCACGGCAACAAAAACCTGGCTGCTCCGAAGATGTGGCAACAGGGTGTCAAGCATACGGATATTGCGTGCATTGATACCCAGTTCGACGAAATATTCATGCGCCTTGATCCCCACCGTACTGAACTCTTCATTGGACAGGGCCTGTAATCCGACCAGATCGTTTTCCAGGTACGCTGCAACCATGCGATCATGTGCATCTGCAACCAGATCAAACCCTGCAATTGCCTGGTCCAACAGGTTCAATTGCAAGTCCATGGGCATGTCCTCCAGGAAGGACAGTTGTTGTTCCAGTGTTTCCAGTCCTACCACCTTCAGCCCACTACCGGTGGCGCGCAGCGAAAGCGACAAATCCATGAAGAAGCCTGTCTCAGGAGCTGGTGTGCTGAGCGTCATCATGGCCGCCCAGGGTTTCATCCTGTCGACAAAATCTTCTGGCACATGATAACCGGACAGGGCCGACATCAGCGCTTCAAAACGCCCGGGTCCGATGACCCCGGTAAGCGTTTTTCCAGGTGGAAAATGCATGTATTCGGCCAGACGCGCCAGGGTGGGTAAATCCGGCACCAACTCCATTGCAAACACCGTATTGCTATTGAGCATGGTCAGCAATTCTTCTGAAAAATCCAGTACCCGGGGGTCTTCACTGTGGATGGTGCCCAACAAAAATCCAGCGGGTGATCCTGCCTTCTCAATGGCCCAGAATATGGCTTGATCGGATTGTTGATCGAGTTTGACCGAAGCTGCATTGGACACCACTGGCGATAACATGAACAGCAACAGGCAAAAAACCGGTGCCAACATCGTCGGTATCAATCTCAACACAACTGCTTTTTTACATGGTATTTTGTCACGCATTCCCTTATTCTCGCTGCCTTTATTGCCGGAATCCAATATGACACGTATTTCTGATCGATTCAGAGGATTTCTACCCGTTGTCATCGATGTCGAAACCGGCGGATTCAACTCAAGCACCGATGCGATACTTGAGATTGCCGCCTGCATCATTTGCATGGACGATTTCGGCCGTCTCAAAATTGCCGATACCATCGCCGCAGAAATTGTGCCCTTCAAGGGTTCACGCATCGAACCAAGTTCACTGGAGTTTACAGGAATCGACCTGGATGATCCCCAACGCCAACCCATCAGTGAAAAAGAAGCATTGCGCAAGATATTTTTACCTGTCAGGCAGGAATTAAGGGCCACGGATTGTCAGCGCGCAATCCTGGTGGGTCACAACCCGTCTTTTGATCTGTCTTTTTTAAATGCTGCCATCAAGCGAGTGGACTACAAGCGTAACCCAATGCACCCATTCAGCTCGTTTGATACCGCTACTCTGGGTGGGCTTGCCTTTGGCCAGACGGTGTTGGCACGTGCTGTGCAGGCCGCCGGCATCGACTGGGATGAATCAGCAGCACATTCTGCGGAATACGATACGGTAAAAACAGCCGAGTTATTCTGCACTATTGTCAATCGGTGGAAGATACTGACGGGTTTATAAGTCACCATTAGCCCGCAACCCAAAACCACCACCACCCGGTGTCATAATTTTCAATGTTTGCCCAGCAGTGGTATTAAATCGTAACTTTGGGTCCAATAACTCTCCATCCAGTTCATTCTGACCACCCATTCCGGCATCTCCGCCGGAGAGCCCCCAGGGCTGATGCCGTCGACGTTCGGTCAACAATGAAACTTCAGCATCAGCAAGGAATTGATATTCACGCACCACACCATCTCCACCCCTGAATTCCCCATCACCGCCAGATCCGCGTCTGACCTTGTATTGCCTGATTCTCAGGGGATAGTTCAATTCCAGTATTTCGACCGGTGTGTTCAACGTATTGGTCATGTGGCTGTGACGGGCGGACTGTCCATTACCGTCATGAGATGCGCCCAATCCACCGGCCAACGTTTCGTAGTAATCCCAGCCTTCCACACCACGCCGGCCCATCGCGATGTTGTTCATACTCCCCTGACTTGCCGCGGGTACCTCCTCCGGCAAGGCCTTCGCCAGAGCACCGCAGACTGCATCAACAATTCTGCTGCTGGTTTCAACGTTGCCAGCCGCAACCGCGGCCGGTGGTCCGGCATTGACCAGACAACCCCGTGGGGCGGAGATACTCACCCCCTGTAATGCGCCGTAACAGGCAGGTGTGTGGGCTGGCATCAAACATCGAAACACGTAATATACCGCTGCGGCTGTAACCGGCATCGGACAATTCAGATTTCCGCCAACCTGCATTGCCGTTCCGGAAAAATCTACCCTGACACCATTTTTTTTGAACTCGAGTGTGACCGCGATCGGGATATCGAATTGGCCATGACCATCGTCGTCGAGGTAATCAACGAATGAAAAACTTCCCCGGGGAATTGCTGCAAGACTGCTAGCCACCAAAGTTCCGGCCCATACTTGCAAAGCATTTTCCCGCTGGGTGAAAACATCCGTTCCCATGGTTTCAACAAGTTCACTCAGACGATCGACACCCAACAGATTCGCAGCGATCTGGGCATTGAAATCGCCCCGGGCTGTAACGGGGCTGGTAATTTTTGTGAGTATGGTTTGTAGAAAATCATCATCCAGTTGGCCACGCTTGATCAGCAAAGTGGGTGGAATAAGAATTCCCTCTTCGTCCAGCGTGTCACTGACCGGCATCGACCCGGGGGCATCTGAACCGATGTCCGCGTGGTGTGCCCGGTTTGCACAGAAACCAAACAGTTCACCATTGACATGTACCGGCGCCACCAGGGTCACATCCGGCAAATGGGTACCCCCTCGGTACGGGTCGTTGAGTATCAACATATCCCCGTTCTTCCATTGCCGGTCGCGGGTCAGGTCCATCATCGCGTATGCCATACTGCCAAGGTGCACCGGGATATGCGTTGCCTGCCCAAGCAATCGCCCCTGGCAGTTGAACAATGCACATGAGTAATCCAGCCGATCCCGTATATTGGGTGAAAAAGCCACCCTGCCCAGCAGTGCGCCCATCTCCTCACAAATGGCGGCAATGCGACTGGAAAACAGACCCAGTTCGACACTGCCTGGTGATTTTTTCTTCGAACTTGTCACTTGCTACAAAACAGACTCAAGATTTAGTTCGGCCGCCACGCCAAGATAGGCTGCCAGTTGTGAAGACCGTGCACGCAGTCCTGTGTCGCTTTGCGCTGTGACCGTTACATGGCCAATTTTGCGCCCCTGCCTGGCGGTTTTATGATAGTCATGCCAATACACACCGGTCGCAGGGTATTGATTGCTTGACTCACCACCATGGTCCGGCATTTCGCCAAGCAAATTAAACATCAGTGCCCTGGTGGCGTTATTGGTATTGCCCAGGGCCATACCACAAATGGCGCGCAAATGATTTTCAAACTGTGAGGTATTCGCTGCATCGATGGTCCAGTGTCCGGAATTGTGGACCCTGGGCGCAAATTCGTTGGCGAGCAATTCACCGTCTGCCATGAATAATTCCAGCGCCATGACACCGGTATAATCGAGGTGTTCAAGCAATTTCCCGATCAGAGCTTCGGCCCGTTGCTGGGTGCCTGCTGAAAATGCCGGTGCCCTGCTGATGGCCAGGATGCCGTCACGGTGCAGATTATGGGTCAGTGGCCAGTACACACACAGCCCATCCCTGCCCCGTGCCGCTATGATGGAGCATTCCGTATCAAAAGGTACAAAGGCCTCATAAATCAGTTTGTAATCGCCCAGCTTCTGCCAGGCTCGCTCCATGTCTTCGTCCAGCCTCAAAACGGCCTGGCCTTTTCCGTCATAACCAAAACGCCGGGTTTTGAGAACCCCGGGAAGTCCGATTTTCTCTACCGCAGCCATCAGTTCAGGACGGGAGGAAACCGGAACAAATGGTGCCACCGGAATTTCCAGCTCCTGTAACAGGGTTTTTTCCCTTAACCTGTCCTGGCTCGCGAACAGGGCGCTCGGAGCAGGGTACACGGGACACAGGGACTCAACCAGACGGGCAGAATCATCCGGAATATTTTCAAAATCAAAAGTGGCAACATCGGAGCGTTGCCCCAACTCGCTCAGCGCGGCCTCATCACTCCAGTCAGCCTGGATATGGTCACCCCATTCGGCCGCACAGGCATCGGCTGCCGGATCGAGAAAAATAAAATCGAGTCCCAGCGGGCGACCCGCCTGGGCCAGCATGCGACCCAACTGGCCACCACCGAGTATGCCAACGGTTTTGATCATGGTTTACCTGATACCCGGATGATCACTCACCGCGCGGATCTGCTTGATCCAGTACAGCCTCGGTGCGCTGCGAACGGTATCTCTCCAATTCCTTTCGAATCTGCGGATGCTTTATACCCAGAATGGAAGCAGCAAGCAGGGCGGCGTTGACTGCACCGGCCTTGCCAATTGCCAGTGTTGCCACCGGTATACCAGCGGGCATCTGAACAATGGACAACAGGGAATCCATTCCTTTGAGTGCGCGGGACTGCACCGGTACACCCAATACTGGCAGGCTGCACAGAGCAGCTACCATTCCCGGTAAATGAGCCGCACCACCGGCCCCGGCGATGATGACTTCCAAACCACGCGCAACCGCACTGCCGGCATAGTCAAACATCAATTCGGGTGTGCGATGGGCCGAGACCACCCGGGTCTCAAAGGGAATGGACAGGGTAGTCAGCGTATCAGCTGTATTTTGCATGGTTTCCCAGTCAGACCGGGACCCCATGATCAGACCAACCAGTGCTTGCTCGTTTGACACCATAACTCTCCGACCCGAAAGCGCTCTATTGTAGCAGTGTGCCGGTTCTGCAAACAGGGTGTGCCTGATACAATGCCCGTGACGATTCAATCAGGAACTTGTGATGCCTGTCGATGGAAAATTGCTAGAAATATTGTGCTGCCCTGTCAGCAAGACCCCGCTTGGAATGCTGGGAAAGACCCGTCTGGAAGAATTAAACACGCTGATCACGAATGGTGAAGCATTGTTCATCAATGGTGACAAGGTTTCAGAAACGCTTGCAGAAGCGCTGATCACCGATGACTCCAGGGTCATTTACCCGGTCCAGGATGACATTCCGGTTTTACTCGAAGAAAAGGGTATCGGCACAGCCCAGTTTCAGGATTTCTGATTCTTTAGTGTGACCGTCGTCCGGAAATCTGAAACTGACCTATAATGGATTGGCATGTGCAGATTGAATCGCAGGTTAGTACCCCGATGAATAAATATAAAAACCCACGAATATCCCTGTCCCTGATGCGTTTCTTGCCTATGACGCTGTTGCTGTGGACCAGCGTGACATTCGCTGCGGAACCCGATGAGGGCAACGACGATGGTAAAGACAAACCACCCAAGCTATTCAGCGACAGCAGCGAAATGCAGGTTACGCTTTCAGGCCCCTGGCGCACGATCCAGAAAAGGATCGAACAGGACGCCCACTACCCGGCACAGCTGACCTACACGGGTGCTGATGGCGCTGCCCACACCATCGATGTGGAAGTATCTCCCAGGGGCATTTCAAGACGATTCCGGGTCTGCAATTTTCCACCATTAAAGATACATTTCGACAAGAAAAAAATGAAAGGAACCGAGTTCCGTGGCAACAAGTCACTGAAACTGGTGACCTACTGTCAGACCAACACCAAGTATGAGCAGTACTACATCAAGGAATTCCTCGCCTACCGAATTTACAACCTGATCACCGAATACAGTTACCGCGTCAGACCCCTGTTTATCGAATACCGGGACAGCGAGAACAGCCGCTTGAAACCGATATCCCGGTTCAGTTTCCTGATCGAGGACATCGACGATGTGGCCAAGCGCAATGACCTTGAAGAATTAAAGGTACCCAGGGTACCGGCAAAACAACTGGACAATGTGGAAACCAGCAAATACGCACTGTTTCAATACCTGGTCGGAAACCTCGACTGGGCGGCTACCGGGGGACCGGATAAAGACAAGTGCTGCCACAACTCACGGCTGATAGGGACCGGAGATGACGATGTTCCAAAATACGTAATCCCATACGACTTTGATTCGACCGGTTTGGTTAACGCCCACTATGCCGCGCCTCCCGAAAAGCTCAAAGTTCGTAGCGTACGTCAGCGTTTGTACCGGGGTTTCTGTAGCCACAATGACACTTTGCCGGCGACTGTTGAACTGTACAGGCAAAACAGGTCAGCCATCATGGCACTGTTTGACGACAACCGGCGAATTTCTGACAAAAACCGCAAGCGCTCCAAGGATTACGTCGAAGATTTTTTTAAAGTACTCGATGACCCGAGACGATTCGAACGCGAAATTACCGGCAAGTGCCGGGGATAACTTCAGCCAGGCCGGTTTCCGTACCAGCGGGATCTGAGGGTGCCTCTGCTTCTGGCTCCGCCGGCGGTGGTGCCAGCATGCGGGCCAGACGCGCTTTGAGCTGTCCGTTGTTTGAGTCCGCCTCTATCACAGCACGTAAATAGGCTTCCCTGCCTTCATTGTCCGAGTGTAACGGAATCCTCTGGTCGCCATAAATAGCCACCAGGCCTCCGGCTGTAATTTCCAGCACACCCTTGTGTGACCCGTAGTGTGCGGCAATGCCGGTGTCATTGACGACAACGCGCTGGTCAAAACGGGGCCAGACTACGCCACCGGTAGGAGAGTGGCCAACCACCATGTGTTTAATTCCATATCGATTAAGGATATTGTCCAGCGTCTGGATGTAGATCTCATCATCCTCGGATTCCTGGGCCAGGCCACGGTACCAGACCGGTCCCAGCGGGTCGTCAATGATGGTGGTGACGGCGGGGTTGTAATTTTTCATGGCTTTCATGACCTGCCCGGTCATTTCTTCAAGACTGAACTTGCAGTACTTGCTGCTGATTCCTCCATGTAGAAAGATACTGTCATTTACCCTGATGGCGACCTGGTTGTCACTCACCCACCCACCATATTCCCCGTTGAGGGCCCAGGCCTGGCGGTGCTCCACCCACCCCAATGGGACCCTTTGTTCCCATTCCTTGCGGTAGGTATCCTGATCCAGTGTGGCAAATGCCTCAGCGTCCCTGGATTCCATCCACTCGAGTTGGTGCTGCCACTGTAGTTCCTGGTATCGGGCGGAATTTTTTGTCCTGAATGCATCGAATTCTCCCTTTGAGACATAGCGGAGATCACCGATCACGTTCATGGTCTCGTGGTTGCCAATCAGCAAGTGAATATAACCACCCTTTTTCTTTGCCTGCTTTTTCAGTTGCAACAGGTGATCGATGATCTTGCGGCTATCGGCACCCCGGTCGGTGATGTCACCGGTCTGTACCAGGTGCGTTTTGCCCCCGCCCCATCTTTGCTTGTGGTCAACCAGGCCTGCCGAACGCATCACATTGATGTATTGCCCGTAGTCACCGTGCAGGTCACCAATAGCGACAACCCGCTCCACACCGGTCCAGTGGTGGTCATTGATTTTTTTTGCCTTTGCCTGTGTACAGGGAGGCACCAGCAAAAAAACCATGGTCAAAAACAAGATTTTCAATTTCATTTTCAAACCTATTCCTGTTTCCTAATCGAAGATTCCCGTATCTTTCTGCTGTGCCTTCCGACGTTCTATTTCCCGTGGGCTCTGACGCATATAGGTTTTGGCATCGGTACCGCCCCCGTAGTTCAATTCCCACAGGATCAGGACGATTACCCCACGCCAATCACCGAACCGTCCGGCAGTAACTCCACCTGCTCCGCCATTGGTTTTTTGGGCAGACCCGGCATACGCATGATATTACCGGTCAAAATCACCAGGAAGCCGGCGCCTGCGCTGACCTGGATATTCCTGACCGTAACCTGGAAGTCCCGTGGACGCCCGTGCAGGGTCGGATCATCGGACAGCGAACTGGGCGCCTTGGCGATACAGATCGGCAAATTACCCAGACCCAGTTCCATGATGGTTTTCATGTCCTTTTCAGCATCTTTGCTAAAGGCAACATCGTTGGCGCCATACATCTCCTTGCAAACCTTGTAGACCTTGTCAAACAAGGTGTCGGTCAGTTCGTACAAGGGGGCAAAGGGTTCATTCTGATCAACGGATTTCATCACCGCCCTTGCCAGGTCCTGCGCGCCCTTGCCTCCTTCGGCGAAATGCCGGGTTTCAGCATAGGAAACGCCATGGGCTTCGACCCGTTCCCTGATGACACGGATTTCCTCATCGGTGTCAGCCAGAAAGCGGTTAACCGCGACCACCGGGTGTTTGTTGAACTTGGCCACGCTTTCTATGTGCTTGTCCAGATTCTCCAACCCACCACGCGTGGCCTCCACATCTGGCTGGTCCAACTCATTCTTGTTTTTGCCACCATGCAGTTTGAGGGCCCGCACCGTGGTGACCAGAACCACGGCGTCCGGGTCAAGACCGGCTGAGCGGCACTTGATGTCAAAAAACTTCTCCGCACCCAGGTCAAAGCCGAAGCCCGCTTCGGTCACCGTCCAGTCCGCGTAATGCATGGCCATACGGGTAGCAAACACACTGTTGCAACCATGTGCAATATTGGCGAACGGCCCACCGTGCATAAACGCCGGTGTACCCTCAAGTGTCTGTACCAGGTTGGGATGGACCGCATCACGTAACAGCGCCATCATGGCACCGGTGATATTCAACGCCTCGAGGTAGACCGGCTCGCCTTTCCAGGTAATACCGATCAGGATGTTGTTCAGACGGCGGCGAAGATCGTCAATATCATTGGACAGGCAAAGTATGGCCATGATTTCCGAGGCCGCCGTGATATCAAACCCACCCTCACGGGGTATGCCCTGCATCTTGCCACCGAGACCGATGACGATCTTGCGCAGACTGCGGTCATTCATATCCATCACCCGGCGCCAGATCACCCTGCGCGGGTCAAGCCCCAGCTTGTTGCCCTGGAATATGTGGTTGTCCAGTGATGCTGAAATCAGGTTGTTGACCGTCGTAATGGCGTGAAAATCACCGGTGAAATGCAGATTGACACGATCCACCGGGATAATCTGGCTATAGCCACCGCCGGTCGCGCCACCTTTGATACCAAGACAGGGGCCCAGTGAAGGTTCGCGCAGTGCAAGGCAAACCGATTCGCCCAGACTGTCTAATGCCTGCGCCAGACCAATGGACGTGGTGGTCTTGCCCTCACCTGCAGCGGTAGGTGTGGTTGCTGAGACCAGTATCAGGCGTGGCTTGGCGGCACGCTTGCGCGGACGCTCCATGGCATTGAGGTGAACCTTGGCAACTTCATCACCATAGGGCAACAAATCCGCGTCATCCACTCCAAGCTTTGCGGCGATATCCTTGATGGGGCGAATGCCAGCCTGCCTGGCGATCTCGTAGTCTGAGAGCATTTTTGTATTCCTTATGAAATAGGTTCTGGTTACTTGCGCTGTTTGCGACACGGGATTATCAACCAAAAACAAACGGATTTACAGGGTTTTAAGCCACCTGGCACGCCAGTATTGGCAGCTATGGGGTCAGCCGCGGTCTGCTGGCCTATTTGGGATCGGTATCGGGGCTGCATTTTTGACCATCTTTTCAGGATTTACAAATCACTGGTTGGACCGCTGAAGACAGGTAAAAATCAAATTAACTTTGGAGTAATAATTTATAGAATCGGCCCCAACATTGACAGCAGGTGACCCAACTGTGATTCATATAAATCACTGAGAAATGACCATAATTAGACCAGTTAAACGCGGTGTCAAAGTGGAAAAATATTCGTGACTGGAGTATAACTAAGCCTATCTGTGTGAGTTTTAAAAACACATTTTTATGGAAGACTGTAAGTTTTACTGGTAAGTATCTGATTGTTATACATAAATACAGCGAAGACTGTATATTGTAAATCCGATCTGCCAAGTTATAAATAATGCCTTGCGACACATAAAGTGACAGAACCGGCTTCTGCAGAAGCCAATTACCAATCGAGGGCCGAGATGCCATGAAGACCGCAACACGCCTGTTTCAACTGGCCGTACTTGCTACGGGTTCCCTATTTGCTTCCACCGCTCTGGCATGCACAACTGATGCCTGGAACGGGGGTACAACGGGTTCACCGCAGGCAGGAGAATTGAAAGACGTTTCACGCGTTAGCGGATTGTGTGGCATGAAGGTCGCCGCTCCCGGCAGTGTGAAGGACACCAGTCCTACCGCCGAAGCCACGGTAATTATGCGTTTTTATGTTTACGCTCAACTGAACTCGGGCAGCCCAGTCATATTTGAGGCATTCTCTGACGATGACGCAACCGCCAGTCTTTTGACAGTAACCTTTGATGGTACTGATTTTGTGTTCGAGGCCGGTTCCGGTGGTTCCGGAAATGTAGCGGGTCGATCAGGTTGGAATTTGATCGAGTTGTCCTGGACGGGTGGAGGCACCATGGAATATTGGGTAAATACCGATTCCAGCAACTCCGCTACCGGATCGGTAACGGCCGCTGCCGGAACAATGGAATCCGTTATTCTCGGCCCAGCAGGTGCACTTGATGGCATGATGACTTTTGATGATTACGTGGCACATCGCTCAACCCCGGTCGGGGAACTCCTGATAGGAGACGCAGACGATAACGGTGAAGTGAAACTCGCAGATGCGATCGGTGTATTGGTAGAAGCACGACCCTTCGGCGCCGTTTTTAATGAGGGCACGCCCGACTGTAACCTCGACGGCGATGTAGATCTCTCAGATGCCATAGGCGTGTTGATTGCAGCACGTCCATTTGGCGCCGTTCCCTGCGGCTTTTGAAAAAACAAATTTTTACTGGAGTGAAAAAAATGAAAACTAGCGTCCAAACATTCTTGTTACTGATGATTCTGGGAATTTCTGGCCAAGCGATGGGTCAGGTGGTGACCATCGGCGAGTTCAACACTGCCGTGCCAGGCGGAAACGCGGTAATCGATGTTACGTACGACAGCGAAGGCTCAGGACCCGATGCCGTCTCAATTATCATAGCTTTTAGCGATCTTTATGATGACGTATTTATAGTGCAAACGGACGGCGAAGCCAAGTGCAATGCAACGGTCGCTAACAACACACTTGCTGACTGCCTATATGGCAAACCTTTCGGTGCTGGCGACGTGTTCCTGGTTACCGCGGGCGCCGATGGTGGCCCTGGCAACGGTCGTATTGCACAAATCACTTTTACGCTTAAGAGTGACGTGCCTTTGGAAACCTTGGACCCCTTGACGGGATCGATAAATGATTTCGATGGTGGAAGTATCGTAGACGGACAAATCTTTGTTCCTGCTGGCCCACAACCTGCCTGGGGCGATTCACTGATTGGGCCGGAACCTGATGAGCTTTCAGGTCAGATCAGCACGACGATCGAAACCATCGTCGTCATTGATAACGGCAATGGCGATCCGGACAGTATGCTTGACTATGACTGTACAGAAACAGCCGATCCAGACAACAAGTTCAGTCAGACCGGTGATTTAACTGGTCTCCTGGCTGTTGGAGAGACCGGCCAAATGACCATAGCCTGTGACTCATCTGAAGAGGGTAGTTATACAGGCGAAGTCCAATGTACACATAATGGTGATGGAGATGGTTCCGATTCACCGGTCATCGGCCCATTGGCCTGTACCGTCACACCGGGACCAGAGCCTGCCTATACCGGGGTTGTCAGCGGTCTTGTCATGTCAGCCGTAGAGCAGGGTGACGCGGATCCGGCAGGATCTGTCACCGTCAGCAACAGCGGTGATGACGGCACTACCCTGACGGGTGAGTGTACGATTTCAATGGGTGATTCTGAAATCTCCATCAGCAATGGAGCCTTCGGTCTTATGCCGTCAGATGGTGAACAGGTTGTCGCTGTGTCATGTGATGCCTCTGCGGAGGGTGACTTCAGCGCCACCGTATCCTGTGCACACAATGGCACAAACACTGCTTCACCTGCTGAATACGATGCAACCTGCGAGGTCGGACCTCCGGGACCAGCCGTATACGCATCCTCACCGGTTGGTGCAGGTGGAATCATTGATCTGACTCCGGGCGATGATGCCGTTGTTGGTGATTCCTCACCTGAAGCCACGCTGACCATCACCAATGATGCGGCTGAAGCCAATGATGCCGATCTTGGATTGACTTGTAGCCTGATGACTGCTAATCAGATCAGTGCAAGCTCACCGGCAGCAACGGTGGCGGCTCAGGACTCCACGCAGGTCACATTCTCCTGTAATACGGATAATCCGGGATCGTTCTCCGATACCTATACCTGTGGCTACACCGGTACAGAATCGGATGGTGACGCGGTTTACACCGTGAACTGCGGCGTGCGTGATGCGGAATCCGATATTTCGGAAAGCCCGTCCAGTGGCACCCCGCTGAGTATCTCTGTCCCGCTCGGCGGAACCGGTCAGACCTCGGTCCTGTTCACAGAGATCCTGGTTGAAGGTGAAAGTGGCACACTGCATGGTTGCTGGTTCGATGACGGTCAATACTTCAGCGTTCTGACAAGCATTGCGGATGAAACAGTAGATTCCGGTGAGAGCGTAGAAGTCGTGGTACAGGGGACGGATCCCGGTACCGGAGTGGCCCAGATCTCCGACACGCTAAACTGTAATTACAGTGACAGTGACAACGAACAGACGGAGGTAAGCTGGCCGGTGACACTGAACATACTGCCCGCAGCCATACCGACACTCTCAACGTGGGGTCTGCTTGCCTTAATCCTGACCATGATGGGGCTGGGTGGAATCATCATCCGCCGCAAAGTGGTCAGCTAACAGCTGATATCCGATAGACGGGAAAGGCCGGGCATTGCCCGGCCTTTTTTTATCCAGTTAATTTGTCAGAATTTTTAAGGGAGATACGCTGATGCACAAGGATCTCAAGCAGGTAAAAGCCGGACTGGCGCTGATCTTTCTGAGCCTGGTATTTGGTATCGGTATGGGTATTTCCTTCAATATCAATGAAGACAGTTACAAGTCATATATTGCTTCCGGCATTGAAGCCAATCCCGCGGTCCACGATCAGCAAAGCGCCGCCAAGATCTGGCGTTACGCACAGCGTGCACATTTCCATGCCAGCGCCATAGCATCCATTGCCATGGGCCTGGTGCTACTGATCCTGATGACCGACATGAAAGCCCGGTTCAAGAAACTGGCGGCAATACTGATTGGCCTAAGCGGATTATACGCACTCAGTTGGTACACGATGTACATGCTGGCACCGACCATCGGCCGGGGACCGGCACATGACCATTTACTGACCGAGATATTTGCCTATTCGGGTATTGGCGGACTGGTGGCGGGCTTTTTTATGCTGGTGGGAAATATGTTTTTCGGTCTGTTTACCGAAACCGGTAAAGACAACGGATGACTCTGTAACACATTCTGGATCAAGATCCGAACATAAGCATTACACAGGTGAGATCAGTCGGGTTCGTATCACACCCTTGGCGGTCCTGATCGCCTGCATTACACCGGAATCGGGCAGATTTTCAACATCGATGATGTTGTAGGCAAAATTACCCATGCTTCTGTTGACCATATCAATCACGTTCATATCGTGGTCCGCCAACACGGACAATACCGTGCCGAGCACCTTGGGAATATTGGCATTGACAAAGGTGATCCGGTAACCACCGTTTCTCCTCATCAGCGTATTGGGGTAGTTTACCGAGTTGTGCACATTTCCGTTTTCAAGGAAATCCATCAGTTGTTCTGCCGCCATGACCGCACAATTTTCCTCAGCCTCGCGTGTGCTCGCGCCAATATGTGGGAGCAACAGGGCGTTTTTCCGTCCCAGTAATTCCGGGTGGGGGAAATCACTGATGTAGGATCCCAGTGAACCGTTATCCAGTGCAGTGATGATGGCCCCGACATCAACAATTTCATCACGGGCGAAATTGAGCAATCGGACACCGGGCTTACAACGACTCAGGATATCGTCATTGATCATCCCGAGTGTCTGGGGGATCGCCGGCAGATGCAGGCTCAAAAAATCCGAGATACCTGCCAGTGCTTCCAGACTTTCCACCCGCTCCACCTGGCTGGACAATCTCCATGCTGCCTCCACCGACAAGGCCGGGTCATAGCCCGCTACCTTCATACCAAGTTCCAGTGCCATGTTGGCCACCATGGATCCGATGGCACCCAGGCCGACAACACCCAGGGTCATACCGGCAATTTCCGAGCCTGCAAAATGTTTCTTGTTCTGTTCAAGCAGTTTGTGCATCTGGGCGTTGTCCTCGATATCACCCAGTGTCTGGACATAGTTCATGGCACCGAAGATATCCCTGGAGCCCAGCACCAACGCTGCGGCCACCAGTTCTTTTACCGCGTTGGCATTCGCACCCGGGCTGTTAAATACCACGATACCCCGTGCGGTGTATTCATTTACCGGGATGTTGTTCACACCGGCACCCGCACGTGCTACCGCTATGACACTGTGTTCGATCTGCTCATCATGTAATTTGTGACTACGGAGCATCAGAGCATCGGCAGGCGACAGTTCAGGACCTGTCTGATACCGACCTGAGGGGAACCGTTCCAGTCCCTTTGCAGCCAGGCTGTTATACGTTCGGATTTTAAACATACAGAGATCTGTTCGTGGCCGCCTGCCGGATGCAGGCCCGTGCAGGGATTGTACTTTAATCCGGCCTCCCTGAAAATTGTAAAGTGGGTTTAAAATGGCCGCGGCAGAAACAAAAGATTCTTTGATACTGGTGAGGAACGTCTATATCCTAGCGGTAGTTTCTACAGAACTTTTTTAAATTAATTCGGAGCAACATCATGAAGTCCAGAGTAATTATCAGTTTCCTGGTTATTGCATTTTTTGCCACCTTTAGCAGCCTGGTGACAGCGAAAGAAGAGCCCCCCAAAATTACGGTTGATGGTCTGCACCTGATTGAGGATTCCAACCTGGCCCTGGTCTATGCCAAGCCCGGTGCCAATCTGAGTCACTACAAACGGATCTACCTGGTGGATGCCTATGTTGCCTTCAAAAAGAACTGGCAACGAGATCAGAACAGGGACCACTCCAACAAGATACGTGCTTCCGATATGGAAAGGATCAAGTCGGAACTGGCTGAATTGTTCAGGGAAGTCTTTACCAAGACCCTCGAAGAAGGTGGTTATGAACTGGTGACCGAACGTGCCGACGACGTGCTGGTGGTCAGACCGGCCATCATCAACCTGGATGTTGCTGCACCGGACACCATGTCGGCCGCTAATGTACGCAGTTATTCTGAATCTGTAGGGGAAATGACCCTCTACGTGGAGTTATTTGACTCTGTCACCGATGACATTATTGCCAAGGCGCTGGATGCACAAAGGGACCGCCAAACAGGGTATTTCCAATGGCAAAACCGGGTTACAAACAAGGCTGCTGCCAATCGGATACTGAAAGTCTGGGCAGAGGTATTGAAAAACGGGCTGGACCAGGCGCGGGCCGCAACCAGCAAATAGGTCCTTCTGAGAAACCGGTAGAAAAGGGGTGGCAGGTTTACCCGCCACCCCTTTTTTCGTCTCCCCTGAAATTGCGGTGCAGGTGAGCAATATATTGCGGGCCTACGTTGCAACACCCGCCGATAATGCTGGCACCCGCAGCAAGCCAGTCAGCCGCATGATCTGAATAGACCTGCGGGGTAACATCTTCCCTGGCGGCAGGGATGTTTTCTTCGCCGTGATAGTCCCATTTTTCCGAAATGGGCAGAAAAGTATTGGCATAAGCGCCTGCAGGCACATCGGACACAGACACCAACTGCTGTATCGCCTTGCTGATCGCTTCCGGTGGAGAGCAATTGAGTAAAACCGCGCTGACACCGGAGTCCAGGACGTCATCCCATGCATCGGTAATTGACGCACCACCCCGCAGGGTGGTGGGACCGGAATCCGCTATCGACCAGGACAGCCAAACCGGTAGGCCGGTAGAGGTGGCTGCCACGACCGCCGCCCTGGCTTCTGTTAAGCAGGACAATGTCTCACAGATAAACAGGTCAACATGGGGGGCAAGAAACTCAGCCTGCTCCCGGTAGAGCGCCTCGGTTTCCTCATAGGTACCGACCAGGTCAGGCCGGTAGCTGCCATTTTGTGGACCCATTGAACCAGCGATGCTGACCGGTCTGGCACATTTCTCCCTGGCTCTGTGTGCCAGCTCTGCCGACAGCTGGTTCAGAGGCCCAAGATGGTCCTGCAGTCCCGCCGGTTCAAAATTATTGCGGATACAGGCATAGGAATTGGTGCTAATAACATCGGCACCCGACCTGATAAAGTCTTCGTGTATGGCGACCACCGTCCCGGGATGATCAATCAGCGCGCTGGCCGACCACAACACGCCCTGCCCGGATGCCCCGCGCCGAATCAGTTCCTGCCCCATACCCCCATCAAGTATGACCGGACTGGGCGTGACTCCATGGGGTAGTTCAATTTCCCTGAATTTCGGCCCCATGGTGTCAACTGGCTGTTCAGTTGAACAACAGGTAGGGAATCACGTCCACAGCGTCACCCCTGGCAATGTCCTGCCCGGCATATTGAACCACCATGCCATCACCCCAGGTGGTCGAATAGAGCACACCACTGCTTTGTTGAGAAAATAATTCGACACCTTCCGCCCGGCTACGAATTCTCAGGTATTCCTGTCTTGTGCTGCCCGGTTTGTCAAATAAAGCAGGTTGTCTCAATGGAACGATGTCTGTGCTGCGCATTCCCTGGCTGGCAAAAAGAAATGGCCGGGAAATAACCAGTAAGGTAACCAGGGCAGACACCGGGTTGCCGGGCAACCCCAGAAAAGGCGTCCCGTGTACCTGGCCATAGGCAAATGGCTTACCGGGTTTAATCGCGATACGCCACAGATCGATGGAGCCCAATGACTCAACCACGTCCTTGACATGGTCTTCCTCACCCACCGAAACACCACCGGAAGTAATGATCACATCGGCTACCTTGCTGGCCCGGGTCATCACCTCTGAAAGGACCTCGGGGTCGTCTTCGGTAACACCCAGGTCAATTACTTCAAAACCCCAACCACTGAGCAGTGCATCCATCATGTAGTGATTTGAATTGTAAATTTGCCCGGGTTCTATGGCCTGACCAGGCTCCACCAGTTCCGAACCGGTCGATACAATCGCAACTTTTAAACGCCGCCAGGCCTTAACTGTGTCAAAGCCCAGGGAGGCGATCAGACCAATGTCCTGGGCCCGTAAACGATGACCGGCCTTGAGCACCGTTGCGCCCTGCCTGATATCCTGACCCCTGGGTCGAATGTTGGCCCCCGCTTTGCCCGCCTTTTCAATCCAGACCCGTTTTTCGTCACCCCGGCAATTTTCCTGCATGATGACAATGTCAGCACCCTGGGGAATTTCGGCACCGGTGAAAATACGCGCCGCGGTGCTCGCTTTCAGTGGACCGGGTGAGGTACCGGCGGTTATCCGCTGGCTGATTTCCAGTGCATCGGCGGGTTCCTGCCAGTCCGCCAATCTCAGGGCATAACCATCCATGGCACTGTTGTCTGCGGGTGGAACATCAATACCGGCAACAATGTCAGAGGCAAGCACGCGACCCCGGCAGAGCTTCAATCCTATGGTCTCATTATCAACCAGCAAACGGCTATTGGACTGCAATCGCTCGATTGCCTGATCAACAGGGATCATGCTCATAGCAAATGTGCACCCGAACGTGTCTGGGCGGCGAAATTACATGGCCGGTGACGGCTGTCCAGCTGCTCGTTCAATATCCCGCTCCAGGCCGTACGGCAGGCACCCGTCGAGCCAGGCATGCAGAATATCAGGGTCTGGTTGGCAAGCCCGGCAACCGCCCTCGACTGCACGGTGGAACTACCAATTTCCAGGTAGGAAAGATGACGGAATAACTCTCCGAAGCCATCAATTACCCGGTCAAATAATGGCTGCAATGCCTCAGGTGTTGAGTCCCGACGGGTGAGGCCGGTGCCACCGGTGGTGAGGATGACATCAACATCCTGGTCAGCAATCCAGCCAGATACAATGGCCCGGGATTCATAGACATCATCCCTGCACAACTCACGTGCAGCAAGCCTGTGACCGGCTGCGGTCAACAGTTCCTGAAGGGCCTGACCCGAGGTATCGGTATCCATGCTGCGTGTATCCGTCAGGGTCAATACAGCGAAATTGAGGGGTATGAATTCAGCGTCTTTGTGCAATTTCAGTTACCTTTGCATTGTGAGGTGATTAATGCCCCATCATCCTTCTATGCAGGCATATGGTCAAGCCACCTTGCAGCTGTTTCAAGTTCATCGGGTGTGTTTACATTGAAGAAGGGAGATGGCTCTGCCGGGGCCCACTCCACCACCGTGTGTGGCAATGATTCCAACAGATATTTTAATCCGCCATGACCCTGCTCTACGGCCTCGCGTACGACCGGCAGATGATGATTCTGCCACAGTGAGAAGGTGGGTTGCAGTATTCCCTCGTAAGAAACCACGGACACAGATTGGCTATTCTCACGAACTCCGTAAAGCAGGGTGGCCACCAGTTCAGGTGGCAGAAAAGGTGCATCACAGGGACACAGCACCAGACCGTTATCCAGACCCATCTCAGACAGATGGGTAAGCGCAGAATACAAACCGGTCAGAGGCCCCCGGTGACCGGGCAGCAGGTCGGGCACCAGTTGCAGGCCGTAACTTTCAAATCCAACTGCCTGGGGTGCAACATTGAGCAACAAAAGATCAACCTGGGGTAACAACCGACGGATAACGTGGCCGATGATGGGCTCGTCATGAAGTTGAGACTGCGCCTTCGGGCCGCTACCCATGCGTTTTGAGCGTCCGCCCGCAAGTATGACTCCAGCAGGTCTGGCATCCGCCATCAGTCGCGCAGCTTGTCCAAGGCAGCAACCAGGTTTTCAGACAGCCCCTTTCCACCATCATCTGCGTAACCCATTAAGATATTACGCATACGTGGTGCCCAGAAACGTCTCAGGTGATCCGCAATCCGTTCATCGGCATCAGCATGAAAACCGAGGTTGGCAGCGATGTCATTTGCCATGGATACCAGATGTTCCGTCTCATTTTCACCCATTTTAATTACTCCACAACCTGCAGGTTAATCGTTTAGGATCCTGCTCTCAAATGTATAGACATTGTGCCTTCCCGGGCGGGCAAAACCAACCAGCGTGATACCACTGCGATGGGCAAAATCAATCGCCAGAGAGGTGGGTGCCGACACTGCGACCAACACTTCCATGCCGGCAGCAGCAGCCTTGTATACCATTTCGTAAGATGCACGACTGGACACCAGTACGAATCCTGTCGAAGAATCATAACCGGTTGAGGACAGGTGCCCGATCAGTTTGTCGAGTGCGTTATGACGCCCGACATCTTCGCGCAATGCCAGTATCTGGCCATCGGCACTACACCAGGCCGCACCATGGACAGCACCGGTAATTGCCTGTATCGGCTGGTGATCACCCAGGGATTCAATGGCGGTCTGCAGTGCCGTGGAACCCAAGCTGAAGCGGGAAGACACAACTGCGGGATATCTTATTGCCTGTTCCAGAGATTCCGCGCCACACAAACCACAACCGGTTCGTCCCACCAGGTTGCGTCGTTGTTGGTCCAAGCGTGAAAAACAGTCTGCATTGATGGTCATGGCCACTTCCAGCCCACCTTCACGCTCGATCAGCGCCAGGTCCAGAATATCCGACCTGCAATTGACAATCCCTTCCGTCAGGCTGAAGCCAATGGCAAAGTCCTCCAGCCTCGAAGGTGTCACCATCATGACCACATGTGAACGCTTGTTGTACGTCAGAGCAACCGCTGTTTCAGTGGCGACCTGATCGTCATTGGTGCTGGCGTCATTTCCGCTCCAGCTGGTGACTGAAACAGGGCGGCTGGTGGACATCTCGTGACTACCCGTAGATATCGTGGACTATCGACCCGGACCGCGCGCCTTGTCCAGAAACGCCAGTTGTTTCCGGTTGAAGGCCTGTTGCTGCTTTTGCCACTCGGATGGCTGGGTGACCCGCGTAACCTGTACAGCGGTAACCTTGTATTCCGGGCAGTTAGTGGCCCAGTCCGAGTTGTCGGTGGTGACAATATTGGCCCCGGTTAACGGAAAATGAAATGTAGTGTAAACCACACCCGGTTGTACCTTGTCGGTCACGATCGCATGCAATACGGTATCCCCTGCCCGGCTCTTGATACCCACCCAGTCACCATTGTTTATACCCCGGTCTTCGGCGTCGACGGGATGAATCTCCAATACATCCTGATCGGCCCAGACCGTGTTTGCTGTCCGTCTGGTCTGCGCACCAACATTGTATTGCGAAAGTATTCTGCCAGTGGTCAACAGCAGTGGAAATCTCCGGGTTGACCGCTCACGGGTGGGTACAAACCCGGTGATCGCAAAGTAACCTTTGCCCCGTACAAATTCATCAACGTGCATGGTGGGTGTGCCATCCGGTGCCTCTTCATTACAGGGCCACTGGATGCTCCCAAGTCGATTCAGCTTGTCATAACTGACCCCGGTAAAGGTCGGAGTCAATCGTGCGATCTCGTCCATGATTTCAGATGGGTGGGAATAGGTCATGGGGTAGCCCAGTTCGTTGGCCAGGTCCACGGTAATTTCCCAATCCTCTTTTCCGCTGCGTGACGGCATGACCTTACGCACCATGGAAATTCGTCGTTCTGCATTGGTAAATGTTCCATTCTTCTCGAGAAAGGTCGAACCAGGCAAAAATACATGTGCGAAACGCGCAGTTTCATTCAGGAAAAGATCCTGAACGACCAGGCACTCCAGTGACTTCATCGCCGTTTCAACATGATGGGTATTCGGGTCAGACTGGGCAATATCCTCGCCCTGGCAGTACAAACCCTTGAAGTTGCCGTGTATGGCCGCATCGAACATGTTGGGAATACGTAAGCCGGGATCCTGTTGCAGTTTCACCTGCCATTCGTTTTCAAACAGGGTGCGCACCTCGGGGTCGGAAACATGCCTGTAGCCGGGAAGTTCATGCGGGAAAGACCCCATATCACAAGATCCCTGCACGTTGTTCTGTCCACGAAGAGGACTGACTCCAACACCTTCCCTGCCCAGATTTCCCGTCACCATGGCGAGGTTGGCAATACCCATGACCATGGTCGACCCCTGGCTGTGCTCGGTTACACCCAGGCCGTAATAAATGGCACCATTGCCCGCACTGGCATACAGCCTTGCTGCCTGACGAAGTTCAGTTGCGTCAATTCCGGTGACCGACTGCAATGATTCAGGCGAGTTTTCCTCGCGCATGATAAATTCTGACCAGATCTTCCAGGAAGGGATTTCACAGCGTTCATTGACATACTTTTCGTCAGCAAGTCCCTCTGAGACGATGACGTGGGCCATGGCATTGACAAATGCCACGTTGCTCCCGGGAAGCAACTGCAAGTGATGCTCAGCCCGGACATGCGGACTGTCTACCAGTGCAATTTTGCGTGGGTCAACAACAATCAGCCTGGCACCCTCACGAAGTCTGTGTTTCAGGCGGGAAGCAAATACGGGATGGGCTTCTGTCGGATTGGCTCCAATCAGAATGACTACATCAGCACTCGCCACCGATTCAAACGCCTGGGTACCCGCAGACTCGCCCAGGGTAGTTTTCAGGCCATACCCGGTTGGTGAATGACATACACGGGCACAGGTATCGACGTTGTTGTTGCCAAATGCCGCGCGGACCAGTTTCTGGACCAGGTAGGTTTCTTCATTGCTGCAACGGGACGAGGTAATCCCACCTATACTGTCACGACCGTGTTTTGCCTGGATTTCCCGGAATCTGCGTGCGGTAAAAGCAATGGCTTCTTCCCAGCTGACCTCGCGCCAGGCTTCATCAATACTGTCACGAATCATCGGTTCGGTGATCCGGTCCCCGTGTTTGTAATATTCAAACGCAAAACGGCCCTTGACACAGGCGTGACCTTCATTGGCCTTGCCCTGTTTGCTGGGTACCATTCGGATGACTTCTTCACCACGTGTTTCAACGTTAAAGGTGCAGCCTACGCCGCAATAGGCGCAGGTTGTGAGCGTGCTCTTCTCCGGCAACCCCAGTTTGATAACCGATTTTTCTTCCAGCGCAGCTGTTGGGCAACTGTTAACACAGGCACCACAGGAAACGCATTCCGAATCCATGAAAGATTCCATTTGTCCGGCGCTGATTTTTGACGCAAAGCCCCGTCCATCCCCCGTCAATGCAAAGGTACCCTGGATATCATCGCAGGCGCGCACACAGCGGTAACAGACGATGCATTGTGATGGGTCAAAGGTGAAATAAGGGTTGGACTGATCTTTCTCTGCACCCAGGTGGTTCAAGCCGTTTAACCCGTAACGGCTGTCTTTCACACCGAGATCAGCAGCCACATCCTGTAGTTCACAATCCCCATCGGCCGGGCAGGTGTCACAATCCAACGGATGATCGGAAATGTATAATTCAAGAATATTCTTGCGCAACCTTTCAAGTTTGCCACTTTGCGTATGCACAACCATGCCCTCTTCCACGGAGGTCGTGCACGAGGCCGGTGTTCCCCTGCGGCCGTCAATCTCAACCAGGCACATGCGGCAGGAGCCAAAAGCATCAAGGCTGTCGGTGGCACAGAGCTTGGGAATGCTGATGCCGGCAATCGCTGCAGCTCGTATCAGGGACGTTCCTTTCGAAACACTGACTTCATGACCGTCAATCTCAAGACTGACCTGTCCGGTCGTGCCACGTGGAGGTGGTGTACCCAGATCCTGTGATGATTGTATTAGCTCAGACATTTTGCCTACCTTTTGACACCGCGCTGATCATTATATTCGAAATCCATGGGAAAGTGCTTAACTGCACTGCGTACCGGCATGGGTGTCAAGCCCCCCATGGCACACAGCGAGCCACTGTCCATCGTCTCGCACAGGTCCTCGAGCTGATTAAGCTGCTTCGCTGAATTCTTACTTTCACGAATCCTGTCAATCAACTCCACACCACGCACCGACCCAATTCTACAGGGGGTGCATTTCCCACAGGACTCCACAGCACAAAATTCCATTGCGAAACGGGCTTGCTCCAGCATGTCCACACTGTCATCAAATACCACGATACCACCATGACCCAGCATCGCCCCAATTTCACCAAAGGCCTCGTAGTCCAGCCGGGTGTCCCATTGTGACTCCGGTACATAAGCCCCCAGCGGTCCTCCCACCTGGATAGCCCGCACGGGTCTGCCACTGGCCGTCCCGCCACCGTATCCTTCAAACAACTCACGCAGACTTGCACCAAACGGAACTTCAACCAGGCCACCACGACGGATGTTTCCCGCGAGTTGCGCGGTCAGGGTTCCGCGGGAACGGCCGCTACCGTACTCCTGGTAGAACTCCGGGCCCTGCGCCAGCACGGTCGTTACCGCAGCCAGAGTCAAGACATTATTGACCACGGTGGGCTTGCCAAACAGTCCTTCTATGGCGGGCAGTGGCGGCTTGAACCTGACCATTCCACGCTTACCTTCAAGGCTGTCGAGCATGGAAGTTTCCTCTCCACAAATATAGGCACCTGCTCCTACCCTTACTTCAATATGGAAACTATGGCCACTTCCACAGATATCATCACCCAGAAGCCTGGCACCTTGTGCTGATGCAATGGCATGGTTCAGGGTATCCAACGCCCTGGGATACTCCGATCGAAGGTAGATATATCCCATGGTTGCGCCAACCGCCAGGGCACAGATGGTCATACCCTCGATCAATTGAAATGGGTCTGCTTCCATCAATAAACGATCAGCAAAAGTACCGGAATCACCTTCATCCGCATTGCAGGTGACGTATTTCTGTTCTGCATCGGTGTCCAGTACGGTTTGCCACTTGATCCCGGTAGGAAATGCGGCACCGCCACGACCACGCAATCCCGATGACTTGACTGTCTCGACAATATCAGCTGGCAACATTTCAAGTGCACGGGTCAGACCCTCGTAACCGCCATGCAGTTTGTAATCGTCCAGCTGCCGGGGATCTGTCCACCCGGCACGGGCAAAGGTCAAACGATCCTGACGGGACAGCCATTCAATATCTGAGACCGAACCCAGGCACAATTCATGCTGGATCAACCCATCGTATCCTTCCTCTGAAAACACTTCCAGTATTCCGGTGGCATCACCCCTGGAAATTGGACCAAACACAATGCGACCCCCATCCTGTTCGATCTCGATCAACGGTTCCAGCCAGAACGCGCCACGTGAACCATTACGTATTACTTCAATGTCCAGACCCCTGATCTGTGACTGCACGGCTATTTCAACAGCCACCGAATCCGCACCCAGGGCACAGGCGGTGGTGTCAGCCGGTATGTAAATTCTTGTTGTCATCTAAATGGTCTTGTGTTCAGCAAGTAGTTCTTCGAATCGAGAGGCATCGACACGCGCATGAACTTCATTGCCAATACGAATCGAAGGCGAACAGGCACAGTTACCCAGGCAATACACCGGATCCAGCGTAAAACGACCATCGGAGGTGGTTCCACCGTATTCCACTCCGAGGGATTCTTTCACATGTTGCTCCAGTTCACGCGACCCCATCGCCTGACACGCCTCTGCACGGCATACCTGTATGGTGGTGAGGCCACGGGGTTCTGTGTGAAAGTCATGGTAAAAACTGATGACACCGTGAACCTCTGCCCGTGACAAACCCATGCCACGTGCTATATCAGCCACATTTTCCTTTGGAATATGACCCAGCACACCCTGGATGTCATGTAACAGGGGCAGTAACCCACCTGCTGTATCAGCATATCTGAGCACTGCGCTTGCAACGACCTCCTCAGGTCTTTGGTTATTGGAGCTCACACGTGATTCCTTTTGTCTGTAATCATCCATTGAACAGGGTCAATTGATTGCTTTCGAATCAAAGTCATCATCTGAATCAATCTGGCAATTTAACTCCATTCCTCATGATAAACAATGATAATAATGCGTAGAGCAATAATTGATTTCATCTCACACGCCATCGCAGGTCAGAATGAACCAATGAAATGGCAGTGATCAATATGCCAATGACAAAATGACGGTCGAAAAAAAAACCGCGACTGGATGAAGCCAGTCGCGGTTTTGTTTGATGGGATCAGAATCTCTGACCGTACCTGATACCAATAGTCCTTGGCCGGTTGGTTACAGTGGTCCAGGCATGTCCCGGTGGTCGTTGAAGGTTCTCGATGCCTCCATAACCTGGATCGCCGATGTCAATTTCCGCACGTTCGTCAAACAGATTATTGACATAGAGCGACAGGGTCCAGTCATCATTTTCAATGCCTCCAGACAGATTAACCAGGGTGTATGCGCCCATCTGCTGCCTGGCAGGAACATTGGTTATATCCAGATCGTTCCAACGTGAACCTGTATATGCGACGGCCGCCTGGAAGAACCCGGGCATTGCCTGGAAGTCAAAATTATTCCGCCATATTCCCGTCAGCTGAAACTTGGGAACATAGGGCATGGGTGTGCCCGCAGGTGCGTTGGCCGGGAGACCTTCAAGACGTTCTGAATCCCGACGCCAGAAGTCCGTCTGGAGCTCGGCATTGTTATAGGATCCCGCAAAGGTCAGTGTGTTATTTTCGTCAATTGCCGCGGTCAAATCCCATTCCACACCCTTGGTCCTGGAGTTACCAACATTCTGAACGATGGTCAGGTTGGACACCGTGAAGTCGAGAAAGCCGAACTGGAAATTATCCCAGTCGATGACATAGGCCGCTCCATTGAAGCGTACCTTGCCATCGGCAAGCAACATTTTCCAGCCTATTTCGTAGTTGGTCACAAAATCTGGATCATACTTGGGAATTCCGGGAACCCGGGCACGGTTTACACCGCCGGCCCTGAATCCTTCTGACCAGGTGGCATAGATCAACTTGTCGTCATCCAACTGGTATTCAATATTAGCCTTGAATGCCCAGTCATCACCTTCTGCCACGTCATCCAGAATGCGTGTATCAAAGCATGGATACTGCACCTCACCGGAAGAGTCCTGGACAAAATCCCCGTCAACATAGTACCCGGTGCAGTGACGGACAAAACCGTTGAACCCATACAGTGCGTTTTCGTACTCGAAATACCGCGCACCAAAGGTGGCGGTCAGATCATCATTGATGTCGAAGGATATCTCGCCAAAGGCCGCCTTGTCGCGATCAACGCGAACCTGGTAGGTCTGCCACACCGTGGTACCCCCATAAGTGGAGTGCCCTGGCAGGACCACTGTCCTGGCAGGGTCCAGGTCAGGAACGATCCATTGCAGGTCGAAATTGTGCTCTTGTCTCTGGTAAAACAGACCCGCAATCCACCTCAGACGCTGGTCCGTTGAAGACTGGATACGCAGTTCATGGCTCTGACGCAGGTATTCCTCGTCACCACCAACATATTGCCGTCCATTGGCACACTCGTAATATCCGATGTCCGGGTCGTAACGATCGCTGTAGTAGACGCAGTAGCCATCTGGGTAGGCTTCGCTCTTATAGAAATCCTGGGTAAGGTAATACGCCCAGTACTCTGTATAGTCACTGTAGTCGTACTCGCTGAGATTATCGCGGTCCAGATAAGCACCTGCATACACGATGTCGACATCACCAATACTACCTTCCAATGTCAGGGATGCCTGGTACCATTCGTCACTGGCATGTGAATCCCAGAGTTTGCCGGTTTGCAGATCACCGAAGAATTCCGGGTTGTGTGCCCACTCACCATTGATATCCGAATCCTGGTAAATAATGCCCGGTGTCATTGACCAGTTGTCGTTCAGATCAACTTTCAATTGTGCACGCAGACCGGAGGTCGTTGTTTCATTGTAGTTTTTCTTGGCAAAATCGTGGTTGGTGATCGTAATATCGGTAGGCCCTGGAAAACGCATGTGCGTGGGTACATTGTCGATATATCCGGCAACTTCCTTGTGCCAGGCAACGATCCTGACAGCAGCGCTGTCGCCCAGCGGAAAATTATAGAAACCGTTGAGGTTGTAGCCCGGATCTCCGGATTTTACGAAATTGGCTTCAACATCATAGCCGCCTTCGGTTTCACCCATGAGCGGTTTGTTGGTAATGATGCGGATGGTGCCCGACTGGCTGCCCTGGCCATAGAGTGTGCCTTGAGGGCCGGACAGGGTTTCGACACGGGCGATGTCATACATATGGACATCAAGCACCTGGTTAATTGTGGTAACCGGCTGTTCGTCCAGGTAGTAGCCAACACTGGGCATGGAAGCAGAGTGGTTACCATCACCACCACTGGCAATACCCCGCATGTAAATCTTGGCATAACCCGGTCCGGAAGAGGTGTAGGATACCGTCGGCAGGAAGTCAATGAAGTCTTCAAATCCCCGTACATTCAGGTTTTCCAGTTGCTCATTGCCAAGCACCTGAACTGATACAGCCACATCCTGCAGACTCTGTTCGCGTTTCTGTGAAGTGACAATCACCTCTTCGAGCGCGTTGGCAGCTTCATCCTGGGCTTGTACCGGCATCGCCGCTGTCGCAGCGACAACAGAACCTGTCAGGGCCAGAGAAATTGATTTAGTCAGTTGATTTCGTATAGGTTTCTGCACTTTAGTCTCCTGGTTTGGATTACCGGATAATTTCACAGTTGCTGAGATGTGTACTGGGCTTCGCCCCATTTTAACACTAATGTAACAATATGCTAACAGTTTGACCAACTAAGTTTCCATGCGAAATATCATGGTATTGAAACAAAGCCGAAACTCGATGAACCAAAAAAAATCCCATACATACAAAATCACGCCATTTCAGGCCCTAATCGTGGATAATACAACCCATGTCTGTTTCCAAAGCTTCCTCCAGCGGTGACCTGCAAACCGCTCTGAAAAATGCAGCAGATTTGCTCGCCCACGATCCACGATTGGCAGAAGAGCAATCAAATGAAATTCTGAAGGTTTACCCCGGCACGCCTGAGGCAAAACGGATACTGGCCTCTGCATATCGATTGCAGAGAAAGCCCAAAAAAGCGCTGGATGTATTGACCCCTTTGCTTGCGGAACACCGGGATTCGCCAGGGTTTCTGCATGAAATGGCGCAGTGCCTCGGTGCGGTGGGACGGGGTGATGAAGCAATCAAAACGCTGCGCAGGGCCATTGGAATTAATGAAAAACATGCCCCGTCATGGCTCAGTCTTGGCCACCAGTTGGCCGTGTCCGGTGATGAGGAAGGCAGTCGCAAAGCCTTTGAGCGGCATTTTGATTATTCCACGCGCCACCCGGAACTACTCGAAGCCGCCCGTTTGATGCGGGAAAAAAAGATGGGTCAGGCAGAACGCATGGTTCGGGACCTGCTCAAAAAATACCCCACCGATGTCTCCGCCATCCGCATGCTGGCTGACATGGGTATCAAATTCGGAAAACTGCAAGACGCCCGCAATCTACTGGAACGATGTCTGGAACTGGCACCGGATTTTCATGCCGCACGACACAGTTTTGCCACGGTTTTGATGCGACATCAAAGACCGGATCTTGCCATGCACGAGGCTGACAAGTTGCTGGCCCATGAACCCAACAACCCCAATTTTCTGACCCTCAAAGCGTCCATCATGATTCGCATCGGAGATCAGAAGGGTGCGCTCAAGATATACGAGAAAGTTTTGAAGCACTATCCCAATCAGGCCAGGGCTCAAATGAGTTATGGGCACACCCTCAAGACGGTAGCCCGTCTGGATGATTCCATCGAAGCCTATCGCAAATGTATACATCTTAGTCCGGAGGTGGGTGAGGCCTATTGGAGCCTGGCCAACCTGAAGACCTATCGTTTCAGTGATGATGACATTGAAGAGATGCGCAAGCAGGTCACGGCTGAGGGAGGCGATGCTGACGATCAGGCACACCTGGCCTTTGCACTGGGCAAAGCACTGGAAGATCGTGGCGAATTCGACGAGTCTTTCAAATTTTATCGGCGTGGCAACGCCATTCGCCGCATTGAACACAAGCATAACCCAAAGATTAATGTGTTCGAATCGGTTCGGCAGGTCAGAACCATGGGCAGTGCGTTTTTTGAGCAGCGCCGGGGTTGGGGGCATGGTGCGCCCGATCCCATTTTCGTCGTTGGCCTGCCTCGTGCCGGATCAACATTACTGGAACAGATACTTGCCAGCCATTCCCAGGTTGAAGGCACGTCGGAATTGCCCGACATCATAACGATCTCCAGAAAACTGGCGGGTAAATCCCGTGAAAACCCATCCGGAAAGTACCCGGAGTGCCTGGCTAAAATGACTGTACGGCAATTTCGTGAACTGGGTGAAAGTTACATGGAAACTACCCGTGTTCAGCGCAGTGACACCCCGTTTTTTATCGACAAGATGCCCAATAACTTCCGTCATATCGGCTTGATACACCTGATACTGCCCAACAGCAAGATCATCGATGCCAGAAGACACCCCATGGGAGGTTGTTTTTCGGGTTTTAAGCAACTGTTCGCCAACGGTCAGACTTTTACTTATGGCCTGGACGACATTGGCAAATATTACCGTGACTATGTCCGCTTGATGGACCACTGGGACAAGGTATTGCCCGGTCGTGTACATCGGGTGCAATACGAGGAAATGGTCGCCGATACAGAAACGCAAATTCGTGCGTTACTGGAGTATTGTGAACTGGAATTTGAAGATTCCTGTCTGAAGTTCTATGAGACCAACCGGGCCGTGCGAACACCCAGTTCAGAGCAGGTGCGTAAACCAATTTACACGGAAGGATTGGAGCAATGGAGAAATTTTGAGGACCATCTCGACCCCCTCAAACAAGCGCTGGGGCCGGAGGTCCGGCAGCGCTATTCCATAGACACATGAATGATCTGTATCCTGGTCATCGTCCGGCGGACACCGGCGAACAAGTGAACAGCGCCAGCGATCATTGTTTATAGATCTTACCGCCTTTCATTACAAAACTGACATTCTCCATCACGCTAACATCATCCAGCGGATTCATGTTTACCGCAATAATATCAGCATAGAACCCCGGGGTAATTGAACCAACCTCGTCCGGCCAACCGATCAGGTCAGCCGCGTGTATGGTTGCTGCCTGCAATGCCTGCATCGGTGACATGCCATATTCAACCATGTAGGCAAATTGCTTGCCGTTATCACCGTGAGGGTAGACTGCCCCATCACTGCCAAAGGCCATTTTGACACCGGCTTCGAAGGCCTTTTTGTGATTGTTGCGTTGTAACTGACCAATCATACGCTCTTTTTCCAGCGACTCGGGCAGCATGCCCACGGACGCCCCGTGTTCCAGAATATAAGTATCGTTGTAGACATCCATGACCAGGTACGTGCCATATTCCCTGGCAAGCCGGATACCCTCATCATCGATCAGGCTGGCATGTTCGATGGAATCCACCCCTGCCCTGATGGCCGTCTTGATCCCTTCCGCACCATGAGCATGGGCAGCAACCTTGCGGCCGTGCATATGCGCCTCATCGACCAGTGCCGCAATTTCCTCGAATGTATACTGGGGACCACCCACAGAATCACCCTTGGACAACACTCCGCCCGTGGCACAAAACTTGATCAGGTCCGCCCCGTACTTGATGTTTTCCCGTACCCGGGTACGAACGGCCCAGGGGCCGTCGGCGACACCATCTGAGCGTATTGCGTATTCAGCGGGTAACAGATTATTGTCGCAATGGCCCCCGGTGATTCCCAGAGACGGGCCCGAAACACGTAACCGCGGCCCCTCAATTTCACCTGCATTGATGGCATCACGCAAGGCAACATCTGAGAATCCGGAAGCACCCACATTCCGGACCGTGGTGAAACCCGCATCCAGGGTAATACGCGCATTGGTGACACCAAATAATGTTTCCCGTGCCACCGAAAACTGTAAGCCCTCGTATCCATGAAAACGATGGTCACCGGTCAGATGGTCATGCATGTCGATCAATCCTGGCATGACATAAGCATCACCCAGGTCAATCAGCATTGAGCCAGGTTCAATATTGATGTCGTTAAAATCATCAACGCGCTCGATGCGCTCGCCCCGCACGGTAATCAGCTGGTTCCTTAGCAGTTGTCCCGAGCGCACGTCAATCAGTGCCCCGGCCTTGATATAAATCCTGTCATCCGCGCTGGTAATTTCGGCACACATCAGTGACATAATGAAAAATGCCATCAGGTTTCTATATGGTTTGCCGACAAAATTCATGAGCACTCCTATGGGGATCTAAAAGTAAATACTTAAACGAAAGGGTAATTGCCTGGGAGCATTCACTTCGCAACGGTCTTGAGCATTTGGTACCAGAACGCCACGGAATCGTGAAAATCACGGATACCCACTCTTTCGTCAAGTCCGTGGGCACGCTCGTCACCGGGTTTTGCAAATATCGCGCTGATACCGTAGACCGGTAAGCCGGCATTGCGGTAAAACAAACCATCCGTGGCACCGGTTGACATTCCGGGTATGACGGCAACTTTCCCCCATTGCTCCTCAACCAGAGACTCAATACTCTCAAGAAAGGCATCCGGCATGGTGGAAGGATCACTGGGCACCGGTTCATAAATAACCTTCATACCAATATCCAGATCGCTCACCAGGCCTGCAATTACCTGCTCAATCTCGCTGACCGACGTCCCGGGCAAAATTCTGCAATTGACCGTAACACTGGCATCACGCGGCAGGGCATTCTCCGCGTGTCCACCGCTGAGCATGGTCGGTGTACAGGTGGTGTGTAACGTAGCGTTAAATCCAGGTTCGAACGCGGATAAGCGCTGTGCGGCATCCAGATTGTTTTCATCCTCAGCCAGGGCCCGCATATCACGTGCTATGTCTTCGGGATACATCGAAGCCGACCTCAGCAGTTGCATCCTGGTGCCGTCATTCAGACCTACCGGAAACGGGTGATTTGCCAAACGGGTAATGGCAACAGCCAGATCCTGGATGGCGTTCTCGGGTCGTGGAAGAGAACTGTGACCACCTTCATTGGTTGCCGTCAAAACAACGGTGTAATAAACCTTCTCGCTGGTTTGAACCCAGAACGCCAGGCGATTACCCGCCTCGTCATATTCACCACCGCCTGCATCCGAGTTGATGGCGTATTCCGCGTCAACCAGGTCGCGTCCTTCATTGGCAAACCAGGATGCCACGAAACCGGTGGTTTCCTCGTCACCGGTAATGGCAGCGATCAGGTCACGTTTGGGTACCCAGCCTTCCTGTTTCAAGCGGATGAAATTACTGATGATCTGGGTTACCCCGCCCTTGTTGTCCCCGGTGCCCCTGCCGACGTAATAACCTTCTTTCTTGCCCAAACTAAACGGTGGGAACGCCCACGCATCCTGCGTAGCCTGAACCACATCGATATGAGCCAGCACCAGTACTGGTCGCTTCGATCCTATCCCACGATAGCGAACAACCAGACCGTGCTTGTCATCAGCCGGCGTGACCAACTGGACATCCTCTTTGGTGAACCCGGCCTCCCTCAATCGATGTTCCATGGCCCGCAAAGATTTCAGAGTTTCGTCGGGCCGGTCAACGGTGCTCTCAAATCCGACCAACTCACGCAATATGTCTTCCGACAATTGTTCGTGTGGTGGCAGTTCGCTGAACGCCTGGCCTGTAGCAAGTGGAGGAACGCCAAGCAGAACTGCAAAGGCGATGGCTAAATAAAATTTGAGCTGGGGTTTTCTTTCAGCAATTTGTTGCACATTTCTCATTTACGGTTACCGGGTGATGTGGTTTTCACGCAACGATACCTTGTAGTCGTCGTGCAAGTCCACCCGCTATGGGCTGACGCCAAATCTGGTTGACTGACAGCCATAATCAAATAGCAGTAATAAACAGGCTTGCACCCTGCAACAGAGCAACTCAGACGGGTTTGATGACAGATCAAATTCGTCTATGCTTGCCGCATGGCGACCAGACAAATACTTCGCATGGGTCACCCGTTGCTGCGCAAACCGGCGCAACGGGTAGACACAGACTTTATCGGTTCTTCCGAATATCGGCATCTGGTCGGCGACATGGTTGATACACTGCATGACTATGGAGGAATTGGCCTTGCGGCGCCACAGATCGGTGAATCAATCCGGCTTGCAATCATTGAAATTCCGGCAGGACCCACCCGTTACGGGGATTTGGATTCGATGCCACTGACCGTTTTCATTAATCCCCATATAGAAATCCTCGACCCGGCAACGACGGGTTACTGGGAAGGCTGTCTTTCCATCCCCGGATTACGTGGCTATGTCGAGAGACCGCAACACATTCGTGTGTCTTACACCGATGAGGAATTGAGACAACAGGAAATAGAACTCAGGGGGTTTTTCGCGACCGTGTTTCAGCATGAATTTGATCATCTGGATGGCTGTTTGTATGTGGATCGAATGACCGACAGCAGAAATCTGGTATTTGAGCTGGAGTACGAGAATTATCACCTGGTTTGAATATTGAGCTGGACAGGTACGACTTCGTTGGACGATTTCACTAACTCTGGGGTTCTGGGAAAGAGAAAGAGATAATGAGCCGTTTAACTTAAAGAGATATCCAGCGGGATTTGAAATGTTTGTGGATTGCAAAGAATTTATTGCACGGCACAGCTAGATTATCCCTACAGGATTTCACCCATTCCACCGGTTGTGTTATTTCAGTGTTTCGATTTTGTGCAGAAGTCACTTAAAGGCAGCACAATTCAATATGGTGTAGTCGATTGCAAGAATCATTCAGGCATAAATAAGATGGAAAATCTATGCAAAGTTTTGATGCCCTGTCTCCTGAGCATTATGCCGTTTCAGGTGTGGGGAATGGATCGCAGTTCCAACGCCAGTGCGCAAACAGTCCTGCACAACAAACAATCAGAAGTAAATTCGGCGTCAGCCATGAAACGCCTAGGAAATGAACAGTTATCAAATATATTGTCAACGTCATTTGAGATCAACGCGGGCTTGAATGATGCCTGGTTCTACCCCGAGACCGATGGCCAGGGGTTTTTCATAACTGTTTTTCCTGATCTCAAACTCGTATCGCTGGCCTGGTTTACCTACGACACGGAGCTACCCATCGACCCTGAGTCAGCCAATCTTGGTGATGCCGGTCACAGGTGGTTAACCGCACTGGGACCAATCACCGGTAACCAGGTTGTCATGGACATTGATATCGCCTCGGGTGGGCTTTTTGACACGGCGACTGAGATCACACACCGATCCTCCGGGGTCGGATGGCACGATTTTACTAACCTTTGATGACTGTAATTCAGGGACTATTGAGTACGATATTCCTTCTATCAGCCTGCAGGGTTTGGTACCCATTCAACGTATTGCTCATGACAATATCGCCCTGTGTGAAGCGCTGGACCCCCCGGATGAACCCACTTTTTTTGAGGTTGCACAAATTGAAGACCTGTCTGAGCAAGTAACCAATGGATACGTTGAGGTCTTTGAAAAGCCTTCAATGACCGTAGTTTTTGTTGAACTCTCATCATCGCAGGTATCGGGTCGGCCACAGACCACCTCCGATGAAGTGTTCTTCATTTTTGAGGGTAGCGGTACATTAGTGATCGGTAATACCGAACAGGCCCTGAATAAAGGTGATGCGGTAATTGTGCAGGGCAGCTTTGATTCCAGGATAACCACGAACAACAGCATCCAGGTTGTAGTGGTCACCACGAAGGAAAACGGTTTCACCGGGGTAGGTGGATTCAAACACCATTTGGCCAGTCAAATAGCCAGCGGGAAAACCTCCAACAGCAACACTTGGAACCCGTTCTTACAGCAAAGCAATGTGCTTTTTGGGCTATATTCATTGCCTCAATCTCTTGGAGGAGACCAGAGCCTTACTCATACGTGGGAAGAATTGAATATCATCACACAAGGTGCCAGCCGCTTTTCCATGAGTGATCAAAGCATCGATGTCAAACGGGGTTCTATCGTATTTGTGGACAAGGGAATTGGCCATTTTTTTGATCAACTCAGTGCAAGCATTGATATCATGATTCTGTGGGAACAATAAATTCCCTTTCACAGAATTGAGAAGCCCTTGGTCGTTGACGCAACTGTAATAGTCTTCGCTTAAAGACGTCGGGCCCACAGGTTTACTGACTCTGGACCTGATTGTTACAGTAGGCACCATCTGCCAAATAATTTGATAAAACAAAAGGAACATTTCCATGCACCGTGTTTTCAGCCTAATTGTCCTGACCTGCATCGCCACCATTGCAGCGGCACAGGAATCACCATTTGAAATTACCGAAGTGGCCATTTTTAACGAACCCTGGGCGATGACCTTCCTGCCCGATGGCAGCATGCTGATAACCGAAAAACGTGGGCGACTATACATCGTGACCCAGGATGGCAAGAAGTCACGGCCAGTCGATGACGTACCCAATGTGGACTATCGCGGTCAGGGTGGCCTGGGTGACGTGATCCTCCACCCTGACTACACCAACAACGGCATCATCTACCTCAGCTATGCCGAATCCGGTGTAGGTAATGTGCGGGGGGCAGCGGTGGCTCGTGGTCGACTGGATGTCAGTGGCCGTGACAAATTATTCGTGGACAGCCAGGTCATATGGCGGCAAAACCCCAAAGTGACGGACGATGGCCACTATGGCCACCGCATGGCATTTGACAACGAGGGTTACCTGTTCATTTCCTCGGGTGACCGGCAGAAATTTATCCCGGCCCAGCAGATGAACGGTAACCTGGGTAAAATCCTGCGTCTGCACGAGGATGGTTCAGTACCCGAAGACAACCCGTTTTATGATGAAGGTGATGTGACCGCGCAAATCTGGTCACTCGGACACCGCAACCCGTTGGGGCTGGTATTTGATAAAGCTGGCCGCTTGTGGAACCACGAAATGGGCCCGCTTCACGGCGATGAGTTTAATCTCGTAATCAAGGGCGCCAACTACGGTTATCCGTTGGTCTCCGAGGGTGATCACTATGACGGTAAGGAAATTCCGGATCATGACACCAGGCCTGAATTTGAAGCACCCAAAGTGGCTTGGATTCCAACCATCGCGCCCGCAGGAGTGATTATTTATTCGGGGGACATGTTCCCTCATTTAAAGGGCTCAGTATTGATAGCGGGGCTGGCGTCCAGAGCACTCATCCAGGTTGAAATCAATGGAGACCGCGCGACAGAATTAGCGCGCTATGACATGGGAAAGCGAATTCGCGAGGTGGAACAGGGGCCAGACGGTGCGATTTGGGTACTTGAAGACCGCGACGGCGGACGGCTGTTGAAGCTGACACCAAACGGCGGTTCCGGTTCCTGATTGGCTGACTCTTTGTTCGACAGGCAATTGTGCAGAATATCGCATATTGCAACTCCTCTGCTTCAGTTTAAATTTAGCAGAAGTGTCTCTTAATCAATGGGCCTATTTGGTGTCACGTTAGCTGACGCCGCACAACCCGCAGTTAATCCAGCTTTTTTCAGTAACCGAGATTAATTGAGCACAGTAGCTGGCTACTGTTGGCTTGTAGCTGTGTTCTACCCAATAAAGTGCCAGTAGATGGGAAGGAATTAGCCTATCGATTTTACATAATAAAGATTGGGCGGCGCAGCGAACAGGTCCGAAGGACTTGCGTATAATCCGTTGTTAAGTTCATTCGATTGGCGGGTAGTGGGTCCATTGTATATATAAGTCTTAACCCCCCGGATGGGTACTTCGCTCTGTGTGTTTGAATATCACAGTTACTGCACTCGTAGGCAGGTTAGCCATTTCTGATAACCCCGACTGATAAGATCCAATGACTGCTTTGCGGTTAACACCGGACTGTCATTGCATGCGAATGGCTATAACCGCTTCTGGCTAATACCGGATATTTGGCAGTCTCAGCAGGCGACTGAAAATCCGCGTGTCGGTGGTTCGATTCCACCTCCGGCCACCACTCCTATTACGTAGAAGCTCCTCACTTCGAAAAATCGCCGTTCGTGTATTCGGTTGACACGAACTGCTCGTAATAAATGTATCCGACCCCTTTCCCGCCACCCCAACCCCAACCCCCCCGGGCTGACAAAATTGTGTTGTAAATAACTTCCTGATTTACCTGTGACTTTAATATTGTATAACAAAAATATAAAAAATCACTTGTTTTGTATAGTTTTTGTATAATATTATAGATCCACGCTGTATAGATTTATTCGACAGTACTTGATGTTCAAATTAACTACACGAGGTATTTTAAAATGAGTTTTAAATCCAAATTTAACAGTATTAATATTTTTCTGATCTCCTTGGCAGTTCTGATATCTGCACCCGCCATGGCCAAGAAGCCATCGGAGCGCATGACGGTTGTTGACCTGGCGGTAGCCGCCAATGGTCCTGGTGGGCCATTTGAGGGCGTTTTTGACACTCTGATTGATTTGGTGTCAAACGACGAAGTTGTGCTGAGCAAACTCTCGGGAAATGGAAAGTTCACAGTCTTTGCCCCCACAGATGATGCATTCGGGAATTTGATGGTTGCCCTGGGAGCCAATTGCATTGTCCCTACTAGTGACGATATTCGCTCGATCCTGCTTTATCATGTTGCCCGAGGCAACCGAGACGCTGAAGATGTTATCGGCAGTGATCAATTGCGGACACTCAATGGTGCATTCCTTGACCAATCAGGCGGCATGTTGATGGACGTTGCCGGGCAGACTGCGAACATTATTGTTACTGACCTTTTTGCTGACAACGGCGTGATACACGCAATCGACACGGTAGTTCTTCCATTCCAGGTGCCAAATTTGTGCACCCCGTGACCCCTGGTCTGAAATAAGATCCAATTCTTGACTTCACTGTGACGTAGCCCCCCATTACGCCCCATGGTTGTGCCTGGGGCGTCTTTCTTTGGTTCAACCACAACAGTATGTTGATTGTTTGTATAACTAAATGTAGAGTTAATGTATAACTAAATATGATTGGAGCTTCCTATGTCAAAAGGCACCTCATCGAATATGGCCAATTCGGATGCCCTATTTCCAATTCGCACAGTTTCTTCATTGACCAACGTCAACTCAATCACTCTGCGGGCTTGGGAAAGCCGCTACGGCCTGATAAACCCGGTGCGTAAAAGCAGTGGGCATCGTCTTTATACACAAGCTGATATCGACATTATTAATCGAACTGTCGCACTATTGGATCGTGGGATGCGGATTGGCCAAGTTAAAGCAGAACTCTCCCGGCAGGGCTCTCCTGTGACTTCGAAAGAAGCAAGCGCCCAGGATGTCTGGCAAAAACATATTAATCACATGCAGTCCGCGGTCATTTACTTCGATGAGGCTGCATTGGATGAGAGTTACACTGAAATGCTCTCACTTCATCCCGTCAAGACAGTTACAAAGCGACTGCTAAATCCCTTACTGATACAGCTTGGAGACAGATGGAACAACATGACCGGAAGTGTCGCTGAAGAACACTTTTTCGGATTTTATCTTCGCAGTAAACTCGGTGCCCGTCTTCACCACCGAACCCGTCAAAGCCAAGGGCAGAAGGTTTTGCTCGCATGCCTTCCGGGCGATCAACACGAAATTGGACTCCTGTTATTGGCCCTTTCAGCCAATGAACGAGGCTTTCGCGCCATTATTCTTGGCGCTGACATGCCAATGGAAGACTTGCCGTACGTGGCTGAAAAATCTGGCTGTGCGGCCATTATACTTTCCGGTACGATTCAACCAGCACCCGAGGTTTTCAGAGACCAGTTGCCGGCACTGGTGGCGGCTACAGACGTCCCCGTAATTATTGGGGGGCCATGTTCATTGGTTGCCAGTAGCATAATAGCGCGCGCTGGTGCCATCGTTTGTGGGGCGGATATAGAGATCGGGATGTCAAAGATCGAGCAAATACTTGCTCAGGTGAATGACCTGAAGGGTTCTTCTGAATGAGCGCTCACTCATTACATTGCGCCCTTCCTGATTGATATGGCAGATAGCCAACGAAAATCAGGATTGAGAAAGGTGGCAGTTAACGACCTCATGCAGCGTGGGTACAACTATCAATTGCTTGAGCCAGTTGGTTGCAACTTTGAACCGGGTTTTGATCCCCAACTGACGCCAGCCCAGATGCTGAAGATGGGTTGGTACATTGAACGCAATCTCATTATGCGCTGCAAGACCACAAATGAATACTGCCAGTAGTTATTTGCCTCATGCTAATGCATTCATACAGAGATATTCAGGCGCAATCATCAACCTGGCAGCCCTCCCAGGAGCGACACCGCGTTTATCTCACTGAATTTGGAAAATAACCTGAAATAGATGCATAGGGGGGTGGATTCTAGCGGCGGAATCTGACAGGCAGAATAATTGCGGAAGTCTATTTTGATTAAGTCTGAACTGATTTTAAGAAAAACTCCACGATATGCATTGTTGCTATTTCCCTTTTACTAGCAGCAAACTCGCTTGATGACCCCCTCTTTTATTCCTTGGTATACCCTTTTGACTTTAAACAACTTGATACCGCGTCTGACCGGACCCCCGAACTCGAGTCATACGCCATAGGAGGGGTGGAAGCTCCTCCGCCCACTGGGCTGCAGCGGGTTACGCTGCCGTCTTTCCCCCCTTGAGAACATTTCATGCGAGTCGACCCGGTAGTGCCACTGCCCATTACTGCTGGTGTCACCGGATACAATAATGATGCTTGTTGCTTGCACGCAGATAAGTCTCGTTCCAATTGATCTTGCGTGGTATCGGGACGAGTCCAATCCATGGAACAACCAGAAAGGAAAACCACAAGAAACACAAATTTAAATCTATTCATAGCAATTATGTATCTAATTTGAAAAGACCAATACGTTCAATTTTAGCTGAAAACCCAATAATCGATACTCATCGATAATTCTAATTGAAAAATGCCGCTGTAATTGGCGAGATTTCATGGCCACCTGGCTGACAACCGGCATGAAGGGCAATCCAATGACACGTGAGATTGAGTAAATACGCCTGTCACTCTTCTTATGCTCACTATATTGTGACCTCTCCTAATGGGTCGATCCTGATGCGCCCATGGCCATTGATATTACAGTCTCCGTCACTGTTTCAACAGTCAATATTGGGTATTTCTTGCAATTAATTAAACGTTTAATTAATATTTGAACATGAACCAGGTAAATCAAGCAGAGACCGCTTCCAGACGGTCCCGGGGCCGGCCGCTGGAAACCGGTCAACAGGATCTCAGAGAAAAAATTCTGGATACTGCCGAACAGATGTTTACCGAATCAGGTTACGCCGCAACTCCGATCAGACGCATCGCCGACAGCTGCGGTGTGAACCCTGCACTGGTGCACTATTATTTTGGCAATAAGCGTGACCTGTTGCAGGCAACACTCGAACGTGCACTGGCACCACTGATAAAGGCACTGGCTAATTTTAAGGACGATCAACAGGCCGGCATCGGGGATATTTCACATCTGCTGATTTCAATGGCTGCAGAGCATCCGAATATTCCCCGGTTGATGACCCGGGAGGTGTTGCTTCCCGGGGGGGAAATGCAGGATTATTTTATTGAAAACATGGCACCACGTCTGGGTGGCGCCCTGCCCGAACTGGTCAAACGCGAAAAATCAAAGGGTCAGCTGCGAGATGATCTTGATCCTGACTTCGCGGCACTGATGATCCTGTCCATGAGCTTTTTTCCTTTTATTGCACGCACACTGGCAGAGCAGGTGCTGGATATAGACTTCACAAACAAGGGTATTGAAATGCTGAATCAACGGGTTGCCAGTTTGCTTGATAAGGGGATGTCAAAATGAGGTACAAAGAATGTTTGACTGCCATCCTGACGATCACACTGGCGGCATGTGAGAGCACGGAAAAAACCTTTATGGTCGGTACACTGGAGCGTGACCGCATTGAACTCAGGGTCGAAAGCAATGAACCGATTTCCGCCATCCATTTTCAGGATGGCCAGTACATCGAGGCGGGTGAACTGGTGCTGGAACAAGACCCGGCCAGACATGCCATGATGCTGGCACAGGTGAGTGCATTGCGGGACCAGGCGACGGCGCGGCTTGCCGAGTTGCAACGCGGCCCCCGCGAGGAAGCCATCCGCCAGGCGCGAGCCCAACTCGAATCCAGCCAGGCCGTGAGCAGGAATTCGGCTGCCAACCTTCAGCGCGCGAAGGAAATATTTGAACGTAAACTATCCGACCAGGCAAGAATGGATACAGCCGAGACCCGTTGGAAGACCGCTGTGGCTGCAGAACATGCTGCAAAGGAGGCACTCGACAGTCTGCTCAACGGCACCACGGTTGAGGAGTTGCAGCAGGCCAGTGCAGTACTGGATGCCGCCAATGCCCGTGTCAGCCAGGCACAGTTGGATCTGGAACGACTCAAGATTTATGCCCCCACCAGTGGTGTGCTGGACAAACGGTTGTTTCAATTGGGTGAACGTCCCCTGCCGGGTACCACGGTCGTGGTGTTGCTGGACAGCGCCAGGATCTACGCTCGGATCTATGTACCCGAACACATCAGAAGCCGTGTTCAGCCGGGAAATCAACTGACAGTCCGTATCGGCGGACATCCGAATCTCACCGGAACCGTAAGCTGGGTGTCATCCGATGCCAGTTTCACACCTTATTTCGCGTTGACCGAGCACGATCGGTCGCGTCTGAGTTACCTGGCGGAGATCAATGTTCCGGGGGCAGATTCCCTGCCTTCCGGTCTGCCGCTTGAGGTTGATTTTCCCACCGGTTTCTCACAGGAAAACTGAGGTGCAGGCAGAAGTTGCCATACGGGCACGAAACCTTGGCAAAGATTTTGGCAAGGTAAAGGCCGTACAGGCACTGGATCTCGACATTCCACGTTCACGGATCTACGGTTTCCTGGGACCCAACGGTTCTGGAAAGTCCACCACCATCCGTATGTTGTGTGGACTGCTGACACCCACCGCAGGCGATATCACTGTTCTGGGACATTCCATACCCACCGATGCCGAAGCGCTGCGATTGAAGGTGGGTTACATGACACAGAAATTTTCCTTGTTTGAGGACCTGACCGTTGCCGAGAATCTGCGCTTCATGGCAGACATTTACACACTGGAACGGAGTCTGAAAAAGCAACGAATCGCTGCTACTGCTGATCGTTACGGTCTCAACAGATTCCTTGATCAGTATGCGGGAACACTCAGCGGTGGTCAGAAACAGCGCCTGGCCCTTGCAGCAGCAACGCTACATGAACCCGAATTATTACTGCTGGATGAGCCCACCAGTGCGGTCGACCCCGAAAACCGGCGTGATTTCTGGGAATCGCTGTTTGACCTGGTGGATGAGGGCACAACGATCCTGGTTTCAACCCATTATATGGACGAGGCCGAACGCTGCCATGCGCTGGCCATTCTGGATCAGGGTAAGCTGGTCGCCGAGGGCAGTCCGGAAGACCTGGAAGATCAGATTGACGCCCGTATAGTCATTGTCGAGTCAAAGCAACCGCGCAAGGTGGGCAAATTATTACAGCGTGAATCCTTTGTTCACAGTTCTGCCCAGGTGGGTAATATATTGCGGGTGATGGTAGCCTTTGACCAGCCTTCACCCGACCTTGCTGTCTCTGACGTCATCAAAAAGGAAGGTCTGAGCCTGACCGAGTGCCACATTACCAGGGCCGGACTGGAGGACGTATTTGTCGCCGCAACCCGGATCGGGAAGCACACATGAAGTCCCTGCAAAGAATACTTGCCATCATCAGGAAAGAGGTTCAGCAATTACGGCGTGACCGACTGACATTTGGCATGATCATCGGTATCCCGGTGTTACAGTTGCTGGTGTTCGGCTATGCCATCAACATGGATGTGCGTGACCTCGATGCCGCCGTCGTCGACATGGCGGGCACCTCGGCATCACGTCAACTGGTCATGGACCTGTCACAATCACAGATCATCAGCATCAAGACGCAGGCCCGGGACGCCAGCGAACTTGAATTGTTGATGCGACGAGGCGAAATCAGTGTCGGTATCTACATACCGTCGGATTTTGACCGGCGATTAACACAGCCTGACCGTGCAGCGGTGCAATTGCTGATCGATGGCTCGGACACAGTGGTACAGGGTGCCGCCGCGCAACTGGCCCAGGTGGCCCAACAATCGGGAACCTCCCCTTACAATGATTCCGCCCCGATTCTGGAAGTCCGTACCTATTACAATCCTGAACGCCGTTCACCGGTCAACACCGTACCTGGCCTGATTGGGGTGATTCTGACCATGACCATGATCCTGTTTACCGCCGTGGCCATTGTTCGAGAGCGAGAACGCGGAAACCTGGAATTGCTGATCAACACACCGATCAAAATACCGGAACTGATGCTGGCCAAGATATCGCCCTATGTCTTGATCGGCCTGGTCCAGGTCAGCCTGGTGTTACTGCTCGGTCACTACCTGTTCGAGGTGCCGATGCGTGGCAGTCTGCTGGATGTCTATATTGTCACCCTGGCCTTCATCATCGCCAACCTGGCACTGGGTTTGGTGATTTCAACCATGGTCAGCACACAGTTCCAGGCCATGCAGCTGACTTTTTTCATCCTGTTGCCATCCATACTTTTATCCGGCTTCATCTTTCCTTTTGCCGGTATGCCCAGACCTGCACAAATGATTGCGGAAGCCCTGCCATTGACACACTTTATCCGGTTAATCCGTGGTGTGGTGTTACGTGGGGCCAACTTGCAGGAACTCTCTGGGGAACTGGCCGTGCTGGGCGGATTTATTGCGGTCCTGATGTTTCTTGCCATTGTGCGTTTCAGCAAACGACTCGACTAAGTCAATCGGATGAGGTCATTGTGGGCGGGCCCACATTGTATTTCTCAATTGAAAATATTGACTCTATCTACCGGGAAATAGGTGAACAAGGGGCCGGATGTCCGAGAGAGCCACTGATGACAAATGCAGACGAAGGATCGGAGTTGTGGTTGACTGTAAGAATGTAGGACCCTTTTGGACACTTCATGTATTTTGAATCACATGGAGGGCTCAGTAATGAAAGCAGAAGAAAGAGAAATAAGGCGTAAGCGACGAATCTTAGATCACGCAGTTAAATCAGGTAATATCGCCAAGACCTGCCGTTACTTCGGTGTGCCAAGGTCGTTGTTTTATGTTTGGCGTAACGCTTACCAGAAAAACGGTGATGAAGGACTTAGACGCAAGAAACCAATTCACGCAGGTCGGATTGCCATTGCTCCGGTCTAAGCTCGGCCTTCGATGTGCTGCAAAAGATCAGACCAGTCAGTAACGAAATTATTAGTCGCATCCCAATTAAACGGACCGCAGCAGGTTTTGTTACAAGATTGGTTTGAGAATGATCCCGGGCTGTATTCCTGTTTTTGCTCACCGGGTCCAATCATGATTCAAATAGCTGCCCCGCTTTAATTCACGGTGAAATCCGTTCAAACTAAACCAATGGATCGTACCAACATTGTAATCTGCGGAGCCGGAATCGCCGGAATTGCCACCGCCTGGTCACTGGCGGTCAAATACAGCCAATCCAACATCGTGTTGATAGACAGGCAACAACCCCTGTCGTTGACCACCAGCAAGTCGGGTGAGAATTTTCGGGACTACTGGCCCCAGCCATGTATGACGGCACTCACCGGTCGGAGTCTTGAACTGATAGATCAATTGGCTGCAGAAAACGACGATGTATTCAATATGCGTTACTCGGGTTATGACTTTGTCAGTGAGTCCCCGGGGCAGGAAATTTTCCCCTCGGATCATCTGCAAAACCCGGACAACGAGGGCAATCTGATTCGTGTGCTGGACCAGGACCTGATACGCCGGACACACCCCTGGCTTTCTGCGGCTATCCGGCAGATGGTGCACATCAAGCGGGCGGGTGCATTGGATGTGTATGCACTGGGCTCGTTAATGCTCGCTTTGGCAAAACAGGCCGGAGTCAAATATCGACAGGCCCACGTTGAATCAATCGAGAAAAATCCTTCCGGATTCTATCTCAGGCTGGATGGTGCAGATGGCCGCAAGGAACTGGCGACGGAAAAACTGGTGCTTTGCCCCGGGCCATTCATCAATGAGTTTTTATCGATGTTGAATATCAGGCTGCCGGTCGAATCCATATTACAGCGCAAATTCATCATTCCGGATCCCCTGGAGGTCATTCCCCGGGATATGCCATTTACGATTTTTTCAGATGCGCATCACCTGATCTGGAATGAGGAGGAAAGAGACCTTATCAGTGTCGATCCGGAATTCTGCTGGTTATTGGATGAATTTCCTGCCGGTCTGCACATCAAACCCGAGGGTCGCGCCAATATCAAGTTGGGATGGGCCTATAACCGAAAACCTGAAGAACCCCGCTGGGAGAACCCGGATGATTTTGATTTCCCCAATATCACCTTGCGTGGGGCCAGCAGGTTTATCCCGGCGCTGTCGAATTATGTAGACCAACCCCCTACTCCCATTGTGCAATTTTCGGGTTATTACACTCGCACCCCTGAAAACCTGCCATTGATTGGGCCATTACCCGGCACTGGAATTTATACCGTATCAGCCTTGTCCGGCTACGGCACCATGGCCGCCTGTGGTGCAGGTGAGTTATGTGCGGACTGGATGATGGGTGCACGTGTGCCTGCTTACAGCCGCTATTTTCACCCCGGACGTTACGGCGATTCCGGCCTGATGGCCGAAATCAATAAAACAGCAAGTGACGGACAGTTGTAGCCAGGTCACATTTACCCTCTAAATTTCCCAGACCAAAAAAAAGAGGCACGATCAAATGACCGTGCCTCTTGATTTAGGTAGAAAGCTGGGAATCTACCAGCTATACATCGCCTTCAGATACCATGAACCACCTTCGTAGTTCGCGGCGCTCCTGCGTGGATACTGCAGACCAACGCTGATGCGGTTGGCATTTGGCGGACCGATTTCATCAATGTAAGAATCAAAAATGTTCACGGCACCAAGTGCAAATCTGACATTGTCACTCATCTGGAAGCCCAGTTCGGCATCGAAATAAATGGTTGAGCCAATTTCTGCGCTGGGATCGGAAGCTGCGCCAATCCGGCCACGTTCATCATAGTGCTTGCCATAGTAATTGGCCCTTACCAGCATATTCCACTGCTCACCGAAGAAGGTGTTGGTGGTCAACACGAAACGGTGATTGGGATAATTGTTTTCGATATCCTCGATCAAACCTTCGCTGACCGGGTTAACACCGTTGATCTGCTCCTGGCCGGTAACTTCAATCTTGTTATAGGCGTAAGCAAATGTCAGTGCCGTATTGGCGTTTCCAGACCATTCGAAATCAGAGTTCAACACGATGTCCACACCGGAATGCTCTACATCAAGCGCGTTGGTGTAAAACGAGATGGTGTTGGTCGTACCGGGCACCGCAATGTCACCAGTGCGGTAAATACGGTCATCGACAGCGATCTGGTACAGATCAAAGGTCAGACTCGTGTTGTCACCAATGTCAGCAGTGAAGCCCAAAGAGAAGTTAACCGAAGTCTCCTCTGTCAATGCGGTTCCGCCCACCTGTGCAACACGGGGATCGGTAGAAGGCACCAGTCCTTCTTCAACCTGCAGACCGGTTACACCATCAAATGTTGTGATGGTAGTACGTACATTGGACTGTCCGGGTGTCGGTGCATGGAAACCGGTTGAGACAGCACCACGCAGGACAAACGCATCGTTGATCCTGTAGCGTGAGGCGATTTTACCGTTCAATGTGCTGCCAAAATCAGAGAAATCCTCATAGCGTAAAGCGTATTGCATCAGTAAATCGTCACTGACATCATGCTCTACATCACCATAGAGGGCGAAATTCTCACGTGAAAATTCACCTGAATCCGCTTCGGTAATTCCTTTGAATCCACTGGATCCCGCTCCAACCGAGGCACTGGGTTCACCCGCCGAAACGGTATAGATTTCTTCACGGTATTCCGCGCCAAACGCCAGGTTTACTGCATCGGTTACGGGGTAGGAGAAATCAGTGTTGATACCCAACTCGGACTGCCTGTAGGCACCTACGTTGAAATCCATTTGTGGGATTTCAAGTGAGGAGGTCAGACCCAGATCAGGATTGACCGTGTTGTTCAGGAAATAATCCAGCCTGTTTTTTCCCCAGGAACCACTGAAGTCATAATTCATACCGTTGTCGAATTCACCCTGGATACCACCGACCACTGAACCATCGGTCTGGTCGCCATCAAGAAATGGCGTGAATCCTGCGGTCAGACCGGTAAAGCCCATGGCGCGTAATGGCGACAGGCTTGAGTGGTTCGGATTGCGATAGAAAAAGCGATATCGGCCTTCGGTATTGGCAAAACCCGCACGGGCGTAGGCATGCGCTGAATCACTGATGTCATAACCCATGTTGACAAAAAACCGTGTGCCACTGGTTTGTGGGCGACCCCAGGTCTGTAAAAATGGAGCGTCACCAAACGGGGCGTCTGCACCGATCAAACCGGGTGATACACCTGCTGCAATCAGGTTTGCAACATCATTGCTTCTCTGAATACCACGTGACAGCCCATCATTGTCGATCACTTCGAGACTGGCATTAACAAATCCATTGCCACCGATGCTGAAACCGGCGTTGGCTGCGAATTTCATGCTCTGTTCACCATCATAGTGCTCACCGTATTGAATCTGTGCTTCGCCGCCTTCATCCGCGTCTTTCATGATGAAGTTGATCACACCGGAGATCGCATCAGAACCGTACTGCGCTGCAGCACCGTCACGCAGGACTTCCACCTGTTTGACGGCGATACCCGGAATCATGCCGATGTCCACGCCGTGTGCACCGTTACCTGCTGCAGGTGCAAAGAATTGCACCAGGGCGGAACGGTGTCTGCGCTTGCCATTAACCAGGACCAGGGCCTGGTCAGATGCTGTGCCACGCAGTGATGTGGGTCGTACAAAGGCACTGCCGTCGCCGGTAGCCGGTGTCGCCGTATAGGAAGGCACCATGGCTTTCAGGTTGTCGGTGAGATCTGCCGTCCCGCCGTAGGAGTTGAAGTCCTCCCCTGACAATACATCAATGGGAACGGTCGAATCGGCTGCCGAACGCGGTTTCGCGCTACGTGTACCCGTTGTGACCACTTCTTCGAGTACACCTTCGGACTCTTCATTCTGAGCCAACCGGGTGACCCGGTCCTGGTCTGAATCGTCATTGGCAACTGGTTCACTGGCATTACCCGCATTTTCGGCCAACGCCGGGCTTGCAAATATTAAAGCCATTGTCAGGGCGTAAATGCCATTAATAAACTTGTTCGTATACTTCATTTGGTTCGTCCTCCTACAGACTTTTGAACACTTTGTACCAGGCTCGCTCAATTCTTGATTTGAACCTGGTCTCGATCGATAAATCCAATGCACGGATCATGCATTGTACATGTTAAAATTTTGTTAGCGCGCATAGTACCACAATCTGCATTTCGGTTAACCCATTTGAGCAGTATGCCCCAAGGAGATATGACTTGAAGAAATCACCCGCATTCACTGGGAATCTCGACCCATTGGCAGCAGAACATTGGCCACAGGAGTTGCAGGCAATACGCAGTTTCCTGGCCAAACCCCTGAATATCCATAAAACCCTGGCCCGTCACCCGGCACTCATGAAGGCCTGGATGCCGATTCGAAATCACGTGGTTCATGGCAACACGCTGTCGGACAAACACAGGGAAATGCTGATCCTGCGCACTGCGCATAACAGCCAGGCGGCATATGAATGGAGAAACCATGTGGTGTCTGCTCTGCACACTGGTCTGGGCGAGGAAGATATTGAGCGAATCAGGCTGGGACCGGATGCCCCTGGTTGGCAGGCGGATGAATCGGCTTTGTTACAAGCGGTTGATGATTGTTACGCTGATCATGGAATGTCAGCGGACACACGCTGCAGAATGGAGCAGCACTTCAGTGTCCATCAACAGTTGGATATCCTGGTCACCACTGGTCTATACACTACACTGGCGTTCATTGTTAAAAGTTATGATGTGCCAATGGACACGCAATGAACCACCGGCGTTCAGGCTAAACAAACCGCATCTGTGCCAGGGTCTTTTCCAGCTTTGCAACCAGTTCATCGACGTGTTGTGACTGGCAGATGAATGGCGGTGCCAGCAGGATATGGGCGCCATCAACACCATCTGCCGTCCCGCTACCCGGATAGCAGATCAAACCGTTCTCCATGGCTGTATTACGAATCTTCGTCGCTAACCCCAGTTCCCTGCTAATACCCTTGCGGGTAATCCGATCCTGAACCAATTCCATGCCAATCAACAGACCACGACCTCGGATATCTCCTACATGCGGGTGCTCACGGAATGTTTCACGCAGGTGTTCACGCAGATCCGCACCGGTCTGCCTGACATTTGCCAGTAGATCGTCCTTTTCCACGGTTCGAATGACCGCCAGACCCGCAGCCGTTGCCGTGGCGTGGCCGACATAGGAATGGCCATGGGAAAAAGCACCGTATGCCTCGACGATACCCCGGTGGATAAACCCCCTTGCAACGACCGCACCCAGGGGCTGATAACCGCCGGCCAGTCCCTTGGCAAGGGTTACCATATCCGGAAGGACATTGTCGGCCTCAAATGCAAAATAACTCCCGGTACGTCCACAGCCCGCCATCACTTCATCGAGAATCAGCAGCACCTCGTACCGGTCACAGATCTCCCTGATGGTCTGAAAATAGCCCTCGACTGCGGGTACCGCACCCAGCGTCGCGCCGACGACGGGCTCTGCAATAAAGGCCGCTACATTTTCCGCACCCGCACTTTTTATCGCGTCCTCCAGTAAATTGGCGGTGCGTATACCGTATTCCAGTTCACTCTCGTCCCCCCATTGATACCGGTACGCGTGACAGGGATCAATACGTGGCCAGTCATACAGCAATGGATCAAAGACCTTGCGACGCACAGGGTTTCCGGACAATGACAAGGCACCCAGAGTATTGCCGTGGTAACTCTGATGTCTTGAAATGACCAGGTGTTTCTGGTCCCTGCCTTGCGAGAGCCAATATTGACGGGCCAGTTTGACCGCGGTCTCATTGGCCTCGGATCCACCGGACAGGAAATACACCCGGGCATTATCCTCGCCAAACCGACCGGCAATTTCGGCCGCCAGTTGCTCCTGCGGATGGTTGGTAAAAAACAGGGTATGGGCAAACGCCATCCTGCCCACCTGCAAACGGATCGCCTCGACCACCACCGGGTGACCGTGACCCAGGCAGGAAATGGCAGCCCCGCCACTGCCATCAAGATACTGTTTGCCGTCGGCGTCGTAGAGGTAAACGCCGTAACCGCGCACCCCAACCGGGTAATCGTGCCGGGGATTTCTGTAAAAAACACTACCCATAACCAATCCTTACACCGAATCCGGTGTTAACCGGAATATCAGCCTGAACGGGCGGATGCCCTCTCTTCGGCATCACTTACCAGCACGGTAACCGCTGCATCACCGGTCACATTGGTGGCGGTTCGCACCATGTCCAGTATGCGGTCCACACCCAGGATCAAGGCGATACCAGAGGACGGAACCCCGACGGATTCGAGTACGATGACCAGCATGATGATACCGGCGGCGGGAACCGGTGCCGTGCCAATAGATGCCAGCAGGGCGGTCAATACAATGGTCAGCTGTGCGGCCAGGTTCAATTCCATACCCAGTGCCTGGGCAATGAACACCGTCGCGACGGCCTGGTACAGGGCGGTTCCATCCAGGTTGATGGTGGCACCGAGTGGCAGAACGAAGGATGCCACCTCTCTTTTCACACCCAGATTGTCCTCCACGCATTCCATCGTGACCGGCAGGGTGGCCGCACTGGAGCTGGTAGAAAATGCAAGTAACTGGGCCGGTGCAATGCCTGTGAAGAACTGCTTCAGACTGAAGCGGGTAAAGAAATGTACAAAGGAACAATAAACCAGCAACACGTGCAACATCAGCCCCATTATCACCACCAGGGTATAGAAACCCAGAGAATTCAGCAGACTCAAAACAGAAGCGATGTCATCGCCCGCAACTGCGGTGATGGTACCGGCGATCAGTGCGAAAACACCCACCGGTGCAATGTACATGATCAGGTCGACCATCTTGATGATCACGTCGTTCATACCCCGGATCAACGACTTCACCGTACCTGTGTTTTCATTCGGGGCCAGGATCAGGCAGACACCAAAAAACAGGGCAAAAAACACCACCTGCAACATACGGATGTTCTCACTCAAAGCGGCGACAATATTCTGCGGAACGATATCGACCATCGGTTGCAATGGTCCCCGATCCCTGACTTTCTCGATGGTGTCGGCACGAACTTCCACCTGATCAACATAGGAAGCCTGCAGACTGGCACTAACTTCAGGTGGCAGGGATTTTCCGGGTTCCAGGAAGTTGACCACCAGCAGACCGATGGTGATGGAAAATACCGTGGTCAGAAGGTAAATCCCGATCGTCCTGCCCCCCATGCGCGACAGCTTGCTGACATCCGCCAGCGAAGCCACACCGGTGACCAGCGAAGCGAATACCAACGGCATCGCGATCAACCTCAACAGGTTGACAAACAGGGTACCAAACGGTGTCACCCAGTCCCGGGTAAAATCACCCAGTTGGTTGACCGCCGCAAATATTCCGAACAGTGCACCTGCTGCCAGTCCAATGAGTATTTGCCAATGGAGTTTCATTTTCATTCTTTTGCCCTGCCTGTTTTATTCATGTGATTGTCGCTATTGATGTGCTTGATTGTGTGTTCAACCCCGTCGTGCGGGCAGGCTCTCAGCGGGAATAATTCCCTGTGGCCCGTAACTCACGTAGGTAATCGCCGCAAATCTTTTTGCGTGGCTGTGCTCCAGTTCCCCTTTTGCCCAGAAAGTGGCACTGGCCATTTCAGCCTCTCGAAACTCAAAACCATCGTGGGGGCGAATGGAAATGTAGTGCGGTTCACCGGTCACCGGGTTGCTGATGGGTATGATATCGGCCTCGAGAACACCTTCGACTACAAATCGTCCGGTGCGACCTTCGATATCCCATTCAAATTCTATCTCAGCAAAAAATGGATCCGGTTCGTGTTCAATGGTGGCGCCGTAAATGGCAAATCCGGTGGTGGGTACCTGTTCTTCTCCGCCCAGGATTTTGAATAACGCATCCACCTGTTCTTCGGTTGCGGACTTGTCGATGATGCTCCACCAGGTGCCACCACATTCATGCACAGCGCCCGGCCAGTGATAAACCCCCGCCACACGCAGTCCATCAAGCCTGATGTCGCCAAAATAACCCTCGGTGATCTCCAGCGCCATTACACCCTCACAGGGTACCCGGGTCGGTGCTGCGTTGAACTCACAGGGACAGCCATAATCGCAACTGCAGGTCCCGAGTTGGCGGGTTCGGATCATCCAGTCTGTATAGGCCATTGCATAACTCCGGTGTCAGCCGGCGGGGCTGGTTGATATTGAGAAAGGATTTACTTTAGCAGATCAACAACCCACTGACCTCACATCCGTCCTCAATCTACTTTTCAGACAAAACCACAAATAATGCTTTGGAATGAACAAAGGGGATTGATCAATGAAGACTTCAAACTTCGTCTGCCAGGGCTGACTTTATGGGCTGGTTAAATCTGGCTACCGTCACTATTCATCTGTGCTACAGGTACAATCCGCACTACACAACAAAATTCATTCCTTTTCCCCAGGTATCCTCATGATCAAGAAAATCATACTATCGCTAGGACTGGCACTTTCACTTTCATTCTGTGATGCCCCCACCACGGAGTTGCCTCCAGTTGCACCTGAATTTGACCTGCTGATCGCCAACGGCCTGGTCTATGACGGCAGCGGTGGCGATCCGTACCAGGCGGACATCGGTATCATCGGTGACCGGATCACCGCCCTGGGTTCCGATATCGGAACAGCCAATCAGACCATTGATGCCACGGGGATGGCGGTGGCACCGGGTTTTATCAATATGCTCAGCTGGGCAAACAGGTCACTGATTGAAGATGGCCGGTCACAGGGGGACATCCGCCAGGGTGTGACACTGGAAGTCATGGGCGAAGGCTTTTCCATGGGCCCCATGAATGAAACGATGAAGACCCAATACCTGAAACAGCAGGGTGATATCAATTTTGACATCAGCTGGACCACGTTGGGTGAGTACTTCGAGTTTCTTGAACAAAAAGGCGTCTCAACCAATGTCGCATCATTCATTGGTGCGGCCACGGTGCGTATTCATGAACTGGGCTACGAGAACCGTGCCCCTGATACGGCAGAGCTTCAACGTATGCAGGAGTTGGTAAGACAGGCCATGGAAGAAGGTGCGATGGGGGTGGGATCTTCCCTGATCTATGCGCCCGCGTTCTATGCCGACACCGCAGAACTGATCGCACTGAGCACCATCGCAGCCGAGTATGGTGGACGATATATCTCCCATTTGCGCAGTGAAGGAAACCAGTTGCTCGAAGCGGTGGATGAGTTGATCAGTATTGCCCGTGAGGCCGAAATTGGTGCAGAAATCTATCATCTAAAAGCCGCTGGCAAAGACAACTGGCACAAACTGGAACAGGTATTTGAAAAGGTCGAAGCTGCACGTGCAGAAGGTCTCGATATAACGGCCGATATGTATAACTACACTGCCGGGGCCACTGGTCTGGATGCGTCCATGCCACCGTGGGTTCAGGAGGGTGGTTATGATGAATGGGCCAAACGCTTGCAGGAACCGGACATCCGTGCACAACTGATTGAGGAAATCACCACCCCGACCGATGCCTGGGAAAACCTTTACCAGGCAGCCGGGAGTGCGGAGCGATTGCTGTTGGTCGGTTTCAAAAACCCCGACCTCAAATATCTGACCGGCAAAACACTGGCTGAAGTGGCGGAAATGCGGGGAACATCACCCGAAATCACCATGATGGACCTGGTGGTGGAAGATGGCAGCCGCGTGGAGACCGTTTATTTCATCATGTCGGAGGACAATATCCGCAAGAAAATCGCTCAGCCCTGGATGGCTTTTGATTCCGATGCCGGGTCAATGGCACCCGAAGGCGTGTTCCTGCTTTCCAATCCGCACCCACGAGCTTATGGAAATTTCGCGCGTCTGCTGGGCAAATATGTTCGTGACGAGCAGGTTATTTCGCTGGCCGAGGCGATACGCAGGCTGACCTCTTTTCCTGCCGGCAACCTGGGCATCAGTGACCGTGGCAGCCTGCAGTCCGGTTACTTTGCGGATATCGCAATTTTTGACCCGGCCCAAATCCAGGACCACGCCACCTTTGCCGACCCCCATCAGTACGCCACCGGTGTCCGTGATGTCATCGTAAACGGCGTACCGGTGCTATTGGATGGTGAGCATACCGGTGCTACCCCGGGACGGTTTGTCAAAGGTCCGGGTTATGTGTCCACCGACAGCGGGCGCTGACCATATGCAAGACACCAATTTGGTATTTTCAACCACAATTTCGACGCAGATACCCGACCGAACTTATGGCGGATACGGCAACAAGTCACCCGAAATCAGGTCTACTTCAAACTTTGCTGCCGAGTGGCGAAGAAAATCCCGATACAAACTATCCATGCAGTGGATTTAGTCGATATAATTGACCGTTCAAATCGAGAATTCAGGAATCGGAATGAGTGAGACAGTGACTGAACGCGAAGTCATGGAATATGACGTGATCATCGTCGGGGCGGGACCGTCGGGTCTTGCCTGTGCCATTCGCCTGAAACAACTCAAACCGGACCTGATGGTCGCGGTCATTGAAAAGAGTGCCGAAGTCGGTGCCCACATCCTCTCTGGTGCCGTCATTGAACCCGGACCGTTGGACGAATTGCTTCCCGGCTGGCGGGATAATCCACCACCCGTTTGTGTTCCGGTTGAACGTGATGAGCTCTCCTACCTGACGGCTACCTCCAAACGGAAACTGCCCACGCCGCCGCAGCAGAAAAACCACGGTAACTTTATCGTATCCCTGGGCGCTCTATGTGCCTGGCTGGCACCGCAGGCGGAAGCCGTGGGGGTGGATATTTTCCCGGGATACGCAGCATCTGGAATTTTCTACACAGTGGACAACGCAGTCGGTGGAGTCATCATCGGTGATATGGGTGTGGACCGGGATGGACAACCCAAAGACACCTACATGCAAGGTATCGAAATCCACGCACCGCTGACGGTGCTGGCAGAAGGCTGCCGTGGCCACCTGAGCAAACAACTGATCAGCAAATACGAATTGGACAAGGAATCTGACCCACAGTGTTATGGGGTAGGTATCAAGGAACTCTGGCAAGTTGATGCAGGCAAGTGCAAACCGGGCCTGGTACAGCATTCCATCGGCTGGCCACTGGATAAATCCACCTATGGCGGCAGTTTCATATATCACCTGGACAAGGACCGTGTGGCAGTGGGTTTTGTAACCGCCCTGGATTATTCCGACCCTGAATTTTCCCCGTTTGAAGCATTTCAGCAGTTCAAACACCACCCCGAAATCAAGCCCCTGTTTGAGGGGGGGGAAATTCTCTCCGGTGGTGCCCGTACGATCATTGAGGGTGGTTCCCAGTCCCTGCCCCGCGTAGACATGCCGGGAGCGCTGTTGATCGGCGATGCCGCAGGCTTGCTAAACCTGCCAAAAATAAAGGGCACACACCAGGCCATCCGTTCCGGAATGCTGGCCGCGGTCCATATTGCTGACAAGGGTAGCGCCGACGGATTCGATGCCGCCCTGAGGTCGTCGCCGGTCATGAAGGAACTGCACAAGGTGCGGAATATCCGCCCCGGTTTTAACAAGGGACTTTGGCGTGGCCTGATTACCGCTGGGATTGAGACCATCACCGCCGGTAAATTACCCCGCACCCTACACAATCACGCAGACCATTCCTCGTTACGGAATTTGAGTGATACTAAGACCATTGATCGACACTGGGTCAAACGCGACCTGGCACCGCGTGACCGCCTGGCATCGGTGTATTTTGCCGCCACCGAACACGATGAAGACCAGCCGGTGCACCTGCAAATTCTCGAACCCGATATCTGTATTACCCGTTGCGGTGAGGAGTACAATCACCCCTGTACGCGCTTTTGTCCGGCCAATGTTTACGAAATTGTCGAAGATGAGCAAGCCGATGCCGGTATTCGGCTGCAAATCAATGCAGCAAATTGCGTACACTGCAAGACCTGTGACATCAAGGATCCGTACCAGATCATCAACTGGGTCACTCCGGAAGGTGGCAGTGGACCCAATTACCAGAATCTCTGACCAAAAATCACATTTGTAAATCACATTAGTAAGGAATACCCATGAAAATACTGGTTGGCATCAAACGCGTTGTGGATTACAACGTTCGAATCCGTATCAAACCGGATGGCAGCGGTGTGGATACCGATGGCGTCAAGATGAGCATCAATCCCTTTGACGAAATCGCCCTGGAAGAGGCCCTGCGGATCAGGGAAGCCGGAATGGCAGAAGAAGTTATCGTGGTTTCCTTGGGTGACAACGCCTGTCAGCAACAATTGCGCACCGGTCTTGCCATGGGTGCGGACCGGGCCATCCAGGTAGGTGCTCCTGCCAGCCTGCAGCCACTGACCATTGCGCGTGCTTTCATGGAAGTTATCAACAGGGAAAAACCTGGACTGGTATTGCTGGGCAAGCAGGCCATTGATGGTGATAATTCCCAGACCGCCCAGATGCTGGCGGCATTGTGGGATCGTCCGCAAGCCACTTTTGCTTCGAAAATGTCACTCGAGGAAGACATCGCCACGGTCACCCGTGAGGTCGATGCCGGTCTGGAGACCATCGAGGTGGATCTGCCAGCGGTCATCTCGGTTGACCTGCGTCTCAACGAACCCCGCTTTGTCAAACTGCCGGATATTATGAAGGCCAAGCGTAAACCGCTGGATGTCCTGAGTCTGGATGACCTTGGGGTCAGCATAGAAAATGACATCCAGTTCAAACACCACGAACCACCACCGGTGCGTGAAAAAGGCATTATGGTTGAAGACGCAGCACAACTGGTTGCAGAACTCAAAAACCGCGGACTGGTTTAAGGAAATTAATATGAGCAGAACATTAATCATTGCGGAACACGATGGAAAGGAACTGAATCCGAGCACCGCCAAGTGTGCCCGTTGTGCAACCGCCATCGGGTCAGAGTTTGACATCGTGGTACTGGGTTCAGACACAACGAATATTGCCGCGCAGGCTGCCGCCATCGATGGTACACAAACCGTGATAAACATCAGTGCCGGCCACCTGGAAAACCCACTGGCGGTGAACCATGCCGCGGAGGTTGTGGCCATGGCCGATGGCTACAGTCACATCCTGGGTCCTTCAACCACCTTCGGCCGGGACCTGATGCCCCGCATAGCAGCTTTGCTGGGGGTTAACCAGGTCAGTGATATTTCCTCGGTCAGTGGCTCCCATCAGTTCAAACGACCCATTTACGCAGGCAATGCCATCGTGGATGTCGAGGCACCGGAGGGGGTCACCCTGGTGGCAACGGTGCGGACAGCTTCCTGGAAAAGCGCTGGTGACAACGGCAACGCCGGTGTTGAGGATCGCGAAGCCAGCGCGGCCCCAAGCAATCACACACGTTATATCGACCTCCAGTCCGGTGACACAGAACGGCCCGATCTGCAAACTGCCAACCGGGTGGTTTCCGGTGGCCGTGCATTGGCCAGTAAAGAAAACTTTGATCTGATTTACAGCCTGGCCGATCTGATCGGGGCGGGCGCAGGGGCATCACGGGCAGCCGTTGATGCCGGTTATGTTCCCAATGACATGCAGGTGGGGCAGACCGGAAAGATCATATCCCCTGACCTGTACATGGCGTTTGGAATCTCGGGTGCCATTCAACATGTCACCGGGATCAAGGACGCGGGTACCATCGTGGCTATAAACAAGGATGCAGAAGCACCGATTTTTGAAATTGCGGACATCGGGCTTGCGGCTGACCTGTTTACCGTCATTCCGGAAATGAAGCAATTGCTGGGTTAAAGACACACCATGGGCTCGTATGTCCAACAACCAACGGTTCAATTAGGCAGGGCTGGTGTACATTGAGCCCCTTTGCGGCAGTGTAACACCGGCTCGCGGGGCGCAAATATGATGACAGATCCTATATGGTCCCCAAGCGCCCGGCGGATACAACAGGCCAACATTTCGCGTTTCATGATGCTGGCAAGACTGGAGATGGACCCCGGTATTCGCAGCTATCGGGACCTGCACCGTTTTTCCATTGATTCACCAGACATGTTCTGGCGTGCCATCTGGGAATTCTGCGGGGTCATCGGCAGCCCCGGTGAGCGAACACTACAACACGCAGATCGCATGCCGGGTGCACAGTGGTTTCCGGATGCCAGCCTGAATTTTGCCGAGAACCTGCTGCGTTACCGGGATGATCGCGAAGCGCTGGTATTTCGTTCAGAAACCGGTATTGAAAGCAGCTTAAGCTACGGGCAGTTGTACCGCGAGGTGGCCGGTGTTGCTTCCGCACTGCTCAGGATGGGCATAGGACCGGGCGACCGGGTTGCCGCCTACCTGCCCAATCTGCCGGAAACCATCATCGCCATGCTGGCAACCACCAGCATCGGCGCCATCTGGTCATCCTGCTCTCCGGATTTTGGTATCAATGGCGTGGTGGACCGGCTTGGGCAGATCGAACCCAGGGTAGTGTTCTGTGCAGCCGCTTATACCTACAACGGCAAGCAGCATGATTGCCTGGCCAAGATCCGGCAGATCCAGCAACGCATCGGCAGTATCGAAAAAATCGTGGTGACACCCTATGTTGCCGTTGATCCCGACCTGTCCGGTTTGATAAATGCCCAGCTGTGGGCGGACTTCCAGGACACAGACGCCAGCGAAATTGACTTTGCCCGCCTGCCGTTCAACCACCCGGTTTACATACTGTATTCATCGGGTACCACCGGTGTACCCAAATGCATCACCCATGGCGCTGGTGGCACCTTGCTGCAGCACCTGAAGGAACTGATGCTGCATACTGATCTCAAACGTGACGACCGGTTTATGTACTTCACCACCTGTGGCTGGATGATGTGGAACTGGATGGTCAGCGGTCTTGCCACCGGTGCTGCACTCATACTCTTCGAAGGATCACCTTTCCACCCCGGGCCTGCAGCATTGTTTGACCTCGTAGATGAACAGAAAATCACGGTTTTTGGCACCGGCGCCAAGGCCATCTCCGCGTGGCAGAAGGCGGGTGTCAAACCACGCAAAACCCACACAATGACCTCTCTGAAAACTATCCTGTCTACCGGTTCACCGCTGGCTCCGGAAAGCTTTGAATACGTTTATTCAGAGATTAAGAACGACCTGTGCCTTTCCTCCATCGCCGGTGGTACCGACATTGTTTCCTGTTTCGCACCCGGATGCCCAACGCTGCCGGTATACCGTGGTGAGATCCAGTGCCTGGGTCTGGGGATGGCGGTGGAAATCTGCCGCGACGATGGCAGTTATGCAGACATCAATGAAACCGGCGAATTATGCTGTCGCACGCCCTTCCCTTCTATGCCCGTGTATTTTTGGGGGGACGCAGATGGCAGCAAATACCAGTCCGCATATTTTGAACAGTATCCCGGCATCTGGGCACATGGCGACTATGCAAAGATCACCGAACACGGGGGTCTGGTGATTTTCGGGCGCTCGGATGCCACCCTGAACCCGGGTGGTGTGCGTATTGGAACGGCCGAGATCTACCGCCAGGTGGAGAGCCTGGATGAAGTGGTTGAAAGTATCTGCGTAGGCCAGGACTGGGATGATGATGTACGCGTAGTGCTGTTTGTGCGTCTGCGCGAACGTCTGACGCTCGATGATGACCTGCAAACGCGGATTCGCAAAGTTGTTCGTGATAACGCCACACCAAGACACGTGCCCGCACGGATCATCCAGGTTGGTGACATCCCACGTACCGTCAGTGGCAAAATCGTAGAACTGGCTGTGCGAAACGTCATTCATGACAGGCCGGTCAAGAATGTGGACGCACTGGCCAATCCAGAAGCATTGGATTTGTACCGGCAATTGCCTGAACTTAGTCGCTGACTGATCCATACCATCCAGGATTCAACCTTGTGATAGCAGAATCCATCATTTTGGGGCTGCAATTACTACAGATACGGAATGACGGGTTTTGGGTTAAACTTCGATGCTGGGTTAATAATTTTGAACAACTACAAAGGCCCCAAACCAGAGCATGTTACGAGACAAGCACTTTATTTTTCAGCCACGCTTCATAAAGGTGCTGTTGGCCGAACATTCAAATTTGACGACGGCGTTGACATTATTTGCGATGTTTTGTGCATCCACTGCCAGTGCCCAACCGGTAGTGACTTTCGAATATGAAAGCCATATAGGCGATCAGCGCGATTTTTATGCCCAGACTTTCCCCCCAAATCAGGTACCACCAACCGGGTTCAATGCACCCACAGGCGCGGACTGGTTAAACGCCAGTGAATTGGTAATTGCAGACCGTAGTAACCTCAAATTGCAGAAATGCGATGACACGGGTAACTGTATTTTCATGGGGGCTGATGCGGTTTTCGGAACCAGAAATTCCCGATTTACCTTTGACCTGCCCCACGGTATAGAAGTCACGACCGGTGAGACATTTGTTGTAGCTGACGAGGACAATCATGCGATCCAGCTTTGTTCTGTCGCAAGTTGTACCTACATTGGTGATGAAGACAGCCAAGCCAATCCGCCGGGTACATCCCTGGGCAAGTGGAGTTCACCCAAGGATGCCGCCTTTGATTCAGAGGGTAATATTCACGCCCTCGATACCGGTAATAACCGCATCCAGGTATTGCGCGCGGGAGACCTGTTTGTGCAGGATGTCTACCTGACCAGCGGGTCAGCCGTCGGACAAATAAATAATGCCAGTGGCATCGCAATCGACAGCGAGGACCGGGTGATAATTGCAGATACCGGTAATCACCGAATCCAGATTTGTGATACCACGCCCACCTGCACCTCCTTTGGCATGCAGGGAACGGCGGTTGGGCAATTCAATTCACCCGTTGGGGTTGACGTGGATGACCTGGGTCGTATCTGGATCGCCGACACCCTTAATAACCGCATACAGGTATGCGATTATGATGGAGCATGTGTGGCCTTTGGTGAATTTGGTACCGGACAGGGTCAGTTTGATGAACCACACGATGTGGCGGTACACCCTTCGGGTCGGGTCGTGGTTGTGGATACGAGAAACCACCGCCTGCAGTTGTTCACCACCGAGTCCGGTTTCCAGATGAATGCCGGTCTGAATGATGCCTGGTTTTACCCGGTCACCGACGGCCAGGGGTTCTTCATTACTGTTTTTCCCGATCTGGGCCTCGTATCCCTTGCCTGGTTCACCTATGACACCGAACTGGTCGTGGGAGATGCCAACCTGGGCGATGTTGGGCATCGCTGGTTGACGGCACTGGGGTCCATTGATGGAAACCGTTCGGTAATGGCGATTGATATCGCATCCGGTGGTCTGTTTGACACCACCACCGAAATCACCCACACGCCCGATGGCAGCATCATCCTGACATTTACCGGTTGCAATGCAGGCACCGTGGAATACGACATACCATCAATCGACCAGCAAGGCACGGTACCCATCCAGCGTATCGCCAGCGACAATATCGGGCTTTGTCTGGAACTGTTGTCTGAATAGATCGCAACCGGTTGTAACCCCCGATCAACGGTCTGCTTTTCTCCGCAGGTAGTTGAGCAAATCCACTCTCGTGATCAGACCCAGGAACTCTTCTCCCTGTTTTACAATTGCGACGTAGTCCTTGTTAAATATCGGCATCAGGCTTTCCACCGGGTCACTCACATCAACTGACGCCAGATCGGTCACCATGGCTGTGCTGACCAGGTCCTTGAAGTGCTTGCTGGATTTGGCCACGGCCAGCAACAAATCAGATTCATCGATAAATCCAACCAGTCGCCTGTTATCAATTACAGGCAACTGTGACACATCGTAAAGTTTCATCCGGCTATAAGCGTTCGCCAACGGTTCATCCGGCCCCACGGTTACCGTGTCGTTGGACTTGAAGGGCTTGGCAATCAGGTCGAGCAGATTGCCATGTTGCTCCTCCTCAATGAAGCCCTGGTCACGCATCCAGAAATCGTTGTACATCTTCGATAAATACCGGTTGCCGGTATCACAGGCCAGCGTGAGCACTGTTTTCGGTTCGGTCTGTTCCTGACAGAACTTCAGGGCGGCCGCCAGCAGTGTTCCGGTGGAAGAACCGGCCAAAACACCCTCTTTGACCAACAAATCCCTGCCAATCAGCATGCTTTCCCGGTCACTGATGGCATAGGCCCGGGTCACTCGGGTAAAATCGCTGATGGTCGGCAGAAAATCCTCACCGATACCCTCGACCAGCCAGCTGAAGCTTTTTTCTGACAACACCCCCTCATTGATGTACTGGGCCAGGATGGAGCCTTCGGGATCTGCAAGGACCAGTTCCAGTTCAGGCGCAACCTTTTCAAAATAATGTGACAGACCGGTGACGGTTCCACTGGAGCCCACTCCCAGCACAATGGCATCCAGCTTGTGATCCATCTGTTCCCAGATTTCCGGACCGGTAACCTCTTCATGTGCACTGGGATTGGACGGGTTTCCAAATTGATTGATAAAGAATGACCCTTCGATCTCATTGGCCATCGACCTGGCCAGGTCCTGGTAATATGCCGGATGTCCCTTGGCCACATCTGAACGTGTCAGTACGACCTGTGCGCCCATCGCCTTGAGGTTTGATATCTTTTCCCGGCTCATTTTGTCCGGTATGACAAGAATTAGTTTGTATCCTTTCTGCGCGGCCACCAACGCCAGACCCAGGCCGGTGTTGCCTGCGGTTCCCTCTACCAGGGTCGCGCCAGGCTTGATCAGGCCTGCCTGCTCGGCATCATCTATCATCTTCAAGCCGATTCGATCCTTGATCGAACCACCCGGATTTTGACTTTCCAGCTTGATGTACAACGTACATGGACCGGTGTCCATGTGATTAATGCGTACTACCGGTGTATTTCCGATCAGGTCAAGAACAGAATCATAAACTTGCATATATTTAATTACTCCAACAGAAAAAGTAATGAGCACAAAAAAAACGGTCGGGGATTCCCCGACCGTACTTTATTCCTTTATCAATGATTTGTCAGGCTTGAACGGCATCCATTAACGTCGCTAATCTGTCTTTTGCCCATAACTTTTCTTTTTTTAACTGATTTAGTGCCAGGTCTTCCATCGGTGCCGTACCCAGTTCCGCTGCTGTGACCCGTTTGTCGAGTGCCTGGTGGCGGTTGAAGATACGGCGAAAGTCTTCGCTCTCTTTCATCAGTTTATCCATTACATTACGGCGGTGTTCGAACATGGCATTACTCCTATACATGATGAATCACACGCAAATTAAGGGTATGCATCAGCAGCCCCGGGGCGTGTGAAGTAACAGTTGGGAAATTAAAAATCAGGATGTTATAGCTATCAGGAGTGTGCAGCGATATGCTTGAGGCAGCCGCTGCCATTAATCACGAATTCCTGTTGTGCATCTAATTATCACCATAGCAATGAACTAACATTAGCGCAAACCAAGGAATCTGGCAAGTCACTTTTTGAACATTAAACCGGTGATCTGCACACAATCTTTTCTGCTTTTATTCCTTCTGGTTTACTTTGTGGTTCAATTGTCCAGGAGGATCACGTCGACACGCCGGTTTTGCGCACGGCCTTCTTCATCTTCATTACTGGCGATCGGAAAATCCTCACCCATGCCGACCGCGGTGATCCTGTCTGCGGCTACACCCAACTCGATCAGGGCATCTCGCACGGCCTGGGCACGCTGCCCGGACAGGCCCAGATTTCTTTCCGAATCACCACTGGAATCCGTATGGCCTTCAACTCTGATTTTTTTGCTTGGCTCTGTTTGCAACAGGTCAACAACTTCCTCCAGACTGGAACGGCCACCTTCCACCAGGCCGGTTTCACCGGATGCAAACAGTACATCGCCCAGAGTGACAACAACGCCGCTTTCTGTTTGCCTGAGTTGTAGATTTTCCAACTGCCTGGTGAGCGATGTAATCTGCTGGCTGGCCAGGTCTGCTTCCCGGCGGGCGAATTCAGCTTCGGAGGCTCGCGACTCAGCCAACCTTCTGGCCTGCGCGGCCTCCTCTTCTGCCAACACGGCTGCGCGAGCCGATTCCGCTTCATTCTGCAGTGCCTGGTCCTTTTCTTCCCTTGCACGCTGTGCGTCTTCCGACGTTGTCGCCACCAGCAAACGTGCGCGCTCAGCCTCCATCCTGGCCTGGTCTGCTTCCAACTGGCTGGCCCTGATCAGCATGTTGCTGCGCTGCTTCTCCAGTTCACTGTGGGTTTTTTCCAACTGTTCCCGTTCGGCCATGGCACGGGCAACCTGGATACGACGGTCGGCCATGTAAACCAGGTGGAACCGGTAATTTTCATTTCCGGTCGCCAACTCGGCATTTCGCAATGCGCGTTCCGCTTCACCCAGTGCCAGTGACGCATACCCGGAAAGTTCGGGGTTAGATTTCAGGTTGTTCAGTTCATCACGAACCCGTTCCAGCGCCAGGTCTTTCTTGGGTGCTGCAGTGCAGGCAGTCAGCAATGTGAGCAGGAAAAGAATTGAAATTCTTATAATTAAACGGTTCATTTGAATTCATCCCCAAACGACTCGTTCAAATTCTGTTTGAGTTCATTGTTGCTTTTACGCAATTCGTTGACCTTTCTTCGGGACTTGGCTGTACGGGATTTCTCAATGGCAAGTTCCGCATTGATCTCGGCCTGTTCCAACAGGTAGACGGCTACTTCGAACTTCTGTTTTTCAATACCCAGTTGTGCAACTTCAAGTTTCTCGCGAGCGAATCGCATTTCAACGGGTGCAAACTCATCACCCCCTGCCTGTTCCGCCAATTGAATGGACTTCTGCGCCGAGTCAAATACATCCGGACCGGGTCGGGTGGTGGTACAGGCACTCAGCAACAGACAACAAGTGGAAATCAAAATGGCTTTCATTTACTGGCAACCTGAAATTTAATGGTGATGGAACATCTGAACAATATGATTGAATTATAAACAACAACGGCAAGGGTTATACCCTTTTTTGGAAAACGATTGCTCAAGTCTCAGGCGAGAACGGCGTCCGGCTGATTTTCCGGTGCTGCACTGATGAACGCAGGATGGTTTCTGCACCGGGTCACGATCTCCATGATCTTTGGATAATCACCCAGTTCAACGCGAAATCTTTCCGCGTTGTAAACCTGAGGCACCAGAAAACATTCGAACAGTCCCGGGGGCTCTGAAATATCTATCACCTCGTTCGCTGGGCGTTGGGGCAATTGCTGTTCAATGGCCTCAAAGCCATTACCCATCCAGTGAGACATCCAATCGCTGGCATCGTAGGTTTTACCAAACCGGCTTTTAAGATGCTTTTGGACACACAGGTTATTGATCGGATGGATCTCACAGGCAATTTGCAAGACCAGCGAGCGAACCCTGGCACGAGCCACCGAATCGGAGGGCAACAGCGGGTAGTCGGGGTAGTGCTCTTCCAGGAACTCGCAAATAGCCAAGGATTGTGTCAGTACAACTTCTCCGTGCAAAAGCACCGGTACCAGTCCCTGCGGATTGATGCCCCTGAATTGTTCGCTCAGTTGCTCACCACCATCACGGACCAGATGTACAGGTATCTGCTGGTAGGCAAGACCCTTAAGATTGAGCGCGATGCGTACGCGATACGCCGCTGAACTGCGCCAATAGCTGTAAAGAACCAATGCGGTATGGTCAGCTGTCATAAACTACGATTTTCTGATCTATTGCTCCGAAAATGGAACGACCCTGGTCGTCAAACATTTCAATCCTGATGGTGTCGCCATATTTCATAAATGGTGTGGATGGTTTGCCATCAGCGATAATTTCCAGCATACGGATTTCGGCCAGGCAAGATGCACCTTTTTCCGTGTCCTCATTGGCAATCGTGCCAGACCCAACAATGGTACCGGCGGTCAGTGCACGGGTACGCGCGGCATGGGCCACCAGTTCGGCAAAATTGAATTGCATGTCGACACCCGCTTCGGGACAACCGAAAAATGCGCCGTTGAGTGTGCTGTGCAATGGCAACAGGACTTTGCTGTGCTGCCAGGCTTCCCCAAGTTCATCCGGTGTGACCAGTACGGGTGACAGCGCTGAGCGTGGCTTGGACTGCAAAAACCCAAATCCCTTGGCCAACTCGGCAGGAATCAGATTGCGCAAACTCACATCATTGATCAGGCCAATCAGTTGGATATTATCAGTAGCCTGCTGCGGGGATATTGCCATTGGAACATCGTCTGTAATGATGACAATTTCAGATTCGAAGTCGATCCCATAGTCCTCGCTGGGTACGGGTACCGGGTCCCTGGGCCCCAGAAACCCGGCAGAGACTGCCTGATACATCAATGGGTCCACATAAAATGACTCCGGAACCTCGGCACCGCGTGCTCTGCGTACCCGTTCGACATGGGGTAAATATGCACTGCCGTCAACAAATTCGTAGGCTCTGGGCAAAGGAGATGCGAGCGTTTCCATATCAAGTTCTTGTGCATGTTCACAGATGCCCTGGTTCAATTCGGCATAAACCGTGTTAAGCCTGGGTGCCGTGTGTTGCCAGTTATCAAGGGCCCATTGCAGCGTAGGTGCGATTTCCTTAACCAGCACATACCGCTCCAGTGCTCGGTCAACAACAATCAGGCTACCGTCCCGGCCACCTGTTTTCAGAGATGCAAGTTTCATCGTTTCGGAAGAGCTCCGTAAATAAAAAATTGAAGCCGCAATTGTAAGTTATTTTCGCCATGCGAGTGACCCCCGAGACTAAAATCGCAGAAAATACAGCGCATCGCCACAGACGGCGAGATTCAGATCAATAAAAGGTGATTACAGGGATCAGCGCTGGTTTTGAGCAATCTCGATTATTGCGGAGCGTTGGCCACGTTGGGCAAAACAGACACCGGTTGCATCACCGGTGTGGACAACACCGGTCTTGTGGCCATTTTTCGGGTTGAGGATCAACAATGATTTTCCTCCATCGACATAGAGCATCCCACTGTCCGGGTGTATGGCAATCTGATCAATACCGAAGTACTCGGAAGAATTGGGAACCGGTTGTACCCAGTCGGCCTGCATAGTGCCGGTGAACGGGTTGAAATCGAAGGATTCCACAGTTTCGGTTGTCCTGATGTAGAGTCTGTCACCGCTGTGACTGAAGACTGCCGCCACCGCGATTGCTCCATTCAGTTCCGCTGTATCCGCTTGCTTCAGACCTGGCAGAGTGAAAGAAGTCAGTCCCGATTCACGATCAAGCAATACTCCGGCCCTGGAACCCGGTGCACAACTGCCATTGTTGGGTTGGGCACCGCTACTCAGCCGGTTACCGATCAGCCCCAGTTCACCATCCGCGTTGACACTGGCGTCATACATGGCGTTGTCATAGGGCGCCGCCAGAGTTTGTCCATAAGTTGTCGTTAACAACAATGTGCCGTCATCACAGAATTCAGCCGAGGTGTGGTCAATGAACGGATCTGCGATGTTGATCTCTGTTCGTGTCGTGGTATCGATAATGGAAAGGGGTTCATAAACATTTCCTGCACCTGTGCTGACCAGCAGCCCACCGTCGGGGCTCAACGACATGTCTACACCGGCATTGCTGATGTCAATGCTGGATATGTCTATATTCTGGCCATCGGCCACGTGCGTTAATTGGTAAACTGCGATTTGCCGGTCGGCATGACTGGAAAAACCCGTACTCTCATCAATACTCATGGCACAGTCACCACTGACTCGACCAGTGGAACCCTGCAGGCTGGCAACAATGGAACCGGTCTCGGCGTCGAACAGGCGCAAAACGTCAGAGTCGTTATCCGCAACCATCCCCAGGGAAGCCGCGAAAACCGAGCCGATTAAAAATTGGGAACAAAATAACGCAGAAATCGCTTTTAGCGTGCTTCCTGACTGCCTTTGTGTAGTTGTACTCCAGTAACTCTTTGCACTGAATAACACGCGCACTGAAACCTCCTTGTTTTATCAAATCTTTTGGGTTGTCATTTGAAATTTGATCCAAAGTGACTTTTTTGCTTGCCAATACAACCGTGCACAAGTTTGATGTTTACCAGGCGGGACGCGAACTCTAAATGGAAACAAACCACATTAATAGCTTGAATCTGCGTCCTGCAAATCCTTATATTGTCATTACGCTACCAAATATGCGCCGGAATCCATTCCGGGTCTACTGTTGAAAATACCAGACATTTATATCCTACTAATGTCTTGAGTGTTTCAATATTGGTCGCGGAGTGTATAACATTAATTAATACCCTTGCATTTTTTAGGCCCTAATATCACTGGAATTACATAATAAATGTCATCAATTTCCATACTGATCTGGCTGATTCAGCTTGGCCTGATCGTTCACGTTCTGAAAACTGGCCGCAATCGCTATTGGATCATGATGCTGTTGTTCATGCCATTAATCGGTGGGATCGCGTACCTGGTATTGGAATTGGTCCCCGAGTTCTCCGGCAGTATTACCGGTCAAAGAGCGGTTAGGGGTGTGAAAAAGACTCTGAATCCTGGAGCAAACCTGAGACAAAGCGAGGCAGCGTGGAATCAGTCATCCAACGTGGACAATGGCCGACGCTATGCTGAAGCCTTGCTGGAATCTGGGAAACCCGACGAGGCCGGGAAAATTGTAGAACAGTCACTCAAGGGTTTATTTGCAACTGAACCTACGTTGTTATTGATCAAGGCCCAGATTCAATATGAACAGGGACTTGAGTCCGAAGTAGTCAAAACTCTCCAACTATTACAGGAACACAATCCTGATTTCCGCTCGGCACAGGGACATCTGTTATATGCCCGGGCACTCGAAGATTCCGGCCAGTTGGACCAGGCTGTCAGGGAATACTCAGCCGTATCCGAATATTTCCCCGGTGTCGAAGCCCGGTACCGCCTGGCACTTTGCCTAAGCATCACTGGAAATATTTCTGCATCCAAATCCGAACTCGAGTCCATAATGAACGATGCAAAGCTGGCACCTGCACATTTCCGCAAGAGCCAGAAAGCCTGGCTGGACGCAGTCAGAAAAGAATTGGGCTGAGCAACAAAGAGGTCTCGGGATCACATGTGAAGATTCCTGCATTTGCGGGAAAGACGTTCATACTTCCACCGTCATCCCGGGGCCGCGAGTAGCAGAACCCGGGACCTCCCTACGGTCGTATAGCGGTTTGTTGTGGCAATGTCTCAGGCTACGACAGCGTCAGGAGATTCCCGCTTTCGCGGGAACGACTTGTTTTTCCTGTTATCAGTACCTGTGATCGCGCGCGCAATCATTGCCCCACAGCCTCATTTCTGGTATAAAGCCATGCTCTCCGGCGCATGCACTTATGGTCGGAAGAAAGATGCCGGTTTTTTTCGGGGTTGTCCCGACCAATTCACGACATCAAATACGCACACGTACCACAACCGCCCGGTTGGGTGCCCTGTACTGATCAGGGTTTCCGGGCAGGGTGCGTGGAGGACTAACCCGGGAAGTCAGCTACGCCGAATTTGAGTTACCGGCAGCTGGGTTTCTGCTATGTGAAGGATATTTATAATGCCTAATATTACCATGCGCCAGATGCTTGAAGCCGGCGTGCATTTCGGCCACCAGACACGTTACTGGAACCCCAAAATGGCTCCGTTCATATTTGGGTCTCGCGGCAAAATCCACATTATTAACCTGGAAAAATCACTACCGCTGTTGGTGGATTCAATGAATTTCATTGGCGGCATTGCCTCCAGACGAGGCAGCGTGATTTTTGTCGGAACAAAACGTGCCGCATCAAAATCAATTGCCGAAGAGGCCCAGCGTTGCGGGATGCCCTATGTCTCTCACCGTTGGCTTGGTGGAATGCTGACCAATTTCAGTACCATTCGTCAGTCCATCAAACGCCTGCGTCAACTGGAGCAAATGGGGGAGGATGGCTCTTTTGCCAGACTGGTTAAGAAAGAAGTACTGCAGTTGCAACGTGAACGCGACAAACTTGAGAAAAGTCTTGGCGGTATCAAGGATATGAAAGGATTACCTGATGCGATGTTTGTGGTAGATGTCGGACACGAGGATATCGCTGTAAAGGAAGCACGCAAACTGGGCATTCCCGTGATCGCAGTGGTAGACACCAATTGCTCACCGGATAAGATTGATTACGTTATTCCGGGCAACGATGATGCCATCCGCTCCATCCGTCTTTACACCCAACTGGCAGCCGACGCCATACTGGAAGGTCGTTCATCCATTCCACACATCGATGACAGTGATGAATTTGTAGAACTGGATGAATACGGCAACCCGATCAAAAGGGCGGCAAAAAAAGCCAAGGCCCCGGCAGGCAAGGGTGGCAAGAAAAAAGTCGCCAAGAAGGTCGTTGTCAAGAAGGCTCCAGTAGTTATACCTGCTGAAACGGCCGAGGCCGAGACTTCGTCTGCTCCCGAAGCAGAATCAGCACCTGCGGCGACCGATGCCCCTGCTGCAGAGATTGCGGGCAGCGAAAACTCCCAGGCCACATCTGTGAAAACCGATGCCCCTTCCGGAGAAGCTGCAGGCAGCGATGATTCCCAGGTCAAATCTGTGGAGACAGTTGAAAGCACTGATGCCGAGGCTGAATCTGCGCCTTCGAAAGAAGAAAAGAGCGCCGAGGCTGAGACTTCGTCGACTGATGAGAATGCTGCCGGTCAAACGGCACCGGCAGAAGATGAAGACGGTGCTGAGAGTGCTGCAAATCCAAAGGTAGCGGAAGCTGTGCCAGAAACTGAAGGGACAGCCGCGACCGAAAAAAAGACTGCGGTAAAGAAGAAGGTTGCCAAGAAAAAGACGACCAAGAAAAAGGTCTCCAAAAAGGTTTCTGAAGACTGAGAATTGCCAAAAGTACGAGACGCTCACGTTATCGAACGGGGCGTCTGCCCGGCTCCATGCCGGACCTGATTAAACTGAATGAGAAGGAATATTGAGATGGCCATAACTGCCTCAATGGTTAAAGAACTGCGTGAGCGTACCGGTGCCGGCATGATGGAATGCAAGAGAGCACTGGTTGAAACCAATGGTGACATTGATGCCGCAATGGAGCATTTGCGCAAATCCGGGCTTGCCCAGGCTGATAAGAAAGCAACGCGGGTTGCCGCAGAAGGCCGTATTATCTTCGCAGCTAATGACGAAGCGAGTGAAGCGGTCCTGGTAGAAGTTAATTGTGAAACCGATTTCGTCGCAAAAGATGCGAATTTCCTGACATTTGCGAATGCGGTGGCTGGAATTGCACTGGCATCCGGAACTTCGGACGTTGCCACCCTGATGGAATCAGATTTTGAAGACACAAGTCTGGAAGTTGCGCGCCAGACCCTGGTGTCAAAAATAGGGGAAAATGTCCAGGTTCGAAGAATCGCCCGGATGAGCACCACTGACACCATCGGCGCTTATGTCCACGGTGGGCGCATTGGCGTTTTGGTTGAAACACAGGGCGGAGATGACGAACTCGCCCGCGATATAGCCATGCACATCACTGCACTCAATCCCGCCTATGTCAGCGCCGACAACGTGCCTGCGGATGTTCTGGAAAAGGAACAGAAATTTTTGACAGAACAAGCGCTTGAAAGCGGCAAGCCTGCAAATATTGTTGAAAAGATGGTCACAGGGCGTTTACGTAAGCACCTGGCTGAAATCACCTTGCTTGGCCAGCCATTTGTCAAGGATGGCGACTTAACGGTAGCCAAACTCCTGAACCTCAAGGGTGCCAGTGTGAAAGGGTTTACCCGTCTCGCCGTGGGTGAAGGCATCGAGAAAAAGGAAGACAACTTTGCGGACGAAGTCATGCAACAGGTGAAAGGCGGGTAACATCACGACACTCTCAGGAGCTGACTTACAGCGCAAGGATTCAAGTATAATATGAACATGGCAGACCAGGTAACAAAGCTACCTTATGCGCGGTAAGACCGCCTACCAGCGAATACTTCTGAAGCTCAGCGGTGAGGCACTGCTGGGCAATGAGGACTACGGTATCGACCCGGCCGTCATTGATCGAATCGCTGGTGAAATCCACGAAGTTCTCAACATGGGTGTACAGGTAGCCATCGTCATAGGTGGTGGCAATATCTTCAGGGGCGCCGGTCTCGCTGAATCCGGTATTGACCGTGTTACCGGGGATCATATGGGCATGCTGGCTACCCTGATGAACTCACTTGCCTTGCAGGATTCCATGGAAAAAGCTGGAATCGCAGCGAGAGTAATGTCGGCTATTTCTGTGCATGACGTCAGCGAAGATTATATACGCCGCCGCGCGACCAGGCATCTTGAAAAAGGCCGCGCAGTCATAATTGCAGGCGGTACCGGAAACCCGTTTTTTACCACAGACACGGCGGCTGCATTGAGAGCGATAGAGGTCGGTGCAGATATCGTCCTCAAGGCCACCAAGGTTGATGGCGTGTTCTCCGCAGATCCCGCAATTGATGATGAGGCAGAACTATATAAATCCCTGAGTTATGATGAGGTGATCGAGGGCAAACTTGGTGTCATGGACGCCAATGCAATCGTTCTGTGCCGCGATCAGGGCATGCCCATCCGGGTATTCAACGTCTTCGGCAGTGGAAACCTGATGCAAATAGTCAAGGGCAAACCGGTTGGAACGATTATTCGGTAGACTGGTTGGCATCTGGTAACTTCAACAACAACATCCTCCTTATTTGCTGCTAAAATTGATTGTTCAACTGTTATCGCAGTTTGAACGGGGATTCAAATTGCTCCGCAATGACTGACCAGTTAATACCTGACCATCACTGGCAACAGGGAGAACATGATGATCGAAGAAATTAAGAAAGATACACGCATCCGGATGGGGAAGAGTCTGGCAGCGCTACGTACTGAATTGGCCAAGATTAGAACCGGCCGTGCCCATCCAAGTTTGTTGGAGCATGTCCACGTAGATTATTATGGAAGTGAGGTTCCGATCAGCCAGGCCGCCAGTGTTTCGGTTGAAGATGCCCGCACGCTGGCCGTTACCGCATGGGATAAAACCATGGTCCAACCCCTGGAAAAAGCCATAATGAGCTCTGACCTGGGTCTCAATCCCATCACCGCCGGCACCATCATTCGTATTCCTCTGCCCCCGCTGACCGAGGAACGAAGGATCGCACTCGGGAAGGTGGTTCACAACGAGGGTGAAAATACCAAGATCGCCATCCGAAACATTCGCAGAGACGCCAATCATCACATCAAGGACCTGTTGAAAGACAAGGAAATTTCTGAAGATGAAGACCACCGGGCAGAACAGGAAATTCAAAACCTTACCAACCTGCACGTTGCAAAAGCCGATGAGATTGTAGCGGAAAAAGAACAGGAACTGCTGGAGTTTTGATGCCTAGCGGTGGAAGCCAGGAACTCCATTGAGTACCGAGTTGGCCATACCAGCACATATTGCCATCATCATGGATGGCAACGGCCGCTGGGCAAAAAAAAGAAACAGGCCCCGCTCCATGGGGCACCAGGCGGGTCTCAAGGCACTGCAGACTACCGTTGAACATTGTGTCCGCCTGGGTGTGGAAACTTTGACTGTCTTTGCATTTTCCAGTGAAAACTGGAATCGGCCGGCCGGAGAAATTTCCAGACTGATGGATCTTTTCCTGCGCGCCCTGGACAAGGAAGCTGGTGAATTACACGAAAATAATATTTGCCTGCGGTTTATTGGCGATATCACGGCATTCAAACCTGCCATCCAGAAAAAAATGATGAAGACACAAAAACTCACCGCCGAAAACACTGGTCTTAGAGTCAATATTGCCGCCAACTATGGCGGTCGTTGGGACATCACCCAGGCCGCTGTTCGTTTGGCTAAGGCGATAGCGTCCGGAGCGCTGGCTGCTGACAACATCAATGAGCACACCTTCGCAGAATTTCTGGCACTCGCCGACTCAAGAGACCCCGATCTGTTCATACGAACAGGGGGTGAATTGCGAATCAGCAATTTCCTTCTTTGGCAGTCAGCGTTTACAGAATTTTACTTCACTCAGGTGTTGTGGCCTGATTTTGGTGCCGCTGAACTCGATGAAGCCATCGCTACATTTCGATCACGCGAAAGGCGTTATGGTCAAACCTCCGAGCAAATCAGGGGCCATGGCAATGCTTAGGACCCGGGTCCTGACTGCACTGGTCTTGCTGTCACTGGTTATGACAGCCATTTTTTATCTACCCCCACATTGGTTCATGATATTGATCGCCCTGCTATTTCTGATGGGCAGCTGGGAATACAGACGTCTCTCCAAATTGACGGATCACGTGGCAGGTCACCTGCTGGTACCGATCCAGGCTTTGATTTTCATCCTGTTGTTTCTTGAAATGGACCAATGGGATGATGGGATCTGGTTGTATCTCGGGATCAGCTGTGTTGCCTGGCTGTTGATGTTCAGCCGGTTGGGCTTTTACCGTCCGGGCAGTAAAACGGTATCCTCCTATGCACCTGTATCTTTTATAACCGCGATCGTGTCCATAACCAGTGGCTGGTTCGCCATTTCCTGGATCTGTAATCATGCTGCGGGACCATGGTTGTTGCTACTGCTGCTGCTGATTGTCTGGGCCGCAGATACAGGTGCGTACTTTACCGGGAAATCTTTGGGCCAAACCCCACTGGCGCCACACATCAGCCCCGGAAAAACACGGGAAGGGTTCTATGGTGGATTATTGAGTGCCTTTCCTGTTGCACTGTTGGCGATGGGTTGGATGCCGGTGATGGGTATGGATGTTTTGCAGTTGTTGATATTAACGCTGCTGACTGCATTGGCATCGGTTGGTGGAGATTTGCTGGTATCACTACACAAACGCAGCAGCGGATACAAGGATTCAGGATCACTGATACCGGGTCATGGAGGAATCCTGGACCGTCTTGACAGTTTACTGGCCGCAGCACCATTTTTTGCGCTTGGTTTGCTGGTAATCGGGTATTAACGGGGCAAAAGGTTGACAACGCGCGGTGTCACAATTCTGGGTTCTACAGGTTCTATAGGCAAAAACACGCTGGATGTCGTGGGTCGTCACCCCGACCGCTATCACGTTGTGGCACTCACAGCACACCGGGATTATTCCCGGCTTGCGGAGCAATGTAGACAGTTCCAGGCCAGATATGCCGTCATTGGAGATTCAGCAAAGGTTCGTGATCTAACAATGGCACTGGCCGACATGGATTGTAAAACCGAAATCCTCACCGGGAGTGACGCTCTGAAGACGGTTGCAGGCTTGGCTGAATCCGACATTGTCATGGCTGCCATCGTGGGCGCAGCGGGTCTTGAGCCGACCTTACACGCGGTGCAATGTGGTAAAAGGGTACTCCTGGCCAATAAGGAATCCATGGTCATTGCAGGCCAATTGTTCAGGGATGCTGCCAACCAAAACAACGCTACTATCATCCCGGTAGATTCGGAACACAACGCATTGTTCCAGGTCCTGCCCAGCGGATTTGACCAGGGTCTCGACAGCGTGGGTGTCGAACAGCTCATGTTGACCGCATCCGGCGGGCCTTTCCTGAACAGGGAGCGTGATTCCTTGCGAAATGTGACACCCGGAGAAGCCTGTAAACACCCCAATTGGAACATGGGCAGAAAAATTTCGGTCGACTCGGCGACGCTGATGAACAAGGGTCTTGAGCTGATCGAGGCGCGCTGGCTGTTCAATGCCCGTCCCGACCAGATTTCGGTCATCATTCATCCGCAAAGTATTGTACATTCGATGGTGTCCTATCGTGATGGCTCGGTGCTGGCGCAAATGGGCATGCCTGATATGCGCACACCCATCGCCTGCTCTCTGGCATGGCCCGAACGTATTGAAGCCGGAGTGGAACGCCTCCATCTGGCCAGTATGCAAAATCTTGAATTCCATCAACCGGATCTCGATCGTTTCCCTGGCCTGGGTCTGGCTTTTGACGTTTTGCAATCGGGTGACAATGCCGCTGTAGTATTTAATGCAGCCAACGAGATTGCTGTGGACGCATTTCTGCGGGAACGGATCGGCTTCCTGCAAATTCCTTCGGTCGTTTCCTGTGCACTTGAACAATGCGAACGCGGTAAAATAGCCTCGCTGGATGACGTATTGGGGTTTGACCGTATGACACGTGAGAAAACGGACGCTATCGTGAAATCGTTCACGCACTGAAATATCATGGAAAAAAATGTCTGAAGTACTTGGTTCAATTTGGTGGTTAATGGTCGCACTGGGATTGTTGATCACGTTTCATGAGTTCGGTCACTTCTGGGTGGCGAGACGGACGGGGGTTCGTGTACTCAAATTCTCTATCGGCTTTGGCAAGGCCTTGTGGTCCAGAACCGGACAAGACGGAACAAAATACGTCATTGCAGCCATACCACTGGGCGGCTATGTAAAGATGCTGGATGAACGCGAGGGTGCGGTTGACCCACAAGAACTGGATCAGGCGTTCAACCGCAAGTCGGTCTGGATACGTATTGCCATCGTCATTGCCGGTCCGGCCTTTAACCTGATTTTCACACTGCTGGCATTCTGGTTGATGTTTCTGGTCGGAATGCCCGAATCCAGGCCAGTCATCGGCGAGGTGACGGGTATCGCTGCGGAGGCCGGACTCAAACCGGGCGACCGGATTGTTTCACTGAATGATGAAACAACCGAAACCTGGGTTCATGCCCACCTGGGTCTGGTGGTACACGCACTTGACCGCGACAACGTGACGCTGGTGGTGGAGCGCCCCGACACCAGCACACGACCGCTGCAACTGGATCTCAGCCAACTCGGTAGCGATTTCAGGGAGGAGAAAACCCTGGAAGCCATCGGGATCACACCCTGGCGATTAAAAGTTCCAGCCATCGTAGGTGAAGTCAGCCCCGAGAGTCCCGCTTCCCGGGCGGGTTTCAAACCAGGGGACCGAATTGTCCGGGTCGCTTCCGATGATGTAGCTGACTGGGCCTGGGTTGGTGCCCTGATACAAAAAAACGGCAGCGCGGATAAACCCCTCATCGTAGCTGTCGAGCGGGCGGGCGGTATTCTGGAACTCGAGGTAAGACCCGAGAAAACCTCAACCGGCGCATTATCCAGCCGTCTGATACTGGGCGTCACCAACAAACCTGCAGACGCAACGCTTCAGGCCCAGGCCAGCCGTGCCTATTTCCTGCACAAATATGGCCTGATCGACGGTTTTCGTGCCGCTGGTTCGGAAATGTTTCGTTTAACCCGCTCAACCCTCGGTTTGCTTGGCCGGATGCTGACTGGAACCGCCTCTACGAGGAATCTTTCTGGCCCGATCAGCATTGCGCAATTTGCCAATGACTCAGCTAATGCAGGGCTTTCCCGTTTCCTGTTTTTCCTCGGTGCAATCAGCCTGAGCCTCGGCATACTGAACTTATTGCCGATTCCGGTGCTGGATGGGGGGCATTTGTTCTATTACCTGATAGAATTGGTAAAAGGAAGCCCGGTATCTGATCAGATTCAGGCAAAAGGCCAGTATATTGGCCTGATGGCACTGCTTGGATTGATGGGATTAGCATTTTTTAACGATATTTTACGGCTGGTCGGATAGACTTTCCGCTCTGAGATCAACAAACCCTTACGGATCTGAATACATGAGACGAATCTTAATCATCCTGCTGTGCGGCCTGTTTGCGGTAAATACTGCCCTGGCACATGAAGCATTCACGATTTCGGACATCAGGGTTGAGGGGCTTGAGCGTATTTCGGAAGGCACGGTATTCAATTATCTTCCGGTGGATACCGGAGAACTGTTGACCAACGCCAAGTCACGCCAGGCACTGCGGTCGCTCTTCCGAACCGGTTTCTTCAGCGACATTGAATTCGAACGTGAAAATGACATCCTGGTGATCAAGGTCGTTGAACGCCCGGCTATTTCAAGTATCTCCCTGTCTGGCAACAAGGCCATCAAGGACGAGGATATGTATCCGGTGCTGGCTGACATAGGGCTGGCCGCTGGCGAAGTCTTTCAACCACAGTCACTGGATCGTATCAAACAGGAGTTGGTCAGACAGTACTTCAGCCAGGGACGGTATGCTGTCACGGTGGACAGTCGTGTCGTACCACTGGACCGCAACCGGGTTCGCATTTCCATCGTAATCGAGGAAGGTGACACAGCTGAAATCCAACACATCAATATCGTAGGAAATACACTGTTCACCGACAAGGAAATCAGGGATGAGTTCGAGTCAGGCATACCGCCGTTTTGGAAATTCTGGTCAAAAGATGACCAATACTCACGTGAAAAACTATCCGGCGACCTTGAGAAAATCCGTTCCTACTACCAGGACCGCGGCTATATTGATGCCAATGTTGAATCCACCCAGGTCTCCATCAGCCCGGACAAACAGGATATTTATATCACCGCCAATATCATAGAAGGTGAACAATACAGTGTGGACAGGATTCAGGTAACGGGTGACCTGGTCATCGAAGAAGCGACACTGCGGCGTTTGATCATGACCCAGGAAAACGATGTTTTCTCACGTAAGCAAATGGAACAGAGTGTTGAGAATATTACTGCCCTGCTGGCCAATGTGGGTTATGCATTTGCCAACGTAAACCCCATTCCACAAATTGACCGTGAGAACCGGTTGGTAACCATCAATTACTTTGTTGACCCCGGCAAGCGGGTCTATGTCAGGCAGATTACCTTCGTCGGCAACAGCGGTACAAAGGACGAGGTACTGCGTCGTGAAATGCGTCAGTTCGAGGGTGGATGGTTTTCCCAGGCCGCCATAGATCGATCCAGAATCCGTATGCAACGGCTTACCTATTTTGAATCCGTCAATATCGAAACACCCGCGGTTCCTGGCACCGATGACCAGATTGATGTGGTCGTAACCGTTCAGGAGCGTGCCGCAGGAAGTTTCTCGGTCGGACTCGGTTTTTCCCAGATCCAGGGCCTGATCGCGTCGCTGAGCATACAGCAGGACAACTTCCTTGGAAGCGGCAAACGGGTTGGCATCGCCTTGTCACACAGCAGCATCATCAGCAGTTTCAACCTCTCCTATGACAACCCCTACTGGACAGAAGACGGCGTGAGCCGGGGGTTTTATATCCGCTACCAGGAATTTGACCAGGCCGGGGCAAATATTTCCACGTTTACCAGCACCGAGGCAGCCGGTGGTATGAGTTTTGGTATACCCATAACAGAAGTTGATTATCTGCGTGCCGGTGTGGGTATACGCCAGACCGACCTGAACATTGGCTCGTTCTTCCGCGAGCAGGAATACCCGGACCCCGATGACCCTGGAAATATCCTTTGTGATGACCGCAACCAGAATGGAATCTGTCCGGAAGATTATTTTATCCCCAATCCTTTTGATCCATTGTCAAAGTCACTCGACCACAACGGGGACGGTCAACTGGACGACAAGGAACGGGATTTCAGAACCTATGATTTCACCGCTTCATGGGTTCGTGACACACGTAATCACTTCCTCAACCCGACCCGTGGTTCGTCCCAGCGCTTCAGTCTTGAATCCTCACTACCGGGCAGCAGCAGGGAGTTTTACCGTCTCAACTACCGTGCTGCCAAATATATACCGATATGGGCAGACCTCGTTTTTTCCGTGCATGGCACACTGGGCTACGGCGATTCCTACGATGACTATGACAAGACATCCCAGGCCATTCCGGTTGACGTTAACCTGCCGGAAGGGGTCGAAGCTGAGTGCCTGGAAGAGGAAGTCATAGCACTGGATGATGGGCTGCCTTTCTTCGAACACTTCTACGGCGGTGGTGTCCGTGATATCCGTGGATTTGAAGACAACACCCTGGGACCAAAGGATGGCGCACTCAGCTGTCGTGCGGTAGGTGGTGACCTGAAGGTATCCGGTGGTATGGAAATTGCCATTCCAACACCTTTTACCTCCGGGGGTGGTTCACGTATCGCATTATTTTTTGACGTCGGAAACGTTTATGCAAATCTCGATGCTTTTGACGCCAATCTACTCAGGGCATCAGCTGGAATTTCGGTGACCTGGCAGGCGCCGATCGGTCCGATAATCATGAACTACGCCTTCCCAATCAAAGAGTTTCACGGTGATCGTACAGAAAGCCTGCAGTTCTCTTTTGGTACTTCATTCTAGGTCAGAAATTGCATCAGACTTAATTCGTCGGCTCAAAAAGGGTACAATTTCGTGTTATGAAGCGATTTTTCCCCACATTGTCGATGTTTTTGATGCTGTTCGCCGCGCAGGCGATGGCTCAACAACTGCGTGTCGGCTATGTAGACATGAAGCAGGTACTGGACAACGCACCACAAGTTCTCGCGGGCCGCGAAAAACTTGATCTGGAATTTCGTCCAAGAAACGCAACCATAGAATTTCAGGAACAACAGGTGCTCGCCATGGAAAATCGCCTCACACAAGGCGACATGACGGAAGACGCAAGGATACGGCTGGATCGGGATATCAGGGAAATGCGCCGCAATGTCAACCGACAAAAAGAAGACCTGCGTGACGAGTTATCCTTCCGTCGCACCGAGGAAGTTCAGCGACTGGAGGGGCAGATTAACCAGGCCGTGAAGGTAATTGCACGGGACCATGGATACGACCTGATACTTTCAAGCCCTGTTGTTTATGCAGATCCAACACTGGATATTACGCATCTGATACTGGACCAGCTCAGACTGGAGTATGAGGCGGATGAGCGGGATGGATCGCTTCGTTGACCCATGCCGGCTAGCCTGAAACTTTCGGAGCTGGCCGAGCAGTTCGAACTGCAATACCGTGGTGAAGGTGACATCGTTATTGATGGCGTCGGAAGCCTGTCCGATGCCACTCCTGCTCAGATCTCTTTTCTGTCCAATCCCGCTTATCGAAAGCAGTTGGATGACACCCGCGCGGCAGCCGTGATTGTCACAGAAGTCGACGCAAAAAATTGCCCGGTCAGTGTTTTGATCAGCGATAATCCATACGTTAGCTATGCAAAGATCGCTGCCTGCTTTGATCCGGGCAAAGAGATAGTCCCGGGTATCCATGAAACAGCCAGTATTGATCCGGATGCAATAATCAGGAGCAATGTGCAAATCGGTGCACATGTTGTTGTCGGCGCGGGCTGTCACGTGGATGAAGGATGTTTGATCGGGCCGGGATGTGTCATGCTTGCCAATAGCAGACTTGGCAGCAACAGTCGGTTGCTGGCAAATATTACCCTTTGCGAAGGCGTGACCGTCGGTAAACGTAACACCATCCATCCAGGTGCAGTTATTGGTGCGGACGGGTTTGGACTGGCATTCGATGGGGACAGCTGGATCAAGGTTCCCCAACTCGGCAGTGTCCGAATCGGTGATGATTGCGAAATTGGTGCGAATACGACCATAGACCGCGGCGCGGTCGGAGACACGATACTGGAAGATGATGTAAGACTCGATAACCAGATTCAGATTGGTCACAATGTACATATTGGAGCACATACGGCCATGGCAGCCCTGGTGGGTATAGCCGGCAGCACTCACATCGGCGAAAATTGCCTGTTTGCGGGAAACTCTGGGGCAGTCGGGCATATCCGGATTGCAGACAGGACAACAGTAAGTTTCTCAAGTACGGTGACCAAGTCCATTACCGCACCGGGGACTGTTTGGGGTGCAGCCTTGCCAGCGCAACCATTGCGTGATTGGCAACGAACACTTGCACATTTGCGCAAACTTGAAAAACTGGCGCGGCGTGTCTTAAAAATAGAAAAATCGCAGGAAAGAAACGAGAAATGACTGACCAATTACTCCAGATACCCATTGAAATCAACCAGATCAAGAAATTTCTTCCGCATCGATACCCATTCCTGCTGGTTGACCGGGTGACCGACTATACGCTGAAACCGGAAATCACCCTCACTGCAATCAAGAATGTAACCAGCAATGAACCCTTTTTTGAGGGTCACTTTCCCCACGAACCTGTGATGCCCGGCGTTTTGATACTCGAAGCCATGGCACAGGCGTGTGGAATTCTCGCGCACGTCGCGCTTGCAGCCAAACAGACAGAGGGTGGGGTTTATTACCTGGTGAAAATTGACAAGGCCAGGTTCAACCGAATGGTGGTTCCTGGTGATCAACTGGTCCTTGATGTGACACAGACACGGGTAATGCGTGGTCTGGGCCAATATATATGCAAGGCCAGCGTCAACGGCAAACGTACCTCCAGTTGTGAAATTCTGTGCGCTGAAAGGTAAACACCAATGATTCACGCAACTGCGCTTATTGATCCAAAGGCCGAGCTTGCCGAAGATGTTGAGGTCGGTCCGTATTCGATCATCGGGCCGCGACTGCGTATTGATGCCGGCACCAGGATTGGCCCACATGCCGTTTTGACGGGTCGAACGAGCATCGGCAAAGACAATCACATTTTTCAGTTCACCTCGATTGGCGAACAGCCACAGGACAAAAAATACGCTGGTGAAGACACCGAACTTGTCATTGGTGATAACAACACGATCCGTGAGTTGTGTACCTTCAGCAGGGGCACGGTCCAGGGTGGGGGTGTCACCCGTATTGGCAACAATAACTGGATCATGGCCGGTGTGCATATTGCCCATGATTGTCAATTGGGGGACAACATCATCATGGCCAATAATGCTTCGCTGGCCGGCCACGTAACGGTTGGCAACCATGCCATTTTGTCCGGTTATTCACTGATCCACCAATTCTGCAGTGTCGGTGCCCACAGTTTTACCTCTTTTGCCAGTCATGTTAATCAGAGCATTCCACCCTATGTCACGGTTTCCGGTGAGAAGGCCAGGGTCAAGGGCATAAATTCAGAAGGACTCAAACGACGTGGCTACACTTCTGAGCAAATAAGCCAGGTACGACGTGCCTACAGAGTCATTTACCGTGAAGGCCGTCCGCTGGCAGATGCCAAGACGATGCTGGCTGAAATGGCGACGTCATCGCCGGAGATCCAACCACTGGTTGATTTTCTGAACGCAGCTGAACGTGGCATCATCCGCTAGGAACCTGACCATCACCCTGGTAGCCGGAGAAGCCTCAGGCGATCTCCTCGGTGCTGCACTGATCCGGGCTATCCGGGAACAGGAACCAGGTATCCGTTTTACCGGAATCGGCGGACCCATGATGAAGGCGGCGGGCCTTGAAGTCTGGTGGGATCTGGCTGAACTGTCCGTCATGGGTCTGTATGAGATCGTCAGTCACCTGCCCCGACTGTTCAGACTGCGTCGCCGGCTTGTCGAGCGAGTCTTGGAACTCAGACCGGATGTCTTCATTGGTATCGATGCACCCGATTTCAATCTTGGTGTAGAAAAGCGGCTCAGACACAGGTCCATACCAGTTATCCACTACGTCAGTCCCACCATCTGGGCATGGCGAGCGGGACGAATTGGAACCATAGCGCGTTCTACGGAACGGGTTTTGTGTCTGTTTCCGTTTGAGCCCCGTTACTATGATCAACACGATGTAGAAGCTGATTACACAGGTCATCCATTGGCCGACAGGATACCGATGCATTCAAACTCCGAAGTTGCACGTGTATCACTGGCTCTCGATGTCAGCGGCCCACTGGTCGCATTACTGCCTGGCAGCCGTGCCAGCGAAGTCGAAAAACTGACTTCGGCCATGCTTGAAGCAGCGAGCGAATTATCTGAAACTCAGCCAGGCATAACCTTCGTAATTCCGGCTGCAACAGATTCGATCCGGAATCTCCTGGAGTCCAAATTGCAACAATACCCGCAAGCCAATTGCCAGGTTATCGGGTGCCGCAGTATCGAGGTCATGACGGCTGCAGATGTGGTCGTTTGTGCATCCGGAACCGCAGCTCTTGAAGCGATGCTGGTCAACCGACCGATGGTGGTTTGCTACCGGCTGTCGAACGCCTCATATTTGATCATGAAGCAATTCAAACTGCTAAAAAGCCGCTACATCTCACTGCCCAATATCCTGGCCGGAGAAGCACTGGTGCCTGAGTTGATTCAACACCAGGTAAGTGGTCAGCGAATTGCCGCAGAGGTGAAACATTGGCTCGACCATTCCGGACATTGCGGGGAACTGAAATCACAATTCACCCGTATACATCAACAATTGAAAACCGATGCTGCCGCAACTGCGGCCACAGCGGTACTGGGGCATATTTCCAATGCCCACGAAATTGAATTTAAATGATATTGGCCCACATCGGGAAGCCGGTGTGGATGAGGCGGGACGCGGGCCATTGGCGGGTCCGGTTGCTGTGGCCGCCGTCATACTACCTGTCCATAACGGAATTGACTGGTTGGACGATTCCAAACGTCTGAGTGCCAGGCGACGGGAGCAACTGGTCCCCAGAATTAAAAGTCTGGCGATTGCCTGGGTGGTGGAATTTGTGGAAGTGGAGGAAATTGACCGGGTAAATATTCTACAGGCCACTTTAAATGGTATGGCAAGGGCAGTATCCAGGCTGGATCCCAGCCCTGCACGCGCCTTGATAGACGGCAACCAGGCACCCGATCTTGCCTGCGAGGTAAAAACCATCGTTGGTGGTGACCGGTTGATCCCATCGATCTCGGCCGCATCAATTTTGGCAAAGGTTTATCGGGATGAGCTGATGAAAACGCTGCACGAACGCTATCCCGACTACGGTTTTGATCGCCACAAGGGCTATCCGACGGCACTTCATCTTCAGCGTCTTAATTCAATTGGACCCTGTCCAATTCACAGAAAGTCGTTCGCCCCGGTGCGTAACTCCATGCGTTGACAAGGGCACGACTGCGACATTTCAGACAGTTCAATCGATCAATTTGTTGATAAATGCCTCAATTCCTTCCCGGCTCACGGGCCCCACAAATGTCTTCACCACGAAACCCTGGGGGTCAATGATGAAGGAGGTAGGCAAAACAGCCGGCGAACCAAATGGTTCCGGTGGTGCATAAACATCGACCAGCAACAGGGGGTACTTCACTTCGAAATCCTGTAAGAACCGGTCCAATGTCGCGGTATCGACATCCTCATAGGTCAATCCCAGAACGGTGATGTCGTCACGGGCTTCATTGAGTTCCGACAATTCCGGGATTTCTTTGCGACAGGGTACGCACCAGGTTGCCCAGTAGTTCAATACCACCCAGCCACCACGGTATTGGCCCAGCCTGACCTCACCACCATGAATTCCACTCAAGCTAAAGTCAACCGGCTCATTTGATTCAACATCGGCCTGCAGGACAGTGGCCATAGTGATCAGCATGAGAAACAAGATTCTCATCATGGTGCACTGTCTCCACGGTACATTTCTTTCAATGACTGTTGCATATTCAGCTTACCCAGTTTTACAGACTTGAAAAAGACATCATCCCATTCAGTCCTGCTCGGAATTTCCGGCTCCTCGCTAACCGGCAGGTAATATTCACCCGCACGATACAGGTCAAGTAAGCTGACATTTTCGAGGTCCCTTGACAATAACCAGTCACCATCCTGATTACGGGTTGCCATGCCCGAGTCAAATAAGACCCCGAGCTGTTTGACCAATTGGGTTTCCGTTGCACCTTCCAACAAGTCCAACAGCACACCAGTGGCCAGCAAGCGGCCATCCTGTTGCGACTGCCACAGGTGCCCCACCAGCCGGTAGACGAGCAGAAACTCCCATTTATCCGGCCAGCCCCAGTCGGTTTTACGATCACTGAATGTCGTCAGCGACGCCGCGAGTGATGCACCCAGCAGGATCACGATCCACACCAGATACAGCCAGAAAAGAAAGATTGGAATGGTCGCCAGGGTGCCATAAATGACATTAAAGCTGGCCTTGGCCACAAAAGCGACAAACCCTATTTTTGCCAGCCCAAAAAGGATTGCAGACAGGAGTGCACCAACTACCGCATGGGGGATTCGAACCCGGCGGTTAGGAACCAGCAGAAACATCAGGGTAAATGCCAGCCAGGACAGGGCAAAAATTCCAACCGCACGCCAGTTGGAATCGGAGGACACACCGGTTACAACCTGGTCAAAAACCGGTTGGGCGCTGAGAGCGGCAGCCGCACCCAGGGCAAGAGGCCCAAGTGTCAACACAGCCCAGTACATCACTACCCTGTTGCGGATGCTTCTTGCAGTGGGTACACGCCAGACCAGATTGAATGCACGTTCAATTCTTATCATCAGCAGCAGGGCGGTGAGTATCAAAACCAGGGTTCCCGGCAGGGTCAGTTTTCCCACCGAGGCGAGGAAACCGGCCAGGTATTCCTGGATCAACTCCCCTGAATCAGGGACGAAATTGGTAAATACAAATGTCTGTAATTGCTGGCTCCAGTGCTGGAAAACAGGAAATGCCGAAGCCACACCAAACACAACAGCCAGCAAGGGCACCATGGACAGCAGACTGGTATAACTCAGAGAGGCAGCCTCATCAAACAGCCTGTCCTCCTTGAAATGTCGCCAGACATGGACGGCCAATCGCTTAATGCGGGGAAAACTGCTAAACGATTCCAATTCACTCACTACGCTCTCCCCAACTGCACAGGGCCAACCTTTGGCTCATACTGACTGTATAATCGGATGCAACCGGTGCAATAAACGATTCCAATCCTCCCATTGATAAAGGTTAACAGTTTGAAAGTTCAAATTCTGCACAATCCACGATGTTCAAAATCCCGTGCAACACTTCAGTTACTCAAGGACAATGGTTTCGATCCAGAAGTCATCCTGTATCTTGAAGCACCGCCGGACACCGCCCAACTCGTCTCGATCCTGTCCAAGCTGGGACTCAGCCCCCGGCAATTGATGCGCAGGGGTCAGCCGGAATTCAGGCAATTGGGCCTGGATAACCCGCAACTCAGTGAAGATGATCTCATCAATGCCCTGCACGGTACCCCGATCCTGTTGGAACGGCCGATTGTACTCGCAAACGGCAAAGCAGCCATAGGCCGCCCACCCGAGTCTGTTTTGGACATACTCTAGGGTCCAGGGATTCCACTGCCCGTGCAACGCTGGATCCAACTTATGCAGTTCTCTTACCTGGCGATTCTGGCCTGGCAGCCAATATGGCATGTGCTTTTACCGTGGCCATACGGTGCATCCAATATCTGGCTGGGTCTTGCAGCCCTTGTGCCTATGCTGATCCCGCTTACCGGTTTGCTTAAACTAGACCACCGGGCCTTGATCTGGTGCGGCCTGATACTGTTGATATATTTTGTCATCGCAGTAATGGAAGCCTGGAGCAATCCTCCACAGCGGCTTCCCGCCCTGGTCCAGGCAGTGCTGGTGGTGTGCTACTTTTTCGCGTTTAAAATGGACACCGCCAGTCGAAAAGATGATCAGGAAGCAGTTAAATTGGATGGAACGCTGAATCGTTAGCCCTGACCCTGCGTACGTGCCTTGACCTCGATTTCCTCAAGTGGCTCGGGCGGGGAGGAGAAAAGCTGCCAGTATATGATGTTTATTCGGGTCAGTGCGTACATCAAACTGACAGGAATTGATCCCTGGCTCCGCACGGCTTGTGGTTGTTTTAACCATGCCGTCTGCAACTCATTCAAGCGACCGCGAGCAATCCGGTTGACCGATGTCAGGGGCACATTATTTTCCCTGAAATATCTAAGACTTCTTCTTTCAAGCAATCCATTATCGCCTGCAATTGACAACCGTATCTGGTCGGAAGTAAATAATGATTCGGGGTAGAAAAGCATTAATAACATGCGTATCAATGACTTGGATGTAGAAACCCTGGACATCTCCTCGAAGAGTGAATTTTCATCCCCCCGCGAATTCCTGTAGGTCGGCAATAATACACGCTGGTAAATTTCGGCCTGTTCCGCCTGGTACATGGATTGCAGATGCTGGTTGAGACGGGTGGAAATGTCAGCTACCGCTTGTACCTGGATCACCTGAACACCGATTCCGGTAACAAACCAGTCACGCCACTCCGCACCACGGTCCCAGTTGGCTGACAGCAAGCGCGAAGGCAACGTTCTGGATGCAGCCAGGTAGGTTAATCGGTTCGGCACCAACCCTCCCCTGTCACTTCGGAGTGTTGTGATGACCCGGCTTCCCACCCATTCTACCGGGCAACTGTCCTGCAGCACCTCGTCGGAACTCTGCGCAAATAAATAATGATGTTCTGCCGGACTGGTAAAACGAAAACCAAATATGTCAGAAGCATCACCACCTTCACGATATCGCCCGACCAGGTCAAATCCCAGGTGACCAAAATAATTTGCAACATTTTCGTCATCGGGTCTCACCAGTTCCGAACGTCGATGAATCCATTCCATATTGCGGTAACAGATTTCAATCTGGCCCATGCCGGACTGGTCTGCTACCAGGTATTGTTCAGGAAACAAGCCTATCAATGCCCGGGTTGTACTCAACTCACCGGACATCTCGCATACTGCCACTGTGTCACAGGGTTTGATGACCAAGCCGTCGGGTCTGTAGGCAGTATATTGTGATGCATCCTTGTCCAGCGATATATCAGCGAACGGTTTAAGCCGTTGTTTCCGAAAATCAACTTCCACGGCACTCATACCTGCATCAAGTTGACGTAACGCCAATTCATGTTCTGCCATGCTGCGGATGATCGGGTCAGCATTCCTGGTCCCTGAACCGGCAAAGCATGCTGCCTGTGCAGACAGGCCCCGGATCAACTGCTCACCTATACTACGCATCCTTTCAAGCCGGGATTCATTTTCCGGGGTATAAAAATACTCGGGTGCATATTCGGCCAGCCAAACCATGCCGTTAGCAAGAACCGCCCATTCCAGAGGATTGGGAAGTGATCCCGTTGGCGGAAGGCAACTGGTTGAATACCTTTGATAAAGGTAACCGATACCGTAATTGATCCTTTGTCCCGAGGCCAGATTCAACTCACGCCGCAACGTCTCATTCTCAAACGGGCCATTAATATCACCCGATAACTCGGTCATGCGGGCTTCGCGATCAGCCAGCTGCAAGAAGTTTTCGACACAACCATCAAGTTGACGCCGGGTCATGACCGGATTGCTCTCCGCATCCAGGTTGGCGGCTATACTGGTACAAATATCTATCTCTTCGGCAATCCGTGCGCGCACTGGGGTGTTCAGGTAGTAGTCCATATCGGGTATCAACAGGGTCAGCTGAGCAACGGCATCAGCGAGGGACTTCAGCAGAGCCTCTTTGTCGAAGACTGTCTCAGCGGGATTCGACAGGAATTGCAACGCCGTATATACGGTGGCCAGCGTGTTATTCAATCGCGGGTCAACTTGTGCGAATTTGCCGGAATAGTGGGCGGAAAGGGAGGGTAATTCATCTATCAGCAGATCGATCACTTCGCCCTGAACTGCCCTGCCATCGGAACGTCTGATCAGCCCCAGGGTGATCGACAACAGTCCCCGTGAAAAATTAAAATAACGGTCATCATGCAGACCATCCACGAGACTGGAAAAATGCAGAAAATCCATCGCCTCCAGCCGATCCGTACCCGACAGACCCGGGATATCAGTATAAATTGAGTAGCGAAGTCCCATTAGCCGTCTGCTATCCGGCGGACGGGCCTCCACGCTGCTCAGAACCAATTGCGACACACTCGAAGCAATGCTCTCACCGCTACTGGCCAACTCTTCGATCCGACCTTCCAATTCTGTGTCCAAAGGCATGGACCGGTCTGCAAACCAACTGGTTTCCACGGCCTTCCACTGTGTATCCGTAACGCCCCCTGGCGCGGTGAGTGTCAGAAATTTGTCCCATGATGATCCGCTGTCAGCCTCAAGCCTGAACAGGAGTACCGGCAGGTTCGCAGCGGCCAGTCGCTCCGCGGAGCGCTGAAAGACCTGGTGAAGCAGTCCAGATACCTGTGTTTGACCTGGATAGACCAGGGGCATGACATCCAGATCATGTTGTCCGAGTTCCGACAGCAGCACCCAGGCTGCCGGGTCGAGGACCGCGGCGTGTGGCGGTACCCAGCCATATCTTTCAATCAGGCTGGCCAGCCAGGCACGGTCATCAAGAAATTTTTGGACCAGTTGCTTATTCTCCGCCTCTGGATTTTTCTCGGCGAAGTTCAATAAATTGACTACCACCGCCAGGTCCAGAAATGCATTTTGACGTAAAGCCGGGGTAACCAGATCCATGGTCATCTGGTGTGTTTGCGGCAACGTGACAACGATTTCCGCCGGTTCTGCCGGCGGTTCAATATCGGCTGTTGTAACTATTTCTGAGGCCACTGGTTTTGCATCTGTCTGTGCCAACAACCCCGTAGAATAGGGAAAAACTGTAATGACCAACAGCCACAAAAGCACCCGGTGCCAGTGAGCAACCGGGTGTCTGGGTTCTGCCTCACCTGCAGTGTTTTGTAATTCCATACTTCTGGTCCGTGGTACAGTCTTAATCATACTATCTGCAGGCTATACTACCTGTAGAAATGTTGGTGCGACAATAAAATCGGGCGGGTAACAAAAATGAACAAACTGTTAATCGTAACCACGGGCGGAACGATCGACAAAATTTACTTTGACGATATGAGTGACTACCAGATTGGCGACCCGCAAATTGGGCAGATACTGAAACAGTTGCAGGTGGGATTTGATTTTGAGGTCAAGGCCCTGATGCGCAAAGACAGCCTGCATCTCACCGAAGAGGACAGGCAATTGATCCACGCTGAAGTGGCGAGCAGCAAAGCCACGCATGTTCTGATCACGCATGGTACGGATTCCATGATCAACACGGCGCTTAATCTGGCGGATGTCCCAAACAAGACCATCGTACTCACCGGTGCACTCAACCCAGCCAGGTTTCATGATTCAGATGCTGTTTTTAATATCGGTTGCGCAGTAGGTGCCGTTCACTCCCTGCCGGACGGTGTCTGGATTGCCATGAACGGCTGTATCTGGGAACCCCGGAAGGTACGTAAGAACAGGGGCAAAAATCGCTTCGAGGCCAACCCGGACACCTGACGGGGAATACCGTCTAAGAACCCTCTTTTCTGTACCAGGCATCGACCCAAGGCCAGCACCCCGGTATTTCTTTATTCCAGACCCGCCTTGAATGCCAGACCGGTGGAACGGAAGAAATCTGCCAGGCCTGATTGAATTGAATCCAGCTCATCAGCAACATCCGGGGGAAACTCGATGTCCTGCATGTCATGGATACCCCCGGTAATCAGTACCTGCAGTACGCCTTCCTCATCACTGATGTTGCGAAAGCCACGACAAACTCCCGGTGGTACGGTAAATGTATCCAAAGGACCCAGAAACAGGGAATCCTCTCCCTTGTCACCCCAGCGGAATTCAAACCTGCCCCTGATACAGGTAAAGGTCTCAGTTGTCTTGTGGTGGGAATGCAAACCGGGGCCGGTACCGGGTGGACAAATACACCCGTGACGACAAGGGCTACTTTGTTCACTGCGGCCGCAGTGATGATTTGCTGAAGGTCGGTGGCACCTACGTGTCGCCCATAGAGGTGGAAAATGTTTTGCTCGGTCATGAGGCCGTGACAGAAACTGCAGTTGTCTGGGCAAAAGACCAGGATCAACTGGTTAAACCTAAAGCCTTCGTTGTCCTGACACCGGGTCATCAGGCCTCCCCTGAGTTTGCGAGAGAACTTATCCGCCATGTACGGGGCAAACTGGCCGCTTATAAACGTCCCAGGTGGGTGGAGTTCATCCCGGAATTGCCCAGGACAGCCACCGGTAAGATCCAGCGTTTCAAGCTACGTGACAGCAATTAGGCCCATTCCCTGGCCCGCAGTTCAACCCTGCGGATTTTACCGGATACGGTTTTGGGCAATTCACCTACAAATTCAATCTTTCGCGGGTACTTGAACGGTGCAGTTACCGATTTGACATGGTTTTGAATTTCATGTGCGAGTTCATCACCGGGTTCAAATTCATTTGACAGAACTATGAAGGCCTTTACGACCTCGCCACGGGTCTCATCCGGGCTGGAAACCACCGCTGACTCAGCCACCGCCGGGTGTTCGATCAATGCGCTTTCGACTTCGAAAGGACCGATCCGGTATCCGGAGGAGATAATGACATCATCCGAGCGACTGACAAACCAGAAATAGCCGTCCTCATCACGCACCGCCCGGTCACCCGTAAAATACCAGTCACCTCTGAAGGACTCGGCCATTCGTTCCGGACTTTTCCAGTATTCACGGAACAACCCAACCGGTCTCTCAGGCTTCACCCGGAAGGCAATTTCACCCTCATCTCCTGCCTCGACCACGTTGCCATCGGCGTCAACCACCTGCAGATCATAGCCAGGGGCTGCCTTGCCCATCGACCCCGGACGAATTTCAATTTCATCCCAGGAGGCACACAGAATGCAGGTCTCAGTCTGACCGTAACCTTCCCGGATGGTGAGACCGGAAAATGTCTTCCAGGCGGCAATGACTTCGGGATTTAAAGGTTCTCCGGCACCATAACAGCGTTTCAGGCCTTCGGTGCTGTATTGGGACAGATCCTGCTGTACCAGCAGTCGATATATTGTGGGTGCTCCACACAGGGCATCGATGGGATAGTCACGGAGTATTTCCAGGGTTCTGACCGGGTCAAATCCCGTACTGACGGAAAAAATGGTTGCGCCCTGGATCATCGGTCCGAAATACGCACTGTAAGCAGCCTTTGCCCAACCGGTGTCCGTTATACACCACATCACTTCACCCGCAGTCAGCCGTAACCAGTGGTGACCCGTGAGTTCATGGCCAATACCGTATGAGGCCTGCGTATGTAACACCATCTTGGGATGACCGGTGGTTCCCGAAGTGAAATAGCACATGGACACATCATCGGCACCGGTTTCCGGGTCGGTGAAATCGTCTCTTGCATCCCGCATGGCCTCTTCGTAGTGAATCCAGCCCTCACGCTCAGCACCCACCACGATTTTGCGATCCAATGCCGGGTGATCGATCCCGATCGCATCAAATTTATGCGCATTTTCTGCATCTGAAATGACACAGGTTGCTTCCGATACTTCCAGCCGGTATTCCAGGTCCTTGCTGCTGAGTTGGGTGGTTCCAGGTGAGACAATCACACCCATACGAAGACACGCGGTGACGATCTCCCACCAGGCTGGCTGGGGTTTCATTATGACCAATACCAGATCGTTCTTTTCTACCCCTGCGTTCATCAGGACGTTGCAGAACCTTCGAGAAGACCGGGCCAACTCCGCGTAAGCCAGTTTGACCTCCTGACCGGCACCATCGATCCACCATAAAACCGGAACCCCGGGTGTTTTGGCGGCCCATTTATCGACCACATCTGTAGCGAAATTAAACCTGTCAGAGCAATTCCAGTGAAAATTATCGAGCATTTTCTGATAGGAAGAGGATGGCATAGTTATTTGATTCCTTCTGCTGTGAACAGGGCATTGAAATTGCCCATTGGCTAAAAATATTATCCATCGTGCCCGATCAAGAATCCGTTTGTCCCGGAGCGGTATCCCAATCCTGACACTGCCCGCATAAAGTACCTATAACCAATCGCAAGGTCAAGTTTTTTCCATTTAAATCATATATTTAGTATACAATCAACAGGAAGAAAGACAAACATGTCTGGACCCGTCTGAATTTGACCTGTCGTTCTGTACCATTTGACACATAACCCCTGCCCTATTCAATATTGCAACCATACAGCGGGCCATCTGGAGGACCATTGAGTGCGTTTATTTTATAACCTACTGCTCGCGGCGGCCGGTATATATGTAGTGCTGGCATTGGCGTTGTACCTGTTTCAGAACTCCATGGTATTTCTCGCCAGTCTGCCGGGCCGGGCCCTGACGGCGACACCAGAAAATGCCGGATTTGAATATGAAGATGTTTTGCTTACCACCGGTGATGGCCTGCAACTGCATGGCTGGTTTGTGCCAGCGGGAAAATCTGCGGCAACTGTACTTTTCCTGCACGGTAACGCCGGTAACATCTCACACCGGCTCGACAGTATCGGGGTTTTTCACGAATTGGGACTCAATACCCTGATCTTTGACTACCGGGGATATGGCCAAAGTGAGGGTAGCCCGGGAGAACTGGGCACCTACATCGATGCTCAGTCTGCCTGGGATTACCTGGTTGGAAGCCGGGGTACCACACCCGACCGTATCATCATTTTTGGACGCTCACTCGGTGGCGCAATTGCCGCGTGGCTGGCCAAGGAAAACCGGTCCCGTGCGGTTATTATCGAGTCCAGTTTCAGCTCGGCACTGGATATGGCCCGTCGTATTTATCCATTCATGCCGACCAAACTGATCACACGTTTGAAGTACCCGGTGAAAGATTATGCTGGCCAACTAAAAAGTCCGCTGCTCGTGGTCCACAGCCGGGATGATGAAATCATACCTTTCAGCATGGGCCAGGCGATATTCGATGCCGCTACAGTACCCAAAGCAATGCTGGTAATATCCGGGGACCACAACTACGGATTCCTTCTGAACAGGGATCGTTACATACAGGGATTGCGCGAATTCATCGACGGTCAACTGACCGGCGCACAAATTCCGGAACAAAATCAGGAGAATGACATTGATCAAGACCGCCGCCGAATTGATAACCGAGGCACAGACGCGAATTAAGTGCGTTGATACAACAACTGCCAGGGCATTGTATGAAAAAACGGAAAACGCCGTCATAATTGATGTCCGGGAACCCGACAGTGCGGCTGAATCCAAACTCGATGTATCGACCAATATCTCTCGTGGTTTAATCGAGATGAAAGTACCAAAACTTTGCCCGGATCCGGATACCCTGATACTGACCCACTGCGGTGGTGGTGGCCGCGCATCTCTGGCAGCCCTGACCCTGCAGGAGATGGGTTATACCAATGTGCATGCCATCACGGCAAAATTCGATGATCTGAAGAAGTCGTTTGACTGACCGGTCACACGTATGGGGCAGGACCGGTATCTTCCCTGGTAACCGGATCTGAAGCCTGAATCAAAGCATCCATCAGAGTAGTCAACAGTCAGAATGGGTAGCGAAAGTTGATTACCGCTATATCACTGGATATTGGTCAGGCGTTCGTACGCAGCCAGGAACCGGTTGAAACGCTGGTAGGCATAGGGGATAAAGCGAATTTTCTGGATGGGATTAACCGCCAGGGGCAAGGCGGCCATGGCATATTTGTAATCGGACATCATCATCATGATTTTTGTTTGATAGAGTAGTTTCTCAAATTCCGCAGTTCGTGATTTCGGGCTTTCAAAATCTACGTTATCCAGGTAGAAATCAATCAGGATGCCCAGCTCACGGTCACCAAACTGAGCCTCACCTATTCGAAAGTAAGGGTATTCCGGTTGCTGGTGTTGCATCACGGTTTCCGCAAACAGGTTGGCAAAATCATAGGTCTTGTTGTTCATACAGGAAAATTCAAAATCAAGCAGTTTGATCTCACCGCTGTCCAGTTTCATGATATTGCCGTGGTAGGTATCGTTGTGGCAAAAAACCAGCTCGTCATCGGGCAGGCATCGTCTCACTTTTTCAATGGTATCGGAACTGTAAATGGCACGCAGCTCCCTGCACATTTCACGTTCATTGGCAGGAAAGGCCTCTGTTTCCTGCTCCAGAACCCGTTTGGCTATCCGACCCCATTTGTCATGCACCATCTCGAAAAACAATTGCCGTGGCAGACCCGTGGGCATGAGTTGATGAAATTTGAACAGCTGATTGGCGATCTGGCGCAGGTTATCCGGAATGAACAAATCCTCTGCCACCAGGGTACGACCCTGATAGAAGGCCTCGATGCGACAGGTATTGTCGTAATAATGACAGTGTGCCGCAATGTCGTGAGCACCCAGAGTAAGAAACACTTCTTTTTCGGTCTCAAACTCCAGAATCGCGTTCTCTTTCCCTTCGAGACGGCGGTACAGAACTGCCGCGGGCTGCACCGGTTGGCTGGACCTGATGCCCATGGTAAATGAGGAAAAGCCTTTGGGGTCATCAAACTCAAAATCCGCCATGGAAAGTCCAACCCAGGCGGGAAAAAGTTTTTGACACTGTTCAAAAATTCTGGTCTTCATGATGATTTGGCATTTCGGCCGTTATCGAATTGTACCGGCCAATGACGCGAGTTCCTTTTGTTTTTTCAGGCTGAGTTTAGAGAAATAAAAACGATGAGATTTCAGAATCATGGCCTCCAGGTCCTGCACACTGAGACCTTCGTCATTGACCAGCGAAACCCAATGGGCACGTGCCCATATAGGGTGCCGGTATGAACTGTGGTTGATCGGTAAATTCCAGGAAACGGTGCTGCTCCACCTTGAATGAAATCCTCAGCAACATTTCGTCTTCGAAACTGAAGATACAGAACAATCTGCCTCCGCTTATCGAAAAACACAGAACGTTGCCCATTTCACATCCTCCACCACATGTGGAAGACCACGACAATAATCTGCCAGTACCAGCAATTTCACTGGGAAAAACCCTGCTCGTACCGACTCATTTCTGCTTGCGGTACCGGTCGTTCAGACCTTCACCGCGAAGGATCATCGGAGTGATCTTTGCCAGGCGGTTTTCACGGGTCACCACTTTTTTTGCCATCGTGATGTACTCGGAAAACTCCCGTTGTTTGCCCGCTGTGAATTCATCGAAAGCTGTTGCCAAATGCTTGTTTTGGTCAAGTGCATCGGCCAGAATCCGGGGAATTTTCAATGCTCCTTTGGCTTTTCGAACGATGTGTTTACCCGTCTTTGCGTTGGCCATTGCCTGGGTGATGTAGGACCGCACCTGAGTGACATTGACATCATCTTCTGCCTGAAAACGCCACTGGCGCATTCCCCGGGTTCTGCCCTGCTGGGCATTGACCAGCACCTGGTCCGCATCGGTCAACAGGCTGCCGTCGAAAAACCACAGACCCGCATAACTCTTGAATGCACCCAGGCCAACCACATTTCGGTCGGACAGTGTATAAACCGGTGCACCCCACTTGACGGTTTCACTCAGTTCACTATCAAGTAACAATGCACGCAGTGGATCCAGTATGTGTGACCATTCGCTGTGTTTTTGCATATATTCTTCAACTGTTTTGGTCATATTCTCTCCGCCTGCACCCGCTCAGGGCATGTTATCGGTCAGATTGTACACACTGGTAAAACGGTGTCTTGAATTGCCTGGACCAGATGCCTTTCATCGTTGCCGTTCAAGATAATCCGGAGCCTTGTAGGATGGCACATCCAGTGGTTTCAGAGGAGTTTCCCCGGCAATCAGGTCCGCAGCCTTTTCAGCCAGCATGATGGTGGGTGCGTTCAGATTGCCACTGACCATTGAGGGAATGATGGATGAGTCGACGATACGCAAGCTCTTGAGGCCCCGCAATCGGCAGTGTGCATCTACCACGGACATATCATCACTACCCATCTTGCAAGTCCCGCAGGGATGGTAGGAGGATTCCACGGAGTTGACCAGCCAGGCATCGATTTCCGCATCGCTTTGCACCGCTGGACCGGGAGACAATTCCGCCCCGCGGTATTCATCCCAGGCAGTCTGGGCAAAAATTTCCCGGGTCAGACGAACCGCGGCCCTGAGTTCCTGCCAGTCTTCGAACTTTGACATGTAATTGAAGAGTATCCGTGGGGAATCGACGGGATCGCAGGTACGCAATTTGACCCAACCCCTGCTCTTGGAACGCATTGATCCAACATGGGCCTGAAAACCGTGGCCGTTGTTCGGGCTTTTGCCATCATAACGAATCGCCATCGGAAAAAAATGGTATTGCAGATCCGGGTGTTCGACACCCACACGACTGCGGATAAATCCACCGGCTTCAAAATGGTTGCTGGCACCCAATCCGCTGCGGGTAAATAACCATTTTGCACCCACCAGCATTTTTCCTGGCAGATTGTAGTAACGGTACAACGATACGGGCTTGGTACATTCCATTTGAAGGTAGACTTCCAGATGATCCTGTAAATTCCTGCCCACACCCGGGAGATGGAGCAAGGGTTTTATTCCGGTCTCCCTGAGATCATCTCCCGGGCCGATTCCGGACAGCATCAATAGTTTGGGATTGTTGATTGGACCACCACACAGGATGACCTCGCGATCTGCCAGCACGGTCCGGCTTTGCCCCTTATGACTGATTTCAAGACCCCGAACGTGTTTGCCATCAATCAGCAGTCGCCGGGCCTCGGTACGGGTCATTATGGTCAGGTTCGATCGATCACGGACAGGACGCAGATAACAGACTGAGGTGGAGTTGCGCACACCGCCGGAAGTGGTACGATCCATCGGCCCAAAGCCTTCCTGCTGACGTCCATTCATGTCCGGGGTATACGGATAACCAGCCTCCTGTGCTGCCCAGATAAAAGCGTTAAATAATGGATTGCCCATATCCGGTCTGGAAATCTGTAAAGGACCTGAGTGACCGTGGTAATCATCACCGCCGCCCTGCCTGGTTGAGGATTTCTTGAAATAGGGAAGACAATGACGATAGTCCCATTTGGCCAGTGCCGGATCCTCACTTGCCCAACGGTCATAATCCAGTGCATTACCTCGTATATAGACCATGCCGTTGATCGACGAGGAACCACCCAGTACCCGCCCGCGGGGGCAGTGCATCACCCGGCCCTTCAAGGCGGGTTCCGGTTCGGTGTGATAATCCCAGCTGTAGCGTTTGCCATTCATCGGATAGGCCAGGGCCGCAGGCATACGGATTCGCCATTCCCAGAACGGATCCCGGCCACCAGCTTCGAGTAACAATACCGAGCAGTTCCTGTCCTTGCTGAGCCTGTTCGCGAGCACACATCCAGCGGATCCTGCACCGACTACAATGTAGTCATATGTCTGATCTTTGTGTTGATTTTTCGGCATCGTTATATTGCGGGCTTACAGGCCTCCCAGCATTCGATTCTACCGGAATTGAGCCGTCTTTTGTCCACTGCCGTCAGCAGGCTGGTCAGCTCAGCGAAATCTTGGAGGAATATAGTGGAAACGGTCCATCTGCTCACGATGTTGGTCTACCATCCGAGCGATCTGTTCTTCGCTCAAGCCTTTCACCCATTGGTTTTTACGTCCCTTGCGGAAGAAGGACTTTGAATTGGAGCTGCGCTCTATAAATCCGTCACGGCTTTCCTGTTTTTTCAACTCCGTGAAAGATGAATACCGGATAGCACGCTTTATTGCATTCTTGTCTTTGCCCAGACCGATCAGTTTTGCCACCTGCCCGAAGGCCTTCAGTGGTCTGTCCAGCATATCTTCATAACGAAGCACAACAATCTGGTCGTGGACCTGGCGGATCCAGCTACCCACATGGCTGGACCACGATCCCAGAAAACTGACCACGTTTTCCAGGTTGCTGGGTGTCCCGGTTTCCTCGTTGGCCATGAATTCTATGGTCTCATCGATACTCAGACCGAAGTGGTCGGCTGTAGACAGCACAACATCCAACGGATTCCTGACCACGTAGATGGCACCCGACATGACCGTAATATTGTGCAGGGGAAGGTCATTAAAACTGCCAAAGCGGTTATGGGTCTTGGTAAAGATACTGCCGCGTGGACGTGACAGGGCAATTTGCCGGTGAACCTCGCTTTTCATGGCAATGACTTCTTCACCACCGCAATCTGCCAGATCCCTGCCACCGGTCAGCGGAAGATACCACCTGGGGTCCGATTCTGACTCGAAATAATCGGGCAGAATACCAATCCGGCCGGGTCTTGCCGGTTGTTCTATCAGGTTATAAATGAAGGCCCTCAGCCAGGTATTTCCTGATTTTGGATATGAGGCCAGCCAGACAATATTTCCCATGAAGCAGGTCCAGTTGTGAAAAAGCGCAGCCGGCATAGATAACCGGACTACAGCAATGAAGTCAAGGACTCCTCAAACAAGTTTGACGGCATGGATGAGCAAGCCAACGAGCCCACCCACCAGCGTTCCGTTGATGCGGATATATTGCAGGTCACTGCCAATCGCCAATTCAACACGCCGACTGGTATCCTCAGCGTCCCAGGATTCAACCGTATCGCTGATCAGACTTGCGATCTGCTCGCGGTTTCGGGTCACGACCTGGGTTATGGTATTTTCCAGCCAGCCGTTTATCCAGGCCTGCATTTCCTCGTCATCTTCTAGTTCCTCGACCACCCCGCCCAGCCATTGCCCCACGTGCTGCCTGATGACCGACTCGGGCTTGTCCAAATCCGATTCAATGCCACCTGCCAACTCGCGCCACAGTCCATACAGGTAGTCCTGTAACTCGTCATTGGCCAGCAACTGCTGTTTGAAATCTTCCCCCAGACGTTTGTGTTCCGGCGAATGTCTCAGATTGTGTGCCAGTTCCCGCACCCACTGGTTGAATCGCTGACGCATGGCGTGGTCTGGATCCAGTGTCATCTGGAACAACTGGTTTTCAACCCGTTCGAGTATCTTCTGCATGATGCGATCATCGACAAATCCCGGTACCCACCAGGGGCTTTCCTGCTGCACCCGTTCACGGATGGCCTCACGGTTGTCATGCAGGACCACGATTGCATATCGTAATACCTGTGTCAGTATCTGTTGATGTCTTTGACCGTGGACCAGCCACTCCAGAGTGTTGCCCATCAATGCTGCTATATTGACCCTGGCCAATTGCCGGTTGGACAACCTGGACAGAAATTTCCGAACCCGTTCCTCGTGCAGGGCATCAAGCGCCCAGCGCAGCACACTGGTGACGAGATCTCCGACGCTGTTGCGTCCTTTGTCGCTCCTCGCCCAGCCCGCCACAAAGCTGGCCAGGTTTACTCTGTGCAACTTGTTCCTGACCACTTCAGGCTCAAGGAAATGATCGCTTACAAAGCGGGACATACTCAGACCCAGATCCGTCTTACGTGTCGGGATGATGGCGGTATGCGGGATCGGTATACCCAGAGGATGACGGAACAGTGCCACCACCGCAAACCAGTCAGCCAGTGCACCCACCATACCGGCCTCGGCAAATGCGTGCAGCCAGCCTGCCCAGCTTGCGGGATGACCCAGTGTCCAGGCAAACAACATGGCCATCAACAACAACAGCAGCAACGGTATGCGCTTCATACGGCGCAGATGATCCGCCTTGTCCGTCTCGGGCGTTAAAACCCGGGTTTCCACGCTCAGATCTTTACCCTTCCCATCAGGATATCCCTGAACATAGCCCAGTCCCCTATGAGACTGTACACGGGATACTTGAACGTCGCCGGCCGGTTATGCTCAAAAAAGAAATGACCGACCCAGGCGAACCCATAGCCGGCCACGGGTGCCAACAAAAGTAGCATGGCATTGCGGGTGTAGACACTCATGGCCAGTATGAGCAATACCAACCAGGAGCCTGCAAAATGCAAGCGACGGCAGGTCCGATTGGAATGCTCGGCCAGATAAAACGGGTAAAACTCGCTGAATGAAGAATATTTACTTGCCACAATCCTACTCCCTATATTGATACGGTGAATTATACAAACTCCATGCCATCATCGAACTTAAATGCAAATTCAAGTGGCTGAATGCCAGCTTGCTGTCAAGATGACATTCGAAAATCTCCCCTGACCCATCGCCTACACCGCAAGTAATTGCTCTCTTTCTTCCCCTGATTCCGAGTGCCACTGAAAGATATTAAGCTCGATAAATATAAATGCCAGCAGCCACAGGAAGGCGTCCCAGAAATCGAGAAAACTGCCTTCGAAACCCCAGTAAGCGGCGCAAATGAACAATATGAGGTAGAAAAATCCCTTGATGTACTTGGATACACTCATGATCCGGTCGGTCAAAGTGTCCTTCAACTGCATAAAAACCTCAATTTCGAGCAAGGCAACAATGACCAGCCAGTCGGAGGCATTGACGACATCAACGACCGCGAGTCGTGTGGCATCCCTCAGTGCCTCCTGCGTGCCAATGATCTCAGTACCTGTTATTTGCATTAACGGCTGCCCGTTCATAACGGCACACACGTTATGATCCAGTGGCATATATTCATCCAGTGTCGCCACGTAGGTGTAGTCCGTTCCAATCAGACCACAGATATCATCGACAACAAAGGGAACGACGTCGGTAACCACGCCCAACTTGACGCAATACCCATAGAACGCATAGACAATAAACAGGTAGGCCATTGTACTGAGGCCTTTCAGCAGCCACTTCAGTCTGCCCATGAGCAGGTGATCGGGTATTACGGCGGTTTCCAATTCAAAAACAAGCAACAGCACCACCCAGGCTGCCGTATCGAACCCGGCTGAATAGGCCTCGATCATATTGCGCCAGCTGATGGTGTCGTATGTCTCTGCAACCGCAGCGGCATCCGCTTGAAAAAACAACACGGCGTTGTAGGTCAGCAGGATATAAATGGCATATTTGAAGAACCGGAATATATTTTCCGGACTGAACAGCACAAATCTATCGGCCGAACCCGGGTTCAAGCTGTGGCCCTCCCGGCTAAGTGCCTGCCTGCATCATGGTATTCACGGCAGGCCCGGCCAAATTCTCTGAATATCGCCACCGACAGCGGGTTATCCATCACCTGCCACTCCGGGTGCCACTGAACACCCAGGGTGAACCCACGAGCGCCACCGACCACGAAGGCCTCGATGAGGCTGTCCTCGGCTCTGGCTTCGATTTTCAAACCCGGTGCCAGCCGGTCGACAGCCTGCGAATGCAGGGAGTTGACGCTCGCCGATGGTCGACCACTGATGCGATGCAGCAATCCACCCGGTTCAAAATCCACCCGGTGCGAAGGTCCGTACTGTATCTCGTGTGGCTCGGAGCTGTCCTCCTTATGCACCAGGTAACCAGGGACCTCGTGGACCAACTGGTGCAGGCTTCCGCCCAGTGCGACATTCATTTCCTGGAATCCACGGCACACCGCAAACAGGGGAATTCCGGCGTCGATCACAGCCGGGATCAGGCTCAGGGAAACATGATCACGCTCCGGATCGTGCAGGGTGTTGTCCCTGCTGGGATGTCCGTCGTAGTGATATGGCTCAACATTGGATGGGCTACCGGTCAGGAACAAACCATCCAGACGATGCAGAACTTCAGCAATATCGTGTTCAGTATCCAATGCGGGTAACGCAACCGGGTAAGCACCCGCAGCAGTCACCAGCGCCTTGAGGTATTTTTCACCCACCACGTGAAAATAATGGTTATCCAGATTACGCCGGTCGGAAACCACACCAATCAATGGACGTGAATCACTCAAGCAGCGCGTCCACCAGGTCTGGCCGCGAACAGGCACAGAAATTCCGAGGCCAGCGTGGCCGCGGCGAAGGCCGTAATTTCGCCCACATCATAGGCAGGCGCCACTTCGACTATGTCCATACCAACCAGGTTGATACCGGCCAGCCCACGGATAATTTCCAGTGCCTGCCATGAATTCAGACCACCACACACCGGTGTACCGGTGCCCGGTGCACTGGCAGGGTCCAGGCAATCGATATCGAAAGTCAGGTAGACCTTGTTGTCACCGATGATTTCCCTGGCCCTGGCCGCAACCGCTGCCGGTCCGTTTTCATGTACCCAGCGGGCATCGAGTATGTTGAACCCCATCGGGTCATCATTGGTTGTGCGCAGACCGATCTGTACTGAACGACTGACATCGACCAGTCCCTCGTTGGCAGCATGGAAAAACATGGTGCCATGATCGACGCGTTTGCCATCGTCCGGCCAGGTATCCGAGTGAGCATCAAAATGCAACAGGGACAGTTTGCCATGGTGCTTTGCATAGCTTCTCAGCACCGGATAGGTCACAAAATGATCCCCCCCCATGACCAGGGCGGCGGCACCGGCTTGCAGAATGCCATCGATGTGTTTTTCAATGAATGGCGTGATGGTCTCAGGCGCCCCGTAATCAAACTGGCAGTCACCATAATCAACGATGTTCAGTACCTCCAGCGGGTCGATTTCCCAGGGCCATGGGCGGCCCCAACTGAGACTGCCCGAGACCGCACGAATTGCCCGGGGACCAAAACGGGCACCCGGACGATTGCTGGTAGCGGTATCCATGGGAACACCGGTGACAGCCACGTCGACCCCGGCAAGGTCTCGGCTGTACTTCCGCCGCATAAAGCTCAGCGCACCCGCGTAGGAAGGCACATGCTGAACCTTGCCTTTCAGTCCTTCACCGGTAAACGCGTTGTCCCAGTCCCTCTCCGGTTCGAAGCCTGAATCCTTGTCGGGCATGTTGTCACCGGTCATTCAGAATGACCCAGGGACGCTGCTGTCAGATCAAGACAACGCCAGGCTTTATCAACCAGTTCATCAATGTGATCCTGCTCCATGACCAATGGGGGCGATACGATCATGGAGTCACCCACGGCCCGCATGACCAGTCCATTGTTGAAACAGAAGTCTTTGCAAGTTGGACCGGCTTTCAGATCCTTGTCAAAACGCGCCCGTGTAGACTTGTCAGCAACGATCTCAATCGCACCCATCAGTCCTATGCTGCGGGCTTCACCAACCAACGGGTGCTCGGCCAGAGCTGCCCAACGCTGCTTGAAATAGGGTCCGGTGTCGTCCCGTACCCGCTCGATAATACCCTCGTCACGAAGTATGCGGATATTGGCCAGGGCCACAGCACAGGCTGCAGGATGGCCGGAATAGGTATAACCGTGGGCAAACTCACCACCGCGGGCAATCACCACGTCGGCCACCCGGTCGGCCACCAGCACTCCACCCAGAGGCAGATAACCGGATGTGACACCCTTGGCAAATGGCATCAGGTCAGCCTCGATTCCCAGATGGGTCGAACCAAACCATTCACCCAGCCTTCCAAAGCCGGTAATGACCTCATCTGCCACCAGCAGGATGTCATATTGCCTGCAAATCCTCTGGATCTCCGGCCAGTAAGTAGCCGGGGGGATGATGACCCCACCCGCACCCTGCACCGGTTCAGCAATAAAGGCTGCAACTTTATCAGCACCCAGTTGCAGGATTTTCTGCTCCAGCAACCTGGCCTGTTGGAGTCCGAATTCATCTTCCGACAAATCACCTCCGAGACCATAATAGTAGGGTTGTTCGATGTGCTCCACACCGGGCAACAGTATGGATGTCTGCTTGTGCATTTCATCCATGCCGCCCAATGTGCTGGCGGCAATGGTACTGCCATGATAGGCATTCTTGCGGCTGATGATGACCATCTTGTCCGTCTGGCCCAGCAGGGTCCAGTAACGTCGAACCAATTTGATCACCGTATCGTTGGCCTCGGAACCTGAACCGGTGAAAAAAGTATGTTTGAACTGGGGTGGACTGACCTCGCTCAGGACCGAAGACAGTTCAATTGCCGGTGGATGGGCCGTCTGAAAAAAGCTGTTGTAATACGGCAATTTCTGCATTTGCCGGGTAGCGGCATCTACCAGTTCCTGACGTCCATAACCCAGGTTGACACACCATAGACCCGCCATGCCATCGAGTATCTGCAATCCGTCGGAATCCCTGATATAGACTCCCTCGGCATCCGTAATGATACGTGCACCCTTGCCACGCAGGTCCTTGTGGTCCGTGAACGGGTGCATGTAGTGACGATGGTCTCTGTCCTGCCAGTCACGTGTCAGCTTGTTGGCTGAATTTCCTGATTCAATTGCACTCATAACGCACCTCTGAATTTTGCCGTGGCAGATAGCTTCCAACAGTTGCCCCGAATTGTCCACCTGCATTTTGCATGGCGGTCCGGAAATTGGCTTATAGTTGCCATACACCCGTGATCCCAATACTGGAAATTGAAAAACCCATGAAAAAGTCAGAACTCTTCAAAGCAGCAGATGTACTGGCCGAATTGCCCTCGCCGTCTTCCGGTGATGAACGCTATCTTGAGCCATTTGTGGATGGAAGCACCTCTTTGGGCATGTATGCGCCCGTCGGCAAGGACCCGCAAATGCCACATGACCAGGATGAATTGTATTTCGTGGTGTCTGGCAACGGGATATTTGTAAACGATGGGAAACGTAGCCCTTTCGGTCCGGGAGATGCCTTGTTTGTAGCGGCTGGAATAGAGCATCGCTTTGAAGAGTTCAGCGAGGATTTCGCAACCTGGGTAGTATTCTGGGGACCGTCAAAGACCTGAATTCAGGCGCGTTGGCAACGACTTTCGGACCGGATATTGACCGCTATGGGAACCTGCGTTTTTCAATGCTATGCTTTGCCGCCCCGAACCAATCTACAGACGCCCCGATTCAGGCAAGGAAAGTATGATCATGCTGGACAAGACCGTAACCGATTGGCAAAGCGCCGCAGCATCACTGGATATTGAAGGACGGGCATTTATCAATGGCCGTTATGTCGACGCACTTTCCGGCCACTCCCAGCAAACGCATAATCCGGCAAACGGTGCTGTACTGACCGCAGTCGCAAAGTGCGCCCCAGAGGACGCAGAAATCGCAGTCAGGGGCGCAAGGGAACTGTTTGAACGGGGTAGCTGGGCCAATATGCCACCCGCTGACCGAAAAATGGTACTGGTGCGTTGGGCGGAACTGATAGAAAAACACGCGGATGAACTCGCCCTGCTCGAGAGCCTCGACGTCGGCAAACCGATATCGGACACACTGAACTCGGATGTGCCATCGGCGGTTCGTACCATTCGATGGAGTGGTGAGGCCATTGACAAGATCTATGACGAGATTAGCCCGGCACCTGCGGATTGTCTGGCACTGATACAGCGATTGCCACTGGGTGTGATTGCCGCCATCGTGCCGTGGAATTTTCCCCTCTCGACCACTGCCTGGAAACTCGCTCCGGCGCTGGCCACGGGTAATTCGGTCATACTCAAACCGGCGACCAATACACCACTTTCCGCGTTATTTATTGCCCGTCTTGCCTCCGAAGCCGGACTCCCCGACGGCGCACTACAGGTATTACCCGGCCCCGGCCGCAGTCTGGGCAAATGCCTGGCGACCCATATGGATATTGATGGCATAACCTTTACCGGGTCAACACCTGTCGGCAAGATGCTGATGGAATATTCCGGCCAGTCCAACCTCAAACGTACCTTCCTGGAACTCGGTGGCAAGAGCCCGAACATCGTGTTCGCTGACGCAAATCTCGCCAAGGCAGCTTCAATGGCTGCAATCGCAGTATTTTATAACGGCGGTCAGACCTGCACAGCCGGTACCCGCTTGATTGTCGAGGAGAAAATCAGGGACGAATTTCTTGAACTGGTCATCAACAAAGCTGCGGACTGGATGCCGGGTGACCCCCTGAACCCCAACACCCGCATGGGGCCCATGATCGACCGTGCACAGTTTGAGACCGTTGCGGGATATGTCGAGGTCGGCCGTGACGAAGGTGCCGAACTGGTATTTGGCGGGAAACGTGTACTGTCGGAGAGCGGTGGTTATTACCATGAACCCAGCATTTTTTCCTCTGTGGATAATCAAATGCGTATTTCACAGGAAGAAATTTTTGGTCCGGTCATGTCGGTACTGACATTCAGCAGCGCTGATGAGGCAGTACAAATGGCCAATGACTCAATCTACGGCCTGGCGGGGGCCGTGTGGAGCAACAACATCAATACTGCGCACAAGGTGGCCGCAGCGGTGCGCGTTGGAACCATGGGTATAAATAATTATTTTGGTGGCGATATCACCGTGCCATTTGGCGGTTTCAAACAAAGCGGCAATGGCCGTGACAAATCCTTGCATGCTTTGAATGACTATACGGAATTGAAAACCACCTGGATCGAGTTCGAATAGTCCGGCAGGAACAGGATTTGTTTCTGGTTTCCGGTCTGAATCCTTGCAGGCAACGGGTCTATTCCCTGCCGATGGTATCCAGGTACCAGTCAATAAACATCCCGGTCCTGGTTTCCATGATTGATAGCGGACCAGGCCGGTAAAATCGTGATTTTACACCGGCCGCGTTATTTTCAATGATGCGTTTATCCGCCGCCGTGGTCACATCCCACAACCAGGTCAGTTTTTCAACGTCATAGTCCTTTCCCTCTTCCGCATCGCCGTTGACCAGCCAGCTAATGTCACACTCTGAGCGATCCAGGGATACGGGTGTAAAACGATAGATGACCACGTGGTCACAATATGCGAGTGCAAAGGTGACCGGACCGATCTGGAAATCGGTGGCTCCACCATCATATGCACTGATGGTTCCCATTAAAGGCGCCACCGGCTGACCGTCTTCACTACCGGTCACATGACCTTGCCACATGGCATGCCGCTCATAGGCATAATCTGCACCAAATCCTTCGGCCTGCAGATTAATCTGGCAAAATTCCTGATCACTGAGACCACAGGCGCCGGCTCTGCTGAGTACTTCTTCCTGCAGATCCAGCCGGTGTTCCCACGGCCTGGCCAGGCTGTGTCCTTTTGAATATTCAGGGTGGGACGGGGCACAGTGGTAACACTCTGAATAATTTTCCAGCGACAATTTCCAATTGGCCTTGATCGGATAGCTTTGACGATGAGCAACGCGGGCATTGTCCAGCCGGTACGGTAAGAGACACTCCGTCATGGCGTTGCGAAGCAGATCGAAAGGTGCCGGATGGTCGGAAAAATTGATATAGATCATGCCCTCGAGCACTTCAACATGTAGTCTTTTCAACGATATTTCAGACTTGTCAAATCCATCACCCATGTATGCCGCGTGGCTGAGTCGTCCATCCAGTTCATAACTCCAACCATGGTATCGGCACACCAGTCGTTTTGAACAGCCCCGGGACTGGAGACAGATTCTGGAACCACGGTGTCTGCAAACATTGACCAGGGCATTGAGTTCGTTCTCTTTGCCACGGGTAATAATCACCGATTCATCGGCCAGCTCAAACACAAACCAGTCACCGGTCTGGGGAATTTCACTCACATGACCGGCATAAATCCAGCTCCTGAGAAAGATGTCCTCTATCTCACGCTGATAGATTTCCGCGTCGGTATAATACAACTGGTCCAGCGCCCTGTTCCCGGGGCTGCTATCGAGCCGCTCAGAAGTGATATGTTTTCCCACCTGTATTTCCTTTTGACGATGATTGATTGGTACCCTGGTACACCAAAATCGTAACATTGATCAGATTTCCGGTATGCCGTATTAAATATCAACAGGGTGCGGTCCGGGCTCTTGATGAATCTTAGAGGTCCCTCGGTTCATGTGACTCGTGTTCAACCCGGACGACTCGACGGCAGCCAGGAGCCGTTAACCCTGTAATGTTCCCGGCTGAGGTACTACATTCCGTCCAGTCCACGCTTGATCAATGCGCGCGCAATGATCAGACGTTGTACTTCACTGGCACCTTCCCAGATACGGTCTACCCGCAATTCACGGGTGAAGCGTTCCGCACAATTTTCCCGCATATAACCACGACCCCCGAAAATCTGAGTGATGCGATCAGCGATTCGACCCGCAGTTTCAGAGGCGTACAGTTTTGCCACGGAACAACGAGCATGCAATGACTTTAAATCATCACCTCGGTCATGGGCAGCGGCGGTCTCAAAGGTCATCAGGCGCGCAGCCCACAACTCCGTAACACAATCGGCCAGCATGGCCTGTACCATCTGTTTCTCTATCAACGGTTCGCCGCCGATCATGCGTTGATTGGCAAAGGCCGTGCCCTCTTCTATCAAGCGCGCGGCTGCCCCGCAACAGCGGGCGGCGATCATCAATCGCTCTCTCCGGAACCAGGCAAAAGTGTAATCCATGCCACCACCCTCTTCACCAATCAGGTTTTCGGCCGCTACAAAGACATCGGTAAATGACATTTCCTGGTGATGGTGGTCGAAGGTGTGACTGAACGCGGGTGTTCGAATTTCTTCGATACCCGCTGTATCCCTGTCCAGGAAAAACAACACATCATGACCGCGGTGGGGCCCGTCACTCAACACGGCCTGTAAAAACAGGTAATCGGCGTGGTTTGCAGAGGTAACAAACCACTTTTCACCATTGATATGGTAGCCACCTTCAACCCGTGCCGCGGTGGTGTTAACGACCACATCCGAACCCGATTCCGATTCGGTAATGGCGTAACACTCCTTGCGGGAGCCATCCATCAGTGGCAGCACATAACGTTGAATCTGGTCTTCACTACAGGCATCAAACATCCACAGGTGTGGCTCGGAAAAACACCAGCACAGGGCATTGGTGACCCGTCCAAGTTGCTCCCACACAGCCACCTGCTCGACGGTACGCAGGGCCAGCCCGCCATAACGCCTGGGTACGTCCATGGAACTGAAACCCAGATCGGCGGCCAGCTTTTTGTGGTGCTTGCTCGTGTCCGCTGGCAGCCTGCCCGCGTTCATCTCGGCTTCCACCTCCCAGGGGATCAGTTCATGATCAACAAACTGCCTGGCGGTTGATTGCCAGCGAAGCGTAGCTTCGTCCATGGGGATTTTCATTAATCTATTCCTTGTTCAATTCTGGATAATGTCGGGGAAACAGATGAAACAGGTATGCCATGCTGACTTTGCGGGCATAGTCACGGCTCATGTTCCTGGGATTAACCAACATGTCCAGCCACAATCCTTCAGTTAGCGCTGACAGTCCGCGTGCGGCCAGTTCTGCGTCGATACCGCTGTATTTACCTTCACTGATGATGTTTTTGCACAATTCAAAAATGACTGCATCATACTCCTTGTCCCTGCCCGCACAGAGTTTGCGATAGGTGGGTCGTGACTTGCTTTCAGCCCAGAACGCAAACCACACTGAAAGCTTGTTGCGATCACAGACCCGTGGGTGGAAATCCACCTGCAACAGCGCAGCAAGACGCTCTGCACTGCTGTCACCGGCCTCTTTGAGCGCTTTCTCCCACAGGATTTTGTACTCATCAACAATATAGGCCAGGGTTTCCAGCAGCAATTTTTCCTTGCTCTGGAAATGCAGGTTGATGATTCCCTGGCTGAGACCTGCGGCAGTCGAGACCGTGGAGACCGTGGTATCAGACAGACCGTGGCGCGCGATCGATCGAATGGTAGCCTGTATCAGTTGTAAACGTCTTTTTTCCTTGGGTTCGGTGCGTTTACCGGAATTTGACCGTACCGATCCAACACTCATGTGGTTACCACCAGATGAAATCTTTTACCTTTATGTTCAGTAGTATGTGAGATAGTCACTGCAGCCCAAAGCTTCGTTATTCATACTTGAAAATGATCAAATAATGAATGAACAATCATTCATTTACTATAGACAGAATAGCTCATTTATGATAACCTATGCAATCCCATTTTCACCAGCCCAGCACTTGAAGAGGTTTACATGTGGCGTTCGCTCGTCCATTCCAATAAGCATTTCAGAAATGCCATCCAGCGACTGCCTCTGGGTGTGTCTTTCAACTTCCGCTACTGGGGCCATTCAAAAATTTAACGTGAAGGCGAAAACTGCCTGATTCCGGGAGTCGGTTCATTGAAGAAATATGATGCGATCGTAATAGGTGCCGGCCATAACGGCCTGACCAATGCCGCTTACCTGGCCAAGGCCGGTATGAACGTGTTGATGGTTGAGAAAAATGAATACATTGGTGGCGCCACGGTCAGTCGTAACCTGCACGAGGACTGGATCTATTCGAATTGCTCCTACGTGTGCAGTCTGCTGCGCCCCGAGGTTTACCGCTCACTTGACCTGGCTAAGTACGGTCTGCAGGTGGTCCCCTATGGTGGCAGCGTAACCATCTCTCAAAATGATGATTACCTCGCCAGTTATGTTGACCACGATGCCTCCAGACGAGAGATGCAACGTCACAGCCACCGTGACGCGGATGCAGAGGCACGTTACTGGCGTGACATCATGCGCCAGTGTCGTTTTATCCGCCAGTTCCTTTTGCGTACAGCCCCGGACCCGACCTCATTCAAGCCGCGTGACCTGCTGGAAATGCTGCACCTTGGCAAGGAATTCTGGAAACTCGGTGAAGACGTGCTCTACGATACGATTCGGTTTTACACCATGAGTATCTCCGACTTTCTCGACGAATATTTCGAGAGCCCGTTGATCAAGGCGGCCCATGCCGGCAGCGGTATCATCGGCTCCGCCATGGGTGTCATGTCACCGGGCACCGCCTATGTGTTACTGCATCATGCAATGGGTGATGTCGATGGCACCGCCGGCGCGTGGGGATTTGCCCGCGGCGGTATGGGTGCGATCTCGAAAGCCATGGGCGCCTGTTTCGAAGATAACGGCGGGGAAATTCTCACCGGCTCCGGTGTAGAGCAGATCATGGTCAAAAATGGCAAGGTAACCGGGGTTGCTCTGGAAAATGGCAATGAGTATCACTCAGATATCGTGGTATCCAACATGACCCTGCCCCGCACCTTCCTTGAATGCATGGATGCCAACGACCTGCAACCGGAATTCCTAAAGAGAGTACGAAATTTCAAAATCCGGGGCTCCTCCGGCAAGCTCAATATTGCACTCGATGGGCTGCCAAAAATAACTGCCCTGCGTGATAACCAGGAGATGATGCATGCCGACATACACCTGATCGACTCCATCGAACGACTGGAACGGGCCTACGATGACTGGAAGGATGGCACCTGGTCGAAGGACCCCTATATCGACATGATTATCCCGACCATGACCGACCCGACGATGGCCCCGCCGGGTAAACACTTCATGTCGGTTTTCGTGCAGTATGTACCACCCAAAATTCACGGCAGAGACTGGACGGATGCGGACCGCGACGCCTTTGGTGAGACCGTGATGAACCAGATAGAAAACTATGCACCCGGATTCAAGGACCTGGTTCTGCACGCCGAGGTACGCACACCACGTGAACTGGAAGACGAGGTGGGTCTGACCGAGGGCAATATTTTCCAGGGTGAACTGACCATGGACCAGTTGATGTTCAACCGGCCCATCCCGGGTTATGCGCAATACCGCGGACCGGTCAAAGGATTGTGGATGTGTGGCTCATCAAACCACCCGGGTGGTGGTGTGATGGCGGCACCGGGAGCAAACGCGGCAAGGGAAATACTGATGGATCAGCGCAAACCGAACAACGTACCGGAGGGCTGGATCGATGACTGATACGATCATTATCGGTGGCGGCCACAACGGCCTGGTGTGCGCGGCTTACCTGGCAAAAGCGGGTCACAAGGTGACCGTATTGGAAGCCAGGGACAAGGTGGGTGGTGCTGCTGTTACACGCGAGTTTGCACCAGGTTTCAAAGTTTCGGCGTGTGCACACCTGCTCTATTTGCTCGATGAAGGAATCCAGAAGGAACTGGCCCTGGCAAGTCACGGACTGAGCATGGCTGCGACGGATTTGGCAACCATGGCCATGGACGAACAAGGACAACACATTCGTATTTCCGGCGCCAGAATTGAAGGTGCCAATGTCACAGATGCCGATCAGGCTGCCATGACCGAATACCACCGGTACATGTCACGATTTGCTGCAGTTCTGGGTGGATTGAACAACCGCGTGCCCCCCCGACTGGGCACCTCGACTGGTAAAGACCTGCGGTCACTGGCCAGGCTGGGCTGGAATATCCGAAAAATGGGCAAGCACGATATGCGGGATTTCCTGCGTATCACCGGTATCAATGTCTACGACGTGTTACAGGAAGAATTTGACAACGAACTACTCAAGGGTGCACTCAGTGTCGACGGTGTTTTGGGTTCCTTTCTCGGCACCCGCTCCAACAACAGCGTGTTCTGTGCACTGCATCGGATGAGCCAGGGGGGCCGCTATTCCCTGCCCGAAGGTGGAATGGGAGCCGTTAGCAATGCCATCGCCGCCGCAGCAACCCAATACGGTGCGGAAATCCGGACATCGAGCCCGGTTAAGCGCCTGCTGCTGGATTTCGACCAGGTCAGCGGTGTTGAACTGGAAAATGGTGAACAGCTGATGGCGAAGACGGTCGTTTCCAGTGCCGATCCGAAAACCACTTTTAACCAACTGCTCGGCCCGCAACACCTGGAGGCTGGGTTTGCCAACAAGATCAAGCACCTGCGCTCAAGAGGCTGTGTTGCCAAGTTGCACCTGGCACTGGATTCATTGCCGGTGTTCACCGGTCTGGGTGAGACCCAATCCGGAAACCGGCTGCTGATTGCACCATCGATGAATTATGTTGAACGTGCATTCAACCATGCCAAGTATGGAGAATATTCAGAACATCCGGTGATCGAGATCACACTGCCATCGATACACGACGATTCCGTGGCACCGCAAGGGCAGCACGTGCTTTCAGCCAATGTGCAATGGGCACCCACGGATCTGAAAATGGGCTGGGCCGAGGCCAAACACGGTTTCACTGAGGCCGTCATTGATGTCATCGCCCGCTATGCGCCTGACATCCGCTCCTCCATCCTGCACACCGAGATGCTGACCCCGGAGGACATTGAGCAACAGTTCCTCATTGGTGGAGGACACTGGCACCATGTAGAACTCGCCATGGACCAGTTCCTGATGATGCGACCGGTTCCGGGTGCTGCACAGTACGCCAGCCCGGTCGATGGTCTGTGGTTGTGTGGTGCAGGTTCCCACCCCGGCGGCGGGGTCATGGGATGCGCAGGGCGCAATGCCGCCAACGCCATACTCAAAACGAACAGAGGGTAGCAGCATGAGAACCGTACGATTTGATTCCCGTGACCACTACAGGAACAAGGTTTACCCCAGCCCGTTTCATTCGAGGCAAAAAGAACTTAATGGGCTGAAGGAATGGTCCCGTTGGTTTGATTACCTGTCGGTACCTGCATATACCTGCCCGACAATGGAGTATTTCTCTGGCCGCAACACCTGTGGCGTGTTTGACATAACACCAATGGTAAAGCACCTGGTCAGTGGCCCCGATGCGCTGGCCTATATGAACAGGCTGGTTACCCGTGATGTCGCCAAGATCAAACCGGGACGGGTTGGTTACGCGGTCTGGTGCACCGACGAGGGTCAGGTCATCGACGACGGCACCATCTTCCACCTGCGCGAGGGCGTATATCGTCTGTGCTCGCAGGAACATCAGATCGACTGGATGATGATCAATGCCAACGGCTTCGATGTAAATATCATCGAGGACACCCACGATGTGGCGGGACTGGCCCTGCAGGGCCCTACATCCTGTGCGACCCTGAAACGTATGGGGCTGACAGGTATCGAAGATCTTACCCCCTTTGGACTGCGCTACTTTGACCTCGACGGCATAGAGTTGATGGTTTCGCGTACCGGTTATACCGGTGATCTCGGTTATGAACTGTGGATTGACGCAGGTTATGCCGAGTTGTTGTGGGACCGTGTGTTTGCTGCCGGTGAGTTACATCAAATCCAGCCGATGGGTTCCGATGCACTTGAGATGTTGCGTATTGAAGCCGGCTTTATACTTGCCGGTGCTGATTTTATGCCCGCCCAGCATACCGTACGCCCCACCCATACAAGATCTCCCTTCGAACTGGGCCTGGGTTGGCTGGTGGATTTTAAAAAACCGGTTTTCAATGGACGTCGCGCCCTGCTGGCTGAGAAGGAAAACGGGTCACGCTACGCCCTGGTAAAACTGGATATCGAGGGTAACAAACCGGCGGATAGTTCCTATGTGTATTCCAGTACCAATAAAAACATCGGCTGGATCACCTCGGCCATGTGGTCTCCTTCGGCCAAGAAGAACATAGCACTGGCAACGGTTGAGACACCACATGGTGCAGTCGGGGAAGAGATGCTGGTTGAAATTTATTACCAGCGTGAACTCAAGTGGAGTCGGGTGAAAGCAAAGGCAAGAGTGGTCAAGGACGCTTTCTTTGACCCGCCACGACGCCGCCAGACGCCACCGGCCGACTGGTAAGCCTGCTCGGGTAATCCATGGCGCACAAACTCGATCCCCTGCTGCGCCCACGCTCGATCGCGGTTCTGGGTGCCACAGAACGATCCGGCTCCGTGGGGCGGCGCACGGTACATAACCTGCTGGCCGGTGGTTTTGACGGCAAAATATACCCGATCAACCCGGGTCGCGATGCCGTGTTGGGTCTGACCTGTTATGCTGATTTCAAGGCCTTGCCAGAAACCGTTGAGCACGTCATTTTTGTCGTCAATGACTACCGGATTGAAGCCGCTCTGCAACAGGCCATTGCCCACGGTGCGCAAGCCGCAACCATCATGTCACAGCTGATTATCGAGGATGACTCAGTTCCACTGCTGACTGAACGTGTCACCCGCATGGTCCGGGAATCCGGCTTGCTGGTGTGTGGGCCCAACTGCATGGGATTCTACAATTGCCATGACGGTGTCTGGGTCTGTGGATTCGATACCCGGGAAAACCATGTCCGGGGTGGCAATGTAACCCTGATCAGCCATTCAGGATCCGGTATGTCCGGTATCGTGGACTGCGAGGAGCGCATCAATTTCAATCTCGCCGTATCCACCGGGCAGGAACTGTGTGTCACCATGAGTGACTACATGGACTTCGCCATCGAAAGCCACCGGCCCCGGGCTATCGGCCTGTTCATGGAAACGGTGCGTGATCCGGAGGCCATGACCTCCGTTTTGGACAAAGCCCGAACACGCAAGATCCCGGTGGTCGCCATCAAGGTCGGGCGAACCGAATTGTCCGCCCGCCTGGCCGTCTCTCATTCGGGTGCGATGGCGGGCGAAGACGCCGCCTACCAGGCACTGTTCGATCGCTACGGTGTGCAACGTGTCGATGACATGGACGAGTTCACGACCGCACTGATCATGTTTGCCCAACCCCACCCCGTCGCTGATGGTGGTCTTGTTGGTCTGCATGATTCCGGTGGTGAACGACAATTGCACATCGACCTGGCGCACCAGATGAATGTCCCGTTTGCGAGGATCAACCCGCAAACTACAAACCGTTTGAAATCTCTGCTGGACCCGGGTCTGCCAGCAGTGAACCCTCTGGATGCCTGGGGTGCCGGCGGAGCCGACTACAACCAGATCATGGAGAAATGCCTGACTACAATGCTGCAGGATCCGGATGCCGCCTTTGGCGTGGTGGTACATGACCGGGCACCCCAGAGCGGTATCTATCCCGAATACGTCAATTATATGCGCCGGGCTCATTCTGTAACCGGGAAACCCGTTTTCCTGGTTGCCAACCGGCAGGGAACCGGGTCGGATCCGTTGGTTGTCAAGACCACCCATGAAGGATTTCCTGTTGTTGACGGTCTGCGTTCATTTCTGGTCGGTGCGAGGTGTCTGCTCAATTACCACGAGTTTTGTAATCGCCCACCCATGGAACTGTCCAGCTTAAGTATTGACCTTGCAGTACAAACCCGTGAGCTTCTCACTAGCGGCGTCACCCTGGATGAGACAGACTCGTCTCAGCTGTTGCGCGACTGCGGTCTGCCGGTCAATCCTGCCATCAGGGTCGACAACCAGGCTGCCGTCATTAAGGCCGCAGCGAACCTGGGTTACCCGGTGGTACTGAAAACCGCCGAGCCTGGAATTTCGCACAAAACCGATCAACAGGGGGTCTGTCTGGATATCAGGAATAAGGATCAACTCTCAGATGCCTATCGTGACCTGTCGAACCGACTCGGCCCAACGGTCATGGTCGCACCCAGTATTGATTTGCAGGCAGTGGAAATGGTATTGGGGATGGTGCAGGATCAGCAATTCGGCCCGTTGATCATGCTGGGTTTTGGCGGAGTCAGGGTGGAAGCCATCAAGGACGTTGTATTTGTCCTGCCGCCATTTGATGTCACGACCGCACACCGATT
>JABAAB010000057.1 GCA_014238945.1 Lysobacterales bacterium
GAACCACTGCCAAATGAAAAGTGCGAACTATTTTTGACACTACCAATGCTGGCAATGATGCGTACATCACCACCGCATTCACTACAGGTTTCTATGTCTATATCGCCTAACCCGCATATTGCACGAAGGATTCGGAATTTGCAGTGTAGCTGGCAATACAGTTTGGTCGATCGTTCAAACAAGCATAGCCATAGCTATGGTTTTTGAAGGATCGGCCGAAATGTGAAGCCAGATGCCGTGCAAAACCGGATAGGACAATCGGTATTTTTCGCATGGTAATCTTTTGGGCCATAAACCATTAAATTTATTCATGAATAGTCATTTAATCGTCCGCCTTCGTGCAATATGCGGGCTAAGGGCGCCTACTCATGGACGATGTGGTAGAGCAGGGTGGTTTCGGGGCGCTGGCGTACGTATCTTGCGGAAGATGTTGGTGGTGCCAGGGAAGGTGAGAATCTGGAAGATCCGGGCGGCCGCCCTTGAGTAAGAGATTCGTGCGTGTGCAAACCGGTCGCTCAAACAAATACTGGCAGTATTCGTTTGTGGCCCTGGCACTCACAATGGCTTTATTCTCAAATCAGCGTAGGTAAAGTGCGCGTTGCGGGAGATTTGCGTGAATCAGTTGCGCACAGTTGTGACCCAATACTCCTACTCATTGCGGAAAATCCAATATCTGGATCTTGATGGCTTTACATGAATGGTCATTCATGGCTGACTTGTCATCCGGGCATACTGAAACTGCCACTAACACATCCATCTCAGCCTGAAACTCTATGAAGTCACCTTTTTCACTTCGCGGTGGGTCGATATTTATGGTGCCGTCACCCTGTGGGTCGATTTGAACATTGGCAAAAGCATTAAGTGTGCTGGGACTGTAGATGTCTTCATGTCGCAAGCCAAACTCTCTGAGCGCGTCAGAAAAATTATCGCTACAACTACGGTGCCCGGGAGCACCCCAGATCTCCATCATTTTTTTTGTACAGTGAGGACCAAGGAAATGGTCGCCAATTTTATTATGAGTAACTGACAACATCACGTTCTCATATGGTACCTTGGAATAGAGTTTGCTCAGTCTGTAATGACTACCCAAACCAGAGGGATGAAAATAATTCAGACCTCCGGAGAATTCTGCCATGAACTGTTCTTTATAATTATTTGCGTTGAAAAACATGAGACTGGCAACCTGTTTCCCTTCAATTTCTATGACACGAAAGAGTTGACCCTTGCGGACTTTGAAGGCCTTTCCCATGCACTTGGGGATAACAAATTCATTAATAACTTTTGATGACATCATTCATTACTCTTTCAAATGTACAGACCTGTGATCAGGAATGAGTTTCAAGCCCCGCTTGAGCTTCCTGTTCCAGGATCTGGAACCTCAAGGCTTTAGCTTCGAAATCATTGCAGGGACTCGATTCATCCGGACATACCGAAATTACGGCAACAAGATCCATCTCTGCCAGAAAATCTATGTAGTCACCCGTCTCAGCAAGAGGCGGGGCAAAGTTCATGCCACCATCTTCACTAATCCAGGACTGCATCCAAACATTGAAGATTGTCTCGTCATAGGTATCTGCCTGCTCCAGGCCAATTTCTCTGAAAGCATCGGCAAAATTGTCACTGCACGTCCGGGCCCCAGGGCTTCCGAGGTGCTCCACCAACCGTTTTGAACAATGGCACATCATAAAATGACCCGCTCTGTCCCCCCCTCTTGCTCCACCACCCACCGAGTCATCGGTGACGGTCGCCATAACATTCTCGTAAGGAGGCTTGGAGTAAAGCTTGCTGAGCCGGTAATAGCCACCTATTCCCTGCAAACTGTTTAGAACTGCGGAGTACTCGGCAGCGAAGTGTTCTTTATAGTTCCGTGCATTTAAAAAAGTAAGGTCTACTACCTGTTTCCCTTCATGTTCTATGACACGAAACACCTGGCCCTTTTTGACCCTCATCGTCTTACCAGTCGCTTTAGGAACCACAATGTCCTGAATGACTTTCAATTCCATGGATTCTTTCCCCTGTTTCTCATATTAGGCCGTATTCTCAGCCGACGACCAGTCAAAAATGAGTCGCGGCGGCGGTCCAGGTGGCGGTTGAGTCAGATCAATACCCAGCGTTTCCTTTAGAAATTTCTTTTGCCATACAGGGAGTTCATCCTCTGACTTTGCGAATTGCTCAAGCATGTCTGCCGGATCATCGGCCTGAAATACCAGAATCAGTAAATCTCCTTGAGGCGACTCCTGCAAGTGCCAACTCTCGTGCTGGATACCAAAGCCATTTAGCGTGGCTTCGAAGTCTTTGTGCTTAACCGCTTCCGAAATATGTCGCTCCAAGGCTTCTGTTGCCCCTGGTGGAACCGGAACTGCCATTGCAAGGACGGTCATGGGTCACTCCTTTTGCGCTCGATAATGATACTTAATGTGCCGGTGGGCCAGCCTGAATCTGTGCGCGCACCTGTTGTAAGGTTTCCGGCCTGCCGCAATCCAGCCATTCACACCACCATGTGGCACCTGCGTTCTGGTAGGCTCTCAACCTGCTCGCCGCCTCGTCCTGATCCAGTCCGTACGTGACTCCGGAAGCAACGACGTCGAACGGATCGTTCGAGTCACGCAATCCCGACGTGAACGCAGTGACTTCCCTAATCTGTTCCGGACTCGGGGAAAACGCGATTCGCAGGTCAAGACCCGACGTGTCTTGCGTTTCATCCAGATTTGGCGGCATCACATGAGGCATGATGCCATCCCAGCGCGCGGCCCTGCGCTGACCGGCTTTAAAAGGCAACATGGCTGCCACCCAAACCGGGATACGTGGTCGCTGTTCCGGGCGCGGCAGTAACCTGGCATTTTTGAGATGGTAGGTTTCGCCATCGTAGTTGATGGCCTCGCCGGTATGCAGCTGCTCTATGATCTCCATGCCCTCATCCGTTTTTCCTGCCAGGACTTTCTTATCAGGGTCTTCGCCAAAGTTGGAAAACTCCTGGTCCAGCCCACCGAGCCCAATGCCGATGCGAACACGACCATTCGATAGCTGGTCAAGTGTCGCGAACTCTTTCGCGAGCTTCCACGGACGCCTTCTGGAGATGGGCGTTACCATCGACCCGATAATGATCTTTTCTGTAACCGCAGCGATTGCTCCAAGTGCGATGCTGGGGTCTGCCAGCGGCAGCCAGCCTTCGGGGTCCAGCAGCAGGTGGTCACAGATGAAATAGCCGTCCCAACCTGCACCCTCCGCCATTTGGGCAAGATCGACCAGGATTCTCGGGTCAGAATAGTCGTGAATCGTCGGTGCTACAAAAACCGCCATCTTCATGCGCGATGCTCCCTTTGACCGGTCCTGCCATTCATTACACACCCAGGCTCGTTATGTCTGTTGGGAAGGTCGGCAAAGGATCACACCCATCCTTCGTGACATGTACATAGTCTTCGCCGCCATAAACCCGATGATGGCCATTGGCATCCGTTTCGAAATACCAGCATTCAAGCGCCAACACCATATTTTCCTCAACCTCGAATGTTTCTCCCAGGGCAATCGCCGGGGGTTCTTGACCGTCAATTCCAACACCGTGTCCACCCTGATCGAGAGAGCACTCCAAGCCACCCTCCTGTAATGTGTCGTTGATCGCATCCATGATGTCGCCGGTTCTTACACCCGGTTTTGTCATCTCGGCAGCGACCTGCCGCCCACGGTCCAGCACCTGTGCCTTGCGAATCTCCTCGTCCGGTGCCGGACCCATGTGGAATGTTCGACCGGAGCTGCCCCAGTACCCCTTGACTTGTGGTAGCGGTTCGAGCACCAGGCGATCACCTGGCATCAATGGAATACCTTCATCCCAGGCCGGGATGTCCGCCATGAACACCTCACGCCTGCTGGCCATACAAAGATTCGGCAGACATTCCTCCGCGTATTCCAGAAGCTTCTTCCGGACAAACAGACCGACGTCTTTCTCGGTCCAGCCCCATTCGAACTTGGCAATCAGATCGTGGTAGGCCTTGACGTCTGCTGCACAAGCGATTCTCAGCGCTTCGACCTCAAGTAGTGATTTAATCATGCGGACGTTCCATATCTGATCCGCAGCATAGACGAACTCGACTTCCGACAGCGCAGCCCGAAATTCATCAATATCATTGAGTGGTCGTGGAACAGCCATACCTCCCTTGATACCGCCTTCGATGCCAACACGGCCCTTGCTGCTCCCCATGAGTTCCTTGGTCACCTCCGCCACCTCTCTGGGCATTCCCCGCAGGTTCTTTGTAACGTGCGGGTTATGTTGGATGCGAATGTCGTTGACAAAGGTGTAACCCTCTACCACACCCTGAAAAAAGTTCGGCACAATCATGACCGGCTCTTTATCCATTGCCACGATCAGCACCGCAGGGCATACCGTAATGGGTGGAAAGTGATTAGACAAAAAACCGGTGAAATAGCGGATATTATTCTCTCCCCACATCACTATTGCGTCGAGTTCAGCCGCTTCCATTTCTTTTTTTAGGCGATCAATGCGATCCTCAAACTCCGGTCGTGGAAAGGGCGCATACGGGGGCAGTTTGTAAAAACGTTCAATCTTGTCAAGCATTTGTGATGTACCTCTCGTAATGGTGGTTCAATTTTTCCTATTACGGCTCATGGGGGTATTGCATGATTTCCACTCGGCGTTTACTAACTCGTTCTGCCCGGACGCGTTAACCCGGCAACCCCGGCAATGCGTGCTACCTCGTCGACCACGACAGAAAGTTTACAACTTCCGTAATCCGTCACAATTGGCCAAAAGTTAGATGTCTTCATTTCAACGAATTCAAAGCATTAAGTTGAAGCTGTACGGGTCTAATAGATATCACCGTCCATGGCAGAATAGATTTCGCCTTTGAAACCTGCGGCTCTTACCTCCTCCATCAGGGCCGTCGCTTGGTAGTCTTCACCGCTATTGTAATTTTGTTCATGCGCAAGAACGATGGCCCTGACATTGGCCTCGTTGGCAATCCTGGCCAACACGCCGGGCGAGAAATGGAAACGGAATATCTCCTTTTTCTTTTCCTCCACTGTGTTGCCACCCCAGGGTGCATATTGAATATTTTCTTCCGTAACGGTCTCGGTTACCAGGACATCAGCGTCTTTTGCCGCCCTGACGATATTTGCATGATAGGGCCCGCCATCACCGCTAAACACCACGATTCGGTCCTTGCTTGTGAATCGATAGGCAAACGTGTCACGCAGCGATGCATGCCGGGTTCGAAATGCCTCGACCCTGACATTGTCATCCCGATACACCAGACCATCTTCCGCAAAAAGGATATCATGTCCCGTCGCGCGACCGCCGGCGGGGTCGTGGCCATCGCTGATGGCCGCATCAATGTCGATTTTCCAGGCTGAAAAAATATGCTTCACCATGGCTTCGGTGCCTTGCGGACCATAAATTTCCTGCTGGATTCGGAATATCCAGTTCAGCGGATTAAGGAGTAATGAAGGAATTCCAACCGTGTGGTCTTGATGCAGGTGGGTCAAAAAAAGATAGTTAAGTTTTTCCGGAGACAGGCCCGGAGTGAGTACGTCACCGTTGATTAATGCAGCCTTTGCAATCGATCGCCAGATGCCCTCACCGGCATCAATCAGGTAGGGCTGGTCATTGACAATCAATAGGTGGGAAGGTCCGGCGCGATATGGGTTGGGCGACGGCATGCCGGTCCCGAGAGTGACCAGTTTGGTTCGGGTCGTGGCGGGGCTCCGGTTTAGCGGGTTTCTTCCTATGTTCGTTGGCCACGCATCCGGCAGGGTGAGCGGCGTAATGACTGCCGGTTTGACGAACGGATCGTTGTTGTATTTGCTCGAGTTGTCGTCGGTCTCAATGTTTGACGGTGTGCACGAACCGAGGGTCAAACTGACCAGCAGCAAAATAATGTGGAAATTGCGCACTAACCCGGAGCCAGGGATGCTCTTTCTTCGCTGACTTTCAGTAGCAATATAGCACCGGTTACAATGAGTATGAGGAGTGACGCAAATCCTATTCGTTGGGACTGGAACCAACCCGTCATGGTTGCCACCATTAATGGCGCAAGAAATGCCGTCACTGTTCCACTTAGGCCGTAAAGTCCAAAAAACTGGGTTGTTCTCTCTGGCGGCGATATACGCGCCATCAATGTGCGAGACGTAGAAAGACCTATTAAGGAAAATGCAGCAAAAAACTGGAATGTCAAGAAATAGGTTATTTCAGCAATTGTTCTGAACACAGGTGCTGCCCAAACGGGTTCTGTGCTGACTCCAATTGTAAATAAAACCGCGTCAGGCTGTACCGATATCAAGATTAGTAAAAGCAACGACATCATTCCGACGGCAAATTTTAGCGTTACCAGGGAGCCAAATCGATCATCGAGAAAACCACCGATAAATACTCCGGTCATTGCGGATACGGTTGTACATAGCCCTAATAGCAATAGTGATGTTGTGTCCCATCCAAAGATGCCTGATGCGTAAACACCGCTGAAAATCACAACACCCATCATGCCGTCATTGAAGAACATGCGAGCCAGCAGGAAGATAGCAACATTTGCATAATGCTTTAGCTGCCTAATTGTGGCCAAAACATCCTGCAAGCCCGAGCGCACATCAGCCGATAGAGATCGCTTGGACGCCTCGCCATCCGGGGTAAACAACATCATGGGTAACATCGCCAGGAACAGCCAAGCGCCACCAACAGGGCCGACGATTCGATCATGTCCATGGGTAGACCGATCAAGACCAAAAAGCGGCTCGTCTGGTATAAAACTCAATTCCATTACACCTGGTAATGCAAACGCAAACAAGACGAAGAGCAAAAGTATAATTCCACATAAGTTGGCGAGAGCAAATCCCAATCCTGAGATCAACCCGGTCTTCTCCACGGGAGCAACGCTGGCGAGCATGGAGTTGTGAAAAACCTCGGCGTATCCGAAGGCTACCAAGAACACCAGTATCAGTGCGGAACCCAAGGTCACACCAAGGCCCTCGCCGGCGGGAAGAATCCACCACAAACCTATCCCGGCTGCGCCCATAATGCAGTAGCTGACGAGTATCCACGGTTTGCGCCGCCCGATTTTGTCAGCGATCGCACCCATGAACGGCACGGTAAATGCCATAAAAAGGCCCGCACTGGCGTTGAGCGCTCCAACCACTGTTTGGCCACGAACCGGATCGCCAATCACAACATTACTAAAATATGGAAAGAAGATATAGATGACTACGATGATAAATAGCGGCTCGCGCGCTGCTTGTCCTAGCATCCAACTGCTGTAGCCGAGCGGTGATGCCGCCGGCGTTCCCGCCAATGAGAGGGCTGTGCTCGATTTAGTCAACGTTTGGTACTGACATAATTCAGGGCCTTGTAATGCATTGAAGCCAACAGTGAATACAGTGTACAAGATTACCAAACCGCAACAATTATCCAAAAGTTAGATAAGGGCGGTTTAATACGCACGCTCCCCCCACATGTTGTTAAGTACTACGGACAATTGATCTGCATATGAGCTGTAGTAAAAAACACGCTTTAAAAATTATTAACCATCAGTATTTACTCGATCGGTTCGAAATAATGATGCCATTTTCTCTGGCGCAGGGCGCCCAAAGTGTAACCATCTGTCGAATTTTAATCGCCTTTTCACCATCCAGATCGTATGGTTTAGCTGGATCGGTTTCCAGCTTGAACAATTGTCATTGGGTATCTTTGTTTGGCCCTGGCATATAGACAGGATATTGGGACGACTGCTCGGGGCGCCCGCATTCGAGCCTGCGGCATTTGCCAGACAGCCACTTGCCATGGTCACAACAACTCCCAATATTGCTTTGCCAGGAACCCCTATTAATTTTATTGCTCATCGCCGTCAGGAGCAGACGCATGGACCCGAGGAATCCTGTCTGCCCAGGGGTACGCTCTCTCCAGTTGTCCGGCCAACTGAAACAGTGTGCCTTCATCGCCGTAACGGGCGGCAAACTGTATCCCCACAGGGAGACCCGTAATTGAATTAAACAGTGGCACGGACATGGCAGGCTGACCGGTTGTGTTGTAAATAGACGAAAAGGAACCAAACTCGCTGAGTTTGACAAACCACTCTTCGACGCTACCGGTAAAGTCGTTCATTGAATAAAGACCATGTTCAATCGGTAGTTTTGATAAGGTCGGTGTTAACAAAATATCATAGTGATCAAAAAAAGGGGCTGCCTGGCGCGATATCTGGTTGACGGTTTCCAGGGCTTTGACAAAATCCTCTCCAGACACAGATTTGCCAAATTTATAGCTGGCCAGCGTGATCGTTTCGAGTGTGTCTGTGTCGATGTTGCGCCCGGTCAGTGACGCCATCATGTCGCTCATGGATGTACAATTTGCGGCCCAAAGAGTAGCGCTGGATTTGTTAAAGGCCTCTTCGTCCCACGCGGGCGCGGCCTGCTCGACGAAGTGGCCGAGTTCTTCACACAAGGCTGCGGCCTGCTCGACCAAGCCGGCAACTTCTGGATCGACGGTTTGACCGCCGTTGGGCACCTTGCTAAAGGCAATCATTAGCGAAATGGGATCTTGTTGACACTCGTCCAGATATGGGCGTTGGGGAACTGGCGCCCCGTAAGGATCCCCGGGCAGATAGCCGTGGGTCATATCCAGGGCCGCGGCGCTGTCGCGCACAGTACGAGACAGCACGTGTTCAGTCGCCAATCCGTTGAAACCATCGCCCCCGGGTGCCAGAGAAATGCGTCCCCTTGTCGGCTTCAGGCCAAAGATGCCACAGCAGGCCGCGGGAACGCGGATGGAACCACCAGCATCGTTACCGTGGGCAAGTGGCACCATACCTGCAGCCACGCTCGCCGCCGCACCGCCGCTGGATCCACCGGCAACGCGCCCGGTTTCCCAGGGATTGCAGGTAGGACCACGCAAGACACTCTCTGTCGCACAGGAAAAACCAAACTCCGGACAGGTAGTCCGGCCCAAATTGTTAAAACCGGCCCGGTTGTAGCGCGTCATCAGTTCTGAATTGAAGGGAGCGACCATGCCTTCCATCAATCGGCTCCCTGCCTCCATTCTCTTGCCCGCTTCCATGATTGCCAGGTCCTTGATCAAGAAAGGCACGCCATAAAATGCCCCATCTGACAATTCGGATGCACGGACCGCCGATGCACGCTCCGGGTAGGTTTCAATCACCGCATTGATCTGCGGATTTATTTTGGCAATCGCATCCAGCGCAGTTTGCGCGAGCTCGTCGACGGAGACGACGTTGTTTCGAATAAGTTCGGCAAGACCGAGACCATCGTATTGAGTGTAGTCTGAAAGTTTCATAGTCAGCCGATAGAGTTTATGAGATTTAGCAAAGCGCGACAATTAACCGAAAGTTAGACGTACTTCGCTTGTGCAATCCCATGCCAATCAATGTGAGCGCCGTGGGTGTAATCACGCCATTCACAATACCGGTTATGATAAAAGGTGCTGCGGGCGTCCATGCATCGAATAGCAACCCACCGATCTTTGTAGCAAACGAAATTCCGATCGCGCCAAATAGTGTGAAAAGGCCACCAACGGCTCCTGTATTCAGGCAAGCAGATACGCCGCCCTTTTTCAATTCAGTCAAACCCTGTTTTTGACCACAACTCCCTGTCGACCCACACCTGCCGCATTTTTCGCAACTTTTCCCTGACGCTCACGACAACGGCCCTTGGCCAATGCCGCCTGGGGCGGTTTGAAGCCGGCCCCTGCAGGCAGACTTCGCAGGGCCACAATCCTCCACTGCTCATGCAGTTTCTCATGCGCTCACCAGCCTGTCCCTGATCCAACTGATCGCATGGCTGCAACACACGGGTGCTTATGCTCTCTACAGCTGTGATTTAAACTGTCTGCCTGTATCATGGTTTCTCCTTACCATGCGACTTGCCGGCTCACGCTTGGGAGTTCGTATGAGATTTCTGGAACGGTCAAACTCCGGCTGCCTCCCCAGCAGAGCTGGTGGGTGTCGCTTTCTTGCCGGCAGGGGAATTTCTCTTCTGAAAGAGAATTATGTGTCCAGGTAATGCTTATTGTATCAACCGAATCTTGAACATGATTAAATAACCTTTAACTGCTTTTAATCAGAGCCAGAGATACGTGAACAAAATCATCCAGATTATTTTAGCTGCAATAGTTTTGCTCATCGCGTTATTTGCAAGCTATGTTCAATTTTCCTGGGATAAAGTGTATGACGCGCCTTACCCGGAAATCTCTGCAAGTACGGATCCTGCACTTATTGCCCGAGGGAAATACCTGGTTTTTGGGCCAGCCCGCTGTGCAACTTGCCATGTGCCAATGGATAAAATTGTTGAGGTAGATAAGGGATTGGAAATACCACTAAGCGGCGGTTGGGAATTGACTATTCCCGCAGGCACGTTCAGGGCACCCAATATTACACCTGATAAAGAAACAGGTATTGGAAATCTGAGCGATCAGGAGTTGGCCAGAATAATGCGTTATTCCGTGGGTAATAATGGCAGGGTCATCTTTCCGTTTATGCCCTTCCAGGAGATGAGCGGTGAGGACCTTACAGCCGTCATCTCCTATTTACGCTCACAACAACCGGTGAAACATGAGGTTGAACGCTCAAAATTTACCTTTCTAGGAAAAGTATTATCTACTTTTGGGCTGGTTCCACCAGTGCAACCAAACAGTCCCCCACCGGAATCAGTGGCTATTGATGCCACAATTGAATATGGCGCATATTTGGCCAATAGTGTGTCTGACTGCGCTGGCTGCCACACCCAGAGGGATCAAAAAACCGGTGAACCAATCGGAGCTCCTAGCGCTGGTGGTTGGTATCTACCTGCGGGCATACAAAGCAACGGGTTCTCATTTGTTACCCCCAACCTAACACCTGATGAGGAAACAGGTATTATGGCCGGCTGGAATGAAACCGCTTTTATCAGCAGGTTCCGGGCCGGTAGGATTTATGCAGGTTCGCCAATGCCATGGGGTGCCTTTTCAAGAATGAATGAGGTGGAACTGAAAGCAATTTATAGATATCTTAAATCGCTCGATCCAGTCAGCAATAAGATAGAGAAGGTTGTTTATGCGCCGGGGGAGGAAGTGCCACAGTAATTTTTTATCAAAGCAAAACAGGGTCAGATCGTACCCCGTTACCGGCAATCAATCCAGCGGAGCAGTACATGAGTCATTGTGTATTGTGAGTTCCGCGAAGCCAGACCTGTAGGCCGCAACGCAAGTGAATCTGAATTAGCACCGTTAACCAAGAGAGGATGTTGATCCTCTGATCTGAGGGATCATATTTCCCATTCTATCGCCCCTCAATGCGCTGCTGGTTCTATCGCGCTACTGGAATCGCCTCACGATCAATAACGGCTCAACGGGTCCGAGATGATGACACCATTGTCTCTTTCGTAGTCCTTCCACAAATCAATCATTTGCTGGAGTTTTGCCGGTTGCTCAGCGGCTAAATCATGTTGTTCAGCCAGATCGACCTCCACATTGAACAGCTGCCACCGCGCATCTCTGTCGGGTTCCGGCATAAACACAATCTTCCAGTTGCCTTGGCGAATCGCGCGTTTGTTGAATAACTCCCAGCCCATCACCTCATTGGCGTCATGCACATACTCAGCCTCTCCCCGCAGAAAAGAAAGCATGGATTTGCCCTGCATGGGCAACACGTCTTTATTTTTGTAACGCGTCCCGGGATGCTCAATACCGGCCAACTCCAGAACGGTTGGCATCACGTCCATTACCGATACAAAGTTGGCAACGACCTTTCCTTCTTTCACTACTTCAGGGTAACTGACAAACGCGGGAGCACGAATACCGCCCTCGGTGGTATAGGCTTTGTACCGGCTAAAGGGAGCCATCCCGGCCCGCGCCCAATTGGGACCGTACCAAAGGTAGGAGTTGGCCTTGCCCATGTTGGCATAACTGTTGTCGCAACACTGCTCGACCCAGTCACCAACTGCGGGCCAAATCCGCTCCAGTCGATGGCCTTCGGCGCCATTGTCTGACATAAAAACAATCAGTGTGTTCTCCAGCTGTCCGTTAGTGCGGAGCGTATCGAGGACACGACCGACATGATGATCGATGTCGTCCACCATTGCCGCGTAAATTTCCATCTTACGCGCCTCCACCTTTTTCTCGTGCTTGCTCAGCTGATCCCAGGGGAGCTCACCGTGCTCTCCCGGTGCGCCTATAACGTGCTCAGGTACGAGACCGTGAACCTTTGCACCCGCCAACCGCTGCTCATGTAACTTGTCATAGCCTGCATCGTAACGACCGCGATATTTTTCTATCGAGGCATCCGGCGCCTGCAACGGCCAATGGGGAGCGGTGTACGCCAGATAGGCGAAGAACGGCTTGTCAACCTGTCGCTGGTCGCGAACGAAATTCGCCTCAATATACTGGATCATTTTGTCGCTGTAGAACTTCGTCGAGTAAAAATCTCCAGGCAAATCAACCAGTTCACCATCCTCGCGGTATAGCGCTTTGCCGGGAACGAAACCCAAATCGTCAAAGTGTCCACCACCTGCCTGAAGCAAAACGAAAGATTTTTCGAATCCGCGAGCGGCGGGGCCTTGCGTTTTCGCGAGTCCCAGGTGCCATTTGCCTGTCATATAGGTGTGATAACCCGCGTCTCGAAGCAGTTCCGCAAGCGACACAATTCGGGAATTCAGGTAACCTTCGTAACCGGGCTGGCCCTTTTGATTGGGCATCAGTGACTCTGCCATGCCGCCCAGCCCCACCCGATGATGGTCGATACCGGATAGCAGCATTGCCCTGGTTGGCGAGCAGGTAGACGCGGTGTAGAAACTGCTAAAGCGCACCCCGGCGCGGGCCAATTTGTCCAGGTTCGGAGTATTGATCTCACTGCCGAAACTGCCCAAGTCGGTAAACCCCATATCGTCCACAACGATCAACAGGATATTGGGGCGACTGCTTGGGGTATCCGCTTTTACCGTCGTTACTGCGTTTGCCCAGCAGCAAATCCCCAGAGACAAAACAATCCCCAATCTGGCCTTGGCAGGAGTCCATTTCATAGGGTTTGTTGTGCGAGGCATCCAGGGGTGAACCACACCATTTCAACCCTTTGTGACTGACAGGAAACAGGCAGCGGATGCTGCAAGCACCCGCTGCCCGCCCGATTAGTAGGCGCCACCGAGGGCGTAGGTTAGCTGCAGGCCGAATCGAGCACCGCGCTCGCGACCGATACCACCCGCGTCGAATACCGGGGCCAGGCTCCTGCTCAGGAAACTGAAAGCGTTGGTGTGTTGACGCCGCTCATCGGTGACATCACGACCATAGACGGCGACTTCCCACCTGCCATCCGGTCGGGCAATCGCAAAACGCAAGTCAATACGCATCCAGTCATCCACCTCACTCAGCGGATCGCCATTAACGCCGGCGATAGAGTAGCCGTCACTGAAAATCATGTTTGCGCTGGCGCGGACTTCAAAGCCGCCCATCCTGGCATGGTACTCCGGTTGCAGGTTTAGCGACCAGTCCGGTGCGTATGGCAGGGTCAGGCCGGATGCATCCAGGTAGAACCCGCCCGGAACGTCCGGGTCGGGGATACACCTTTCCGTCGGGGCGATCTTGGCTTCCAGGCTATTGCACGTTGAACCAACGTAATCGTCATATTTCGCCTCACCATAGGCGCCCGCAAAGCCGAGGGAGAAGTTCTCGGCAATCGCCCAGCGACCATCGATCTCAATACCCGTGGTATGTGCTTTCGCAGCATTCTGGGTCTCGAACTGCCCGGTGAAATTGTTGAGTATAGTGACCTGCAGATCGGTGAAGTCCGTGTCGTAGTACGACACGTTCAACGACAGCCTCCCATCGAGCAGCAACGCTTTGATCCCAGCTTCCCAGCCTTCCGCCTGCTCCGGCTTATAACTAAACGGATTCGGAACAGCGCCACCAATTGGCGGCGACTTGACGAATCCGCCGGCCTTCAGAGCTTCTGCGTATTTGGCGTAAATCATGACGCCATCGGTGGCGTCCCACTGAAAACCAACTTCCGGCAGAAAGTCGTTGGAATCGGCTGTTCCCGATACCGGCGGCCCAAAGGCGAAAGGTGTTTCGAACTCAGTGCCACCGATAGGCAGGCGCGCGAGTTGCGGGTTCTCGGTCCCGGTTTTGTCGATACTGGTATAACGACCACCAACGTTGATCCGGAAAGTATCTGTCACATTAAACGTCGTATTGAAAAATGCAGATATCCATCGGGAATTTTCCACCAGCGGACCACCAAAGCTGACCGCACTCCACACGGTAGGATCCAGCAAGGGGTTCGGCGGAGCCCCAAAAAAGAAATTCGGAATATCAAACAACCAGGGCAGGTGCACGGCGATCGACGTCGTCAGATCATGTTCCTGATAATACGCACCGACCAGCCAGGAAAAGCGTTTATCCTGGGACGAGGTAAAACGGATTTCCTGCGAAATCTGCTCGAAATCTTCAGAGCGTTCGCCAACAAATACGGCGAAGCTACTCATATCCGGATCCAGGATGTCGTGTTTGTCGTATTGCACGAAGGAGGTTTGCGAAGTCATTACAATTCCGCTGTCGCCCAAATCCCAGTCAAACGCCACCAGCGCAACGTCCGTCTGCTGGTCACGCGCTTCTTCTTCATTGAAGATCCGCACGTTATTCAGACCACGGGCAACCGGGCTGAAAGGAAACGGAGCACCCCAGTAGTTAGGATCGCCGAACACGGCACCGCTGGCCGCATTAAGTGCATCCATCACCGCCCGCACATCCTGTGCGCCGCCAGAGCCGACTATACCGTCCAGCGTAGTCAAATCGATACCATTGTACGCAGCGTCCAGCGCACACAGGGCGCTAATTCCCGGGGCAAGGGGGATGAAAGCGATACTGAGAAAAGGAGTTGTTTCGCAGCGGGTATATTCACGCGGCACACCAAGCTGGGAGACATCCTGATGCTCATACTTGAATGTCAGTTCAAAATCGTCACTTGGCGCCCACACGCCGAGTACCCGTGCACCCCAGTTTTCCTTGACTCCGAGCTGCTCGCCGGTAAGCACATGTTCATAGCCGACGTCACCGAGTTCGTAGTAGCGTCCAGAAACGCGAATTCGGAATGTATCCGATAACGGACCACCGAAAGCGGCCTCGATGCTCAGCTCTTCATCGGTGCCGTAGGACGCCATTGCATACCCTTCAGACTCCTCAGCAGGACGACGGCTGAAATAACTCAGTGCGCCCGCGGTTGCGCTCTGGCCGGCAAATACGGGCTGTGGACCACGCGCCACCTCGACACGCTCCAGGTCAAAGAAGCCGTTCTGGCTCAAATTATCGCGACCGTAATAAACCCCATCGTGGAATTGCGCGACCGCCTGCTCAAAGGCCTCATTGGCAACCGTGGTACCGATACCACGCATAAAGAGATTTTGACCGGTAAGATCATCCGACATGAGCAAATTCGGCACGAAGGTGGACATATCCTCCATGTCGGAAAAACCGGCGGCCTGTATTGCTTCACCTGAAAACGCCAGTATCGATATCGGCACATCCTGTATACTCTGTTCACGTTTCTGTGCGGTAACGATGACCTCTTCCAGTTCCTGTGAGTATAGTGGAGATGCAATCAGGCCAGTTAAAATTAAACCCAAAGCAATCTTAACGTTCTTATACATGGATTACTCCCTGCTGATGTATGTGAACTGGATTTCCAATCCCGACAATTAATATTATCTTGGAAGTATAACCACAGATTGAATATTCGTATTCCCATTTGATTTTCATGAAAAATGATTAATCTGTGAGTTTCATTATTGGTTCTGTCGCCCGATATTACAGGCAATAGGTTAAGTTTAGAAATTATTATAAGTCTGAACAATTGGCCAAAAGTTAGATATAGGTATTGTTTGTTCAATTAAACAAACAGCATTCATGGAACAATTCCGCTTTCAAACACGACCTTGCCTTCAAACACTGTAAGCAACACCCTGATTTCGCTCACCTCAGTAATGGGTATTGCAAATATATTCCGGTCCAGAACAACAAAATCAGCATATTTACCCGCTTCAATTGACCCGGAAACATTTTCCTTCTTCATCGCTACGGCCCCGTTGCGGGTATATATCTGAATTGCCTGTGCAAGCTCAATTGCCTGTTCAGCCCAAATCTGCTCTCCCGCATTTGTGTAAGGGTTTCGCCGTGTGACCATGGCTTCGATTCCGGGCCAGGGATTTGGATCAGGGGAAACGGAGGGCCAGTCGGATCCGAAGATTACCAATGCGCCTGCCTGCAGCAGGGATTTTATCGGGAAGATTCGCTTGCCCCTCATCTCGCCCACTGCCTTGCCCGCGGCAATGCTAAGCGGGGATGGATACCAGATAACCGGAGACATCTCGGCGGCAACATTCAATTGTCTGAACCTTGGAATATCATCCGGGTGAATAAATTCCGCATGGGCTACTTCGTGGATTAAATCGCTATTGTTATTTGACTCACGTGCTGCCTCGATTGCATCCAGTGACACCTGTACGGATCGGTCACCCGTCGAATGAATCTTGACTGATAAACCCTGGGCATCAAGCTGGCTAACATCCAGTTTGAGTTGCTCCGGCGAATGAAGCAATATCCCGCTAAAGTTCTCACCATGGCTCTCGTCGGGTACATAAGGTTCGAGCATGGCCGCTGTCCGGGTCGGTGGAATACCGTCGAGGACGATCTTGGCAAAGTTGGGGTCATGTCTGTCCCCCTGATAGATGGCCCGCTGCGCTATGTTGTCCTTCTCTTTTTCCGATGCTTCTGCCCACTCATTTTCAGTCGCTGCAGCCCAGGAATATTTCCAGGCCAAACTAGATGCGACCCGCATCGTCAATTGCCCGGATTTATCCAGCGCACTGTATGCCCTCAGTGCATAATCATGGACGAGCGCATCCTTGGCTGAAGTCACACCCACTTTGTTCATCTCCGATATGGACCAGCGTAATGCCTCTATATTCTGGCTGTCGCTGTAAGCTGGGATAAGCTTCAACGCATCATAGGCTGCATTATTTTGTAACTCCCCCGTTGGTTCACCATGGGCATCTTTTTCAATTTCACTACTTCCCGGCGCCGAGCTATTTTTGGTAATTCCCAGGAATTCCAGGCCTTTGGAATTAAACAAGGCGCCGTGCGATGTTAGAACGTACACGGGGTGATCGCGAGTGGCCTGGTCAAGCAGCGATTTATGCGGCACGATATTGGATTGCAAAAATTCAACCGGCCACCGTCCACCGCGTATCCATTGTCCTCTGGGAGTATTTTTGGCGCAGTTCTTAAGTGTATTAACGATTTCGTCGATGGTATGGGTAATCGGAAACCCGCATTGCAGGAGTTCCTTCTGGCCCGCATCCATGGGATGTGCATGTAAATCATTGATACCGGGCGTTACCATACGACCTTCGAGGTCAATGATCTCCGTGGCCGGTGTGATGAAGGCCTGTATTTCCTCCATGGACCCAACATGAACGAATTTACCATTACTTATTGCGACAGCCTGTGCCCAGTCATGGGAGTCGTTTACGGTATATATCTTTCCATTTTTGTACACCACATCTGCTGATTGCGCATAAACGGAAGAACCCAACAGGAAAGTGCATAAAATGCTCGCGATCGTTAAAACGTGATTCATACGCGCAATTGCTCCTGAATTGGTCAATGTGATTTAGCCACGGGCAGCCCATGCCACAATCAATATAAACCTTCCACAAATTCCGTTCGATGGTTAATGGAAAAGTTTAGAAAACTTTAATAACCGAAACAATCAACCAAAAGTTAAATAACAGGACCCAGGAATCTTAACAAGAGTAATTTCCGGGCCATATCGGGAGGAAATGATGTCCGCATTGCTTCTGGCTGAAAGTGCCATTAATTACGATGCAGTACACTATTATGTTAACCTTCAATGGCGATTAGAAAACTCACCTGAGCAGATAAAATTAGAAGTTAACGCTGGATCTTATAGACCGATGATCAATTATCTACAACTAACTTCTCATGGTCGCCGACATAAAATAAAAACAATCAAATTTGTTGAGAAAAGTATTGAAATGCTGTTCTCAGTTTCGCAGGCGAAATCAGCTGCTTTTTATCATATTGATGAGAACTATCAAACCAATGAGTTCACGCTGTACAATATTTCATCCACTATCCATGATGAGTATATAAATCGGTTTGCCGAACTGGATCCACTCAACCCCAAACTCCATGCAACAAATTCCAACCGTGTTTTAAGCTATCGCAAGGTTGTGGAAAATAATTCTGACGGTTCAACATTTATTGAAGAGTTTCTGGAACACCACGGATTAGGTGATGCTGTGGAGATGTTTTTTCGAAAAGGGGGTGCAATTTTTGCCGGTTTTTCACTTTTTCGGGGGGGCCAACCAAAGTTCAGTGCAGAAGATCTTGATCTGTTACGGCGCATTCATCCTTTTTATGAATACACACTACAAAATATTTTTCTCCCTTACCGGGAATTGGAAAGAACCAGGCTTGCGGAAGATTATTCCCTGACACCAAGGGAAATCGACATTGTTGACTTGATACGATCGGGTGCTTCAAATAAACATATCGTCAGGTTTCTCGACATCAGCCTGGGTACAGTCAAGGCCCATTTGGTGCATATTTTTGAAAAGGTTAAAGTGAAAAACAGGACTGAATTGGTCTCAGTATTATTCCTTGATTGATTTTCCTCTCAACCTTTTGGCCGATATCTACCTTCCGTAAAGTAAATTTATACTGTCTCTTCCTAACCATTGGGTCGTTTGATTGCAGAATTTGGAAGATTGCGCTGGTCATGAAAAATAATGAAATAAAATGGGAAGAGGTTGAAAAAATTAAAGATAGTCTCGGTGAAAATAAGCTCCCAGCGACGGATCAACTGGCCGGACAGGGTTTTACATTTTATTTTTTAAACGATGGGTTGGTGATGCATTATGAAATCTCCGGTAAACATACACTGACCTGGAATACCCTGCATGGATTGAATGCAGGAGAATCGGGTGAGGAACACTACGAAGCAGTCTGTGTCGCCCCCGGCATTTTTCTAATCACCTATTCAAAAAGAGAAGACCCACTGGTCTCAGTATCCATTGCCATGGATCTTGAAAGCGGAAGGGCAACATTCCTGATTGGCAGCATGCCAAAACTTGAAGACACCTATACGGATCTGATCGCCAGAATGAAACAAGATCTGGATTTAAGCCCTGTTAAAGTCAAATTTCTACATGCAAATGTAAATCCGGACTCCACTGACAAACCGGTCATTCCCCATGAGAGAACAAGTGACCTGGTCGGTAAGCGTATTAAGTATACCTACGGTGATGAAGGTGTTTACGAGCATATTTATTTGAGCGAATTGTTTTTTACATGGCATTGTCTTTCCGGACCGGAAAAGGGATTGGCCGATACCGAACGATGTGACTACATTAGTATCAGTCCAGAGGTTTATCTGTTTTCGTGGCGTGAGAAGACTGTGCCAACCTTGGGAGTTGTACTTGTCAATGTCAACGAAATGCATAGTAACGGAATGCTCTTTGGTATAGACACCGATACTGGAGAACCGATCCATTTCAATGTTGGCGCAAAGTGTCAATTATTAAATATCACAAGCTATTAATATCAAATTAAAAAAATAGTAATGTATAAACATCTCGACAAAAAAGTAGTGCTAATAACTGGCGGAGGTACTGGTATTGGTGCAGCTATCGCAAAAAGGTTTGCTGAAAGCGGGGCGTCGGTGGCCGTTACTGGACGGCGATCAGGGCCCATTGAGAAAATTGCTAAGGAACTTGATGGTCTTGCGATTACTGGAGATACGACCAAACAAGCTGATTGTGACTCTGCTGTTCAACAAACAATCGATCGTTTTGGTGGGCTCGATGTCGTGATCGCTAATGCAGGCATAATGGCTGTAGGCGATGTGGTATCGCAGAATCTGCATGAATGGGATGAAATCATTGATATCAATGTATCCGGCGTGATGCAAATTGCCCGATCTGCCATGCACGCCATGATTGACCGGGGAAAAGGTTCAATCGTTAACATTTCTTCGGTCGCAGGCTTATCAGCAGCTGCGGAATTGGCGGGTTATGTAACCAGTAAACATGCTGTCATAGGGCTAACAAAATCCATCGCCATAGATTATGGAAAATACAACATCAGAGTCAATACACTTTGTCCGGGTTGGGTCAGAACACCCATGTCCGAAGAAGAAATGGCCACACTTGCAAAAAATAAAAACATTAGTAAACAGGCGGCGTATGATTTAACGGTCAAATACTTGCCGCTGCAACGCATGGCGGAACCAAATGAAATTGCGGCTTGTGCAGAATTCCTTGCTTCGGACGATGCCTCTTTTGTTACTGGAGCAACCTTGGTTGTGGACGGTGGAGGAGAAATAGTGGACGTAGGTACACTGTCTTTTTCACCTTAGAAAGCCCCATACCGCAGCTATGATTTTTACTCAATGCCAGAGTGCGTATTAAGGAAAACATAACAGGAGTTAATTCATGGCAGACAATATGGTACCAGCGGAAGCAGTCCTGAAACACCAGGACTCCCTGATGACGTCCGTCATCAATTCCATTCCCGACTTGATCTTCTACAAAGACCTTGAAGGGGTATACCTGGGTTGTAACAAAGCCTTTTCAGAACTCATAGGGCGGCCCATTGATGAAATCGTAGGGAAGCTGGACGCCGATCTCTTCCCAGCGGATGTCGCCAGGTTTTTCCGTGAGAAGGACCAGGAGATGCTCGCCAGTCGCCATACCAAGCGTAATGATGAATGGGTGGACTACCCAGATGGGCGTCATGTCTTGTTGGATACTCTGAAGACACCCTTGATCGATGAGGATGGAAAGCTTTGCGGTGTACTGGGTATCAGTCGGGATATCACCGGCCGCAAGGGCGCGGGTTAGATCAAGCAGTTAGTGCCACAGCTGCTAGCTGCTTTTTTCTTTAAAACTACCGATGCGGGACTTTTGCGGGCACCCCATCCTCCGAGTAGTCCATCGGTTGTCTGTCGACCCGCAATGGTCACGCATCACTTATCCAGGGCCCCGGGCTTCCTTGTCAAACCACATGGTGACGAGCCAAGTCTTTTAGGTCACGCAGAAATCCCGCAGGAGCTTGTAAGCGATGCCGCAGTGCTATAGATGAGTACCTGGTTAGTAACTAAGTGGTCGAGAACGCCGCTACTTCTGTAACGGGAATGTACCCTTTGGTTATCAGCCACCCGTCAATTTCATTTGCCTACAGCAGGCCGGCAACTTGCTGAAATGCGCGACGCCCTTCATCCGCCGCCGGACCGTAGTGTTGGAGCCCGGCCAATTCAGAATGTGCAAATGAAATACGGCCGACATTTCTTCTCAGTACATCGCCTGGCCCTTGTCCGCTTGCACCCCCATAGAATCCGGGATACGGCACAGAGTAGGCGTGGCCCCAGCGGTTCAGTACCAGACCGGCGACATCCCTCTCCGGATCAAAGCCGGCGGATCCGAAAAGTCGAAGCATCTGCTTGAGTATCTTCGATTCATATTGCTTGTAAGACGTGGACAACAGTTCTGCACGTCCCATCGCAACTTGAGCTTTCGGGTCAAGTCCGGGCCGGTGAAATGGTGTGTAAAACGACAACACGGCCGGCTGGTCAGGGTTAAGAGGGGGGTTGTATTGGCCAATCTGCATCGGGTTTCTAATGTTGCAAGTAAATCCGAATCCATCGTCGTCTCGGTCCCAGATCGCGGCTGTGCATCCCAGCTTATGCAGAAAGCGCCAATTCGTAAGTGCTACGTTTGCGACTAAAAATGGAGCGTGCAGAAAGTCGGAACATGCAGCCAGATGGGTTTCCGGAAGATCGCGGACAACATGCTTCGTTATCCAACTCCCCGTTGCCATAACGACTGCTTTGGCCCGAAGTCCGTAGTACTTGCCGTCGCGCATGTAGATCAGTTTCACGGTTTCTGAATCACCAGGCTGACCATCGTGTGCTACAGACAACACAGTCGAACTTGTGCGCATTCGAATCGGCTGATCCGGTCGGTCAAGTGCAGTTGGGTTGATCGGATTTGTAACGATTTCCTCGAATGAATTATCACCAACAATCGCGTCCGGGATGAGGTGTTTCAGAAAATGTCGGACAAATCCGGAGTTTCCGCCAGGAAACGAAACGCGCCGCGAATCTAATAGCGAAGAATCGAAGAGCCCAGGCATGGGAAGCTGGTAGGCGGCGTAGGCAGAAATCGCGTCGCTACCCAGCCCACAGGCTGATGCCAGGAAAAGATCGGCTTGTCGCGCGCCTTCGTCTCCAGCGCCTAACGCGCTCTTCAGGAATTCTTCATAGGACATAGTGTCCAGCTCACGCCGGGCGTCCTCGGCTGTCTCAAATTCTTTGAGATTGTCCGCGGCGAACCAGCGACCAAGGTTTTCCTTGGCTGTCGAACTTAGTGGCGTATCGGCAAGTTGATTGCTAAAGGGGTCAACGGCCCAGGTATCTTTGCGGCGGTTATTACCAGCGAAGAAATGTCCGGTGCTTGTCTTGCCTTGTAATCCTGCGACCAGGTATCCGTAGTTGTCTTTGCAAAAGTGCAATGGTTTCTGGTCAGCCGGCCAATCGCGAAAAGCAAATTCTCGGGGTATTCCCAGTTTTGCGTAGTAGTACGGATCGCCGTAATCACCGGACGGCGGTGGCACGAAAAATCCGTTCGCCCCTTGCGGCGCAATTAGCCGTTCGCCATTGACGTTGAATTCGTTTTCTTTTGCTTCCCCACCAATCATTGGGTGGTTGTCCAGCAGGACGCAGGTTTGATCAGTCCCGCGTTTATCGGAGAACTCGAGCGCTGCGCCCAATCCAGCCATACCACCGCCGACAATCGCTAAGTCGCACTCTTCGGTATGCTCAACGTCAAACTCGTTCGGTAAACGCCTATCGCGCAACAGGTGCGCGGTGTTCACTACCTCTGGTGTATTGCCATGGCTGCTACGGTACGTTCCGACGCCGCCATAGCCATACCAATCGTTACCGATGAGTTGTTGTTCGAACGATCCTGCGGTTTGCGCAAAAGCATGGCGCGTCTGTGGCATCACCACGCAACCGACGCCAACCGCAACGCCGTTCACGAAGTCTCGCCGAGTGATTTTTTCGCTAAATCCGGCTCGCAGCTTCTTGGTCTTCTTCATCGCAGGGCGGTCAATGGTCCGAACCTCTATTCAGTAATCACGTCAGAGAGAAACCCGTCTATGACAGCCTTTATCTCAGCGCTGTGGGTCTCGGGCATCGCGTGGCCCGCGCCTTCAATCGAGTGCAGGATGGCGCCTGGAATTTGTGTCGCAAGCGTTACGCTCTGCGCGTACTCAACGTTAACGTCTGCGGTGCCGTGGATGATAAGTGTTGGCACAGTAATCGAATTGGCGCCCAGGTTCAGGTCAGCATATTGTGCAACATCATTATCCAGTCCTGCCTGCCGTAGCGAAGTGGGCCAGTTGGCCCACATCATTGACGCCATCTTGGACTTCACCTCGGCGAGCTTGACCGGGTCGTTTAACAACTCCTGCTGAGTTTTGGGGTCGGGTACCATGGCCTTCACCATATCCGCCGGATCCATACCCTTGATCATCACGGAGAGGACGGCCCACGAAAGAAAGTCTGAACGCATGAAGAAAGGAAGCTCAAACTCGAGAGCTTTGGACTGCGAGATGGGTTCCAGGACGATAAGCGCCGCGGTGCGGTCCGGGTGGCGCACGGCAAAGGCAATGGTAGAGGGGCCACCGCCGGATGAGCCCATGACAATAGCCCGCTTGATATCAAGGGAATCCATGAGGGCGGCATAGGCGTCGGCTTGCTCCTCGGGTGTGCGCCCCGTTTCAATAGGGGTGCGCAGGTAGCCCGGCCGGGATGGTGCCAGCAGCCGGCGGCCTTCAATCGCCTTAGCTTTTTGGTAACCACCGGGGGTGCCGTGCAGTCTCAATACCACCGGGCCGCTGTCTCCGACTATTTGATATTCCACGGGTCCGGCAGCGGTATCGGCGATCTGGCTCCCGGATTCAAGGGCGCTTAAATGCGGCCCACTAAAGCTGAAGTAGGCAATGGCTATTGCGCCCGAGCCCAGTATGAGTAGTGCCAACAGGCCGTAGCCTATTTTTCGTTTCATGGTGTTTCCTCTACGCCTAGCGGTATTCGATTCCGTTTTTGACGACATAAACCAGATTCTTGAGCGCGCTCATGTGTTCCAGAGGATTTCCATCCACCACGATAATATCCGCAAGTTTCCCAGGTTCGATCGTGCCGAACTGATTCGTGGAGGGGCCGCCGTCTCCTCGTCTTTGCCGCGACAGCAACCGAGCCGGCAAGCTGGTGGCGGAACTGATGACATGCATCGGGCTCATGCCGTAGCGCACCATCAGATCCATTTCGCGCCAGGTCGACTCGTGATGGAAGTTCATCGGCGTGCCGGAATCCGTGCCAACCAGAATCGGGATACCGGCCCTGTAAAGCTGCATTAGTTTCTTGGGGAAAGTATAAATCTCGCGCTTCGAACCCGAAAAATAAGTTAGGCGAGAGAAGTAATCCAGTGACCCGCGTACATCCCGATAGATGTCTTCCGGAAGGTAGCTCTTCAGCAACGGCGTGTCGAGGCGCGCAGGAAAGTCTCTCGTGATGTCATAGACATTGTCCACCATGAGGGTCGGCGTATAGTAGACGCGGCTTTCGGCCATTATTCGTAGGCTGTCGCTCGGGAACTCCTCATCGCCGATAGCGCCCATGTGTTCGATGGAATCGACTCCGGCATCGATGTCCGCTTTGATATCCCGGTAATCTCCTCCATGGGCCGCAACATGAATCCCCGCCTGGTGCGCTTCCTCCACGACCGCCTTTAACATCTCAGGGGTCGGTTGGCCCCATGGCTTGAGCAGGTCCACGCCGGCGGCGATCAGAGTCCGAGCGTGCGTTCTGGCTTCATCGGCATCTTTGGCGATCAACTGGAAATAGTGGGGCAGGCCGTTGTCACTGCGGCTGATAAACGGGCCGCTGACGAAGAGGCTTGGCCCCACCTTCTGCCCTTTTTTGATGGCATCCCGCAGCTCGATGGACTCCTTCAAGGGAGCGCCCATATCCCGCGCCGTGGTAACTCCGTGTTTCAGCAAGACCTTGGCGCTGATCGTCATGATTTCGGACACCCGCTTTTCGTAGCGGGGCAAATACTCGCTATACTTACCATGCCCCACGAGCATCAGGTGGGCATGCATTTCTACCAACCCCGGCATCACAGTATAGCCATGGGCGTCAATGATATTGGCGTTGGGTGGGATTTCCACATCAACGCGCGTACCCGCATCTATGATTCGATCCCCTTCAACAACAATGACGGAGTCATGGATAGGCAGGCCCTCGTTACCGTCAATCAGCATCCCTCCGACAATGGCGATCGGCCCGTTTCGTATCACAGGTTCGATGTCGTACGACGAAGCGCCAGCCAGGTCCGAGCAGAACCATGAGGAGACGAGGGTGAAGAAGATAATTCGTTTCATGGTGATTCCTCAATGTGAATCTGCTTACTCTGCCACCAAGGTGCGGGAAGGTTTTTCTTATCCGGCCACTGTTGAGCAAGGGTCTCGGCATCGTATAAAACGCCATTAACCATCACCCGGCTTATGCTGTTGGTGTGGGCAATATCGTCCAGAGGATTGTTATCCATCACCACAAGGTCGGCCAGTTTGCCCGCTTCGATACTTCCGATATCAGTGTCGAGTCCAATGGCCTTGGCGCTTTCGAGTGTCGCTACCCGTAATACATTGTGATTGCTCATGCCGCCTGCCGACAAAGCGGACATTTCCCAGTGAACCTGCAAGCCCTGCATTTCGCCATGCCCGCCGAGCCCAATATTGCCACCCGCTTCGAGTATCTCATTCGCACCGCTGGCGACCTCGGGGAAGATGTGATCCTCTGGTGCAACAATCCTTGTTCTCGAGATGCGTTGCTCGATCAGGTTGGCCGGCATAAATCGATGTAGCTTTTTATCCTTCAATCCAATTCTGTTGGCAGTGAAATGATCGACTGCGAATGGGCCGCCGAAACTAACCAACAGCGTGGGTGTATAGCTGATGCCAGACTGGGCATAGAGCTGAACAATATCATCGTTTAAGGGAACGATAGGAATGGAGTGCTCAATGCCGCTGAAGCCATCCAGGGCAAAAGTGAGGTCCATCTTCGAGTCAGAGCCGCCTTCGGTTGTCACGAGAAGGTCAAGCTCGCGACAGGCTTGAATGACCCACTGGCGAACCTCCCGACTGCCGGCCAGGTAAGCTTTGACCAGGTGGGTGCGGTACTTCGTTTTGTACCGGGCGAGGACGGCATGGACTTGTTCATAGGATTGGAAGTTGTTGAAGAAGAATACGCCGCGACCGGTCGAGAATATTCTCGGACCGATCATTTCGCCAGTCGCTACAGCATCGCTGTAGACAAATATGTCGGCAGTAAAGGTCTGGGGATCACGGATGGTCGTCACACCGTAGGCCAGGTTGGCGTAGGCATTGTGATCCTCGAGGTCCAATACCGACTGTTTGAGTTGCCAGTGGGCGTGGATATCCACAATGCCAGGCATGATGGTTTTGTTGTGAACGTCGACAACTGTCGCCGTCTCCGGAATATTAACCGACCCGCGTTTGCCGACATCCAGAATACGATTGCCGTCGATCAGAATGTCGCCGTCACCGATGACCCTGTCACCATCCATGGTAATTATGCGAGCGCCGCGCAGCACTATAGTGCCTGACGGCGTCTGCCGAGGTAGCTGAACAGTTGCTTCGATTTCAGTGACGACGTCATTATCAGCCACCTTGCGGTACAAGGTGCTGCCCGCCGACCAGGCGAGTGTGCTTCCATTCGCCCAGGAAAAGTGGTCGGCGCCCAACATGGTGATTTTGGTGTAGGAACTGCCCGGTTCATAGACATTGACGGAGGGCTGTTCTGCCGGTACCGACGACATATCGATCAGGTAGAGCTGGTTTTCAACCGCCGCCAGCGCCTGGCGTCCGTCAGGGCTCAAGAGTATATCGTCGGCCATAGCGGGGAAGCTGGCTGCACTCGCTGACCCCGTCACACGGAGGTGAGTTTTTTGATCGCTACCGTCCAGCTTCCATGAGCTCAGGCCCAGGCCAAAGGAGTAGGCGTAAAAACGTTGTTCATCTTCGCTGAAATGGAGCCTGACAACGCCGCCTGCCGGTGCAATTGCGACGGCGTCGCCGCCGTTGTTGGCGAGACTGACAATCTGCTCGGCTGCGGCCAGTGGGCCACGGGCGTTTTCCAGCCGCAGATCTTTCGGTGCACTTACCGCCAAAATCGTTTGACCGTCGCGGGACCATACCGGGTTGCGGTAATAGGCGTTGTCAGCCGTGAGCTTTTGCGCGGGTCCGGCGCTGTCCGCGCGCACCTTCCAGATAGCCCCGCCCTCTGTTGCACTCCAGGTCACATAGGCCAGCCAGGTACCATCCGGAGACCACGCCGGGTGAAATTCCCCAAAGTCCGCTTGGGTGGTCAGTTTGCGGGGAGTCTGGTCGGCAATGGCCATTTTGTAGAGGCGGCCGAAAGCGGAAAACGCAAACTGATTGCCGTCCGGCGAGACAACAGCGCCCTTGGCCACCCTTGCGGTCACCGGCCCCTGATCGATAGTGACCGATGGAGCAATCCTCGGTGCAACTTCCATCTCCACGCGGACATGAAACGGAATCTCGATCACACCGCCATCGGCAATGCTGACACGGCGCATTTTGCCACCAAAGGCGATCACTACCGCATCGTTGGCAGCGGTGAAGGAAAAGCCGGGCAGCATGTCCCGCGATGCCCAGGTCTCCAGTCCGTTGAAGCCGATATCCTGTAACAGCCAACGATCATCACCGAACTCCAGATTACGCAGCCGCAATCCGGTTTTTCCATCGTGCAAGGCGCCGTAGGCAAGCCATTTTCCGTCTGGCGATAGTTGTGGCTTGAAAGTCGACTCGCTACGGTCACTGACGGCTTCAACATCACCGCTTAACAAGTTGAGCTTCATGATTTCGGCACGGGGCTCAGCAGGTGGACTGTGCTGCCGTGTGACAGAGGCAGCGAAGTACAGGTCGCGGTCGTTTGCGGATACCTGAGGCCCGTAGGCGCCAGGGGCAAAGGCGGAAACATACACAGAGCCTCGGCCCATATTCGGGGTTTCGACCCGTTCCGGCGTATTACCGTTTATTGGGTAGGCCCAGATTTCAACGTTGGCGCTATTGGTGCGGCGGCTGGGCAGCTGCGAAACGTAAATGGTTTGACCATCGCTGGACCACGCCGGGGAAATTAACTCGCCATCGTGGCGTGTGCTGAGTTGTTTAGGTTCGCTGCCATCGGTATTGGCAAGCCACAGGTTGTCTTCGCCACTGCGATCGCTAACAAACACCAGCTGCGAGCCGTCAGGTGAATAGCGCGGCTGCGACGCAAAGTCACGACCGGTGATGATCTGCTTGGCGTCGCCACCTTCGATGGGCAATTCATAGAGGTCGCCCAGGAGTTCAAACACCAGGTACTCGCCGTTCGGGGCAACGTCCAGCGATATCCAGCTACCTTCATCCGTCCCAAAAACAATGGTGTTGGCGGGCGTCGATGGGGGTTGAGTGCAACCTGATGCACTCAAGAATAGCGTCAGACACAGCGCGAGCGATCTCACCATCATTCGCTGTCGCCGTAAATTCTTTCGACCGAATCAAATACCCGGTTCACGTTGCCTTTGAAACGATAGTTGCAAAGGGAAACCATGATTTCGTCGGTTTCCAGGATTCGGTAGGGGGCGGAGATAAAGCCGACAAACCCGCCGGCGTGGCCGAAGAGTTTCCGATCTCCAAATTCCAGGTACATATTTCCGAAGGCGTAGTCGATAGACCAGTCTCGATACTTGGCGGGCACCTCGGTATAGGTGGCCGGCGTTGTCAGGATATTCATGAGCTCATCTCCGCCTGGCAGGCGGTTGTCGGCAAAGTTGTTGTACCAGATCACCAGATCCTCAACGGTGGAGAACACACCACCGTCACCCACCACCTCCAGGTTGGTATTGTTCTTCTGCCACTGGCCATCAATTTCTGCGTAACCATCGGCACGATTCTCGACGAGTTCACGGTGATTGTCGTGAAAATGGGTGTTGTGCATCCCCAGCGGTTCGAAGATATGTTCTTCTGCAAATTCACGCATGGTCTGGCCACTGGCCGATTCGACAGCTTGTGCCAACAGTACGTAGGCTGAATTGCTGTAGGCGTAACGGCTGCCGGGTTCGAAGTCGAGGCGACTCATGCGGTATAGAAATTCCCGGTTCTTTTCACTGGGATAAAAATTGCCGTCCAGATCACCGTATACCGCTGCCAGGATCGGCATGTAGTCCGGGATGCCGCTGCTGTGGTTAACCATTTGGCGAATAGTCACCGGCGTACCGTAGTCGGGTAAATCCGGCAGTATCGTATGAATGTCCGCATCCAGATCCAGCTTACCCTGCAGTGACAACAAGGCGATGCTGGTCGCAACGAATTGCTTGGTCGTCGAGCCGACGCGAAAAACGGTGGTCGCGTCGATAGGAATATCATGTTCCAGATTGGCCATGCCAAATTGGCGTTGATAGATCAACTGACCATTGCGGGCAAATCCGACAGCGCAACCCGGCCCATCGGTGCGGTCGAGATCCTGGTAGACGTCCTCTACCGCAGCGGAAATCATCTGTAATTTGGCCGATTCTGCAGCCGCAGTGCTGCATATCAGTGTCAGTAGCAGCAACAGGGCAATCACGGTTATCGCAGACTTCACTTCAGAATCTCAAGTAGTTCTACCTCAGTGATAAGTGTTTCGTTCGGCCCGATCGGTCCGCCGCCCTCCTCTCCGTAGGCAAGGTTTGGCGGGGAATAAAACACCCACTTTGCTCCTTCACGCATTAGTAACAGGATTTCTCTTAGTGCCGGCTTAACTTTGCCTACGGGAAACTCGGCGGGCTCGTCGCGCTTGTACGAACTGTCAAATTCCTCGCCATTCAACATCGTGCCCCGGTAATGAATCCTGGCAATGTCATCAGCACTAGGTCGTTCGCCGGTGCCGGGTCGCAGAATTTTGTAGAGTAGTCCGCTCTCTGTACTCACAACACCCGGTTCAAGTGCCATTGCTTTCATAAATGCGTTGCCTGCCTCGAGATTATTGTCCGACAACCCTTGCCAACGCGCCTCGAACTCGGCGACTTTTTCTCGCTTGATCGTTACAATGCGAATGTACTCGGCCATTGACAGATTCGGTTGTACGCCAGCTTGTTCATCCCGGATGGCCTGGGCCACCATATCCGGGTCCAGCACGAACCCTTGGCGCGATCGTTCTTCAAGCATTTCCATGCCCAGTATGTAGCTCAATTTTTGTTGATCGCTCGCATTATTCAAATCTAGAGTGGCCGGGTTTGACGTTTGAGGGTCGGCGAACAGGATCTGCGGGAACAACGCTATCGTGGCAAGGCAGGCGAATCTGAGCAGCATGGCGGATATCTCGAAAGATGAAATTGGTTATTATATTATCCGTAAGTCGCTTGCCGAGCAATGCTAAGGGCGCTGCCGGTCAGGCTGGCGGCGTACATGCGCTGACAATGACGCAGTCAACTTCGCCCACATTGCGCATCTTATGTGGCAGGTGGGACGGAAACAGGTAACCCTCGTTTGCCTTCAGCACTCGGGTTCGATCGTCAATTGTGAGTTCGATTTCTCCCTCGATGACGATTCCGCCTTCTTCGCCCGAGCGGCAGCGATAGGGGGTGCTCGCCGTTTCCGACCCTGGTGGGTAGCGCTCAAGCAGTATCTGCAGAGGCAGGCCATTCAGGTTTTTGCCTATCTGTAATAGGGATACGCCGCCTGAACCGACGTCGAGCAGGTCGTCCTCGGCGTAGAAAAAGTCGGTGTCCCTCTCGCCCTGATCGGAGAAAAAATCGGACAAGGTCATCGGGATGGCGTCTAGAATTTGGCGTAGCGTACCGATTGAAGGGCTGATCTTATCGCGTTCTATGTGCGACACGGTGCCATGGGTCAGACCCGCCTTATCGGCGAGCTTTCTTTGGGACAGGTCATAGCGTTTGCGCAGAGCCTTCAGTCTTGAACCAACATTTTGATGAATATCCACAACCAATCTTCTCCAATCGTCTGTTTTCGTTGATGTGTTCCCGCACTTGCGATCATGCCTGTGAGTGTATAATATATTATACAGTCCACGGTGCCCAGACAATGCACTGCAAAATTATATAGTCTTTACGGAGAGACCCCATGAAATCGGTAGCATCTAACCTTCAATTGTTCGCAACGGTTGTCATCACGGTGACACTATTAGGTAGCCAGGCTTCCGCTCAATACTCCGGCATGTTGGAGGAAATTATAGTCACGGCGCAAAAGAGGGAACAGAGCCTGCTTGAAGTACCACAAGCTGTCACCGTGGTGGGAATGGAGGATATCAAAGATCGCGCTGTTAGGGACATCAAGGGCATGCAGTTCTCCATCCCCAGTTTGTATATTACTAATAATGGCCCTGGCCAAGACCGCATACAGATGCGCGGTATTTCCCCCGGCGCCCAGGGCCTGCCGGCCGTTGGGGTATACCTGGATGAAGTGGGTATTTCGCTCGACCAGGTTCAACGGAACCTGGCGGTTCCATTGGTCGATCTTGAGCGGGTCGAAGTACTTCGAGGGCCCCAGGGAACACTGTACGGCCAGGGTTCGATGGGGGGTACCATAAAGTACATAACCCGCAACCCGGATATGGAAGGCGCGGGATTCGAAGGTGAAGCGGGCATTATGGGTGTGGATGGCGGAGGTACCGGTTATCATGCTTATGCCGTCGCAAACCTGCCCAATCAATCAAAAACCTTAGGTGTTCGCCTGGTGGCGGGTTATGAAGATACGCCCGGTTGGATTGATGATGCGATCACGGGAGAAAAGGACATCAATGGCAATACACAAGCCTGGTTTCGTGGAAAGGCATTATGGCAACCCAATGACACGTTTACCGGCACTTTGTTGTGGCAGCATTACGACCTTGAACAGGATAACCTGAACAGCTCTGACCCCGATGATCCGGACGTGGTCGCCCAGGCCCGTAGCACCCCGGTTGAGGACAAATTTGACCTGATTAACCTGATTCTTGATTTTGACCTGGGCGGGGTGAACCTGATCAGTTCAACCGGTTACCTCGACCGTAATCTGAAAAGTGAACAAGATCTCACGGCCTTTTTTGGCTTCCTTGTGCCACCTGGTGGAACCATCGGCCTTGCTTTTGACACGGATTTCAAAGTTTTAACTCAAGAAATACGCTTGTCGTCACAGGGTGATGGACCTTTGTCATGGACCGCAGGAGTCTGGTACAGAGACGCTGAGTCCTGGGGTATCCGATCAACACCCGCAACGCCCAACCCGGTGATGGGGGTTCTCGATTCTATGGCAACATCCCCTGTGGACGCCAAATCCTGGGCCGTTTTTGGAGATATCAGCTATGCGTTTTCTCCACAATGGGAAGCTTCTGTAGGTGCCCGGTACTATGATGACAAACGCACACAAAAAGGATCCGCTGTCACGTTTTTCAATCCCACGGTATTCAACGATACGGCAAAGTTTGATTCTGTCGACCCACGATTCAATCTCTTGTGGCGATATAACGATGTCGGTTCGGCCTATATCAATGTTGCCAAGGGTTTTCGCAGTGGTGGATTCAACGCCATTGGCCCACCGGATACCTATGATCCGGAAAAACTCTGGAACTATGAAATCGGTACCCGTACCGGACTGTTCGAAAACCGCGTAACCATCGACACCGCCATCTTCTATCTCGACTATACGGATGTGCAGGTTCTTGACGTTGCCCCGGGTGCCGTTTTTGCCAATACGACCAACGCCGGTAAAGCATCCGGTGCCGGATTCGAGTTTGCGGGAACGGCGCTGCTCACAGAGCAACTCATTCTGGAATTGAGCTACAGCAAAAACAACCTGGCTTTTGACAACACCACGGCAGACAAACAGAAGGGCGATCCCCTTGATTTCGTACCGGACCAGACCTGGTCTGCTGCCTTGACTTACCGGTTCAACTGGACATCGACCCTTCCTGGCATGTTCAGGGTTGATTACCAGGCTGCCAGTGGCTATGAATTGAACATTGCCTCTCAGGGCGTTCACATAAAGACGGACAGCACGGCTTTTTTGAATGCCCGTCTTGGAATGGAAAGAGCGCGTTGGCAGCTTTATCTGGAAGGTAAAAACCTGACCAATGAAGATACAATTTTGTTTCCTCCCGCTGGTATAGTGACCACGGCCACACGCCCGGTGCCGCGTACATTAGGCCTGCTGTTCCGCTTTCAGTACTGATTCAAAATACATCAGAATGATAGCAAGGCGAGTGCCGTATGGGCTCTCGCTTAGCCCTTTCACTGGAATCAGTTAATCTCCAGGTTCACCTGAGGGCCATTTTAACGATGTTAAGTCATAGAACACTCTTTCGGTTCAAAATTCTCATTTCATTATTAATGATGATGGTTGCCTGCAAGATTGGGGCAGAGCCTGTTGATACTGTCAATTTTCAGACTGACGAAGGTACGTGGATGTCCCCTGTAAACGGCTCGATGGGAAAGCCGGAAGTTTTAGTAGATGTATCATCTGCAGGTCATTTGTCGGCACTGGTGTCGTCAATTCCAACAGGGCCATTTGGTGCGGTGGCAGCACCTGCGGCACAGTTGCTGGATCTTAGCGATCGATTTCTGGCGCTCGCTGAGGCGAATGATGATTTCCTGAGGAATGGTTCAGGGAGCATAGAGCGCACTCTGCCGGACAGGAGCCTCAATGGTGTTAAACAGGCCGCTGCCCAGGCCGGGTTGCTGCTGGAGGAGTTGAACACCATACCGCGCCAGCAACTGTCCCATGAAGATGCATTGACTGCCGCACTGCTGCAGCGGGATCTTGAGTTATTGATCGAAGCCCCCGAGCACCACTGGCTCTATTTTGATGTCACCCCCTACAACGGTGGTTACGTAATGGGCGCTGAACTGGTGCCTGCGCTGAACACAATTGATCTGGTGGCTACCGGGGGGGTTGAGCACTATCTGTCACTGTTCATCGACAGTGGCCGCTTTATCAATGAGCTGGCCAACAAACTACAAGAGCAACAACAGCGGGGCATGCTGCTGCCAAAAGCAGCCATCCCCGGTATTCGCACGATCTATTCCGGGCTGCGTGACAATCTGGCGGGATTGGCCCGCTTTGACCCATCGAGACTGGAGGGGATGAGCCCCGACCAGATTCAGCGCCTTGAGCGTGATACTTCCACCGCGCTGCAGGAGGTGCTTTATCCGGCCCTTGATCGGCTGCTGGAGACCTTGGGTGACGACTACCTGGCGCAAGCGCCGGAGGCTGCTGGCCTCTACCAATACCCCGGTGGCGAGGCGTACTACAAGTACCTGATACGGCGGGAAACCTCCCTGGATCTCACGCCGGATCAGACTCACCAGATAGGCCTGCAGGCGTTGGAAGGTATCCAGCAAAAGATGCAGGCCATCCGCCAGACGCTGGGCTTTACCGGCACTGCGGCGGAGTTCCATCAACAGTTGCGTGCCGATAAACGGCTATATGCCAGCAGCCCCGAGGAGGTTGAGCAGCGTTACCAGGCTTATGTTGATCGGATTGAACCGCGCCTGGCGGAATATTTTTCGCAGCAACCGCAAGAGCCCTACGGGGTCAAGCGAGCCAGTCCGATGGCCGAGGTGAGTATGACCTACGGTTACTATCGCGGCGGCGCGGCGGGTGAAACCGGGTACTACTATTACAACGGTTCGAATCTGGACAGCCGCCCGATGATATCGGCGGGTTTTCTGATCTATCACGAACTGGTTCCCGGTCACCACTTTCACCTCTCTCTGGTGAAGGAAAACCAACAACTCTCTGTTTACCGGCGAGGCGTCAGAGTGAATGCCTTTTCTGAGGGGTGGGCCAATTACGCCTCCCACCTGGCGCTGGAAATGGGCTTGTTGGATGATCCCTATGATCACTATGGCTGGCTGTTGTCCAACGCCTTTATCTCCGCCCGGTTGGTGCTTGACACGGGCCTGAACCATAAGGGCTGGAGCCTCGAGAAGGCATCCCGCTATATGTTGGAAAACACCTTTTCCAGCGAAAGCGAGGTGGCAACGGAAGTGCTGCGCTACTCCACCGATATTCAGGCCCAGGCGCTAAGTTACAAGCTCGGCTATGACAAAATACTGGAGCTCAGGCAGACAGCTAAAAAGGCTCTGGGTGAGCGCTTTGATTTGCGTAAATTTCACGCCGCCATGCTTTCCAGAGGCACTCTGGCCATGCCGGTGCTGGTGCAGCATATCCAGTGGTATATCGCCGAAGAATTAAAAAATCGTTAACTGGCCCGGATAAGGAAATGCTTAGATGCCGTTAATTGCCAAGTCACTGTTTATCACATTATGTTCTGCTGTGGTTGTGGGGCTGTTGGGCTGTCAGGAAGGTCATCAAGACGGTCATCAGTTGTCTGAGAATCCCGGTTTTCTAATTCAAAATGCCACCATTGTTGACGGCACCGGCGCGGCGGCTTTTCAGGGGGACATCCGGGTTGTGGGCGAGCGTATCGCCGAAATTGGCGATTCGCTTGAGCCGGCTGAGGGTGACCGGCTGATCGACGCCGCTGGCCTGGTGGTGGCTCCTGGCTTTATCGATATGCACGCCCATGTGTCCAATATCCACGAATACCCGCAGGCGGAGAATTTTCTGCGCCAGGGCGTTACCACCATCGCCAACTCCCTGCACAGTCACGACCTGCCCTGGCCGCTGGATAAATACACCGCCAACCTGAAAATGGCCCCCAACATTGCCTATTTTGCCGGTCTTAACTGGACCCGCAAAACGGTGATGGGATTGGACAACCGGCCGCCGACCGACACTGAACTGCAGCAGATGAAAGCGCTGGTCAGGCAAGCGATGGAGCAGGGTGCCTTTGGCCTGTCTTCCGGTATGGAGTATGTGCCTGGCGTTTATGCCAGCAATGACGAGGTAACGGAACTGGCGAAAGTAGTCGCGGAATGGGGTGGGATTTACGTCACCCATATGCGTGACGAGGGACCGAATCTGCTCGAGTCGATTAGCGACAATGCCGAAATCGGTAGCAAGGCCAACCTGCCGGTACACATCAACCACATCAAGACCACCGGCGTCAGTAATCACGGCAAGAGCGCAGATGCCCTGCAGTTGATCGAAAACATCCGCGCATCCGGTGTGGATATGACCGCGGATATTTATCCTTACGCGGCCTTTATGACCTATTCGGATCTACTGTTCCCGACCTGGAGCCTGGCCGGGGGGCCGGAGGCGTTTCTGGCCCGCATCAACGATCCGGCGCAACGACAAAAAATTGCAGCGGAAATGAAAGCCATATTTCCACAGCAGGCGGGTAAGGACTTTGACAGTATTCAGTTTGAACGGTTGCCGCATATCGAAGGTTACGCCGGCCGTACACTGGGCGATTACCTTCGTGATCACGCCATACCGGAAACCATGGATGCCGCCGTTGACGCCCTGATTGACCTTCAGTCCCAGGGTGGTTTTGCGGCGATCTACCACAGCATGGACGAGGCAGATATTGAAGAATTTCTGCTGTATCCGCATACCATGATCAACTCGGACGGCGACCTTGCCGTCTCCACGGACAAGCACTACCACCCGAGAACGTACGGTTCCTTTCCGCGCGTGCTGTCTACCTATGTTCGTGCGCGAGGCGTGCTGAGCCTGGAACAGGCCATTCACAAAATGACAGGGCAATCCGCACAACGGTTGGGATTGCGAGAGCGGGGCGTCGTACAGGCCGGAAACTTTGCGGACCTGGTGATTTTCGATGACGAGAGCATCACTGATCACGCCACTTTCCTTGAGCCCCATCAGTACAGCACCGGGGTCAGTCATTTGTTGATCAACGGTGAGTTGGTATTGCGGGATGGACAGCTAACGACGGCACTGCCCGGACAAGTGCTAAAACACCGGCCGGAGGAAAACGTCAGGGCCGAGATGCTGTTTGAAAGCATCTACCAGGCCCGCCTGGCACGTAGTCCGATCGACCAGGCGTTTGAGGGAATTCGCGATCAACAGGACAAATGGGACAACTATAGCGACGCCTACCTGCTTGAAAGCAACCGGCTGGACAAAGCACACCTCAAAAACCTGCAAGCGTTGAACCCGGAGTTGTTGAGCGATGCCAATCAACTGAATTTGCGTCTGTACAAACAGGAATTGCACGGCGCAATTGAGGAATTCGAGTGGCGTTTTCACCGTTACCCAATCAACCACATGATGGGTATCCATACGGGCGTGGCCACCATACTGATTCGCCTGCATCGAATTCAGACAGTCGACGACGCAAACGACTATATCAAGCGCCTGCATGGCGTAACGGAACTGTTCGACCAGGTGATCGACGGCTTACAGACGCGCGCGGAGATGGGCATTATTGCGCCCCAGTTTGTCTACCAGCAGGCTGTCGAAAGCTTGCAGCAAATCATTACCGGTCAGCCGTTCGTGGATAGTGCCTCGGACGATAATCTCCTGATGGCGGATTTCAAACGCAAGCTGGAAAGCTTGGATATTACTGCGCAGCAGAAACAGCAACTGCAGTCAGCCGCGGAACAGGCATTGCTCGAGTCTGTAGGACCGGCCTATCGAAAATTGATCGCCGTTTTGGAAGACCTGAACAGTCGGGCCAATGTTGAAGGCGGTGCCTGGACCTTCCCGAACGGTCAGGCGTTTTACCGCCACGCACTGCGCCAAACGACCACCACTGACCTCGACGCAGAGGCGATTCACCGCCTGGGCCTTAGTGAAGTCGAGCGCATTCACGGGGAAATGAGGGCCATCATTGAACAAGCGGGTTACGAGGGTAATCTGTCTGCGTTCTTCGCCTATGTGCAATCCGAGCCGTCTTTCTTTTATCCGCAATCAGCGGAGGGCAAGCAAGCTTACATCGATGAAGCAGAGCGGGTAATTGCCGAAATGAAGGCCCGTTTGCCGGAGGTCTTTGGCGTAATGCCCGAAGCAGATATCGTCGTAAAGGCGGTTGAGCCGTTCAGGGAAAGCGCCAGTGTCGGCAGCGCGTTTTACCAACCGGGCGCCCCGGATGGATCGCGCCCCGGCGTCTTCTATGTCAATACTTTTGATATGACGGTAATGCCCAAATATTCCCTGCAGGCGATTGCCTATCATGAGGGCGTCCCGGGTCACCACATGCAGGTCGCGATCGCACAGGAGTTGGACAACGTTCCTCAATTTCGCCGCGCGGTCAGCTACGTTGCCTATGCAGAGGGCTGGGGGCTGTATTCCGAGTTTCTGCCCAAGGAACTGGGCCTGTATGCCGACGTCTACGCCGACTTCGGCCGCCTGTCCGCTGAGTTGTGGCGTGCCTGTCGCCTTGTGCTCGACACCGCACTTCACGACAAACGTTGGAGTCGGGAGGAAGCCATTAACTATTTAATGGAGGACTCACCAACGAACAGAGAACAGGCCACCAAGGCCGTTGAACGCTACCTGGTGTTGCCATCGCAGGCGACTGGCTACCAGATTGGTCTGCTGAAGATTCTGGAGTTGCGACAGCGGGCAAGAGACCAGTTGGGCGATCAATTTGATCTCCGAACGTTTCACGATTTGGTGCTTAAGAATGGAGCGCTTCCACTCAATATTCTCGAAGAGATTGTTGACGAGTGGATCGATCAAGAGCGGGCGTCGAAGTGACCCGTGAAGGTTGAAGCGCATGAAAAAGACCTGATCGAAGCAGGCGACAATGGTTTGTGTCGTCTTACTATCAGGTCGCCGTACCTGATTTTCCTCGGCGACACCCGAGAAATTGTCGACGCGAAGACTGGCTCAGGCTTGGTGCAGTGGTGCCCGGAAAAAGTCGCAGGCCAGCTCCGTTTCGACGGCTGTCCGGTCGACCTGGGCATTCCCGATCTGTCGATCGACCAGGCGAGGGCGCAGGGCGTAAAAAGCATTGTTATCGGTGTAGCGCCGACAGGTGGAACAATCAGTCGGCGTTGGATAGCAACGCTGGTGCAGGCGGCCGCAGCCGGTCTTGATGTGGTCAGTGGATCACATCGTCGGTTGGAAGAATTTCCGGAGCTTGTGGCCGCAGCGAAATCGTCCGGAGCTCGCCTGGTTAATGTGCGCACGCCGGCAGATCATCTGCCAGTCGCTACGGGCGAAAAACGTTCCGGCAGGCGTTTGCTGACGGTTGGAACAGACTGCGCTATCGGCAAGAAGTACTCGGCGCTATCCATCACTCAGTGTATGAAAGCACGGGGCATCAGCACCAGTTTTCGTGCGACCGGGCAAACCGGCATCATGATTGCAGGCCAGGGGGTGCCCATTGATACCGTGGTAGCCGACTTTGTTGCCGGTGCGGCAGAGGTGTTATCACCGGCCAATGCGGACGATCATTGGGACATCATTGAGGGTCAGGGATCGCTGTTTAACCCGTCTTACGCCGGAGTGAGTCTGGGGTTGCTGCACGGCTCGCAACCCGACGCCATCGTGGTGTGTCACGATCCAACCCGGGAGGTGATCGATACCGCCCGACATTTACCATTGCCCAGCGTGGCTGAGTGCATTGACCTGCATTTGCGTTGTGCTCGCCTGACGAACCCCGACGTACGTTGTGTGGGCGTTTCCGTGAATACGTCTGGTCTTGATGCCGAAAGAAGGGTGTCCTATCTGGCAGATCTGTCGGCTGAATTGGGCCTGCCCTGTATCGATCCAATTCAGGACGGTTGCGATGCAATTGTTGACAGGGTTTTTGCTGAGTTTGGGCGAGAGGGTTAGCTCATGCGTCAGGTGGAGCTGGATATTGAATCCTGGCCATTGCTTGAGCCGTTCGTAATTACCGGTCACACCTGGACGCACTGTGATGTCCTGGTTGCGAGGATCACCGAAGACGAGGTCACCGGACGCGGCGAAGCGACCGGTGTTTACTACCTGGATGAAACCGCTGAAAGCATCTGTCAGCAAGCCCTCGGCATTCAACAACAACTGGAACAGGGCATCAGTCGTGAACAATTGCAGTCTCTGCTGCCTGCGGGAGGCGCACGGAATGCCATCGACTGCGCACTCTGGGATCTTGAGGCGAAGAAATCCGGTCAGAGCGTATTTGAGTTAACCGGCATACCGTTGTCTCCGGTGAATACGGTAAATACGGTAAATACCGTAACGATTGGCACCCCTGAAGAGATGGCCAACAAAGCCGGGTCCATCAGCTCCCGTCAGATAAAAGTTAAGTTGGACGGCGAACTGCCGCTGGAACGGATTACCGCCGTGTGTGGATTACACCGTCTACGCGTCTGGAAACGGATCCCTGCAAGATTTAAAGCTGTTCGCCCTGGCTGACGACAACAGCGCACAAGCCACCGGCAATGTCAAAGTTCGGGTGGTGCATACCGCTCCATTTGGACCTACCCTGGAGTCAACAGAAGTTTCCATCAGAACTGCCGGTGGGGATCTGGTTGCCGGACTCACCGGTGTACCCTATGGCGTGTCAAGTGGTTACCTGGAATTACCCGAAGGCACGTACGACCTGAAAGTGGCTTCAAATAATGGGCAAACCAACTTCATTGACCCGCTACCTGTTACCTTGCCATCAGGTACCATTGCCACGCTATTTGCGGTTGGCGACATGGTTAACCAGGATTTGTCCATTATCGCCACCCCTATCGCCGAGTTACCTCTTCGTGACGTCGTGGATGATTCCACCAACGGTGCCTATTTGCTCGACGGATTCGACGGGGAAGGCTTCTGGTTTACACCCATCCCGGCCCAGAACCGCGTCGTTGGCAGTTGGTACACCTACAACATGGACGGCTCAGCCACCTGGTTCACATTCGACAGCTGCAATGGATCTGATGGTGCCGTTTGCCCCACACCCGGAGCATTTGATGGAATGGCCGCGATGACGACCCTTTATCAGAGTACAGGTGCGACATTTTCGGAAATGGGGATGACAGTCCCGGTAGGTACCATCGAATTCAATGTTGTGGATTGCTTCCTTATTGAAGCAGTTGTCACCGTGGCTGAAGACGTCACTGCATACGACGGAATTCGAATTACACCATCAGCTGCCTGTCCACCTGCGGAGTAATCGGTCACTGAAAACCGGGTTATCCAATTGCATTAGAAGCTGTTGTCAGCCATTTGCTTAAGGTTTAGCACCAGTACATCAACAAGCCCCCGGAGTTTTTTCCATGCCCCCACCATGGGGAAAGCTTCTTGACCGCCAGCCCCCGGGTTGGCGGTTTTTTTTATGGGTACACGAGCGGCTCGGCTTTACCTTTACCTGCTGGTAGAAACGGGTTCGGGGCCAGAAGATGGGCATCAGGAAGGTGTACGGCGGGTACCAGTATCTGGATGAAAAGCGGGAAGCGCTTGAGGTGTGGGCAGGCTCATATCCCCCAACATTGTCCCAACACCACCCAAAGGGTAATCTTTGGCGGTAACCCAAAGGGAACCCCATGTCAGAGTCCCCATTACCTAAAAGTCGATGTAAGTTACCTAAATCCATTGCTCTGGGCAGCGGAGCGTTGGCCAGGTAATTTGGTCAATGCGTCGGGTTGGCTGATTGTGATTGGAATACTTATATTCTCTGGTAGCCTTTATTTGGTGGCACTCAGCGGTGCGCGCTGGTTGGGCGCGATTACGCCGATAGGCGGACTTTGTTTTATTCTCGGTTGGATAACCCTTGCCACGGCTGCGCTTCGGAGTAACTAGAATGTTTATACGCAGCGTTTAAGATTCATCGCCTAACGCTTTGATGGCTAAATGTTTCCCATCGTGAGTAATGACTTTTACATTCCAAATTTCGCCATTAACAATCGCTTTGACCTTATGCACATAATCTAGGGAGTGAAACGCTTTAATCTCATGCAAATTACCGTGTTGATCAACTGCTTTGATTTCCATGGTCTGCTGCCCATCAGGTGAAATGGCCTTAACATCCAAAAGTTGACTTTGCGGTGGCACGGTTTCGGACTGGTCTGCGAACAGTAGTGGTGAGGCGAAGAGTAGTGCTGCAAAAAAGGATAAATATTTCATGATAAACGTTCCTTCCGGTGGATTATTTAAGACCAGACACATCGTACAGAAGAATTCTTAGGCTTTCAATTACACCTAAGGTCCTCGCCTTAATCAGCGCTAGTACCGCCTCGAGTGATGGATTTTACTACTGAATATGTACAATCACCAACTTGAAAATCACATGGTGGATAGGAAGTATAAACCACCTTATTTGCAATTCAGCAAAGTATCAGTGACCGTTGACCCCGTGCATATTTGACCTTTGCCGTCCCCGGGCCACCGGTGTACTGGTCATCGGTGCGCCTCAAACCGTCCCCTTTGGCCTCAAATGACTCCATTCCTGTAGCGCAGCCGATATCGGCCCCGGGCCAACCGCCCCCCAACATCAAACCAGCTTGAGCAGTCCCTCTGCAGGCCCCGGCGGTGCGCGCGCATCAGTGCCAA
>JABAAB010000054.1 GCA_014238945.1 Lysobacterales bacterium
CATATTCATATTCCGTATGCTTTTCTCAGAAGTGACAGGGGATTGGTTTCACCATGCTTTAGTGTCAGCCCGTTGGCGATCTGGGTTGCGGCCATCGGGCAGTCCGAAACCAGGTAATCGGCATCCATCTTGTTGACGCGATTGATAACAGGTTTTGCGATTTTCTGGGATTTTTCCCAGCTGCCGTTACGCACGCCATAGGTTCCATCGTGACCGGAACAACGTTCAATGCTGTTGATCTCGGTGCCCGGTACCAACGACAACACCTGTCTTGTTTTCGGGCCTATGTTCTGCACCCGCTGGTGACAGGGAACATGCCAGGCCACGGTACCCAGTGGTTGGTGAAAATCAGTTCTCAACAAGCCAGCCTTGTGCCGGTGTAACAGGTATTCAAATGGATCAAAAATATGTTGTTTGACCCTGAGTACATCAGCATCATCAGGGAACATCAGGGGCAATTCCTGCTTGAACATCAATACACACGATGGCAGTGCTGCAACGATGTCCCAGCCTGCATCGATCAAGCCGATCAACTGTGGAATATTCTTGCGGCGTAATTTATCCACTTTGCCCAGATCACCCTGTTCCAGTTTCGGCATTCCACAACAGGATTCCTTTTCCGTTAAACGGACGGGGATACCATTGTGTTCAAAGACTGCGATCAGGTCTTCGCCTATGCCCGGTTCGGTGAAATTGCAGTAACAGGTTGCAAACAAGGCTGCACGGCCACGGGTCGGGCCTGCCACGTTGGCCTGAATGCTCCTTGGCTGGTGGTTCCTGCAGCGTTTTCTGAGTGTGTCCTTGTGGTATTCGGGTACATGTGCCCGCGGGTGTATATCAAGCACCTTCGAGACCACCTTGCGCAACGCCGGAGTCCTGTTGGCGGCATTAACCACCTGGTTGACCACCGGCAGGCTGGCAACTTTTCCAACAAGATCAGTATTGCTGATCAACTTGTGGCTGATCTTGCGTTCACCCTTGTTGAACTGAATGGCCTTGGCCCGCAACATCAGATGGGGGCAATCAATATTCCAGTCGTGGGGTGGGACATACGGGCATTTGACCTGGTAACAAAGATCACACAGGTAACACTCATCAACCACTTTCCAGTAATCATTCTTGTCCACACCATCAACTTCAAAGGTCTTGGACTCGTCAACCAGGTCAAACAAGGTTGGAAAAGCGGCACACAACGAAACACAACGACGGCAGCCATGGCATACATCGTAGACTCGTTCCAGCTCTTCGAGCAGACGCTCTTCGTTCTGAAACTCAGGGCTTTTCCAGTCCAGGGGGTGGCGGGTTGGTGCTTCCAGGCTGCCTTCGCGCATGACACATTTGCTCCAGGGTGTCGCCCCGGACCACGTCATCAACGCGTCCGGGTGACTACCACGTGGCTAATCAGTCCAGTTCGTCCAGGGCTCTCTGGAATCGGTTGGCATGGGACCGCTCAGCTTTCGCCAGTGTTTCAAACCAATCCGCGATCTCGTCAAAGCCCTCGTCCCGGGCGGAGCTTGCCATACCGGGATACATATCGGTGTACTCGTGCGTCTCACCCGCTATAGCAGCCTTGAGGTTGTTTCCAGTATCGCCAATGGGCAGGCCGGTTGCCGGGTCACCTGTTTCTTCCAGATATTCAAGATGACCATGCGCGTGACCGGTTTCGCCTTCGGCTGTTGAGCGGAACACCGCGGCAACGTCGTTGTATCCCTCAATGTCCGCACGCTGAGCAAAATAGAGATATCGCCGGTTGGCCTGTGACTCACCGGCAAATGCGTCTTTCAAATTCTGTTCGGTTTTACTTCCTTTTAAGGACATGTTTCTTTCCTCCGATTGTTAATACTAGCAATGATGGCAGGGGTCAGATAATAGACCTGTCATGGTGATGAGTGAAATCGTTTTTTGCAATTGTTTTGATAGCTGTTGCCTATGGTTAGCCAAGGAGGCCTCTTTTCCCCTCGATGAGAATCGTCATTCCCGCGCAAGCGGGAACCTCCTGACGCTACCGTATTCTGAAAAAGTTGCACTGCCCAGTGCTCTGCGGACGTGCGGAGGTCCCGGGTTCCGCTATTCGCGGCCCCGGGATGACGGTGCGAAGAATAGCGTCATTCCTAGCTGGATTGATGTAGCATTGGAGACTGTTTGATACGTTTTGGGATTGCCATGCAACGACTGCTCACTCTGGCTGTTTTCCTGCTGGTTGTGGTGGCCACTGCTGCGTTCAGTGGGCTGTTTGCGGGGGGTGAGTGGTACCAGGAAATGGTCCAGCCCTCGTGGAACCCACCACCCCTGGTGATGGCGTGTGTGTGGGCCATTTTGTATGTCCTGATGGCGGTTTCTGCATGGATGGTCTGGAACACCATGAGGAGTATCGCGGGCACCGCGCTGGGTTGGTGGGTTGTGCAATTGCTGCTCAATGTTTCCTGGTCCTGGTTGTATTTCGGGCTAAACCGCACAGGTTATGCGCAATTGATCATGGGTCTCTGGCTGGCGGCCGTGTTACTTACAATCCGGGCATTCCGCGCAATCAAACCCGAGGCGGCCGGGTTGATGATTCCGGTGGCCGCTTGGCTGTTTTTTGTCATGTTGTTGAATTTTACCCAGTGGTATGTCAACGGCGGCGGTTGGCACACGGTTTTCTAACTACTCCAGCAAACCCTCAAACCATCAACTGTCAGGCTTGATGCAGGCCATAACGGACGGGTTCACAGTCATGACAAATTAGTTTAAACTTAAACTAAATCATGGTTGTCAGGTTAAATCAATGAAAATTGCTTGTGTGGGTGGCGGGCCTGCCGGTCTCTATTTCGCCATTTCAATGATGTTGCGTTCGTCAGCGCACGAGTTGACTGTGATTGAACGTAATCGCCCCGACGATACTTTCGGCTGGGGCGTGGTCTTTTCTGACGGCGTACTGGCGGATCTGGCAAGAAATGACCGACCTTCGGCCGACATGATCACCGATGGTTTTATCCACTGGGATGATATCGATGTTCATTACAGGGAGGAGATCATCACATCGGGTGGACACGGATTTTGCGGTATTGGCCGCCAGCACCTGTTGAATATCCTGTACACACGCGCTGCGGACCTGGGTGTGAAGCTGGTATTCGAGACCGAGGTGGAGCCTGAACTGGATCAATTTTCCGATTACGACCTGGTCATAGCTTCCGATGGTATCAACAGCCGCTTCAGGGAAGCGTACAAAGAACACCTAGATGTAAACATCGACCTGAGACCCAACAAGTTTGTCTGGCTGGGTACACACAAGGTTTTTGATGCGTTCACTTTTATATTCAAGGAAACCGACCAAGGCTGGATATGGGTACACGCCTATCGCTTCGACAATGAGACTTCCACTTTCATTGTCGAGTGCCGGGAATCAACCTGGACCGCGCTGGGCCTCGGTGAGATGAACCAGGATGAGTGTTCACGCTATCTTGAAGAACTGTTTGCGGAGTACCTTGATGGCAACAGCCTGATGAGTAATGCGAAGCACATCCGGGGCTCAGCATGGATGAGTTTTCCAAGGGTATTGTGCGGCCAGTGGCGATACAAAAACCTGGTGTTGATCGGTGATGCCGCGCACACGGCGCATTTCTCGATCGGTTCCGGAACCCGGCTTGGTTTTGAAGATGCGATTGATCTCGCCGACGCACTGAATTTTAACCCGGACCTGGACCAGGCGCTGGAGGACTATCGGGAAAAACGAACCATCGAAGTACTGCGACTGCAAAGCGCAGCACGAAACTCGATGCAGTGGTTTGAAAAACTGCCGCGTTACACCGGTCTGGAACCCATGCAATTCAATTATGCCCTGCTGACACGGAGCCAGCGGGTTAGTCATGAAAATCTTCGCTTACGGGATCCCGACTGGCTGGGGCGAATGGAGCAATGGTTTCAGAGCAAGGCAACGGGTCAAGATCAACAGGAAGGAAGGGCCCAGGCCCCGATGTTTACCCCGTTTCGACTCCGAAACATGGTATTGAAAAACCGCATCGTTGTGTCACCTATGGCAATGTACAGCGCCGAAGACGGCACCCCTGGGGATTTTCACCTGGTACACCTCGGTGCGCGTGCGCAGGGGGGGGCTGGACTGATAATGACCGAGATGTTGGGTGTATCACCGGAGGCACGGATCACCCTTGGCTGCGCCGGTCTCTACAAACACGATCACATTGAAGCCTGGAAAAGAATAGTAGATTTTGTTCATGCCAACGATGGGGCAAAGATAGGTGCGCAGTTGGGACACTCCGGTCCGAAAGGCGCCACCAGGCTACTCTGGGAAGGCATGGATGAACCCTTGAAAGAGGGTGGCTGGGAAGTCATGGCACCATCGTCTGTGCGCTGGGCACCCGATAACCAGCTTCCCAGAGAAATGACACGTGCAGATATGGCCACGGTTCGTGATCAATTTATAAACGCAGCAGAGCGGGCCCGGATCTGTGGTTTCGACCTGTTGGAAATGCATTTTGCACACGGTTACCTGATGTCCAGCTTCATTTCACCGTTGACCAATCAACGTGGTGATGAGTATGGCGGCAGCCTGGAAAACAGGTTGCGTTTCCCCCTGGAAGTTTTTGCAGCGGTGCGTGCCACGTGGCCACAGGATAAGCCAATGTCGGTGCGTATTTCTGCCACCGACTGGGTCGAAGGTGGAGTCGATGGTGATGACGCGGTAGAAATCGCCCGGGCATTTGCACAAGCAGGGGTCGATATCATGGATATCTCTGCAGGCCAGACCAGCACGCGGGCCAAACCGGTCTATGGGCGTATGTTCCAGACGCCATTGAGTGACCAGGTCCGGCAGGAAACCGGGGTGGCCACCATGGCCGTTGGCAATATTTATGAGACCGATCACGTCAACAGCATCATCGCAGCGGGCCGGGCCGATCTGTGCTGTCTTGCCAGGCCACATCTCGCAGACCCGTACTGGACCCTGCACGCAGCGGCGCAACTCGGTCATACAGACCAAGTCTGGCCGATACAATACCTGTCGGGACGCAGTCAGTACGAACGCAACCTGGCGCGCGCTGCTGAAATGGTGATAAACGCATGAGCAACGACAATGACATGAAAAAAGGGATTGCCTGATGGGTGGCAAAGTACAAACGGCCATTAATAAACTGGAACAGACACCGCGGCGGAAAATGGCCTTGCGTATCTGGTTGCGGCTGCTGGTGTCCTCTCAATTAATTGAAAAAAGGGTGCGGACCCGTTTTCGCACCGAGTTCGATACCACCCTGCCGCGTTTTGATGTGATGGCCGCCCTGGCACGCAATCCCGAGGGTCAGACCATGGGTGATGTGTCCCGCTGGCTGCTGGTCTCCAGTGGTAATATCACGGGTATTATTTCCCGGCTCGTCCGTGACGGACTGGTGACTCGCACCCAGTCCCCGAGTGACCGGCGCTCCCACCTGGTAAAGCTGAGCCCAAAGGGTGAAGTAGCATTTGAACGCATGTCTCAGGCCCACGAAAACTGGGTGAGAGATATGATCACCGGTGTGAGCAGAGAAGAAATGGCGACACTGGACGAATTGCTGACCAAGGTCAAAGTATCGCTGGCAAAAAAGGAAACATCCTGGTGATCACCAAACCACAATTCAACGTGATGAAGTTCGGGGGCAACTGATGCTGGACTCGAGCTATCTGCACTGGCCTTTTCTTGAAGACAGACATCGTGAGCTCAAAAAGAAGCTCGACCACTGGTGCACAACACATACCCGGCAACTGGGTACCGATGGCTCCGATGACCTGGATGGAGAATGCCGTGCATTGGTCAGACTACTGGGTGACGGCGGATGGCTGGCACACACGGTTCCGACCGATGGAGGTACCCGCGCCCCGGCATTGGACGTGCGCAGCCTGTGCCTTGTGCGCGAAACACTGGCCTACCACGGTGGTCTGGCGGATTTTTGTTTTGCCATGCAGGGGCTGGGCAGCGGGCCGGTCAGCCTGTTTGGCAGTCAACAAATCAGGCGTAAGTGGTTGCCAAATGTGGCTTCAGGTCACCATGTCGCCGCATTCGCCCTGTCCGAAAAACAGGCAGGGTCGGATGTAAGTGCCATAACGACCCAGGCTGTGCGTGACGGCGATCACTACGTGATAAATGGTGAAAAGACCTGGATTTCCAACGCCGGTGTCGCAGATTTTTATACCGTTTTTGCCCGTAGCGGGGAAGCGCCCGGCGCGCGTGGTCTGAGTGCGTTCGTGGTGGCCGCCGATACACCGGGTCTGGAGGTCAGCGAACGGATTGACATCATTGCCCCACACCCACTGGGTACCCTTAAGTTTGATCAATGCCGGGTGCCCGTGGATCAAATACTCGGTGAAGCGGGCCGTGGATTCCAGGTAGCAATGGCCACGCTGGATGTTTTTCGTACCACGGTGGCGGCCGCTGCACTTGGTTTTGCAAGACGCGCCCTTGATGAAGCACTTGAACACGTCACCCAACGTGAGCTGTTCGGAGGGCCATTGTCGGAGCTACAGATGACCCAGGCCTCAATCGCGGACATGGCGCTCGATATCGACAGTTCCGCACTGCTGGTTTACCGTTCGGCCTGGACCAAGGACAGTGGACAGGAACGTGTCACTCGGGAGGCGGCCATGGCCAAGTTACACGCCACCGAGCGGGCACAACAGGTTATCGACCGCGCAGTACAGTTGTTTGGCGGTCTGGGTGTGACATCCGGGCAGGTGGTGGAACGTCTGTACAGGGAAATTCGCTCCCTGAGAATATATGAGGGCGCCAGCGAGGTTCAGAAACTCATCATCGCCCGCAACGAATACAAACGCCACGCGAGGACCTGAGAATCATGTCGCACAGGGTCTTGTTACCACCTGGCTGGCCGAGGCCATCCGGTTATTCAAATGGCATCACCGCACAGGGGCGTATGGTCTTTGTAGCCGGACAAATCGGCTGGGGTCCCGATCACGTTATCGGGACACAGAGCATGGCGGGGCAGGTTCAACAAGTACTGCAAAACACAATCGCCGTTCTGGCCGAGGCTGATGCCGGACCCGAGCACATTGTGCGGATGACCTGGTACGTCACCAGCAGGGACGAATACCACGCGGAGATCAAGGAAATCGGCAGGGTCTGGCGCGAAAATATTGGCAGGCATTACCCGGTCATGGCGGTAGTCGAAGTCTCTGCCCTGATGGAATCCTCAGCAAAGGTTGAAATCGAGACCACCGCCGTCGTTCCGGATTAACGTTGACCCGGGCCTGGAATGTACCGACCACCACAAAGAATCAAATACAAGCCTGATCCGGGTCGTTCGCCCACCGTTTTTGAGGCAAAGATATCCCGTTTGTTCAGTCCGATAAGCTATGCAAACCTGCAACTTGCACAAAGAACCTGGGTACCTGCCATGGTGCCGTGGCGTGCCAGTGAAGATGGCTTTGTTACCGATGACATACTCGACTGGTACGAGCGCATGGCACGAGGCAAGCCGGGTGCACTGGTGGTCGAGGCGACCGGCATACGCGACATCCCCAGCGGACCATTGTTGCGTATCGGTGATGACCGCTACATTCCCGGTCTGAAAGAACTGGCTGAGTTGGTACGTGATGCCAGTGAAGGTCAAACCCGCCTGTTCATACAATTGATCGATTTCCTGACCATACGGCGACGCCCGGACCGGGCAAAGTTTATCAACAGATTTCTCAAAGTCACCCGGAAACTGGAAAAACATCTAAAATGCGAACACTTGTCCGAGGACGAAATCCGAAAGAAGTTGCAGACCTTCTCCGACGATGAACTGCAAACGGTCCTGCCACCACGCGAATACGAAAGCCTTTCACGCGGTTATAGGGAGCGGGTGACGGACACCCACCTGCCTCACATTCGTGATCTGCCCAGGGTATTACCCGGTCTGTTTGCTGCAGCAGCAAAACGGGCGCAACACGCAGGTATCGACGGGGTGGAACTGCACTATGCGCACGCCTACACCATGGCTTCGTTTCTGTCTGCACGAAATCGGCGCGATGATGGATATGGTGGATCCAGGGAACATCGTGTGCGGTTGCCTCTGGAAGTCTACCGGCAAGTCCGGGAGGTGGTGGGTGAAGACTACGTGGTTGGATGTCGATATCTCAGTGACGAGTGTATTGAAAGTGGCAGCGGTGTAAATGACGCGGCTTATTTCGGGCTCGAGTTTGCGCGCGCGGGGATGGACTTTGTGTCGGTCTCACGTGGTGGAAAATTCGAGGATGCAGCACAACCCAAACCGGGCTGGGCGGCCTATCCTTACACGGGACAAAGCGGTTATGAATGCATGCCGTCCTGGGTATCCGATGAGCGCGGGCCATTTGGTCGTAATTTTCAATCCGTTGCTGCCATTCGCAAATCCATCCGCGATGCCGGGTTAAAAACACCGGTAATCGTTGCCGGGGGTATTCACGGCTTTGTGCAGGCAGAAACCGCTTTGCAAACGGGGGTTGCCGATATTATCGCCGCTGCAAGGCAGAGTCTTGCAGACCCGGACTGGTTTCTGAAACTGCGACTCGGCCGTGGTGATGAAATCAATGTATGTGAATACACCAATTCATGTGAGGGGCTTGATCAAAAGCATAAACAGGTAACCTGTAAACTATGGGACCGGACACTTCTTGACGAGCCTGGTGTAAAGTTAAGCAGGGATGGCAGACGGCGATTGGTGGCACCAGCATGGAAACCGTGACCATGACCTGACCGCCCTTCCAGGTAAAGAAATGTAAATGACTTGTAAACGATTGAAAAATTAAGCTGCTGTTCAGCGAGCAAAGCACACGCTACACGCGCATTTACACATTAACAGGAGAGAGCAATGAAAAATCTGAACACATTCATATTTACCCTTTTTGTGGTAACCGGATTGACCCTGGCAATAAACGCGGAAGCCAACAACCAGGTATTGCTGGGTGAAAAGCAGGTCAGGGATCTAACTGAGAGAGACACCATCCAGGTCGGCACTAGCCGCGGCTCATTTACCGGTTTGCGGTTTAAGGCCACCGGTTCGGCAATCGAGTTCAAACGCATCGTGATCCACTTCGAAAACGGATCTGAGCAGGTCATTGAGAAAAACCGGGTGCTGGGCAAGGGTGACAAGTCGCGTGTTATTAACCTGGAAGGCGGCAGTCGCTTTATCGACAAGGTGGTCTTTTACTATGAGGCCCGCAGCAAGGGCTGGAAAGGCGCAGAACTGAAATTGTTTGGTGTCCGTTAGGCCGGATCATTCATCCATGAACAGCAGATCCAGAGTCCTGTACCTGGTACGCCATGCCAAGTCATCCTGGAAAGACTCATCATTAAGTGATAAAGAACGCCCGCTGAACAAGCGTGGTCGCCGCAATGCACCGGTGATGGGCAGGAGACTGGCAGAGCAAATCCAGGTACCGGACCTGGTCATTTCAAGCCCGGCAAACCGGGCAAGAACTACCGCCGGTATCATTTGCAAGGCCCTGGGTATCGACGACACGGAAATATTGATAAACGACCAGCTTTATTTCTCAGGCAGCCGTGGGGCCCTGGGTGCGTTGGAAATGGTTGAAGACCAGTATCACAGAGTCATGTTGGTGGGTCACAACCCCACCTGGACCCACCTGCTAAACACCCTGGCCAACACGGAAATTTGGAATATGCCCACCTGTGCCGTTGGCGTCATCGGTTTCGACATGAACTCCTGGAAGGAAGTGCGGCACACCGCTGGTGAGCTGCTGGGATATGGCTACCCCAAGGGACCAGACAGTTTTTCAATATGAGCGATGAACGTAATGCACCCGCAATTCAATCTGAAATATCCCTGTCTATGGTCGTGAGAAGGAAGTCTCCCGCCGGTACATCCGGACATGATTGATTATGAAGTGGCCATTATCGGTGCCGGCTTTTCGGGTATCGGAGCAGCCATTGCATTGGATCGGGCCGGTATTTCTAATTATGTGCTGCTCGAAAAATCACTCGACATCGGCGGGACCTGGCGGGACAACCAGTACCCGGGTGCCTGCTGTGATGTACCAAGCCAACTTTACAGTTTCAGCTATGAGTTGAACCCTGCTTGGAGCCACCGGTTTTTACCCGCCAAAGAAATCCATGCTTACCAGCAACATGTCGTGGCCAAATACGGGCTCAGGGAACGAATTCGTGGTGGTTTCGAAGTGAGAACGGCGACTTATTCACAGTTTGGCTGGACGCTGACCAGTACCCAGGGCGAAACGTTACGGGTGCGGTACATCATCAGCGCCATCGGGGCGCTGCATATCCCCCGTATCCCGGCATTTCCAGGACTCGAGCACTTTAAAGGCAAGGTGATGCATTCCGCTCAATGGGATCACTCCTTTGATGTAGCGAATAAAAAGATAGCCGTCATCGGGGCCGCAGCCAGTGCGATCCAGATTATTCCCCGCTTAGCCAGAACGGCTGCCAGGGTCTGTATTTTCCAACGCAGCCCGAGCCATTTCATACCCCGCAAGGACAGGATCGTCACGCGCTTTGAGCAAGCCTGTTTTCGTCTGCTGCCTTTCGTGCAACGACTGGTACGTTGGCGGCAGTATTGTTTCAATGACTTTGTATTTCATTCCAATTTCAGCTTGAAACCGGGTCTGGCCAGAAAGTATGTGCAGTGGATGGCTGCACGTCATCTGCGCCGAAACATTGGTGATCCGAACTTACTGGCAAGTCTCCGGCCGGACTACCAGATCGGCTGTAAACGTTTATTGCTCAGTGATGATTATTTTCCTGCACTTCAACAGGAAAACGTGAAATTGCTGACCGGGGCCATCGACCATTTTGATGAACAGGGTCTGGTGACAAAGGACGGGTCCCGCTTTGAAGCCGAACTGGTGGTAATGGCAACGGGATTTGAATCCAGAAAACTAATCGGTGACATGACCATTACCGGGCCGGATGGTCTGACTCTGGAACAGTACTGGACACCGGAGATCAGGGCACACCGGTCGGTGGCTATAAATGGTTTCCCCAATTTTTTCATGATGTATGGGCCCAACAGCAATCTTGGCCACAGTAGCATCATCATCATGATCGAGGCACAGGCCACTTATATTGCCCGGTTGCTAAAGCATGCCCTCAAGACGACAAACGGAACGGTGGTGGTGCGACCTGAAGTGGAATCTGCCTATAACACGACGATACAACAGGCACTGGCCAAGACGGTATGGAACACGTCTTGTAACAGCTGGTACAAGGATGATCAGGGACACATCTTTTCACTATGGCCACACACTACGTCACGATTTATCCGGGAAATGCGCAGGGCACCACTGGATGAGTACGTCTTCGAGTGATCTGTATGAACCTCTATCAGAATCTGAAAGTGTTATTGCTACGCAAGAGTTTCCGCTTCCTCGCTGCCAGGGCCAACAGGGGCAAGACCCCTGAAGTAGCGCACCGTGATCTGCAGGTTGAAACCGGAAGCGGCCCGTTAGATATCCGTATTTTTGATGGCAAAGAGTCGGGCGACCGGCCTCTCATGGTGTATTTCCATGGTGGAGGCTGGGTACTGGGAGACCTGGACACACACCAGCCATTCTGCGAATTCCTGACTCAGCACAGTGGTGGCACCGTCATCGCAGTGAACTACCGCCTGGCACCGGAATTTCCCTTCCCCGCAGCCCATGATGACTGTCTCGCAGCCACCCGTTGGGTGGCCGGGAATATTGCAGGGCTTGGACCTTCGAATGGCCGTATGATACTGATCGGGGACAGCGCCGGGGGAAACCTCGCCATCGCCACCTGTCTGGAACTTGAACCGGGGGTGCGTGAACGGGTTGCAGGTCAGATCGTTATATACCCGGTGACGGATCACTATGAAAGCAACACCCCGTCATACCGGGAAAAAGCCAGGGGCTATACGCTTTCGGCCAGCATGATGCGCTGGTTTCTGGATACCTACCTGGCAGACAGCGGCCCTTGTGCCGCTGCGAATGCGCAATTCCTCCGGGTCAAGCCGCTGGTCTCGAACCAGGTCGCCATGCTTCCGCCGACCTTGCTGGTAACCGCCGAAAACGATCCGTTACGGGATGAGGGACTCGCCTTCGCCGGCAGGCTCGAACGCGCGGGGGTCAGTTTAAAACACCGGCACTTAGAAAACGCCGCCCACGGATTTGTCTCCGCAGGTCCGTCTGAAGTTTTTGAAGATTTGATGAATGAGATATCCTCCTGGCTGGCAACCACCACATGAAGACCGACGTGCAATCTGAATCAACACCCAAACTCAGGGCCTTGCCCAATGCTCTGCTTATTGGCCTGTTGTCACCTCTATTGGTTTTTCAGGGGATCTGGGTCAGAAAGAACACACCCCGTCTTGGTGAAGCTCCGGGAGACCGTAATGGACGGATCGGGACCGGTCCTCCACTCAGACTGCTGGCGCTGGGGGATTCCATCATCGCAGGGGTCGGGGTGAAGCATATGCAACTGGCACTACCGGCACAGTTGTCGATGGCACTGTCTGAACTCATCGACCGTCGGGTCTGCTGGACCTGCCATGGAGTCAACGGATCACGCACATCTGACCTGTTGAAATGGGTGGCGGTCAGCGATGAACAGTGTGTGGATCTGATCGTGGTATCCAACGGTCTGAATGATGTCACCTCAACCATGCGACTGGGACAATGGTTGATCAAGAAGAGAGCCCTGTATGCCGGCTTGCAGCGGCTGGCGCCCAATGCCCACATCGCACAATTGGGGCTCCCACCACTGGGCCATTTCCCGGCCCTGCCACGCCCATTGCGGGGTGTTCTCGGTAGACGTGCACAGAATTTTGACCTGGCACTGGCTACCCTGATTGAGGGATACAGGAAGGTAAGCCACCTGCCATTCCGGGAAATACCGGAAACCAGCCTGTTCGCCGCGGATGGCTATCACCCAGGCTCAGAGGCGGTAAAACTGTGGGCCGGGTCATTGGCGACCGAAATTTACAATACCCTCGACAAGCACACCCGATGATCCGTCATCGGGATGGTTTATACTTTCGGTGACCCAGCCTCTCCCGAGTATTATGATGAAACGACATGTCATTCTTTCTTTCCTGCTTTTGTTACTAACCCCTGCAATCAACACCTATGCAGACGACGCACGTACCTACGTCAATCCCGGTAAACCCGGTACTGAGGGTTTGCCTTTTTCAGGGGCCGTCAAGGTGGGAGACACCCTGTATCTCTCAGGTGACATTGGCCTCACCGAGGATATGCAGGTACCCGGAGATCCGAAAGATGAGGCCCGTTTGCTAATGGAGAGTTTCCAGGCCACCCTGGCAGGGGCCGGCTATACCATGGACGACCTGGTGACGGTGACCGTCTACTGTTCTGATGTGAAGCACTACGCAGATTTCAACGAGGTCTACCGAAGTTATTTCAAAGAATCCTTTCCGGCGCGAGCCTTTGTAGGTTCAGGTACGCTGTTGTTTAACGCCCGCTTTGAGATGCAGGGGATCGCGGTCAAACGACCGGAATAGAACGGGCACCCTGAGGATCACCTAACCCGTCAGCTTCCTCAAAAGGGCGCGCCCCACGAAGCGCGCTTTGTTGCCTATGCTGAAGCGCCCCAGGTTGGTTCTTACGATGCCCGTGGTAAAGCGGGTACGTTTGCTGTAATCGATTTTGACATCGACGATCACCGGCTGGTTTTCGCTGGCAAACGCCAGTGCGTTTCTGATCCCTTCACCAACTGCACGGTTGTCATGGATGCTGATAAATTCACAGCCGGTCGCGCTGGCGATACCGGACAGTTTGACCGGTTGCAACACCGTACAGGTCTTGCGGTTGTAGGGAATTTCCTGTGCTTGAGAAATCTGTGATAACTCACCATCATTGAACACGAAGTAGACCCCACCCAGACCGAGAGAAGTCGCGGTAAGAGTCTCCATGCAGGTCATCAGGAAAGCACCGTCACCGATAATCCCCACCACCTGGCATTCCGGGTTGACCAGCTTGACTGCTGCCACGGCAGGTGTGGCATAACCCATGCAATTGAAGTCGGTAGGTGAAATAAACCCCCGTGGCCGGTTTATCGGCAAGAGTTCAGCAGTAAGGAAAGTGTGATTTCCATCGTCGGCAACCACGATGGCATCGTCATCGAGTTGTTCCCGGAGTTGCTGGAAAAAGATGGCAGGATTGACCCGCTCACCGCTGTCATGACTGAGCCACTCATCCTTATAGGCGTTTTTCTGATCACTGATCGTGGTTTGCAGTGAGCCATCGCCAGAACGGGGTTCTCCCAGGGTCTTCAACTCTTCATTCAGGACGGTTAGTACTTCATTTGAGTCCCCTTCGACAGTCATGACCGCGGGGTAGTTGGCGTTGAATACCTCCGGGTTGATATCGACATGGATCAGGTTGGCCGGTGGACTGACACCAAAACTACCGGTGGGGATTTCACCAAATCGGGTGCCCACTGCCAGCATGCAGTCACAGTCCTGAAAAGCCTTCTCGGCAGCCGGAACCGCTGCGCGGCCAAAACCCATACCGGTATGCAATGGGTGACTGGCCGGAAATGAACTGAGGCCCTGAAGGGTCGTGGAAACCGGTGCATTGAGAAACCCGGCAAGCGCAATGGTTTGATCAACTGCATGAACAGCCCCCCAACCCACGAACAGTCCGGGTCGTTTTGCCTGGTAGAGCATTTTTGCGGCCCGGGCGATGGTTTCCCTGTCCAGCACAGACTCCGCGCTTTCTGCAACGAAAGGGCCCGGCCGGGTCACCTCACCCGGAAACAGCTGCAAGTTCACCGGTATCTCGACAAACACCGGCCCGGGCTCACCCCCGGTGGCAATGCGATACGCCTGGTATATCGCGGGCACGATCTCCTCATGAGTTTCCGTTTTGAATGTTTTCTTGGTTATGGGCGCCAGCAGGGTGTGCATGTCCATTTCGTGTAACTGGTAGGACTTGTCGCTATCGGTACGGATACCACCGCAGATGACCAGCATCGGGACACCGTCCAGGAAGGCCTCGCCAATTCCACTCGCGGCATGTGTCACGCCCGCTGCCGGTACGATCAACAAGGTGCCAATCTCCCCGGATGTGCGACTGATGGCATCCGCCATGAAGGCTGCCCCACCCTCGTGGGTAACCAGCACCGGGCGGATGGATTCCGACTTGTTGAGTTCGTCGTATATCTCGGTGTTGTGCACCCCCGGGATACCGAAGGTGTGGGTCACACCGATTTGCTCCAGAGCGTAACGGACCAGCCATGCACCGGATTTTTTCATCGTGAGCCTCATGTCATACCTGTCGCCATCATGGTGTCAGTGTAAGACCGCCTATTGATCGCACGGCCATACGTGCATTGAGGATACAATTGGAAATGAAGGTACCCTCCAGCGATTTTAACCCACTGATTCCGCCACCGCCGAAGCCAGCCGCCTCCCCGGCGGCGTAAAGACCCGGTAGCGGGTGGCCAGTGGTCGAAAGCACGCGGCTTTGCAGGTCGGTCTGGATGCCTCCCATGCTCTTGCGGCTGACGATAAATTCCCGAATGGCCACCAGCGGCATACATTTCTGGTCCATGATTTTCTGAAAATCACAGGTACCGGAACGGTCCCCTTTCCATTTCCTGAGCTCGGTGATTTTTTTTAACTGGGCGTCATCATGGAGTGCGTGACCCCGTGATATCTGCTCGTCGTAGTGCCTGATCTCACGCTCCAGGGTTTCCCGGTCAACCACACCTGCACCCCGCGTCTGGCTGGCCCGGTTCATGGAGTTCATCCTGTCCACCAGTTCCGGCACATTATCCGCCACCACAACATCCTCACATTCATCACGCAGATACTCCAACAGGCGGCTGTTGCCCAGTAATGTATCCCGAATAAAGTGGAAAATCTTCCGGTCACGCATGGCCTGGTTGCTCTCTGAACCGGAAACCGTGACCTCTTTCAATGCTATTTTCCAGTTCATCAACTGCCAGCTGTAACCATGTGGGTCCATCGAAATGCGCTTGCACAGCAGGTGGGTATCGAATCCGGACACCAGCGGATCAGGGCCGAATCTTTTCCCCGTGGCATCAAGCCACAACGCAGATTTGGGGGGAATTAGACTAAGCCCCTCCAAAGGTACACGCGGCTTGGGATGATGGATACCGGCCGCGTAATTCCACATCTGCTGCAGGTGGGTGATGTTGCCGCCAATTTCTTCTACTGCATTATGTAATGTACCGTCGGCATAGCGATGAGCACCATTGAGTATGTGCTCAGGTGGGCTGCCCCAGTTCCGGTCCCATTCTTGCCTGACCCGCTCGATGTCCCCATTGATTCCCCCGCTGGCCACCAGCACCGCCTGCGCGGATATCTCGAACTGGGCACCACCGGATTCGGGTCTTCCCCGGACACCGGTAACAGCCCCGTCATGGGTCATCAAAGATTCCACCCTGTGTTCAAACAGACAGGTCAGATTGTCAGCATCAGGATGCGCCCGAAGCTCGCTAACCAGGGTATTGACCAGGTGCAGCCCGGTGCCCCAGATAATGTGGTAGCGGGGTAACGAATTACCGTCACCGTTTTCACCCCGTTCAGCCCAGAGCGGAACCGGGAAAAAATTGACACCCTTCTTTTTCAACCAGTAGTAAATGTCATCAATGCAGCGATTGACATAAAGCTCTGCCCATTGCTTTGGCCAGTGATCAGAATCAGGATATTGTGCGAAGGAATGCCAGTCCCGGAGTGCGATTTCCGGACTGTCGTGCACACCATGGAGGCGTTGAATCGGTGTATTGACCAGGGTCATACCACCAAAGGCCAGCTTGGCAAGACCCCCCAGGTTTTCACGACGGTCCCGGTCGATGATGACTACCTTCAGACCAAGATCAAGTAATTCCAAAGCTGCGGTGATACCTGCAAGGCCCCCGCCAACTATGGCGACATCAACATTCTTCATGTGACGCAGCCAGTATGTAAACCGTTCCGGGCTGAAACCTGCTGCGAAAGAGCATCTATTAATTCATCAGGCAGCAACCGGCTCCGCTTCCAGTTCATCATCTATCATGACAATCTTGAAATTCGTCAGTCCGTAGATGATCGCAATCACGGGATTGAGCAGATTGACAAAAGCATAGGGCAGGTAGGCCAGTGTAGGCACACCCAGCGTGGCCGCCATGAAGGCACCGCAGGTGTTCCACGGGACCAGTGCCGAGGTCATGGTGCCGGCATCTTCCAGGGTGCGTGACAGGTTTTGCGGGGCCAGTCCTTGCCGCTCGAACTCTATGCGGTACATGCGACCCGGCAGGATGATCGCCATGTATTGATCCGCGGCGATGATGTTCATTCCAATCGCGGTAAGTACCGTGGTGGAAATCAATGAACCCGTGCCACGTACACCTTTCAACAAGGCCTCGACAATCCGCTGCAGCAGACCGGTACGTTCCATGGCACCACCGAAGCACATTGCGGACATGATCAGCCAGATGGTATTGAGCATGCTGGACATACCCCCGCGTGACAGCAGTTCGTCCAGCGATGTATCACCGGTGCTGATCTGGAAACCGTCGGCGAGGGCAATGAAAAGCCCGGTCATACTGGCTGCCCACGGTGACATCGTGCCATCCGGGTCGCCGAGAGCCCGTACCAGATCCGGTTGCCATATCAGTGCCACCACACAACCGGCCAGCGCGCCAATGGCGATTGCCGGAAAGGCGGACATCTTGCGCATCGCCAGTGCCAGTAACAGGATCAGGGGGAGAAAAGTCGGTATGCCAATGGCGTAGCTATTATTCAGGGTTTCCTGGGTTGCGGTGATTTGAGCGGTCGAAGCCTGGCCGGAGCCTGCATCCCAGCCCATCCAGATAAACAGGACCAGCGCGATCAGGAAAGATGGTCCCGTGGTCCAGGCCATGTGCCGGATATGCACAAACAAATCCGCCCCCACCATGGCCGGGGCCAGGTTGGTGGTATCCGACAGGGGCGACATCTTGTCACCAAAGTAAGCACCCGAAATGACGGCGCCTGCAGCAACCGGCATTGACAGACCCATGATTTCTGCAATACCCACCAGCGCCAGGCCAACGGTTCCGGCAGTGGTCCAGGAACTGCCAATGGATACGGCAACCAGTGCGCAAATCAACAGGGTTGCGGGGTAAAACCAACTCGGGTCCAGGATAGCCAGGCCGAAATAGATAATCGTCGGTGCGGTACCCGCCATCATCCAGCTTCCAATCAGTGAACCAACGGCCAATAAAATCAGACAGGCCTTGAGTGCGAGGGAAATGCCCTCGATCATGGCATTTTCAATGTCCTTCCAACTGTTACCCAGGTACATACCCACCAGGCCGGCTACACCTGCTGTCAGCATCAATGCTATCTGGTTGGGACCATAGGATGAGTCCTCACCGAACAGGCTGACCGACAACGACAACATCAGGATCAGCATTGCCAGGGGTAATAACGCCAACCAAAGTGGAATCGGGGTTTTTTCTGTTTCTTTGTTCATTGCCCTGCCAGATGTCATTCTTATTGAAGGTCAAAGAATACCCTGTTTCGATGGAGTCGGCTAACATTTGACCCGCTTCCCATTCTTAGTCTGGCATCCGCTGAACCACAGCAATTTTCTCAAGTGCTGCCAGGTAGACCCCGAGTGCAACCCGGTCAATCGAACCAAATTCCGCCAGTAGCCAGTCGCCGATGTCACTGACAGAGCGTTTGCCATCAACGAGATTCAGCGCTTCATAGGCCATCGCACCACCAAGTTCGAGCGCTTCGAACTCATCTGCCGGAAGGTGGTCCTGAAGGTAACCGTAGCCAAATGCGCTCATGGTTCCCCTGATTTCAGGATTGCGCTGATAGACAGGTTCTTGTCCTTCAGAACCGGTACTGACACTCGTCCCCTCCAGTTTTTCCAGAGCGGCGAGAAAATCCCGGGCTTGCTGTTTCTGAGCGAAATTCAACTCCCCGAAATTTTCAATACTGGCCACCTTGGCCTGCTCTACCTCGAAAAATACCTTTGAAACGACAGCCTGGTCTGCAGGTTCAAGACCGGCGAACCCCAGCATCCGGTCACGCATCCTGGCCAGGGCGTTGGCGCGCAACAAGGTCAGAACAGGCTCAATATCATCACTGTCAAAATTGGCCAGGTACCACCCCTGCAGGGCGGCGATGAAGGCGGCCCGTTTCAACTTGGTCGGGTCGATCATCGCCGCGGTATCAAAATTGGTGTGGATGTACCGGTCCGGCCAGTCGTGCAGGTAAATCCCCGGGATACGCCAGCTACCCTCGTTATAGACCTGGTGGTCACTGCCCATGGAGATACCCTCCATCAGCGCCAGTTGCGGGTTCTTTGATCCTTCTTTGGAAACCAGTGGCCAGGGCACGTCCTCTCCCGATGCCAGCCGTTCGGTCTGGTCATTTACAAAATGTCCAATCTCGTGACCCACATCGGCAATAAAGGTCGGCAGACTCATGGGACCACCAGATATTCTGAATATGGACTTGGTCTCGCTGCCACCTCCCACCATGTCGAGGTGGATATTGGCCCGGATGTGATCACTGCTTTGCAACGAGGTCAGGTAGATCAGGGTACCCTCGATCTCTGCCGGCCAGGTAAAACGCAGACTGCGCCGCGGCGGTGGCAGGGCGCCGTTTTTGACCAGTGTGTTCAATAGACGTGCTGCCTCAAGAATACTGACACAACCGGACGCATTGTCATTGGCACCCGGCCGGGGATGATCGAGATGACAGCTGTAGACGATTTCCTGGTGCCCGATCCTTTCGTCCACACCAGGTATAACCGCGGTCACAAAGCTATATTTTCCCTTGCTTTGGCCGGCAATCATTTCGGCATCAAACCTGATTTCTTCTCCCGCGGCCAGCCTGGCCTGAAATTGCCTGGCTACCCGCAATGAAACCATGAAAGCGAAGGTCTTTACCGGCGCAAAAGTATCCAGGTGACCCCAGCGTACCAGCCGGTCGTCCTCTTTCCACCAGGCTGTTTTCTGATTGGGTGCATAGGAAATGATACCCGCCGCACCCAGTTCCCCTACCGCGCGTACGGCCACCACCTCTGGCTGACTGCTGGTCAACACCAGTCGACCTGTCAAGTCCTTACCTGCGTAATCGGCATCGGAATCACCCGCGCCAATGTCGACCAGGAAGGCGGCTGTTGCGCTGCCTGTCGACGAATCCTGCGCCACCGATAAGGGTAAGGCCTCCCAGCTGGCATGGCGCTTTATACGTTCACCGTCCTTATCCAGTTCCCACAGTTCAGCAAACTCAACATCCCATGCCGGTCGTGACTTCTGCGTACCGAACATGGTTTCTCCATCTGCCGGGAACTCCAGAATTTCTGCATCCTCAAGCCCATACTCCCGCAACTTTTCAAGAATATGTTCTGCCGCCTGGCGGAATTGGCTGCTGGCGCGTGTGCGGTGATAAAGGGTGATGGTATCGAGATTACGTTTGGCCGATACCCCCGAACTTTCCTCAGCGATCAGGCCGATGGTGTGTTCCGGAATCAACCCGGTCAGGTCAGCTGTGGCAATTACCGGGCTACAGGTAAGAAAGAATATTAGCGCTCGGATACGGGTCATGTTGGCTCCGGTAGGAAAGACGGGCTGAATACGCATCCTAGCCATGGCGTGCCCTTTTGTCACGGTTCCAGGTAATCGACACGGACCTTCTCCTGATCCACTATATGGCGGGTCAGCAATCGCTGAACCCAGCGACGGTGAAAAGGGATCAGAGTGGTGTGCCAGAGTACTGGAGGTACCGACCTGGTGTCGAGACTCCGGTAGGGTGACGGGGATAAACACCTGCCACCCTGGAACTCTATCCGGATTTTTCGTCTTTTTCTCGGGACGCGTGTGCGAGACGCTGATCCACAAATGCACGGAAATCAGGACGCCAGTCAGGTGTATTAATTTCCAACCACTCCTGAACACCACGGTTATTGATTAATTCGTCGACTACCCGGGCACTGCTGTCGAATTCATTTGGGTCGTGACCCACCAAAGCCTGGCGTATATATGAACCCTGCATTTCCGAGAAAATGTTCCGTAACAGCAGACCGAACCTGAATCGCTCAGAGTCACCCAACCCGATATAGCTCTTGCACCCCTTCAACAGCAGATGTGCAAGCTCGGGATGCAGGACCAATAACTCCCGCACCCGGTTTCCGGCTTCTATATTGCGTTCAAAGGCCGCCAGTTGAGAGGCTTCAACATTGCGGGAAAGCTGTAACGAGCTTTGCTTGATCTGGGCCGCTACATAGATCAGTGACACAATGATAGCGATCACGCCAATCATTTCGGCTATGGCTCCGATGGCATCCCAGTTCATGACGATCCCCGGTTGAGAAAAATACCAAGGGTCTGATTATACCCTGACCCGGTTTTTCCAACAGCCCCCACCTATGTGGCCACCGCATCCTCTTTGTACACGTCAAAATTGGTATGGTCTATCCGGTAAGCCTGGTAGCAAACCACTGCCAGCAACTGGTAATACAGGGTTTGGACAACTGGCTGATACTCACGTAATTCCATGGCAGCAAGGGTCACATGAAGCATGATGAAGACGGTTGCTGCAATACTGACGAACACCAGTATTTTCACACTCAACCCGATCTGTCTCAATCGGTCCGCATGGGCCTGGTGGGGGTTGAGTTTTTTTCCATAGATACTCCAGGCAATCATACCCGCGAACACCAGGTTCATCACCGTCATTGCCGCGATGTTCACATAGCCACCAAACCACGGAAAATCAAATTGCTTCACATAGATTATGAAGAAGACAAAAGCAATGTATGTAAGCACCGCCAGACCCAGAAAAAAGGGTGAGATAAAGTCCGGTAACCGGCGTCGATGCAATTCCGCTTTGCGGGTACTTCTCGAATTGGCCTCCCTCATCAGCCTGAAATACTTGAAAGACGAAATATCCAGTCGCAACAGGGGTATGAATTGGACCATGAAAAACCAGGTCGCAATGGCCCCGTCCCATTCACCACTGCGGGGTGTAATAAACAAGATAGCCACCAGGATCAGGCCTGCGATATGAATCCACCGATTGATGACTCGGTAGTTGTGTTGTGCGTGCTGGTAATATTCGAACGGTCTGGGGTAAAGCCTCGGATAATCCGATGGTGGATAGGTTGCAAATACGTGTTTCATCCTTCCCAGCATTTTCCACGGGAAATACCGCGAAAGCAGGAGTACCTGTCCCAAGAAGGCAATGTTAAATAATATATTGTCTGACATAATTTTCTACCTAGTAATTGCGGTTGTTCATCACATTCCCGAATGCGATGCGGATTTCTGAATCTGTAACGCCCGAATCCCTGAGTGCGCCAATGGTTTTGTCCAGTCGGGCCAAAATCCAGGCATTCAAATCATTTGCACTGTTGGCCCGGGCATCCGGGTGGATGAATGTTCCTCGATAGCCCTTGGTCTGAATGACCGAGTCACGTTCCAGTAAACGATAGGCCTTGGCCACCGTCTTGTTGTTCAACTCCAGGTCACTCGCCAGTTGGCGGATCGAGGGAAGCGCATCCCCCGGTCGAACCTGGTCATTGAGCACGGCCTTTTTGATCTGATCCATTAGCTGGGTAAACAGGGGCACCGTATCCTCGATGTCGATAATAATTTCCATGATTTCTTAGTTGTCCCATATGTACCCTGCGTACTAAGGGTACATAGCAATCAAGATTATTGCAATATGATTAACCGGCTCGGTAGATATGGGGCCAGAGAAATGGGTTCAGAGAAAAGGGGGCAGCGCTATTTGGAGCTCTGCTCAAAGAAATGAACCAGCCGTACCATGGCCTCGGTGTCGTGCTTGCAGTATTTGAGGAGTTCGAGTGTTAACTGGTCTTTTCGTGCTGCGCCGATATCCGGGTGGATCGCCTCCAGATAAGCCGATGATGCCTCGGTTCCCTCGCTGATGCCTTCGAGCGTGGCGTAGTCCATGTCGGGTGCGATGGTCGGCAGGACCGCCTTGATAGACCAGGAGCCGAGCATGTCCGGGTGGTAATAGTTGGCAAGGGTCACTGGGTGCAGATCGACCAGCCGTTCGGTGATTGCCGTGAGTGCTTCGGCCAGGTCGGGAAACATTGCGATCAGACCATTGATCACGGTGCGCTCGTAACCGGTGTACATCAATACCGGACCGTTCGGGGCCTGATGGGATTCGAGATCCCTGATCATCTGCTCGGCCAGTGCACGCATGGGAGGTTCGCCCGTCAGGTCAAGAAACTCAGCGTGTTCCATTTCTTCCGGGGCGCGTTCAACATGACAGGACCACTGGAACGGCAGGGCCTGGTAGGGACGGGTACCCGTCCAGATGGGTATCGCAAAACTCACGGTTTCAAAATCAAGATAAAATCGTGGGTAGGGCAGTTCATTCACAAATTCCGAGGCACCAGCTAACAACTCGGCGCGGCCGCTGGTGGTGACCCGATGTATACGCAATTGTTTTTCATTACTAATCTCGGACACCGGTACGTCTCGGATATCCCGATACCCGGCCTTTACCCACTCAGCAAGCTTCTTTTTGCTCCCCTTGAGCCCTGAAACAGGATAGCGGCTGTCACAAGGCCAGCAATAGTTGATGAACGCGCACTCGTAGGGTGAATAACAGTGCGGTCCAACCGGTATGTCGGGTTCCGGCCCCGCAGCTGCCCGGCGGGCGGATTCGACCCAGAGTGGTACCGTTGGCAAAAGACCAAAGACTTCTTGGGTCAGCTCCACCTCGACCAGTATGCCGTCATATACGCCATCACCCTGATAGATAAACTGGTTATTGATATGAGCCAGAGAAATTCGACTCAACGGATAACCGGATCCCATGTGGACCCAGGCCTGCACAGCGCAGTCATTGATGTGCTCGGGTTTGGCTTTGGTCGAGGCCTTGACTTCGACGATATGCCAGCTGTTACCCGACTCATCGCGGGTCGGCAGCAGAACGTCTTCGCGCACCAATACGTGATCGTGACGCAGCGTGGCCTCGAAAACCGGTGCACGGAACATCGAGGTCATCAATGTTTCAGTTTGCTTTAGCGCCCGGCTGAAATTCCCCCCGTTATATTCGATATAAGTGCCGGCGTTACCATCGTGTTTACCCTCATAGAACTGAATTGCAATATCACCGACCTCGTGTCCCATTTTGAAGGCGGCCTGGGTTGCTTTGGAGTGGTGCACCAGCTCGGGCCGATTGATCTCGAGGTGAACACGTTTATGGCACTGCAGTGCCGACATGATGCGGGTCTTGGAAAGTCTTACTGCCACCGGATGGGCCACTCAAACCGGTCTTGCTTCGACCACGACGGAGTTTCGCATTGCGTGCTCCAAATCGCTGGCAAGCGGGCTTTTGTCCTTGTTGAGTCGAATATCGTGATAGGCGGCATCCTGAGGAAAAAGGGCAAGGTAATGACTTAGTGCTTCCCTGATTTGTTCAGGGTCGTCCCTGAGGACACTTGCCAGATGAGTTTGATCACAACCCCTCAGACGCAATACCACCTCTGCCCCACCCACCAGGTTGCGCCACCAGAGCCCCTGCGATGAACTGAAACACCGCACGGCATCACCCACACAGACATAGCGAACCGGCGTGGTAAAAGATTTGCCGCTTTTTCGCCCGGTAAATGTGATCAACATCAGGCTGCCGCTCCAAAAGCGGTGAATGGGCGATCTCAACAGGAAGCGGACGATCGGATTGATGATCGCAAACAATGGCTCCGGGAGTTTCAATACTGATTCCTCTTCATTGATACTGTTTCCGGTTGATCAATTATCGAGAAGCACAACAGAAGATGTCAGTTAATCCATCAACTCCTGGCTTGCGAGAGACAATAACACATCCATTTTATGCCGGGTGTTGGAAACCATGCCCAAAGCACTTGGTGCTCGGTGGCTGGCGGGGTAGTTAACGAAAGTCCCCGTTGGTAAACCTGGCCAATCCTCCTTATACTCCAGTTTGGGGCCACTAAAAAACTAAAAAAAGTGCTTACAATTCAGCATAATCGATTTTGGCTCTCCTGCTTTTTGATAGAAATTTCTGCTGGAAAAATCGGAGGCGAAGTGGCAGAGTAAGAAAAAGCAAACCATGGTGTCAACAACAGGAATCAAGGATCGATGAAATTGAACGACACACAGATTGACTATCTAAAGAGGCTCATGGATGGCGGAAACCAGGAAATCCCTACCACCCTGGAGATGCTGACCAATCAAACCTTTGACCAGTGTTCCGCGACAACCCAGGTGATCTCCATCATGCGCGTGATTGGCTCAACGGGTCTCGGCGCCGGTCCTCTGGCCACGGTCACGTGTGACATTCACGGCGATGTGGAGTGTGAATTCCTGTTTTTGCAAAACCAGGCTGATTTTGAAACCCTGTGCCAGGTAATGACCCCGACCCTGACCGATGGCGCAGTAGGTACAGTCAATGAGGCAACAGAGTACCTGATACCCAACTGGCTCAAGGAGCAACGTGTCAATGAACCCGATATCGAGGCCCTGCAGGAACAGATGAAGGACGTCGTCACCGAAACAGCCAGTGTGCTGTTCGGCACCTACCTCACAGTTTTGAATACCAAATGCCAACTGGCCACGTACCAGGACTTTCCAGAAACCAGGCTGAAGGACAGGCAACAGAGCGTGCTCGAGGACGCCTTGTCCAGGAACCGCAAAGACAGTAATACCGCTTTTTGCTTTGAGATTGCCTGTCGCGTCGAACCATTGAGTTTCAAAATCTGCTTGTTGATGCTGCCGCAACTGAGCGCGCTGCAGACCATGCTTGACACTGCGAAGAGTCCAGCTGAACGGATGGCGCCTCCGGAAATCACCTTCGAGCCACCACCCCGGTTTTAACCCGCTATTCGTCGTAGCCGGCTTGGCCGCAACAAATGGCCGGTTATGCTATCTGCTATGCTTTAATGCGCCGTGAAAAATAGAAAAACATGAACAGGGTCTTCACCCAACTCCAACGTCGCAACGTATTCCGCGTGGCCGCAGCCTATGTGATCGGTGGCTGGATCGTATTGCAGGTGGCCGATTTGCTGTTCGGAACCTTCGAAGCACCCACCTGGGTCGGTAAATCGCTGGCCGTGCTGATCATGCTGGGTTTTCCCATTGCCTGTGTGTTCGCCTGGGCCTTCGAACTGACACCCGAGGGAGTCAAACGTACCGAAGCGGTGGACGAGTCCGTGTCGATAACTCAACAAACAGGTCGTCGGTTGGATATATTTATCCTGATATCCCTGGTCACGCTGATCGGGGTGACTTTCTGGCAGAAATCAGAGCCACCGGCCCCCACCCAGCCCGTGGTATCAATCAGCCAGTAAGAAGCCGCAGCCGTTGAACAAGAGCCCGGTATCGACGCTGCATCAATTGCCGTTTTGCCCTTTGTCAACATGTCGGATGACCCCGGGCAGGAGTTTTTCTCACATGGTATTTCCGAGGAAATCCTGAATGTTCTGGCAAGTATCGATCAACTGCACGTCGCTTCCCGTACTTCAGCTTTTACGTACCAGGACCGCATACTGAGTATCCCGGAAATTGCTACTGAGCTCGGTGTTAACTTCGTGCTCGAGGGCAGCGTGCGCAAAGCCGGGGACAATGTGCGTATCACCGCGCAGTTGATCGGTGCGGCAAATGACCGTCATTTGTGGTCGGATACCTACGATCGGTCACTGGAGGATATCTTTGCCATCCAGAGCGAAATCGCCAGCGCCATTGGCAATGCATTGCTCACACCCATGGGTCTGGAATCGGCACCGGTGGTGCCTGCTGCCACTACCAACCTGAGCGCCTATGAGCTCTACCTGAAGGGCCGGGAAATATTTACCACCAGGAGTCCCAAAGTGGATATCGCCGTAGGCATTGCGTATCTGGAAAAGTCAGTCGAACTTGATCCGGGATTTGTAGAGGCCTATCAGTATCTTGCGGCAATCTACGGTATCGCCCCGTATTGGGGTGTTGATGACAAACCGCTTGAAACCTATCTGGCACTGGCCAGGGAGACAATCGACAAGACCATTGCCATGGCCCCGGCAAATGCCTTTGCCTATGCCATCCGCGGTTAGCTGTTGGTTGACGATTTCGAGTGTGACTAAGCCGGAATAACCAGTTGTAGAAAATGTGGGGCAGCCTGATCAGGATGCCATTGCAGTATCAATCTTTTCCAGCAAAGCCTTTTTCACATTGGGTTTTTCCAGGAATGCCTTGGCCCCAGCCTTCATGACCCTGCCCTCTATGGAGTCATTGGCCCAACCGGTGATCATGATCACCCGCGCATCGGGGTCACCACGCAATATTTCGTTGAGTACCACTTCACCGCTTTTGCCGGGCATCATCCAATCCAACGTGACCAGCTCCGGGTGAAGATCCTTATAAAGAGAGAGTGCCTGATCACCGTTTGATGCGACCCCGACTACCTCGTGCCCCCCGGTTTCAGCAACCACCCTGATCAGGTGACGGGCAAAAGCCGAATCATCTACTATCAGTACACTGGCCATTTTATAACCCCTGCTTTCTTATCCCCGCAGCCCTTAATGTGCGACTTGCATCCATCGGTGTCAACCAAAAGTTTAGAATCGGATTAAGGTGCGAGAGAAAAACAGTCAAAGTCAGGTTTCATACTGACGATTAAATTTGACTATAAAATGTTGGTTGATCCGCACGTTTTGACCCGCGGATCTTGTTGTATGGTGTGTGGCTCGATTACTCAATACCGGATAAAAACATGAACAAGTTCATCCTCACGCTGACCCTCGGCTTATTCCTGCTGGCCCCATTACTGTCGTATGCAGACGACAGTCCCGGAAGCGGGCAGTTGGCCGCCGATACCCCGGCCAACACGGTACTCGGCAACCATTTTTGATTTTGGTGAGTGGAAAAGCGAGGTCGCTTCCCGAACCAACCCCGACGGCACGGTTTCATTTATCACCATCGTTCCCGGCATGATTGGCCTGGAATTCATCGTTGGCTCCGGTGAGGAGCGCACCCTGATCATGCGCGATGCCCAGCATGAGTACGTGTTTGCCGAATCATAGCCATGCTTCAGGATTACACTCGTGTTCACAGCGGGCGCAGCAATCTTCTCATTCACCTGGTGGCCGTGCCGTTGTTTGTTACGACCACCATTGGCTTGGTCCTAAGCTTGTTTAATGGGAATTTGTTGCTGGCCGGAAAGTTTGCCCTGGGCCCCGCAATTGCCATGGTATTGCAGGGTGTCGGTCATAGACTGGAAACCAACCCGCCAGAGCCATTCACCGGACCTGCGAATGTGTTGATGCGTATATTCACCGAGCAGTTCCGCACTTTTCCCTTATTCGTGCTGAGCGGCGGCTGGCTGCGGGCTTGGCAAGCAACGGCGGGAGACCCGGAAAATCAGGAATAAACCCTTGCACCATAAATGTCTGGGGTCATGGCATTCCCGTCAGACCGGATTGCTGCGTTGATGATGAGCCGTCAGCCCGGATCATCATACTGCCGGAAATGTGGCTGGGTCCGGATGAAGCACTGCACCAGCGTCATGACCGCCTGGTCGAATGGGTCAGACAACAATACGCGCTTGGATCCACCATCTACTCGGCCTGCTCGGGTGCAATCATGCTGGCCGAAACCGGTTTGCTGGATGGTTGCCACGCAACCTCCCATTGGGGCTACCAGGACCTGTTTCGCAAGGCATATTCGAAAGTGCACTTTGATCCGGCCCCCAACCTGACCTATGCCGATGCCGCCGGAAGAATCGTCACCGCCGGTGGCACCACCTCGTGGCATGATCTGGCCCTGCACATCATTTCCCGTCACGCCAGCCCCGGTGAAGCACTGCGTATCGCCAAGGTTTACCTGCTCAAATGGCACGGCGAAGGTGATTTGCCCTATGCCAGCCTGGTCAGGCCGGTCCCCCACGGTGATTCTGTCATTAGCAAGTGCGAGAACTGGCTACAGGGTCATTTTCGCGACATCGAAGCCATAGTCCACGTCACTGCGCTGGCGGATATACCGGAGCGTACGCTGAAAAGACGGTTCAAGGCCGCGACGGGTAATTCATTGATCAGCTACCTGCAAAACCTGAGGGTGGAGGAGGCAAAACGACTACTGGAATCCAGCGACCTGCCCTTGGATGAAATCAGCGCCGAGGCCGGATATGGGGACACCTCGTTTTTCCGCAGGGTATTCAAACGCCTGACCGGGCTGACCTCGAGTCATTACCGGCGGCTGTTCCAACCGATTGCGGGTTCCTGAGGAGTAGAGATATCGGAGAAAGGGGCTCTGTTACTTGTTCCAGTAAGCCGCCCTGGCCGGAATAATATTGCGAATCCCACCCTTGGGATTGGGCACATCACCCTCATAGCGCGGGATCACGTGTATGTGCAGATGCGGCACGGACTGTCCACCGGCTTTCTGGTCATTGAAACCAATGTTGTAGCCCTGCGGAGTATGAACTTCTTCAATGGCGGTCTTGGCCTTGTCAATTGCTGCAGTCAGGGCGGCTTGCTCCTCCGGGGTTGCATCGAACCAGCGGGCAATATGGCGGCGCGGTACCAACAGGGCGTGACCGGGATTTAACGGGTAAGTGTCCCAGATGCCTGCGACCAGTTCGTGTTCATGAAAGATTCTTTCTTTACCCAGGTGGCAGAATGTACAGCTCAATTTTATCTCCCGGGTCGAGTGGCAAAAAAGCGAGTTTAGCGTACCGCTGCCTAAATAGCGCCTGTTGGATCGCAATCGGAATGGAGCCCAGAAAAGGGCTTGGATTCTTGTCCCACGCCTTTTATGAACCTAAATTTCTCGCACCTCGTCATCGGGGAAGATTTAATAAACGAGTGTTTTCAGCAGCTACCTGTCCATGCAGTGGTTGGTCCCGTAGAGCCGACACCGGCACCAGTTCACGAACCTTGTCATGAAAGAGGCAGATCGAGCTTTCCTCCGAGGATAGAGGGCCCGGAGAGTAACCAGTGGTGCCCAGTCCTGTATGAACACGCTCGCACAACACCCGGTCCTCTTCATTAACCGGATCATTGATTCGGAAATTGAGTTCACGTAGATGAGTTTCTTCGTGGGTCGGATGCTTGTGTCCATAGTAACAGGTTCGGATCAGGGTCTTTTCAGGACCCAGGGGTACCAATTGGAACATATCGAGCATTTCCGGGTACAGGTCGATACCGAGGTTGCCGGTCACACCAAATTGCACCCACTTGTGGCGTATGCGTTCCGGAATACGGGCGTTGGCACAATGAAATTGTTGCTGGTATTTTTGTTCTACATCTATCGAAGAAGGTTTGTCCCGAAGCCTGAATACGCCATAGCTGACGCCACTGGGCAGTTCCTCTGCTTCATCGGTTTCTCGCAGTAACCGGTTGAGACCGGGGTGACCGACCGGGATGTGGTAGTTCTCCAGGTAATTGTCCCAGGCGACTTTCCAGTTGGCATTCCATACCTGCGTTGAGACTTGCAGGCAGGGCACATAGTCTGCGACACCATAGGCCGTGAAATAATCGCCGGTGTGTGCAAAATCTTCCGTGATGGTCGGCCCATCACCCTTGATCCGCACAAAAACAAGACCATGAAATACCTCCAGCTCAATTTCATGGAGGCCATGGCCTGATTGATCAAAGTCAGCAAAGTTTTCCTTTTTCGGCACACGAAACAATTCACCGTCCAGTGTGTAGGTCCAACCATGGTAAGGACATCTTATGACACGATTACAGGTACCCCGGCCATCAAGTAATCGCGATCCCCGGTGGCGGCAAACGTTAAGAAATGCTTTCAATTGTCCGCTTTTTCCACGCACAACGATGACGCTGTCCCGGCCAAGATCAACCGTCATGTAATCACCGGTTTGGGCTACCTCGTTTACATGACCAACGAACTGCCAGCGGCGCAGAAAAAAAGCTTCATACTCCAGTTCAAATAATTCAACATTGCGGTACGTCCAGGGGGAGAGCGGATTCACTTTGTGATCCCCGGATTTTGCTGTACTGGCTGCCTGTGTTGAGTCGTCCACATCGGGTCCTTTTTCCCGCTTCATTTTACCGCTTCCACTCATCGAATTCCGCCTGCCACTTTCCGTCATGTTAGGCGTAGAAAAACGAAATTTAGGGTCAGGAAGTTGCTACAGCGTGATGTGCCGGCGACCTGTTACAAAGCGAGATCTATAACGAGGTCTACCAACTCATCCCTGGATATCACGTTGTCGTGATTCGCATCGAATTTCTTGAATATGTCGCTGCTGAAGTTAAAACCCTTTTCATGCAACAGGCATTCAGCCAGCGCAATAAACTCACCCCTGGAAATTACACCGTCCTTGTTATCGTCAAAGACATCAAACAACTCGGCGATCATCTGTTCAATATTCATGCTCGGAATTGTATATGAAAAACACCCTTAAAAGGGATACCTATTGATAACCCATTTATTGCCAAAACATTGCCGGGGAAGGTGTAATTCAGTCATACTCCGACGAAATCTGAGGACTGGATAGTATGGTCAAAGCATTACTCGGTGGACTCAATTCGATCTCGTTACCAAAGGTCTCCCACGGCCAGGGTTGTTACGTGATGGACTCCACCGGTAAGCGTTATATTGACGGGTCAGGCGGGCCGGCAGTTTTCTCTCTCGGTCACGCGCACCCCGAGGTGAATGAGGCCATCAAAAAACAATTGGACCGGATCGCGCACGGGTACCGGTACACGTTCACAAGTGATCCAATGATTGAACTGACCGAACGTATTCAACAGCAGTGCGGTCCGGGTTTTGAGCACATCAGCTATTTCTGCGGTGGTTCAGAGGCGATTGAATCAGCGCTAAAAATTGCACTTCAATATCACTGGGCCATTGGTCAGAAAAGCCGCAACCGGTTTATCGCCAGGGATCGTTCATACCATGGCAATACACTCGGGGCATTATCGGTATCCGGTTTCGCGCAGCGTCGAAAACAATATGAAAACAGCCTGATCCCCTGTTCCTTTGTGTCCGCGGCCAACCTCTATCGCCCGGTAGTGGGGGGTGGTGAGGAAGCGTTGACGGACTTTCTCGCCGATGAACTGGAACAGGAAATTCTGCAACTGGGTGCTGAAAACGTGGCAGCGTTTATCTTCGAGCCTGTTGTGGGCGCCGCGGGTGGCGTGGTTCCAGCCCCTGAAAGTTACCCACAGAAAATCAGGGAAGTGTGTGATCGCCACGGTGTGTTGCTGATATCCGATGAAGTCATGTGCGGGTCCGGCCGTTGTGGTCACTGGCGGGCGCTTGAGCACTACGGTGGTGTCAGACCGGACATCATGTGCATCGCCAAGGGGCTGGGTGGGGGTTATGTGCCCCTGGGTGCAGTTACCTTTTCTGACCGGATCGCACAGCCGATTTACGAGGTGGATGGTGAACTGAACACCGGCCACACTTTTACCGGGCATACACTGGCCTGCGCGGCAGCAGCCAAGGTGCAGGAAATTGTTCAACGTGACGGACTTGTTGAGCGTGTTCGGGCCCAGGGCAGTTCGCTAATCGCCAGTCTGCAAGCAGCCGTCGGTGACCTCGAGGCCGTTGGAGATATACGTGGCCGGGGTCACTTCGTTGGGGTTGAGCTGGTTGAAGACCGTGATACACGCAAGCCATTCGATCCCGACCTGCGTCTTGCCGATCTGATCCGCGCCAGAACACTGGAAGCCGGCCTGATCTGTTATCCGGTCAGCGGTTCGGTTGATGGTATCAATGGTGATGTGTCCATAATTGCCCCGCCATACATAGCCGGTACTTCCGAGTTTGAGGAAATTGCCGGCAAGTTTGAGACCGGTCTCAAAATTGCGCTCGCTGACATAAAGGCATACTAGAGAAAATCCGAGGCCAGATTAAAACCGTACCGGTCTTGTGCAAATCGACTAAATTTGCTCTGGATTGACCCCTATTTCCGGCCCCTATTTCGGGCCCCTATTACTGACCCCTTTCTCCCTTCAACTTCGCTCTGTGCGTTCCAGCGGTCCATTCTCGTAGTAATAATAGCGGGTCTCGTGCCAATCGCCATTACAAGACCGTGTGGCCTCATTCGAAGCATCGTGGCGTTTGCTGGAAATTCTCCGGTGGCGAGCGTCATAGGTATGACGGATGATCGCCACGCAGTTATCCAGACGGTTAACCAATACACCCTGCTGGTCCATGAAGCTGATGCTGACGGGATTACCGGCCTGGTCATATTCGGTCCTGGCGGAGTGATAACCCCGCGTTTTGTGACTGGCCGGCTTACCATTGATGTCGGAATAGCGCAGCTGATCAATGCCGGCTCTGACCGGCACCTGTGGTCGGATACCTACGAACGGGAACTGGACGACATCTTTGGCATCCAGGAGGAAATCTCGGACAACATCGTCGCGGCTCTTAAAGTCGCCTTGAATGTCGAGGAGGCCTCGGCCATTGAACGCCTGCAGCGACCCACCGACAACCCGGAGGCTCATGACGCTGCCTTCAACCGGCGCTGGCTGGATGCGCTAATGGAGTTCGAAGCTGCAATTGAATCAGGGCCAAAAAATGCGGGTGTACGTCAATGGTATGCCGAGGCGCTTGCAGAAGCGGGCTACCTGCAGACCGCATTGGCAGAGATCGACAAGGCCTGCCAACTGGATCCTGCCGCGCCCATCATCAACAACGTCTACAGCATGCTCGCAAGCATCCAGGGCGATGACGCACTGGCCATCCGGCATAGGAACAAGGCGCTTAAAATGGGTCTCACAGCCGCCTGGGGACATCCCTTGCATGCACTGATTCGTTCAGGAGAATGGGACATCATCGAGCGTCTGGCCTATCCGGTACTTGCGGCAGAGTCTTTCGGCCGACTTTGCATCGAAGCACATCGGGATCCCTCTCTTTATGAGAACGTCAGAACCATGGTGGCAGAAGAAATGCCTCAAGGCAGGTTTATTGGGGAAACGTATGTATATTGCGCAGCATTGGTGGGGGATAACGACCGGGCCTTCGCCATTCTCGACATGGTATTGGAAGGGGAACCGACCGCCACCAACACTCTGTGGGGACCGGACGAGCCCTATGTTGTAATGCGGCAGTCAGCCCGGTTCAGGCAGGTGCTCGAGGACGTCGGCCTGCTGGATCTCTACAAGGTACGCGGCTGGCCTGACCGTTGCCGGGCAGAGGGTGAACAGGACTTTGATTGTGATTAGCACAACAGAGTCAATAAAGAATGTTCTGACTCCAAGATTTTCCATCCCCGTTCATTTAGTGAATACCAGCGATTTCTTCAGTGATCTTTGGCCAATTCTTCACGAAGAATTTTCCGCAGGGTTTTACTGTCAACGGGTTGTCCCGAACGGGAAAGAAAGCGACGCAGCGCATCATTGATCAAGGTTTGATAACCACAACCAGCTTGTTCAGCCCTGCAACGAAATGCGCTAATCACATCATTATCCAGAAATATCGTTATGCGGGTCTTGCCACGGCCCTTGATAACCGGACCGCGTTCACCTTCGTTAAAATCGTACTCACTTTTCATAAGTTATCCGTTCCGCCCTGTTGGCCTTTCGTGCTGAAATTATCCAAATGATTTCAGCACGGTAGGTATAAACGACCACAACGACACGCTCCAGGGCATCCTTCCCAATGACCAGGTACCGGGATTCGCCTGTTGCGTTCCTGTCTTCGATAACAATCGCTCGAGGATCGTAAAACACGGGTTCCACATCAGTAAAAAAGATGCCATGTTTCAACTTGTTGGTTTTGGATTTAACTAAATTCCAAGCAAGTTTCATAAATATTTTATGCATATACTATGCATATGTCAAAAATCAAAACTCATTTGACCAATATGCAGCGCGACGAACATCCCGAATAGTGGCTGGTTACTCGGTGTTGCGTAGGTATTTTCCCAACAAAGGGGTCAGAAAAAGGGTAGGATCAAAACAGCGATTAGCAGCTGAAAAGTGGAGAACACCCCTGGTCAAATCAAAGCCCCATATCAAGGTCATCGGTTTTGACGCCGACGACACGCTTTGGCTCAACGAAATACATTACCGGAATTCTGAGCGGCAATTCGTCGAACTGATGGAACCGTGGCTGACCAAACGTGAGGCCATGAAGGAGTTGTTCAGCTCTGAAATGGAGAACCTGGGGCTGTATGGGTACGGCGCCAAGGGCTTTACACTTTCGATGATCGATGCAGCCATCAGCATTTCGAACGGCCAGGTCAGCAGTGACGTGATCCGGCAACTCATCGATATTGGCAAGGCGCTGATCAACGTACCGCTCGAACTGCTGGACAACGTGACCGATGTGCTGACGCAACTGTGTTCGGATTACAAGCTCATCGTGGCCACAAAGGGTGACCTGCTCGACCAGGAACGCAAGTTGCAGAACTCGAACCTGGAAGGATACTTCCACCATGTTGAAGTGATGAGTGACAAGAACCCGGACAGTTACCGCAAACTGGTGCGGCACCTGGACATACAACCCGAAGAATTCCTGATGGTCGGAAATTCACTTAAATCCGACGTGATCCCGGTGCTGGAGATCGGCGCGGATGCCATTCACATTCCCTATCACACGACCTGGGAACACGAACGTGTGGCAGACACGTCCGGTATCCAGCCGTACATTACGCTGGACAGCTTTCACCATCTGCTTGGGGTTTTTTACCGGCCAGCCAACTGAGATCGCGACAGTTTGGGAAAGCGTCTGGACACGCCAATACCGGCGTTGCGTTTATCCGAATGGTTCAACTCCGATGTCGTTTCTGTGCTGATCATCGGTATTCCGATCGCCGGTGACCGGTTACCCCTGCAAAGCGATTAAGTGGTGTTCCACGCCTAACCTGTAAGCATTTATCCTCGTTAAAACCTGGGTAAGTAATCTAATATAGCAAGCTACCTTGCGATACAAGGTAGCTTGCTATATTTTAGCGCTCATGGAAGCTAAAAATACTATTTCGCAAATGCGCCGGGGCATTCTTGAGTTCTGCATCGTCAGCGTACTCGCTGATAAAGAGATATACACCGCAGGACTTATCGACAGCCTCAAATCTGCAGACCTGATCATTACAGACGGTACCCTGTACCCGATGTTAAATCGTCTTCAAAAAGCCAAGTTGTTGCAGTATCGCTGGGAGGAGTCCGAATCCGGACCGCCACGCAAGTACTACTCACTGACAACTGCAGGGGTGGAGTATCTGAGCAAGCTCGATACCGCCTGGCAAGACATGACAGCGTCTGTTGAATCTATCCGTCGAGGAACTGAAAGTGAATAAAGTTATCAGTATAGAAATTGCCAGCCAGGTTTTTTGGGTGGATGAAGAAGCCTACGAAATATTGCAGGCTTACCTGAAAAGAATTCGACAGCAACTGGTTGATGACGAGTGCGCCAATGAAATATTCAAGGACATAGAGTTACGGGTCGCCGAACTTTTATACGCACTCAATAACGATGAGAAAAAGGCCATCATCGCCACACAAATGAACGACGTCATCGACCAGGTTGGATTGATTGACAGCGAGGAACCTGAAACAGAACTTCCACGCAAAAGTTACCTGGACCCGCAAAACAAGATACTGGGCGGCGTCTGTGCCGGGTTGGCGGTCCGCTTGGGTGTATCAGCGTTCATTTTGCGTCTCATATTTATTGCACTCACTGCCGCGTTTGGTCTGGGTGTCGTGTTGTACCTGATATTCTGGATTTCTCTCGACACCAACAGCAATAGAAACGCGGCTTTAGCTGCATAGGGCAAGGCCAGGACGGCCAAACAGATTGCATCATTTGAGCCACCTAAGGAACACCCTTTGGCACGACTGCAGAGATTGGTTTTTCTACCGGTGAGTATGACCGGAACCCTGATCTCTGTTTTTGCAAATCACTTCAAAAACAGACGCAAAGGTTATTTGCTCATTATCAAGAACGTCATTGCGATTGCATTGATTTTTGTGGCCGTTCTGTTAAGCGCCCTCCTTAATGAGTTCAATCAAAGCCGATTGTTTGTGTGGCCGGTATCTTGGCTGATCAGCGCTGCCGCGATGTGTTTGATTGTATTGGCGCTGGCGTTCTACGTTCGTGAATACTACCGCTCCAGGCCAGTGTTAAAGGTGAGGAGCCAATTGAAATTTGCTGCGCTGGTTCCTCTTTTTATCGTGGTCGCCGCGGTTGGATACATCATATGGGCAACAGCCGAGCATGAAGACGTATCGATTGAAAAGAGATTTTCTCTGAACGATGCACCGCTCAATATAGAGCTTGACGATACACACCCACAGGACCAATTTGTAAACCATATTCGCTACAACATCATAACCAGTGCATCTGCGGGTAACGAGTTGGTATTACACCTTGAATACTCTGGTGAGGGAAGAAACAGCGAGGTCGCCAAGCAGAACATCCGCGCGATGGACTACTATTATTCAGTCAAAGACAACACATTGTATTTAAACGAATATTGGACCCTGAAGGAGGGTACGCTGAACCGTGAGCAGTATCTGGGTGTGGTGGTTGAAGTGCCACAAAACTTCGAAGTTATCAGCTCCCGGCCATTGCTGGTCAACCGCAATACCCAATCGTATCAATACGAATCCTCAGGCCGGGAAGCCGAACACACGGCCTATTTTTCCAATGGTCAGTATCTGTACAACTATGGCGATGAATTTGCAGACAAGTTGAGCCGGAATGAAAGAACCATACTCAATCACAAATTCTGCGAGGAATATTTCATCAGTGAATCCTGGGGATGTGATTCCAACATCCAAAAGGCCGCATCTGACAATTACCGGTTTGACCAGGCCTTCAGCCAGGATATTGAAAGTATCGACAAAATCAGGGAGTACCTGCTTCCCGACAGAACACTATTTGTCAGCAACCTGGTTGATATGAATGATCTCGTTGCAAGCCTGAGCATTGAGTACCCGGTGATGAGCGAGTTTCAGGCATATATCGAGCAGGTATTGAGAATCAAGAGCATGAAAAATAAAACTCCAGAAATTGAAGCCACGGAAGTTGAGACCACGCAGGAACCAGAGGCCACGTTGAGCCCTGACTGACCCCACCGGATTGCATACATCAGCCTGACCAGGTCCGGAATTATCTTCGCTGCCTGGGACCCATTCATGTTTGAGCTGGTTGCAGAGCAAACCCGGTACTGTGCTGCCATGGATCGCAACAACAAGCTGCTGAGTTACTCCGGCCTGTTGCTTGTCAATCGGATCATTTGGCTGGGAGTTACGATAAAATTTTTTGCTGCTGCATTCAGTTTGGTTTCGGTGGCAATAAGTTCAGCATGGTCGAGAGAACATGATGGGAACTGGCTCTACTGGGCATTGAAATATTTGGGGGAAATTAGAGTAAGACCGATGCTGTCGTGGTGTGGGTGATCACACTCTTCACAAGCACGTTTGGAACACGTGCGTGATGAGGCGACTGGCACAGATGCGTGTGCCCCCTGGTACACCGGGCAGGGGTATTCAGGCTGGTTTAATGTGACAGGGAAGGTCCGCCCCGGGGATTTATTCGGCTCCGAAACGGCAACGGGGCCGTTTTCGGCCAGCGGAGTGCGTTCAATGATAATCCCGGCAACCACATGAAGGATTCATTTGCAGACAAGACCCAATTTCGGATCAGTTTACAGTCTCGGATACTTGCCTGAATTACGAAAAAGGTGGGTTATACTTCATACCCACCCTCGCCGTCTGTTCCATTTCGATGTCGATAATCTGAGTCTGGCACTCACTAACAGAGGTTAGCGCATACAGTCAGTCAGAACTGCATCATTTGAACAGAATGTCTTTGGATTCATACAAGGTTTTATGAACAAACTTAAGTTTATTGGCAAGCCTAACGAGTTTTACCGGTTGCTGAAGAAGCGGTCAGGCCTAGCGCAAACTACAAAGTTAGTACTCTGGATGCTCATCACGGCAGTTTTAATTCCTTTCGCTATGATCGAATTCCTGATAGCAGCCATGCTGGGTCGAGGTGCCAGTGCAATCGTATTTGCGCAAAAAATCTGATGGGTTAAGCAACGGGGATATCAAAGAGAATGCTGAACCAGAAAAAGACTGTTGTAGTGATGCCAGCCTACAACGCAGCGGCAACGCTTGAGCAAACCTACCGGGAAATCCCTCACGAGATTGTCGACGAAGCATTACTTGTTGATGATAAGAGTCATGATAATACGGCGGGTGTGGCCAGAAACCTCTGCATTGAGCATGTGATTGTGCATCAGAAAAATTCCGGTTATGGCGGCAATCAGAAAAGTTGTTATCTGGCCGCACTGGGTCTTGGTGCCGATGTCGTCATTATGTTGCACCCGGATTATCAATATACGCCAAAGCTGGCACCATCAATGGTGTCCATACTCGCCGAAGGTGTTTTCGATGGTGCTCTCGAATCCCGGATTCTGAAAAAAGGCGCGTTAAAAGGCGGTATGCCGGTTTATAAGTACCTTTCCAACCGGCTATTGGCTGCATCTCAAAACCTTCTGATGAGGTACAAACTTTCTGAATACCATACCGGGTATCGGGCATTTACACGTGAGATACTGGAGCGACTTCCACTTGAGAATAATATCGACAACTTCCTTTTCGATAACCAAATGCTGGCACAAATAATTTTTGCCAATTTTGAAATAGGTGAAATTACCTGCCCAACCCGTTATGAAGAGAAGTCGTCTCCCACCAGTCTGACTGCATCTGTTCGATATGGAATTGGTGTGCTTTTTACGGCCATGCAATTTCGCTTACATCGTTGGGGCATCTATGAATCTGTACTTTTTTCCGAACAGGCTCAAAAACAATCATGAGTCACCCCGCAGTACGGTTTGAAGTAAAACTGGCACTTTATGTTGCAGTAATTGCCGTCGTTTCAATGTGGATATATCAGGGTTCTACACGAAACGAGTTCGTTTGGGATTCAACACAATATTTAATTATTTATGTGGATCACATCTCCAGCCTGAGCCTGGAGAATTTGAAATGGATGGCTACATCCCTTGAGTTTCATAACTGGCATCCACTGACCTGGCTTTCCTGGGCTATCGACTACCAGATCTATGACGGATTGGTTCCGTGGGGCTTCCACTTCAGCAATAATCTACTGCACGCTATCAACAGTGTCGTACTGTTCATATTTATCCTGATGGTTTTTGGCCTGGTAGCACCTGGCTCAGGAAAGTTTGTCCTTAAACAAGACAATCCATCATTGATCGCTGCACTGTTGGCTGCATTGCTGTTTGCCGTGCACCCACAGCACGTTGAATCAGTCGCCTGGGTGGCCGAGCGAAAAGACCTTTTGTGCCAACTTTTTTTGCTGCTGTCCCTGATCACCTACATAAAATACGTGACCTGTCAGCAGACTAGCAGGACAAAGTGGTATGTCATTACGTTGATTCTGTATTTTTTAGCGGTTATGTCAAAGCCCATGGCGGTCACCTTTCCCGTGGTTTTGTTACTGGTGGATGTTTACCCGCTGCGTCGAACAGCATTGTTTAATCCGGTTATCGGTTCTATCCGTCAACAGTCCTGGTTCAGCCTGGCCATAGAAAAAATACCGTTTTTCCTGTTGTCGTTTATCCTGATTCTGACAACATTGCTGGCTCAAAAGACAGCGATAGTAGATATGTCTTTAGCGGAAAGGGTGGTCAATGCGGTCCACAGTACAATTCTCTATCTTGAGAAGTTTATGATGCCCTTTGCATTGAATCCTCACTACCCGTATTTTGAAATTGCAAAGGCTGGCAGCTTACTTAAAGGCACGATTGTATTTTTTGCTTTCGCCGCAATAACGATTGCCACTGTACTAGCATGGCGTAAGCAGAGACCAGCCTGGGCAATTGCATGGTTGCTGTATCTCGTTACCCTGTCCCCGGTTCTTGGCCTGATTCAGGTAGGTGCACAGGGTGCGGCTGACCGCTATTCCTATTTCCCGACCCTGCCGCTATACCTGTTAGTGGCCGGTGGTATTTTCTCTATACTTAAAAATGGCAAATCCTACCAACAGGGGTTGCTACTGCTTTTCACAACTGGGCTCATCATGGTGTTTGGCTTTCAGGCGATGCAACAGATAATGGTATGGAAAAGCGAAATCTCACTTTGGACCCATGTAGCTAAACTATCCCCTGAAAAACTGTTTGCGCATAATAACCTGGGTATTGCTTACAAGAACATTGGTGATTATGAAAATGCCCTTATTCAATTCAATGCTGGAGGTGAAGAGAATTCTGGACCAAACTCAATTTACGCATGGCGGGGCATCACTTACATGCACCTTGCTCGATTCCAGGAATCAATTGGGGACCTGGTCAAACTGGGTGCTGCTGCGGAATCCAGACCTGAGCTGGTAGTAGATACCTCTTGCATTCAGTACAACATCGGCTGGAATTTCGCGCAACTTGGTATGTATCCTGAGGCCATCGAGCTTTTTTCACGTGTTGACGTAAGTTCAGGTTCAGGGTCAAATGCTATTGCATGGCTAAGTGAGTTGAATGCGAATAAGCCGCAAACTGATGCTGTGAATGTAAGTCAGGACTTGCCCGGTATTTGTGAGAACCTGATTCCTTCAAGAGCCCGATCACAACGGAAATGATCACAACTACCTGAAAATGATAAACTTATCCTTTCCCGCGGACGTTTATCTTTTCAATAATTGCCTGGATCTTCGCATCACCGCTGTCTGAAGCAAACCTGCCGTTTCGGGATGGTTCTATCCTCGCGGTGCTGGAACCGTTGGATTTCATGGCACGTCTGTCGGCACTGGTACCGCGCCCCAGGCTGAACCTGACCCGTTTTCATGGTGAGTTCGCGCCCAACTTCAGATAAAGGTCGAGGATTGTGCCGCGCCGCACCCGGGCCAGGGTGGACAGCGGCAAGCCCAAAGCGCCCATGTCATGGATGCAGCGTCTCAAACGGGTGCTTACCATTGATATCTAGACCTGCCTGGAATGTGGTGGCAGATTGAGGGTGATTGTCTGCATCGAGGAGCCGTAACTGATCGCGAAAATCCTGGGACATATGCAACGGCGTCGTGGGGCGACTGGCACAGATGCGCGTGTCCCCTGGTACACCGGGCAGGGGTATTCAGGCTGGTTTAATGTAACAGGGGAGGTCAACCCGGGGATTTATTCGGCTGCGAAACGACAACGGGGCCGTTTTCGGCCAGGCTTCGCAAAAAAGGATCAGATGTCCTTTTACAATTAAGTAAACAGTCCCCAGATACGCGTTCACACCGTAAATTGCTGCTTATTTGGTAAGTGATAAACATTTTGGTGCGTGAGGAGTCTTTGCCGGAATAATCCTGACATTTTTCAATCAAACAATTGTGCTTGGCGGTAACACTGGACACTAAGAATTCAGCTTTTGTCATTTTTTGCCGAACTCAAACGCCGTAATGTCTTCAAGGTAAGCGTCGCTTACATCGTGCTGGCGTGGCTGGTGATGCAGGTAGCCGATGTCCTTCCGAACAATATCGAAGCACCCAAATGGGTGTTCCAGGTACTGCGGATGTTTCTCGCGCTTGGCATGCCGCTTTGCCTGGGCGTTCGAAATGACACCGGAAGGGCTCAAACGCGAGCACGAGGTGGACCGGTCTCAATCGATTACCCCCCACACCGGCAAAAAACTCAACCTGGTAATCACCGGTATGCTGGTGCTGGCGCTGGGCTATTTCGTCTTTGACAAGTTCGTTTTGTCTGAGTACCGTGACCCGGCCCCTTTTCAGGTCCCATTTTTGCAGAACATCGCCACCCTAGCAGTGATCGGTGAGCCGCCTTCTGTCCGGGGCCCGGAGTTGCTCGGTGTTGAAGCCGTGAATCCCCGAAAAATCGACCGCGTCGAGAAACGCGAAGGCCTCTTCAAATGAGCTGAGAAGATGATCAGCCATGTCCCGGGTCAGGTTGCTTTTGACCACCACACGAAACATCGTTTGCTGTGCCGACTCATCGTGGAACAGCGCGATGGTCTCCTGCGTTAAAGGGTGCTCAAAACCCATCTTGTAGCCGCTGACATACCAGTGATGTTGCGACAACACATGCTGCAGGTCGATGTCATCGTAAGAGAAATCACATTCCGGGTTGAGCATCGCAGTCACCACCGGCAGGCACTCGGTATCACCGCTATCCAAAAAGACCAGGCGGGGGAGCCCCTTGTAACTCATGGCCTTCATGCCGTCCCGGAGATACTTTGCATTGGCCATCATGTTGTCGCAGCACTGCTGATAGCCGGCGCGGCCATATCTCAACAACTTGTAGAACTGGACGTAAACACCGCTGGCCGGGCGTGAAAAATTCAGTGTGTAGGAATCGGCGCTGCCACCCAGGTAGGTGACAGATATAGACACGTGCTCGCTCAGATTCTCGCGGCGGCGCCAGACGACCCAACCCGTACCACAGCAGGATTCACCATACTTGTGCCCGCTGGTAGAAATGGAAAGTACGTTATCGAGACGAAAATCCCACGGCGCCAATGTGTTCTGAAAAGGCGCGATGAAACCGCCGGATGCCGCATCAACGTGGATACCCACCTCATAGCCCTTGTCGGCGTTTACAACGCCGACGACTTTGTCGATCTCGGCGACCGGATCATATTGACCGCCATAGTGATTACCCATGATGCACACGACACCCATGGTCCTGTCATCAATCGCCTCCACGACAGCCTCCGGAGTCACCGTGAATTGACCACGGGCCGGGTGAACGAGGCGTGGCTCAATGTCCATATATTTGAACAACTTTTCCCACGCCGCCTGGTAACAGGAGGAGATCACGAGGTTGGGTCGAACAGAGCGCACTTCCTCTTCGCCCAACCCGTGTCTGGCCGCATACCAGGTACGCCACCGAAATTTAAGCGCAAGACCCGCCAGGAGACAGGCTTCCGTCGAGCCCACCGTACCAGCACCTGCGTACACACCATATTCACCAAAGTCGGCCGGTTTCGGGCAGTGCCAGAGCTGGGCAAGCATGTTCACCACGGTGTCATGCAACTGGTAGGACTGCGGATATACCGTCTGGTCGGCCAGGTTGACCTTGAGGCCCATCAGCGCAATCGCCTCTTCCTCTGCTTCAAGCTCCACGTTCACATACGATGAGGTATTCAACTTCTGGTTGAAATCCAGCACATGCATGTTTTCTATGATTGTTTTGGCCGTCTTGGCCGGCAAGCCGGATTCAGGCAGTTCTGCCGTGGAGGTATGTGATTGAACCGCCTGCTGATTAGTGTAGTAATTAAGTTCATTGTCAACACGCAATGCGGCGAGTTCATTGCGTAACTCTTCGACCTGTTGCTTGAGTAATTCGACTTCTGTGTTCATCGTAAGGGCCCCTTTATTGATGTACACGACAATCTACCATAAAGATTGGTCTTTCCAGCTAAATGGGGTCCAGCCAAGTGGGGCCGGGTACATTGTTGGATGTGAAAGTATTAGCCTCCTAATCGTCCCCTTTAATAAGTTGTTCGAAGCCATCCTCAAAAACGTCATCAATATAAAGACTCAGCTCGGTGGAGCCGATGTCGCAGCCATCACTGATGTTTGCCGGAGGATTGTCGATGACGCGCAAGTCGTTGACCGCATTGAAGAAACCACGTTGATCTCTCAATTCGCCCGGGCAATTGCCCTTGTCGACAACAAAACTCCCCAACGTGGGTGGCATGGTCGGGAATGGCCCGCCAAAATTGGCGATGTCCTCCAGTCCAGGGTCCAATGGTGTCGGCAAGGTTCCGACGAAATCACCTGAAGGGTTTGGGATGCCAGCAGGGAACTCGACCAGGATGCCCGTGGTGATTCCGATCAGGTTCGAACCGTTGCTGGTCACGGTCAGGCTTAGCCCGGGTGAAATATCAGGCCGGGATGTGGCATGTGTATCGATATTTCCGGCGACGACCGTGTTTCCCAGGCTGAGATCGCCATTGAAGAAATATATTCCACCGCCGCCATTGCCGCCGCTTTCAGCTCTTACACTTGCTTCATTGCCGAAAATTGTTGAGCTGGCTATTGACAGGTTTCCGAATCCGTAGATGGCGCCACCCTGGCGATTGGCCTGATTGCCATAAAAGGTAATTCGCAACAGGGTCAGATTTCCACCGAGCATCGAAATTGCGCCTCCGTCTGATAAATCGCCGGTATTGTTGTTGGAGTCGAAAGTCGTATCCGTTATCTCATAGGTACCGGTGCCATAAAAAATTGCGCCTCCGTTTGCCGAGGTTGTATTACTGGTGAAATATGAAGTGAAAATGGAGGTATTCCCGAACGCCCACAACGCACCACCCAAACCCCACGCCTCGCATCTGCTCATGACCACGTTTTCGATCCTGAGACTTGTTGCCGCGTTGCGGACACAGCCACCCGCGGATTGTGAAAACCCCTTGGTCAAACCGAGGTCCCTGATCTCATGACTACCACTGTCACTGGCAAAATTAAACTGACGATATAACCCATCACCATCGATCCTGGTGGTGGCAAAACCTGTACCTTGAATCACCAGGCTTTCAGTGATTTCCGGTAAGTCACTGCCAAGCGTTATGACACCTTCACCGCTGAATAAGATAGTGTCAGCGCCGGACCCGGCGAGGCAGGAATCTACTACCAGGTCGGTATTGGCTGCCTCAATGGCAGAACGCAGTTCACAGGAACCCGGTGCGGTACCGGTATCCGTGTTGATATTGACGGTGATTTCGGCTGCCGAAACCATGCATGGGTTCAAAATCGCCAGGCACAGCAAGACAGTCCCGGGAATGGATATCATTAACTCATTCATTGCATGGCTCCTTGCCAACTTGTGATTAAATGGAGCCGGATACATTTATTACTTTAAAGTATCCGGCCCCTTTTACAGGTCAGTATGTGAAGGTATCAGTTTTCGAATCCATCCTGAAAAAGTTCGTCTTGCGTTTCCACACAATCGACATTTACATCAGTCACATTTGCGCCAGCCAGGACACCACTGGCGTTGCTGATGCTACAGGTCTGGTCCGGGCTGCTGGGCTGCGTCTTGACAGTTACCGCGTAAGCACTGCTATCTGCCAGCTTCATACTGAATGTAAAACCGCCGTCAGCTTCGATCGACAAGTCATCACCGCTATTGTTCTGCAGTACCAGGCCGATACCTTCCAATCCACTGACGTTGCCGCCGATTGAAAAGGTTTCAGGCTCCTCCACCACAACAGGGGTGCTGGTGTTGTCGCTCGCACCATCATCATCCGTCAC
>JABAAB010000045.1 GCA_014238945.1 Lysobacterales bacterium
ACACTGGGCCAGGCTGCGCTGTACGCATCGCTTGGTGTGCTGCAGGACGTCGGCATGCACCGGGTAGACGTCATGGTGGCCGAAAACTCGCGAGTTTTATCCGAGGGACTCGCCAGCCTCCCGGGTGTTGAACTCGCACGTCCTTACCAGCCCGCCAGCCGTGCTGATTGAGACGGAGTTGCTCCCGAGCATTTTTAGAGCAATAAAATACCGCTATACCTTCCGGTGCCAGCAGCCACTTGTGGCCATCTGCCGCCAGGAAATCGATCCCGTTGTTCTGCACATTCATTTGCAGGGCACCGAGATGCTGGATGGCATCGACAAAGAACAACGTACCGGCCTGTTTACAGGCAGCACCCAGTACCTCAAGTTTTAATCGCAGGCCATCTGTCCACTGCACTGCACTGACAGACAGCAGACGGGTGTGTTCGTCTATTCGAGTCAGCAAGGCCGCCTCGGGGTCGGCAGTGTGGCGAATATCTACTTCGCGAACCTCTACCCCCTGACGTTGCAGAGCCAGCCAGGGCAGCCGGTTGGACGGGAATTCTCCCAGTGGCAGAACCACGTTGTCACCGCTACTCCAGTCGATGCCATTGGCCACCGTGCATATTCCTTCAGTGGTGTTTTTAAGCAGGGCAATGTCATTCGGGGAGGGAGCATTAAGCATCAGGGCCAATCGTTGACGCAAGCGCGTTTCCCGCAACAACCAGCGGGCGTATTTCTCCGGACCCAGCAGACAGTTTTCCTCGGCAAAGTCGGAAACTGCCTGTGCGGTTACCCTGGGCCAGGGAGAAATTGCAGCATGGTTGGCATACAGGCCACGCTTCAGAATAGGGAATTCATCTCTGTTATCCATACCGATATAATGACGGTACTGTGACTCTCATCGCAAATCCAAATCCCCAGGACGGTCCGCAACGGGCAATCATCCATGTGGATATGGACGCATTTTTTGCTTCTGTTGAACAGTATGACCATCCCGAATATGCCGGCCTGCCGGTAATCGTCGGGGGTACAGGTGGACGGGGGGTGGTGGCAGCTGCGAATTACGAGGTGCGCAAATTTGGTGTATTTTCTGCCATGCCCATGTCGCGCGCACGCCGTCTGTGTCCGGACGCGATTATTTTGCCGGTCAGAATGTCACGATACCAGGATGTGTCAAGCCAGGTGTTCAAGGTGTTCCGAACAGTGACTCCACAGGTTGAGGGTCTGTCCCTCGATGAAGCATTTCTCGACGTTTCCGCCAGCCTGGCACTGTTTGGCAGTATCGAGACCATTGGTGCAAACCTGCGTCGCGACATACTCAATAGCACAGGTTTGCATGCCTCTGTCGGTATGGCACACAACAAGTACCTGGCCAAGCTGGCTTCTGATATTGGCAAACCACGTGGCTTTGTGCATGTTCCAGCGGATGGTGTGCGTGCTTTCCTTGACCCGATGCCGGTGGGCAGGGTTTGGGGAATCGGAAAGCAGACACTGCCAAAGGTTAGGAAGCTCGGTATTCTGACCATGGGTCAGTTGCGCAAGGCCGACCCTGCGGTACTGAGCAAAGTATTTGGGAACCGAACTGCCCACTTCCAGGCATTGGCCCGTGGAGAGGATGCGCGTGAAGTCGTGGCTGCCAGGGCGGAGAAGTCAATCTCCCGTGAAGTAACCTTTGACCAGGACATTTCACAACCGCGTGTACTTTACAGTGAATTGCAACGCCAGGCCGAATCGGTAAGCAGCCGGCTCAGGGCGCGCGGATTGTCGGCACGCACCATCCAGATCAAGGTCAGGGACTATCGTTTCCGGACCGCCACGCGCAGACGCAGCCTGCCGGCACCGACGACCAGCACAGAGGTTGTCTTCAAGCAGGCACGCTCCTTGTTGGAAACCTGGTTGGAAGCGAATCAGAGCACACCGGTCCGATTACTGGGCGTAGGCGTCAGTGGCCTGGAATCTGGTGATGAGCAGAATTCCGGATTTGATACCAGCAATCAACGTGCACTGGACCAGACCATGGACAATATAAAAAGTCGCTATGGTAGCGGTAAAGCGACCCGTGCACTGGCATTGAAGAGAAATTCCAAATAGGTTTTTACCCGGTATCTTCCACTGAATGGGTAAAGGATGTTCACTGCCAGTCCAGGATATTTTCAAAAGTGCTGTAACACTAACCCTGCAATTCGAGTAGCAGCACAGCGGCATCAGGGAAAAGACCTGGTAGCCTTTGCGAAATTGAATTTTGTCCTGAACACCAATCCACCATGTAAGCTGTCATAATTTATTCATATTTTCTCTAACCGGGTAATGACATGAACAATTTCAGGGCAGGTTTACTGGCAGGTATGGCGCTGCTAATCATATTCGGAGTTTCATCACCGATGGCAATTGCACAGGCACCTGCGCCGGAGTCTGTAATCACTCTCGAGATACCGGACGGTGCCAAAGCCGGTCCTGATTTTGATGTCGATAAGGCAACCGAAGCTTACATCAACCTGCTCAGTGAAGAAGCCCGGGCACGCTCTGATGCCTATATGGAGGGTGGCTACTGGCTAAAATTGTGGGGCTTTCTCTATGGAATCGGGGTGGCCTGGCTGTTGCTAGCCAGCCGACTTTCGGCGGGTATGCGCAAGCTTTCAGAACGCGTGGGTCGCTGGCGATGGCTGCACACTGTTGTTTACGGCATACAATACATCCTGATCGCAACACTGATGTCTTTCCCGTTGACGGTGTACCAGGGCTATTTCCGTGAGCACAGCTACGATCTGGCTACACAGTCATTCGGTGCATGGATGGGCGACTGGTTCACCAGTCTGGTGGTGGCCGTCCTGTTTGGCAGCGCCGCCCTGACACTGATCTACGCAGTCATACGTAAAGCGAGCAACAGCTGGTGGGTATGGGGAACCGGCGTATCGATTTTGATGTTGATGTTTTTTGCCGTGATATCTCCGGTTTACCTGAGTCCCTTGTTCAACGATTACAAGGCACTGGAGGATGGGCCGCTCAGGACCTCGATCATGTCCATGGCACACGCCAACGGCATACCCGGAGATGATGTTTACTGGTTTGATGCATCCCGGCAGACCACCCGGATCAGCGCCAATGTGAGTGGCTTCCTGGGTACCACCCGCATCAGCCTCAACGACAATCTGCTCAAACGCACATCAATAGAGGAGATCGAGGCCGTGATGGGGCATGAAATGGGTCACTATGTGCTCAATCACAGTGCAAAACTGATCATCAATTTCGGCCTGGTGCTGGCTTTCGGGTTCGCCTTTGTGGCCTGGGGTTTCAACCGTGCGCTGAGTCGTTGGGGGCAGGACTGGGGTGTGAGCGGCGTGGGTGATAGCGCGGGTCTACCGCTATTTGGCGCCTTGTTATCAATTTACTTTTTTGTGGCAACACCGGTAACCAATGGCATTATTCGTGTCCACGAAGCCGAGGCGGACAATTACGGTATCAATGTTGCAGGGCAAGCCGATGGTTTTGCACGGGTGGCAATGCGCTTGAGCGAATACCGCAAGATCAGCCCCGGTCCACTGGAGCTTTTGATTTTCTACGATCATCCAAGCGGGCGGGACCGGGTATACAGGTCGATGCTGTGGAAATCGGAAAATCAGTCCAGTGAACCATGAGATCTCTGTTTCTGATTCCAATCCACCCACCTGATAAGTGAACGGTTACCGTTGGGAATCCAATTTGCCCGTTGGTTCCCCAAACAGGTATGCATGTCGCTATGGGTACCAATAGCGTTGACATTGATGATGTAAGGCTGCGCGGGCCATTGGCTCAAGTGCAGCCCGTGTGGGTCTTGTTATGGACCATGTGAGCAGGGCGGAAAGACCCCTGGCCATACCCGCTATCGGCTAGATTTTCCGCAGTTCCCTGCGCAGGATTTTTCCTACATTGGTCTTTGGCAGGCTGTCCAGGAAATGCACCTGACGTGGACGTTTGTAGCCGGTCAGGTTCTCTTCGCAATAAGCAATGATGTCTTCCTTACTGAGGGCAGCATCGCTTTTGACCACGTACAAACAGACCACTTCACCTGAATGCTCATCCGGAATTCCAACTGCTGCCACTTCGAGCACACCGGGATGCAGGGCGAGAACATCTTCGATCTCGTTGGGGTAAACATTAAATCCGGATACCAGGATCATGTCTTTTTTACGGTCAACAATTTTAAAATAACCCTGAGGATTCATAAGGGCAATGTCACCGGTGTGTAACCAGCCATCTTTATCCAGTACCTCAGCTGTTGCTTCCGGGCTCTGCCAGTAGCCCTTCATTACCTGGGGTCCGCGTATGCACAGCTCGCCGGACTCGCCGGCGGCAAGGAGATTCCCGGAATCGTCTTTAACACAGGCTTCTGTGGACGAAATTGGCAGACCGATAAAACCGTTGTAGTCAGTTAGTGTGACCGGGTTAATACAGGCGGCGGGAGATGTCTCCGTCAGTCCGTATGCCTCGACCAGGGTGATACCCGTCACCTGTTTCCATTGCTCTGCAACGGCCTTTTGTACCGCCATGCCACCACCCAGTGTCATTTTCAGCTTGGAAAAGTCCAACTCTGAGAAGCCTTCGGTGTGCAGTAAGGCATTGAACAGCGTATTGACCCCGGTGATTGCAGTGAAGGGGTGACGTGACAACTCCTTTACGAATGACGGCATATTTCGCGGGTCGGTGATCAGGATGTTGGAGCCACCCAGATAGAGAAAAGTCAGGCAGTTCGCGGTGAGCGCAAAGATATGATAAAGCGGCAGGGCCGTAATGATAATTTCCTGTGTATCATCGAGTTGCTGCATCCAGGCCCTGGATTGCAACAGGTTGGCAACGATATTGCGGTGGGTCAGCATGGCACCCTTGGCCACCCCCGTGGTTCCACCGGTGTATTGCAAAAACGCCACGTCCTCGAAACCGATATTCACCGGGCGCAACGGCAGTCTGATTCCCCGGTCAAGCACCTCGTTGAAACCGAGCGAGCCCGGCAGGGACCAGGCCGGAATTTTTCTTTTCACATGCCTCAGTATGAAATTGACCAGCAGGGATTTCGGGGAATTGAGCAGGTCACCGACACCGGTGGTAATAATGAATTCCAGTGGGGTCTCATCCAGCACGCTTTCGAGTACATGGGCAAAATTCTCAACCACCACGATGGCCTGGGCACCGGAATCAACCAGCTGATGCCGAAGTTCCCGCGCGGTATACATCGGGTTGGTGTTTACGATGACTAATCCGGCGCGGAGGGCACCGAACAGAGCCACTGGATACTGTAGTATGTTGGGCATCATCAGGGAGATACGATCACCCGGTTGCAGACCCATGTCCTGCAATGCGGCTGCAAAGTTCCGGGTCAGGTAGTCGAGTTGGGCAAAACTGAGATCGGCACCCATATTGTGAAATGCGTTCCTGTCCCTGTATTTTTCACAACTTCTTTCCATCAGTTCGACAATGGAGTGATAAGCACCCAGGTCAATACTGTGCGGTACGCCTTCTGGATAACTGTTCAGCCAGGGCTTTTGCGTCATTGATGTAGCCTCGTTCGGTGGTATTGTCCACACCGGATTCTGGTATAAATTATGTCCACTATTTTTGCATGTTAATTGACCTGACGCAGTTGTTTTATGAATTTTGTTTGCCGACCCGTATGGCAGTGTTTATTATCCGCATGGGGACAGCTGCTTAAGGCACAACCTGATGGGTGAACAAAACGTCGAACAACATGCTGACGAGACCGCTCGCCAGGCATTCATGAAGTCATTGCTCGATGAGGTCCGGGCATTGGAAGTCATGCTGGACAAGGGCATGGTGGAGTCCGGTGTCAGCCGTATCGGTGCGGAACAGGAAATGTTCCTGATCGACAAGGCACAAAAACCTGCCCTGACCGCACTGGACGTACTTGACCGGCTTAATGATGAAAGATTCACCCATGAGCTGGGATTGTTCAATATAGAAGCCAATCTTTCTGTGCAGGAACTGAACACTGATTGCCTTTCACTGATGGAGGCTGAAGCACAGGAAGTCTATTCAATGGCCCGTCAGGCGGCACATCAATGCGACAGCGAAATCGCCCTGGTAGGTATATTGCCCACATTGACCAAGAGCAACCTGGGGCTGGACTCCATGGTGCCGACACCACGGTATTTTGCTCTGAACGATGCCATCATGGCCTTGCGTGGCGATGACCTGCAGTTCACCATCAATGGCATAGACCAGTTAACGGTACGGCATGACAACCTGATGCTGGAGGCATGCAATACCAGTTTCCAGGTTCATTTCCAGGTAAGCCCGGATAATTTCGCACATTTCTATAATATTGCACAAACCGTAACCGCCCCCTTGTTGGCAGCCGCGGTAAACTCCCCCATATTGTTGGGCAAACGTCTTTGGCACGAGACACGTATTTCGGTGTTTGAGTACTCTGTGGATGCACGCTCGGCCACCCACCAGAAACGTGGCCTGAAACCACGGGTCCATTTCGGTGACCACTGGGTGAAAGATTCTGTGACCGAGTTGTTCAAGGAGGACATAGCGCGTTTCAGGGTCATATTGACCACCGAAACAGAAGACGACCCGTTGGCCATGGTTGCGCAGGGCATTGCCCCGAAACTCAAGGCACTGTGTCTGCACAATGGCACAGTGTACCGCTGGAACCGGGCATGTTACGGGGTACATCGGGGTATCCCTCACTTGCGTATTGAAAACCGGGTCATACCCTCCGGACCAACGGTGATCGACGAAATTGCCAACACGGCATTTTTTGTGGGCATGATGGCCGGGATGGCCCATGAATATGGTGATGTTCGTGATCTGATTCCTTTCGAAGATGTCAAAGCCAATTTCATGGCGGCCGCAAGGGACGGAATCCGTGCACAGCTGAATTGGTTTGGTGATACACATATGCCTGCCCAGGAATTGATCCTGGAGCAGTTGTTACCATTGGCCGAAGTTGGATTACAAAGATCCGGTGTCGATCAGAAAGATATTGACCTGTATCTGGGGGTGTTGCGAGACCGGGTAACCACACGCAGGAACGGTGCTCGCTGGGCACTGGAGTCAGTCAATAATATGCGTGATCGCGGCACTGAAGATCAGCGTCTGCGCAGTCTTGTGGCCAGTATGGTTGACCAGCAGGCGACCGGACGCCCCATATCCGACTGGGGCCTGGCAGATTTCTGCGAAACCCAGGACTGGCGTGAGAGTTATCTGAAGGTGTCACAGTTCATGGCGACCGATCTGTTTACCGTGCGTGCTGATGATATCGTGGATTTTGCCGCCACCCTGATGGACTGGCGTCATGTACGGCATGTACCGGTGGAAGGTGATGACGGCGAACTGATCGGCCTGGTATCCCATCGTGCGCTTTTGCGCCTGGTGGCAACGGGCCGGGTCGGTGGTGAGCAAAAGGTAACCGTCGAGGAAATCATGACCCGCAACCCCGTCACGGTAAATTCTGATGCAAGCACCGTTGAGGCGATCCGTCTGATGCGTGAATGCCAGGTGGCCTGCCTGCCGGTTATCGATGAAGGCAAGCTGGTGGGTCTGATTACCGAGCACGACCTGATAGTGGTTTCTTCCCACCTGTTGGAGCGCTACCTGGCCGACGGCGAATGAGGTCGCGGTTTGTCGCAATACTGATGTTACTGTTGCTGGTGTCCTGTGGGGATGACCGGACCATCGAACAACAGATAATCGCCACGATTGAACTGATGGAAGTAGCAGCAGAAAATGGCGAGCACTTTGAATTCATGGGCTACGTGGCCGATTCATTCAAAGGGCAACGGGGCAGCATGACCCGTCGGGATTTCCATCGTTTTATGATCTTCCAGATCAATCAGCACCGCAGATTACACGCGCAGTTGTTTCCCATCCGTGTACAGGAGACTTTTGAAGGTCAGGCCTCAGCACAGTTCAATGTGCTGGTTACCGGTGGCCCTGGACTGTTACCTGATAGTGGTCAGCTTTTCGAAGTAAAGACACACTGGATACTCGATGGCGGTGACTGGTTGCTCAGTGATGCGGACTGGGTACCGCTGCAGCTATCTGACAGATAATCGGGCAGACGACAGAACCGAATTGACATGGGATGCTCTGACGAATTGCAGGAGTCGTCTTCAAAATATATTCGCCTTATCAGTTATTGAGAAAACTTGCGCTACAATCAAGCGATGTCCAGTGATCATTTAACTTCCGGTCTGCCTGCACAGTTTCATCCCTCCGTCAGTGGATGGTTCTCTGCCGCCTTTGACGCACCGACAGCGGTACAAACTGCGGCCTGGCCGAAGATTAACGATCGGAAAAGGGTATTAATCGCCGCACCCACCGGTAGTGGCAAGACCCTGGCGGCGTTCCTGTGTGCGATCAATGATCTGGTCATTGAAAGTCGTGACAACACGTTGCAGGAACGGGTGCATGTTCTCTATATTTCCCCTTTGAAGGCACTGTCCAACGACATAGAAAAAAACCTGCGGGCACCCCTCGAGGGTATTGACCAACAACTGTCCAATCATGGGGAATCGTCCCACGGCATTCGCGCCGCTGTCAGAACGGGTGACACACCGCCGGGTGAACGGGCAAAAATGGCCAAGCGGCCGCCGCATATCCTGGTCACGACACCGGAATCGCTGTACCTGTTGCTGACCTCGGTTTCGGGCAGAAATATGCTCTCAGGTGTCAACAGTGTGATCGTCGATGAAATTCATGCTCTGGCCGGTAACAAACGTGGCAGTCACCTGTCCCTGTCGCTGGCACGGTTGGAAGCACTCTGTGGCAGGGACCCTGACCGCATCGGCTTGTCTGCAACACAAAAACCAATTCAGCTTATTGCCGACTACCTGTGTGGCGGTCGTTCCTGTTCCATTGTCGACACCGGCCATAAACGTCACCTTGATATTCGCCTGGAACTGCCGGAGTCACCCTTGTCACCGGTGCTGGCAAATGAGGTCTGGGAAGAACTTTATGAACGTCTTGAGGCATTCATCAGGGCACACCGAACCACGCTGATATTTGTTAACACACGGCGTCTGTCGGAAAGGATGGCCAGACACCTGGCCGAACGTCTGGGGGAGGAGGCCGTCACTGCACACCACGGCAGTCTGTCACGCAAACACCGCCTTAACGCGGAGCAGGCACTCAAGTCAGGTCAGCTTAAGGTGCTGGTGGCAACTGCCTCGCTGGAACTGGGCATTGATATCGGTCACGTCGATTTGGTGTGTCAAATGGGTACACCCGGCAGTATTTCGGCATTGTTACAGCGGGTCGGGCGTTCCGGTCATGGTGTCGGGGAGACACCCAAGGGTCGGTTATTTCCACTCAGCCGGGATGACCTGGTTGAATGTGTGGCCCTGCAAAGAGCACTGGATTGTGGTGAGCTGGATGCCATCGAGGTGCCTATTGCACCCCTTGATGTACTGGCACAGCAGTTGGTGGCGGAAGTGGCGGCACGTGACTGGGATAGCGATGCCCTGTTCGGGCTGGTGTGCAGGGCGTGGCCCTACCGGGAGCTGTCGGAAGATGACTTCCTGGCCGTTGTACGTATGCTGGCTGACGGTTATTCCACCCGTCGGGGAAGACGCTCGGCATTAATTTTCTACGACGTTATCAATGGCCAGATACGTGCACGTCCTGCGGCTCGTCTGACCGCATTGCAAAATGGCGGGGTCATTCCCGATAATTTTGATTACGAGGTCATCATGCTGCCCCAGGGTCACCGTATAGGCACCCTGAACGAGGATTTCGCATTTGAGAGCTTAGCCGGTGATATTTTCCAGTTGGGTAATACCAGCTACCGGGTATTGAAAATAGAACAGGGCAGGGTACTGGTGGAAGATGCCAGGGGTCAGCCACCCAATATTCCATTCTGGGTTGGTGACAGACCCGGACGCAGCGACGAATTATCTGCCGCTGTATCCAGGCTGAGATCCAGGGTCGAACAGTTCCTGGCAAGCGGGCAACCAGAGGAACTGGTCAAGCAACTTTGCAGCGAAGGTATTGGTCTTGAAGCGGCCGAACAATTGGTCGAGTACCTGCATGCATCGTTGCAGGCACTGGGTTGTTTACCTACCCGGAAAAAAATCGTCATGGAGCGTTTTTTCGACGATACCGGTGATATGCACCTGGTGATTCACGCGCCACTGGGTTCCCGCCTGATGCGTGCCTGGGGCCTGGCATTGCGCAAGCGTTTTTGCCGACAATTCAATTTCGAGCTGCAGGCATCTGCGCTCGAGGATTCCCTGATCCTATCACTGGGTGAAACCCACAGTTTTGAAATGACTGATGTGGCAGGATATTTGAATTCTGAAAGTGTGCGCGATGTGTTGATCCAGGCTTTACTGGATGCACCGATGTTTGAGTTGCGCTGGCGCTGGAACGCCACCATAGCACTGGCAATCCAACGAATGCGCAATGGCAAAAAGTTGCCACCACAATGGCAGAGAAACCAGGCAGAGGACCTGGTAGCGGTGGTTTTCCCGGACCAGATTGCCTGTTTTGAGAATCTCCGGGGTAAACGTGAGATACCGGATCACCCACTGGTTAGTCAGACCATCGGGGACTGTCTCGACATGAGCATGGATATTGATGGTCTTGAAAATTTACTGACATCCATGGCGGTGGGAGAAATCGAAGTGTTGTGCAAAGACCTGGTCGGGCCATCACCATTGTCTCGTGAGATCATCAATGCCAGACCCTATGCCTTCCTGGATGACGGTGAGGCCGAGAATCGCCGTACGCGGGCGATCAATGCCGACCCCGATGACCTGTCGTCGGCGGCCACCCTGAGTATCATTTCAGTCGCAGCACAAACACAGGTCCGTAACGAGGCCTGGATAGATCCACGCAATACGGATGAACTACACGATGGCCTGTTGCAGTTGGGGTTCCTGACCTCGGCAGAGTATTCCACTGGGAATTCTTCAACAGGGGCGGGGGGTGATTCCGGCAACTGGGGTCGCTGGTTCTCCCTGTTGGCGGAAGATCTGCGGGTGTGCCGGGTGCGCGGTAAGGCGGGAGCCAAAGATGACCAGGCCAAGACTCAAAGCTGGTGGATCGCCAGTGAACGCCTGCGGGAATGGCTGGCCATACATCCGCAAGCCGAAGTTTCCCCTGATCCGTCCCACGTGTTACCGGATGAGCTTGCCTGGGAGCGGGAGTATGCACTGGTATCATTGCTCAGGAGCCGTATGAGTGGTCTAGGGCCGGTCAGCCGGGAACAACTGGCATCAGACCTCGATCTTGATGAAGGAACCGTGCAGCAAGGATTACTGGCCTTGCAGAATGAGGGTTTTGCAATCCTGATGGAAGACTCAGCGATTGAAAACCTCTGGTGCGAGCGCAGGTTGCTGGCCAGAATACACCGATACAGCCGTGATCAACGCCGCCGGGCTGTAAAACCCGTATCCCCCGAGGCCTACATGAACTTTCTTGTTCACTGGCACGGCATGGATGATGCGGTATCCGGTCTCGACCAGGCCCTGTCGCTGTTGCAGGGTTGGTCCGCACCGGTCAATATGTGGGAGCATGCCCTGCTGCCCGCGCGTTGCAAGGATTACTCACCCGCATCATTGGACCAGCGCTTTCTCAGTGGACAACTGGCCTGGTTCCGTCCTGCCACCACAGCAGATCATCAGCGTACGATCGTTTCTGCCACACCGCTTGCCATCGTACCGCGGGTCAACACCCGGGATTGGCTGGCTAGCCCGCAAGAACCTGTTGAAGTGACCGATTCACTTGCCAACAAGGTGCATTCATTATTGCTCGAGCGTGGTGCCATGTTCAGCACGGACCTCGAGATCGAATCCGGGTTGTTACGGCCCCAACTGGAACAGGCACTCAAGACACTGGTGGCAACAGGGGCCATCACCGCGGATGCTTTCTCCCCGGTCCGCTGGCTGTTGCGTCCGGAAGCCCAGAAGTTGCGACGTTCAAGGGCCGGTCGCTCGCAAAAGTCGGTACATTTGCCCGTGGGCCGCTGGAGTATTCCCTTGTCGGTAGCCCGTAATAATCCGGTTCACGCGTTGCGTGACACCGGACAACAGCGTCTGGCCGTTATGTGCAAATCACTGTTGCGTCGTTACGGTGTGGTGTTCCGCGCCGTTATACAACGCGAATCCCTGTTGCCACCCTGGAGGGAATTGCTTGCCTACCTCAGGAGAATGGAAGACCGGGGTGAGGTACGTGGCGGGCGTTTCGTGGATGGGTTTTCCGGCGAGCAATTCGCCTTGCCGGAGGCTCTGGGTCTATTGCGCAAACCGGTTACCGCAACCGATCTCTCCCTGTTCACAGTGATAAGCGCCTGCGACCCGTTGAACCTGGGTGGGCTGATTGTTCCGGGGGTCAAAACACCTTCCATGCCTTCGAACCGTATTATGCTGGAAAACGGTCTGCCGGTGGCTCGGGTTATCGGCAATGAACTCGAAGAGTTTCAGGGCATCAGCAGTGCTGCAAGTATTGAGGCCAGGAGAAGACTGACCGTGGGACAATTGAATGCACACCGCACCTCGCGTTCTGCCGTGCGTTAGTACGGAAATTAATCGGGAACCGGTCCGCCATGTATGCCCAGCTACTCCATGAATGCAAACCGGTGTCGGAAGAACCATTGGTGTTCACTGAGCTGGAGACCCCCGAACCCGCTGAAGCGGAAGTGCTGGTAAAAGTCAGCGCCTGCGGTATTTGCCGGACCGACCTGCACGTTGTTGAGGGTGAGCTTGATCCTGACCGTTATCAGCTACCCATTATTCCAGGTCACCAGGTGGTAGGTAAGATAGAATCTGTCGCTGCCGGCTCATCCCTGACAGCAGGCCAGAGGGTGGGTGTGCCCTGGTTGAATTCAACCTGCGGCCATTGTCGGTTTTGCCGGTCCGGTCGCGAAAACCTGTGTGGTCAATCGCAATTCACAGGCTGGACCAGGAATGGTGGATTTGCCGAATTTGTAACGGCACCGGCGGAATTTGTTTATCCACTACCGGATCTTTTGAGTGATACGGAACTTGCACCCATGATGTGTGCGGGCATTATCGGTTATCGCTGTCTGCGTCTGTGCGAAATGGATAATTGGGCGGGTGCCAGACTTGGCTTGTATGGTTTTGGGGCAGCGGGTCATATAGCGATCCAGATCGCGAGACACCGTGGTGCAGATGTCTACGTGTGCACACGTGACTTTGCCCGCCATCAGAAACTCGCGCTGGAATTGGGTGCCCGATGGGTGGGAGGAACATCTGACCAGCCACCCGACAAACTGGATGCGGCCATTATTTTCGCTCCTGCCGGTGAGATTGTAGCGAAGGCATTAAAGGCGCTGGACAGGGGTGGAAGGCTGGTGCTCGGTGGAATTCACATGAGCAGGATCAAGGGGTTTGATTACCGTCATATCTATTGGGAAAGAGTCATCCGCTCGGTTGCCAATAACACCAGGGCGGATGGCAAAGAATTCATTGCAGAAGCGCTGGCGGCAGGTGTTCGCACCCACACAGAAGTTTTTCCATTGGAACAGGCAAACAGCGCATTGCTGCGTCTGAAACAGGACGCAATCAAGGGCGCCGGCGTGCTGGTAACGGGCTACTGAGTTGTATTGGCTGCTGTCAGCTGACGCAATACATAATGCAGTATGCCACCGTTCCGGTAATATTCAATTTCTTTCGGTGTATCGAGTCTGACCACCGCCCTGAACTCCGTGCGGTCACCGTCTGACTTTTCCGCCACCACTTTGACAAAATCTGCAGTGCCGTCGCCAAGACCGGTGATGGTATAGGTTTCAGTCCCGTCCAGACCAAGTGAATCTGCGGTCTGGCCCGGTTCAAAATTGAGTGGCAGCACACCCATGCCAACAAGATTGGAGCGATGAATACGCTCAAAACTGGTGACCAAGACGGCCTTGACACCCAGTAACTGTGTTCCCTTCGCGGCCCAGTCCCGTGATGAACCGGTTCCGTATTCCGAACCGGCAATAACGACCAGGGGTGTATTTTCCTGCTGGTAGCGCATCGAAGCGTCAAATATTGTCATCTGTTCCCCGCCGGGCTGAAATGTTGTCCAGCCACCTTCGGTTCCCGGAGCCAGTTGGTTACGCAAACGCACGTTGGCAAAAGTTCCCCGCATCATGACCTGGTGGTTTCCACGCCGTGATCCATAGGAATTAAACTGGCTTCTGGGTACATTGTTTGACTTGAGGTAATCTCCAGCGGGTGAGTCCTCTGCGATTGCGCCGGCCGGTGAAATATGGTCGGTGGTAATCGAATCGCCCAGTCTTGCCAGGCAACGGGCAGACATTATGTCCTCAACCGGTGGCAATTCCATACCCATGCCTTCGAAATAGGGTGGATACTGGATGTAGGTGGAATCCTCCTGCCAGTCAAACATGACCCCCTGTGGTGAATCAATTTGTTGCCAGCGTTCATCGCCCTCAAAAACACTGGCGTAACTTTTCTTGAACATATCGGCTGTAACGCTATCCGCAATACACCGGTGGATCTCATGGCTGGTGGGCCAGATGTCACTCAGGTATACCGGTGTTCCATCGGGGTCATTACCCAGGGGTTCGCTGGTGATATCGACATTCATGTTTCCCGCCAGCGCATAGGCAACAACCAGTGGTGGAGAGGCCAGGTAATTCATCTTGATGTTGGCGTGGATCCGTCCTTCAAAATTGCGGTTGCCCGACAGGACAGAGCAGGCCACCAGGTCATTGTCCCGTATGGCATCGCCTACCGGTTGGGGCAGTGGCCCTGAATTGCCTATGCAGGTTGTACAGCCATAACCGACAATGTAAAACCCGAGTGCTTCGAGATCATCCATCAATCCCGCCCGTTTCAAATAGTCGGTCACAACCCGGGAACCGGGGCCCAGGGAAGTCTTGACCCAGGGTTTGACTTCGAGACCGCGAGCTGCGGCGTTCCTTGCCAGCAACCCTGCGCCGAGCATGACTGCCGGGTTGGAGGTATTGGTACACGAAGTAATGGCCGCGATGACAACGGCACCATCCTCAAGATCAAATTGCTTGCCGTTGTAGTCCACCGCGGCACTGCCTTCACCTGCGCGGTTCTTGATGAATTCATCCTTGTCTTTTAAATATGACTGGCTGGCCTCGGTGAGCAATATCCTGTCCTGAGGGCGTTTGGGACCTGCGAGGCTGGGTACAACAGTGGACATATCAAGCTCGAGTACGGTCGAGTATTCTGCATCAGGGGCATCAGCGGTATGAAACATTCCCTGGGCACGTGCGTATGCTTCCACCAGTGCTATGTGCTCATCGGAACGTCCGGAAAGACGCATGTAGTTCAGGCTTTCCTGGTCAATCGGGAAGATACCGCAGGTAGCACCATATTCAGGTGCCATGTTGGCCAGGGTCGCTCGGTCTGCCAATGGCAGGTTGGCGAGTCCGTCACCAAAGAACTCAACAAACTTACCTACCACACCCAGTTCGCGGAGCATTTGCACGACGGTCAGCACCAGGTCGGTGGCGGTTGATCCCTCGGGCAATTCATCGGTCAATTTGAAGCCAACCACCTGCGGGATCAGCATGGTGATGGCCTGTCCGAGCATCGCGGCTTCAGCTTCGATGCCACCGACCCCCCAGCCCAGTACACCGATGCCATTGATCATGGTGGTGTGTGAATCGGTACCCACCACCGTGTCGGGATATGCCTGCAACTCTCCATTGCGTTCAGCCCCGAATACAACCCGGGCGAGGTGTTCGAGGTTGACCTGGTGCACAATCCCTGTATTGGGTGGTACCACGCGGAAATTACTGAATGCGCTTTGACCCCAACGCAAAAAGCTGTAGCGCTCATGGTTACGTCCGAACTCGATATCATTGTTCATATTGAGTGCATCGGTACTGCCGTAGCGATCGACCTGTACCGAGTGGTCGATGACCAGTTCAGCAGGTGAAAGTGGATTGATCAACTCGGGATCCCCCCCAAGATTCTTCATTGCGTCACGCATCGCGGCCAGATCCACCACAGCAGGTACACCGGTAAAATCCTGTAACACGACCCGCGAAGGTGTGAATGCAATCTCTGTTTCCGGGGCGGCCCGCGGATCCCAGTTGGACAGTGCCTCGATATCGGTTCGGGTAATATCAATACCATCTTCGTGTCGCAGCAAGTTTTCCAACAGAATTTTCAATGAGAAGGGTAGCCGTGAGATATCTGCATGTTCATTCAGTGCAGCCAGGCTGAAGTAGTGATAATCATTGTCGTTGATGGACAATACACGACGAACGGAAAAAGAGTCTTGCATGCTGGCCTCCGGTGACCCATTGCCCGAGCACAGAAAGTGAGCGGGGAATTGTGATTTGGTGTTTGCTATTGGGAAGCCCGCTATTATCGCTTATCGACACCCCATTTCCCAAATGGAATTATTCCTACAGATGAATCTGGACTGGGAAAATCAGGGTCGGTTAACCCGTCAGTCCTAGCCCATCAGCAGCATCTCTGCCTGTTGCAGCATTTTCTTTCGCCCGAACATCAGGCTGAACCTGCCGCCCCCCAATTGTTTCCACAACACGGCTGAGCGCAATCCGGAAAACAGCAATGTGCGTATCCAGTTGACGGTACGTTCAGCCTGAAGGTACTGGGGCTTTCCATTGACCACGATACGTGGGGAGATGGTGCTGACGGTGCGCTGGTACAGTTCGGCAATTTTCTTCGCCTGCAGGTCCTGAATCTGATGGATGCCCAGACCGTCGTCAATGGATGATATCTCGTGCAGCTCTTCGCCAATTCCCGTCTGCATTTCCAGTTGGTTTCGAAAGTGGTTTTCAAGTTGCATGATGGAAACCGCGTAACCCAGGCTTTCCATGTAGCGCCGGTCACCCTGCAAGATCGAAATCAATGTTTCTATTCCCAGTCGCATACGTTCCACGCTGCCATATACGGCCTCTACAGAACTGGCTTCTATTGCCAACAGGCTACCCAGGCTGGTTTCAGCCGCATAGCCCGACCAGGTACCGTGATTTGCGGCTTGTCGTACCAGTTCGGTGGCCTGAAAAATACCTGCCAATGACAAGGTTCGGTTTTTCATAACTTGCTGGTTACCGGAGGTGTGTTCATGGTTTCAATTATGCCGCCACCGAGGCAAACATCGTCATCGTACAATACCACGGACTGGCCCGGTGTAACCGCACGTTGGGGTAATTGAAAGCAAAGTTGCATACAAGAATTATCTATCATGGTAACAGTCACGGACTGATCCTGCTGGCGATACCTGATTTTTGCTGTCAATTTGCTCCCTGCTGCGGGAGTTTCCCCCGAGACCCAGGTCAACTGGCGAGCCTGTAACCGGGTGGACAATAACCACGGGTGTTCATGTTGCTGGCCCACGTACAGAACATTATTCTCCAGGTCCTTGTGCAGTACATACCAGGGTGCTTCAGGGTAACCCCTGACCCCACCGATACCCAGCCCCTGGCGTTGACCCAGAGTATGAAACATCAAGCCGCGATGTTCACCAATGACACGCCCATCTGTGGTCTGGATATCACCGGGCTTTGCTGGAATGAAGTCGGACAGGAAAGCAGTGAAGTTTCGTTCTCCGATAAAGCAGATTCCGGTGCTGTCTTTCTTGTCGTACACAGCGAACCCGGCTTCAAGGGCCAGTTGCCGAACCGTTGGTTTGAGCATTTCACCTATCGGGAATATCGTTTTGGCGAGTTGTTGATGACCCACTGCATAAAGAAAATAACTTTGATCCTTTTGATGATCCAGCCCCCTTAAAAGACGACTTTTTCCATCTTTCCGGTCCGTACGGACATAGTGGCCGGTGGCAATTTTATCCGCCCCCAGGTCCTCGGCATGTTGCAGAAATGTTTTGAACTTGATTTCCCGGTTACACAGGATATCCGGGTTGGGTGTCCGTCCTTGCCGGTATTCGTTGAGGAATTCTTCAAACACATTGTCCCAGTACTCTGCGGCAAAATTGCGGGCATGCAGTTTGACACCCAGGATAGCGGAAATGCTCTCGGCATCGGCTACATCCTCGGCTGCGGAACATTCGCCAAAACGGTCATCCTCCTCCCAATTCTTCATGAACATAGCAGAGATTGGAAACCCCTGGCGTTGCAATATCAGGGCCGAAACGGCGGAGTCCACACCACCCGACATGGCCACCATGATTTGTTCACCCGGTGTATTCATGATCATAAGATGGGGCCAAATTGATCAAGGTCAAATGTTTAAGGGAGTGACCCGTTTCCGGAGAGTGTTATACAATTACCCCATGAGTAAAGAACTGGAATCTCAACACAATAGCGGAGTAGCGCTGGAAGAGGCCAAACCGGAGGTTAAACCGCCACCGTTGTACAAAGTGGTCCTGCTGAATGATGATTTCACACCCATGGATTTTGTGGTGGAGGTCATCCAGTCATTTTTTGGTCTGAACCATGATCGTGCTACCCAGATTATGTTGCATGTCCATACCAAGGGTAAGGGTGTGTGTGGGGTTTTCACCTATGAGATAGCCGAGACCAAGGTCGTCCAGGTCAACGAATTTTCGAACCAGCACGAGCACCCACTCAAGTGCGCATTGGAAAAGGCATGAACCGGCATGGGTGCGGCCTGTCAAATAAACAGATCACCAAACAGAGCAGACTAAATGTTCAGTAAGGAACTTGAAATCACCATCAGCCAGGCCTATCAGGAGGCGCGTAGTGCACGTCACGAGTTCCTGACGGTGGAACACCTGTTGCTGGCCCTGTTGGATAATGGTTCCGCATTATCCGTGTTGAGCGCCTGTGGTGCGGACCTGTCCGGACTGGAGGCCGAGTTGAACAAGGTGTTGCGTGATACGGTCCCGGTGCTCGAAGCAGAGGATAATCGGGACACACAGCCGACCATTGGCTTTCAGCGGGTGTTGCAAAGAGCGCTTTACCATGTGCAGTCTGCCGGTAAACAGGAGGTCATCGGCCAGAATGTACTGGTGGCCATCTTCAGTGAAAAAGACTCCTATGCCACGTATCTCCTGAACAAGTTTGATGTCACTCGTCTTGATGTCATTAACTACATTTCACACGGGATATCCCCGCTGCAGCGCGAGGCCGATTCGGCTACCGAAGAGTTGGCAACAGATACGCTGGAGGATGGCTCGGAGCCCAGAAGCAGTGCGCTGGACAGTTTTACCAGCAACCTGAATGAAAAGGCAGTCGAAGGCCGGATTGATCCCTTGATCGGACGTCAGAGTGAAATCGAACGCACCATTCAGGTGCTGTGCCGAAGAAGGAAAAACAACCCCCTGATGGTCGGTGAAGCCGGTGTTGGCAAGACCGCCATGGCCGAGGGACTGGCCCTCAGGATTACCGAGGGTAAAGTCCCCGAAGTGCTGGCAGATGCCACCCTCTACTCACTGGATTTGGGTGCCTTGCTGGCGGGTACCAAGTACCGTGGTGATTTCGAGAAACGTCTTAAGGCCGTGCTGGCAGAATTGCACCAGATTGATGGGGCAGTACTGTTCATCGACGAAATTCATACCATCATTGGCGCCGGTGCAGCGTCCGGTGGTGTGATGGATGCCTCCAACCTGATCAAGCCGGTGTTGGCTTCGGGTGAATTGCGTTGTATTGGTTCCACCACCTACCAGGAATTCCGGGGTGTATTTGAGAAGGACAGGGCACTGGCCCGGCGTTTTCAGAAGATCGATATCGTAGAACCCACAATTCAGGAAACCATCGAGATCCTGCGTGGATTGAAATCACGTTTTGAACAACACCACCAGGTCGAGTATTCCGATGAGGCGCTGATTGCGGCCGCAGAACTCTCCGCCAGGCACATCAATGATCGTCATCTGCCCGACAAGGCCATCGATGTCATTGATGAGGCGGGTGCCCGACAGCGAATGCTGCCTGAGGGTGAGCGCAAGAAATTGCTGGAAGAGCACGATATCGAGACGATTATCGCCCACATGGCCCGTATTCCGCACCGGCAGGTATCCCATTCTGACCGGGATGCTCTGCGCAACCTGGAACGTGACCTGAAACTGACGGTTTTCGGCCAGGATGAGTCCATCAATGCACTGGCAACCGCCATCAAGATGTCCCGTTCCGGTCTGGGGGAGGAAGAAAAACCAATCGGATCTTTCCTGTTTGCCGGGCCGACTGGAGTAGGTAAAACAGAAGTTACGCGTCAACTGGCGTTGATCATGGGGATTGAACTGATCCGTTTTGATATGTCGGAATACATGGAAGCGCATTCTGTCTCGCGCCTGGTCGGTGCTCCACCCGGATACGTTGGCTTTGACCAGGGTGGTCTGCTGACTGAAGCGGTGACCCGCAATCCACACGCGGTCTTACTGTTGGATGAAATCGAAAAGGCCCACCCGGATGTTTACAACATCCTGCTGCAAATCATGGATCATGGAAAACTGACCGATACCAATGGCAGGGAAGCCGATTTTCGTAATGTAATACTGGTCATGACTACCAATGCCGGCGCACAACAAAGTGCACGGCGTAGTATCGGCTTTACCGAGCAGGAACATGTGTCAGACTCCAGCGAGGCCATTCGCAGGACCTTCACACCGGAATTCCGTAACCGCCTGGATGCCACCATCTACTTCAGCGCGCTCGCATTCAACGTGGTTCTGCAAATTGTCGACAAGTTTATTCTTGAGTTGGAAGCACAGTTATCCTTGAAGGATGTTGGTATTTCAGTTTCCATACCTGCTCGTGAGTGGCTTGCAGAACAGGGGTTTGATCTGGAAATGGGTGCACGTCCCATGAAACGGGTCATCCAGAGCCATATCAAGCGCCCACTTGCCGATGACCTGCTGTTCGGTGCCTTGTCAGAGGGTGGTGAAGTGGAAGTGACATTTTCAAGAAAAGACGGCGGAAACCTGAATATCCGTACCAGGCCAAAACAGGAAACCCGCAAAGCCCTGCCGGCTTCGACTGACAGCTGAGTTTTGAGCAAATACTAGCCGCAGATCTCATCAATTCGGGTGAGCGGGTTTTCACCTGCTAGTATTTCTTCATATCGGGGAGACATGCCTTCCGAATCGCAGAAATTCAGGGGTTTCATGATTACGCCGGGGCATAAGCCTTCTTTTTCCAGCGCTATGTACCCCCTTTTTCTGTCCCCCAGTTCATAGGAAATCTTTTCCTTTTCCTGAACAGGTAATAAAAAAGTCGCCAGGGACTCTGAAAACATTCTCCAGATAGGGTCGGGGAACAGGGTAATTTGTGATGTAAAAAATCGTAAGTACCACAGGCGATGATCACTTGAGTGGCCAGCTTCGATAGTTCTTGAATACGCCCCCGTACCAGTGGGCAAGGTTAACAAAGGGACTCGAGTCCCAGTCAGGTTTGCGCGCGGATAGGCGTTTGTCCATCTGGCAACATCATGATTTTGGTTTTACCCGGCCCGCGCTGTTTTGGGTGTCAGACTATTTCATACGGTAGGTAATACGACCTTTTGACAGGTCATAGGGGGTCAATTCCACTTTTACCTGGTCCCCGGTCAGGATTCTGATGTAATGTTTGCGCATTCTCCCGGAGATATGAGCGGTCACCACGTGGCCGTTTTCAAGTTCTACCTTGAAGAGCGTATTGGGCAGAGTCTCGAGAACCTTGCCTTCCATTTCAATTACATCTTCTTTTGCCATGTGTTCCCATGCCGCCGTGTTGAGAAGGCCGTATTGTGCCACTCGCGGGCTGACTTCGGAAGGGGCAGGTGCAAATTAACTGTTATGCTGGTTGACACGGTGCCCGATTTGCTTAAAATACGCCACCTCACTGCGGGAATAGCTCAGTTGGTAGAGCACAACCTTGCCAAGGTTGGGGTCGCGAGTTCGAGTCTCGTTTCCCGCTCCAGATTACGAAACCCGGTACGGACCCAATCCGAGCCGGGTTTTTTTCTGCAGGTTGATTTTTATCCTTACACACTTGGCATTTTTTGCCGCTGAATAGTAGAATAGCGCGCTCTCGGGAATTTGCCCGGGAACTCTTCCCCGAGGCCAGGTGGCAGAGTGGTTATGCTGCGGCCTGCAAAGCCGTCTACGCCGGTTCGATTCCGACCCTGGCCTCCAATCCGAATTCTCAATTTATCTCAGGATTTCTCTGAGGGACGTGTACTACACATCGGTGGCTTCCCGGTCAGCGCGCGTCAGCATACTGAGCACGGCTAAATTGGCGGTTACATTTGCTGGTGTAAGAAACATATCGATAATCTGATCGAGCGCAATCAGGATACCGATGCCTTCGACCGGAAGATTCAGTGAAACATACAATGGTGCCATGATGAACAGGCCGCCACTGGGTATTCCCGGCGAATAGAAACTCAACAGTCCGATGGCGCCGGCAATGACCGCGATTTCAATTGGCCCAAGTTCGATGCCATACAGGCGGGCGATGAAATAGGTACCGCAGGCGCGTCCGATGGGCGATGCAAACTTGAAAATCGACACAGCAATGGGCAGGACGAAACCAGTAACCACCGGCGACAATTTGAGTTCTTCGGCCGCTGTAAACATGGCCGGCAGCGATGCCAGTGACGACTTGGTGCTGAATCCTACGACCTGGGCAGGTGCACAGGCTCGTGCGAACACGGCCAGCGGCATGTGGCCTATGACGATGGCCAGCAAATAAAGTACAACAACTGCCACCACAATCAACCCGACGGTGAGCAGCAGGAAATAGCCGATCGCACCGGCAGCAGCGATTCCCATGGTGGCAGCCATGGTGAGCATCAATGCAAATACGCCGATCGGCGCCACTGCCATGATCCATCTGATTAATACGAACATCACTTCTTTGACAGCAGTAAAAAATCGCAACAGAAACTCACGGCCCGGGTGGGCGATGCGTGCCATTGCAGAAGCGAACAAGGCCACGAACACGATCACGGGCAGCATCGAGGAATCAACCACCGCCTTGAACGGATTTGACGGGATCAGGTCAACCAGCCAGTCGCGAAAAGGAGGCAGCGTCACGGATGCTGTGTCCAGGGTTGCGCCTGGTGCTCTCAATGCATCGATGGTTGCCGCGTCGAACTGCAGCAGTGCCAGCAATGGCGGTGCCGTGAGTGCTGTAAAAACACAGACAGACGCCACCATCAACACGAATAATCCGACCGTCTTCCCACCGAGGTTGGCAGCGAACCCTTGTTCATGATCGCCAGCAATTGCCGTGATCAGCAACGAGACGATCAGCGGTACCACGGTCATGCTGATCGCGTTGACCCACAGTGTGCCGACTGGTTCCACAAATAGAGGAATTGAACTGAGTGAATCGTTGGGCCAAAGTGAGATCACTATTCCACTCACCAGTCCCAGAACGAGGCCAACCAGAATGCGGGTGGTCAGTGACATCATTGCCTAATCTCCATTTATGACTATTGCAGAGGCACGATGAGGGGAGCCGCTGAACTTAATATTTAGGAATTGGATCTCATCAAAATCATCACCTGTCTTATTACATGCTTATTCACCTGGCTCATCCAGCAAGTCACCAGCAAGGGCAAAAAAATTAACCCTGGGTGAGACTTTGCAGCGTTTCCCACAATGTCTGTGAAACCGATACCCCGTCTTTGGCCACTTTGCGGGAGCGTTGCAGGCGGCCGTCACCAGGAATTCGTGCGTATCCATTGGATTCAAATTCAGCGAGCAACGGCTCAAGACGTTCGCAGAAATGTTCGCCATAGGCCACTCCCGGGTCGAATGCAATGACCATTTGACCACCATTGGCAGATGCGGCACCGGGAATATCCGGCGACTCGTCTTCGAGAGAAAAATGTCCACCCGTTAAAGCACCGGCCAGGATTTCGATCATCAAAGCGATTGCGCTTCCCTTGTGTTGGCCAAATGGCAGTACCGTATTACTCTCCGCGACCAATTGTGCATCACAAGTCGGTTGGCCGCAGGAATCCAGGCCTATTGGCTGCTCAAACACCTCTCCCTTTTCAGCAGCCAGGCGAATGTCCGATATTGCCATGACGCTGGCTGCCTGGTCCCATACTATCGGTGGCCGGTCGTTCCTCGGGCATGCAAACGCCATCGGATTGGTACCAAAGATTTTCCTGGTTCCACCCCATGGAACCATCCAGCAACGTGTCGTAATACAGGTAATTGCCACGAAACCAGCTAAAGCGAGGCGTTCAACGTCTGAGCGTAGCGCAGAAATATGGTGTGCATTATGCAAGCAAAGAGCGGCGACTCCCGCTTTGCTGGTCATCCACTTGAAGGTATCGAGGGATTTGCTTAATGCCACCGGGGCAAAGCCGTTATCACCGTCTACCGACAGCAATGATGGGGTGATCATTTTCCAGCTGGGATTGGCTTCTCCATTGACCCAGTCAGACTGCATGGAAGAAACATAGTTGGGCAGCATCGCCAGCCCATGGCTTTCCGGTCCGTCACGTTGCGCATCCACTATCCTCGCAGCCAGAATACTTGCACCGTCTTCATTGACGCCGCTTCGGGTCAATATTGAAAAAGCCAGGCTAAATACATTTTCGAGTGTTAGTTTCTTGGTCATTGTTTTTCGGGTTGGTGGCGAACATCAAGTGAGGTTAAATATCTTCCCGTTTGTGTGGACAGTCAATCCCGATGCAACGAGTGGATTCGAGTCCAGATTGCTGGTAGCCAGGGTTAGTGACCGCTGGGAAAATATACACTATCCAGTGTAATGTATCTCAGGTGTTTGGCTTGTGGCAGTGTTCAGTAGAATTTGAGATGCCAGCAAGTACACGATTTCCAGTTAGCCAGGAGTCAATTCGATATGCGTTGGAGTAGAACCTTTACCGTAATCGGTATGCACGCGGAAGGCGAGGTGGGTGACGTATTGGTTGGTGGAATTGTGGATGTGCCCGGTAATACCATGTTCGAAAAAATGAAGTATCTCGAACAGCAGGAAGACGAGATTCGGCAGATGTTAATTTTTGAACCCCGTGGTGGCCCAAGTACTGCTGTCAATGTATTGCTTCCGCCGACGGACCCCCGTGCAGATTTTGGCTATGTCATCATGGAGGCAACAAAATATCCGGTGATGTCGGGTTCAAATACAATGTGTGTTGCGACAGCGATACTTGAAACCGGCATGATGCCCATGGTCGAGCCTCAGACCTTGTTGACCCTGGAATCCCCTGCTGGGCTGATAGAGGCCCTATGCCACTGCCAGGATGGCAAGGTCAGGAAAGTAGAGCTCACGAATCAACCTTCATTCGTTGTGTCACGCGACCTTGCTATTGACGTAGCGGGTTATGGAAACCTGCGCGTAGATGTGTGCTTTGGTGGTATTTTCTTTGCCTTTCTCGATGCCGTGGACCTTGGTTTCAAGGTTCAATCAACCGAAGCGGCTGAGCTGGTGCGTGCCGGTATAGCAATACGCGATGCCTGTCGTGCGCAGTTTGAACCTGCGCACCCCGACAACCCCGAAATCCGATCGATTCAGAACGTTGGTTTCACCGGACCGGTGGAGCGTACCGCCGATGGGATAATCTCGCGCAATGCAATGGTCATTGGTCACGGCCGCCTGGACCGCTGTCCAACGGGAACAGGAACGTCAGCGCGTCTTGCTTTGTTGCACCTCAGAAATGAAATTGAAGTTAATGAGACCCTGATACATCTGTCTCCATTTGACACACGCTTTGAAGCAAGGGTGATCGGGGAGGCACAGGTTGGGAGTTACCCGGGAGTCGTGACCACGGTGGCGGGACAGGCGTGGATCAACAGCATCAAACAACATGGGTTCGATCCGACGGACCCGTTCAAACAGGGCCACACACCGCCTGACATCTGGCTTAGCAAAGGATAATTGCACTGCTACTGTGTCGCCCACGAGCGTTCATCGGAGGATGTGTCGATCAGACAGCAAAGGCTGACTGGTCATTCGTGGGCATCAGGCGGCGTATTCGGCAAATCTGGCTACTGCTGATTGCCTAACGCGACGCACAGTGCAATATTGTCATTGGCAATCCGTTGTATCGGCACTGTTCCCATGAGACCGACAGACGGTATGACGTAGTCGATCCTGCCACTGTTGCAATCAAAAAACTCAACGTTGAGGGTTCCATCGCTGGTCCGCTCTATATCGGTGGTGGTATCGAACAACCCACCCGACGTCATGCTGATATCAAGCAAGGCCCCACCACCGACAATCGTACCCAATGCAGTCAGCCAACGATGACCGGCATGACCCAGTTGCGTCTCCGCGTCTTCATCCGGTAATACGGTATCGTAGGTAAACCAGGCCAAAGTCATGACACCGAGATCGGGAAACACGGTGATAAAAAAGCCCTGGCCATCGGTCGCCGGGTTGTACCAGGCATCATTGAGACCGGAATTGAGTGCAAACTCCGGCCGCTCGTCGAGGGTGATGTCGGCACAGCTGTAATAGTCTTGATGGTTTAATTGTAAAACGGCAGAGCCCAGCGGTTGCTCCGGTAGTGGAACGACCATCTGGTAAATACCGGCTTCAGGGGTAGGCTTCATCGCCAGCTTGGTGCGGGTGGCAAAATCGTCGTAGCTGATATAAACATGGGTGGTCTGCGTGTGCTTTACAGTCAGGTAAAAGGTGATCTCGATGTTGGTTCCAGCGGCATATGTAGCCACCGATGCGCCGGTCGGTTTATCACCACATGGCCCCGTGGTCAGATCGGTATCCGAGGTCCGTGCGGGAGGATCCTGCAAGACGATATGCGCAAGTGCCGGCCATGACAGCAGCAGGGCGGCCAGCAGCACGATATGGACAACAGTATCCTTGCTGATCATCATGAACTTGGGTTGTGACTCCTTCAAGTGGGTGTTTGAGTGCACGTAATATCATAATTATAGGGTGTTTTTAATTTAAGAATGCCAGGATTTCGGAGACATGGAAGAATCTGTCCCGGTCACTTTTTGAGACGCAACACCATTACCCCATACAAACAAACCCAGTGAAATTCGGTACACTGATAGCAGCCAATATGATGTTCCCTTATTAGATGTACCAATCCGATGTGATAATCAGGCAGATTAAGGAAAGCAGTGCCAGCAGCCTGCTGATACGTGTCTTGATGATTACCCTGATGTCGTTACCTGGAATCCTGCTCGCTGAAGACCAGGAAGATAATGCAGGGGTAACCACTCAGGAAAATGAGGAGGTGAAAGACGAAGACATCCTGGACTGGCACAAACGCCAGGTCGATACCCAGGTGCAGCGCGCAACCCAGTGGGTGGATTCCTTTTTCAGGGATCCGAATTACGAGGCCGATGTCGCAAGCAGTCAGTTCCGTCTGAGACCTGAACTGTATTACCGCGACCAACAGGGTTCAAAGTTCCGTTTGAAGGCATCTTTGAAACTCAGGCTGCCCAATGTCAGCCGTAAGGTCAGCCTGGTCGTGGGTAATCACTCAGACAACGAAAATTCCGGGGGATCAGTTGATGATTCGCTCGATGAAACCGTTTTGGGTCTGCAGTTTTTCGGCAAACTGCGTAAAAACTGGCACACCAGTTTGAGCGCCGGGTTAAAATTTAACGAGTTTGCTTTTTTTGCGGGACCCAGGGCACGCTATGACAAGGCCATCACTGAGAGATCATCCTTTCGCTTTACCCAGGCTGTGCGTTGGCAAACAAACAACCACTGGCAATTCATATCCCGTGTGGATTTGAACTATGCTTTCAGCGATCATTTTTACTTTCGTCAAACCGTTGACGGCCGTTGGCGGGGTGAGAAAAGTGATGAGGAGGGCTATCGCACGAGGATTTCAAGTTTTGTAACTCAGGGACTTAATGACGCGTCTGGCTTGCAATACGAGTTTAGCACCATATTTCATACCCGTCCCGCAACCCACGTTGACTCGTACACGGTGTCCTTGCGATACCGCAAGCGGTCATCAAAGCAATGGCTGTACTATGAGATTGTTCCACAGTTCGCATTTGAAGATGAATTCGATTACAAGGCCAACCCGGGAATTCGTTTACGTCTGGAGTTTTTCTATGGTGCAGATGAGCATTCCAAGATTCTGAAACATGAAATGGAAGATACAGAGGATTTTAGATGGTAACCGGGAACCAAACATATACACGGTGTTCCAAAAGAACCAGCGTACCCGGCGGATGAAATTTTGAGCATTGCTTTTGTGAAGATAAACTCTGGCTGCACGCTGGTGCGGGTACTGACCTTTCTGTTGTTACTGTGGGTCACAGTGCTTATCAGTGGCTGTGCAGGAACGGCACAGGGCGTGGATAGTTCCGTCTATTCAAACACTGGTCCCAGGGAAACCTACGTCGCCGATTCCTCGGGCGCATCGGCGTTGGTCATCATTCGTTACCCCGCAATGATCCACGCCTACGCCGAAAACCTGTATGTCAGTTCGTTTGCCATTAATGCCATTGGTGGTGAAGTGCCATTTGCCGAATATGGGAAACCCCAAACGTCACGGATTGCCCAGTCCGTCATTGAGAAGTCCAGCTACTACGCCATGTCGCTGTACAACGAATTGAAAAAGGTCCTGCCCGCAGGCTCCGTATTGTTATCACCGCACATTATTGCGTGGGACAAGCAACAGAAACTACACAGTCGCCCGATACTGGCTTCGGAGCAAATACCCAGCGTACTGACCATCGATTTCAGTATTTACTCGTTTCCCGATGTGAACAAAATGATGAATGCGCCCCCGGTTACATTCGGAGACCTGGTCACACCACTGATCGTGGTAAAAAGTAACCGCTGGTCCCAACCGGCATTGAATGGACTGTTAATTGCCAGTCCACCACTGTTGAGTTCAAGCTGGAGACAGGCACGCCAGGAAGCCGATGAACATTTCCGTCTGAAAATGGAAGGGGCAGGGGTCGACCGGACACCCTCATTGGATTTTGTTGCTTTCCTGGGTGAACGTAACACTGCGAATATCAGTCTGCCGCTGAAGAATGCCGGGGAGCAAAGGTTCGCCATAGAACAGTATCCCCTTGAAAAGATTCAGATGGACGGTGGCGTCGTAGCCAATCTGTCGGAGACCAACGGAGTCGATCCGTTTGAGCGGGGTTTTGTCAAAGGGGCGAGTGCCCGAATCGTGGAAGTATTGAACACGGTGGATCACGAACGGGCAACGTTTTTTGACCGGCAACTGGCACTTGAGCGCTTTGACCCCGAACTCGCCAATATATTCTTTGTGCAGTCCAGCGACGAGAGCGTCAGGGCGCGATTGAGGTTGGCCGAGGCCCTGGTAGGTGCAGAGCGGGAGTTTCTGGCCGCCCAGTCAGACAGCATTTATAACGGTACCTATGCAGGCAATTACGGCGCAAAAATGCGCAAAATCATTTCCGCGGAATACCGCATGCTGGAAGAGCGCCGACACCTGGCCAGGGTACAGAACATTACCAGCGCGGTGGCGGTCATCGTGTTGGCAGGTTCGGTTTACGGTGCCGTGGCATCAACCGCTGCCAGCACTGCCGCGGTGACCACAATGGTGGGGGCGGGTCTGGCGGGTTCGGTTTGGGCAATGCATCAAACGCTCGAAACCAGGACGGAATCGGAGGAGGTGAACCGCTATTTCCTGGCACGCATGGCGCCCGCGTTTGATCGCCAGATGGCGGTCCAGATGGAGTGGCTGGAATCAAAGGAACTGATCACCGCCCGTGGGTTCTCGGAATTCAGAAACAAGACACTCAGCCTGTACCAGTCACGGGTCAGGTCGATGGTAGTTCAGGCCGGTGAGCGATGCCGGTTTAATCACCCAGGTTTTGGTCAGAATGGGCGCTGGTTCGGTGTATGTAACAATGGCATTGCAACGGGCAGGGGATACGGCCTGGTCAGCAATGAGCGTGGTGACATCGTGGAGTACCTGGGTGAGGTCCGCCAGGGCTTGGCATCGGGTTCGGGTGGAATGATCATGAACCGGTATGGTCAGATGAGTGTTAGCTATTATGAAGGCAGTTTCAGAAATGGCTTACCGCACGGTGTGTTGCGGGTTGAAAAGACCGGTCAACGTCCAGCCATCAGAACATTCAGGGACGGTATTGATATAGGCAAGGCATCAGCGGGAAAATTGAAATACCTGAGTTTCGAATCTGACCCCATGCCGATCGCAGATCTGCTGAACCCATGAATTCCGGATTTGGGTTGCGTTTAATGTGCATGCTGTTGCTCGCAGTGGGGCGAATGGCTTTCGCCGGGTTAAATTTCAGTGCCATGGGCGATCTGCCACCGGGTGAACAATACCGGCAACTCAGCCAGGTATTGTTGATTTCAGGTGGTGCCAGCCCAGTGCTGATTGATCCGCTGATCTCACTGACAACCCGTATTGAAACGGATGCATCCATCGGGTTCAATCCGGATGACTACAAAACACCGCTATCACGTATCGTGGATCAGCAATCGATGTTGATCGGTGCAGCCCACCTGTTGCGTTTTGCGCACGCGTCCAATGTGCAAATCCGTCAGAAACTGGCCGAAATCAATGCAAGCAATCCGGTACTGGTCAGCATGATCGATATGAACGCGATCATGGAGGACGTGATCATCATCCGCAATGCGATTGCCGACAGCATCAGCTATTCCTCCCTGGCCCGGGACGAGGAGTTTATCGCGGAACTGGAGGAATATCGTACCCGGACCATCTATTTGCGTAACATGATGGAGTACGAATTGTTCAACGAGGAACTGGAACGACTGACAGACCAGGCCATTGATTCTGTTGGTGGAAAACTGGATGCTTATCAGAGAATGTTCGATCAGGAAGTTGATTCAAAACAATTTGACCGGCACTTTGATGCGGCTGAATACATCTACATGCAAACGGAGAAGTTTGATGAGCGTGCGGGTCAGTTAACCGAGGAAATTATCAAGCAGACGGTTTTGCTGGAGAGCCAGGTCGACCCCTAGACCGGAAGGGGCAGGGGGCTCACCCATCTTCCTCTGATTCCGGGAGTTTTCCATTGTCCTCTGCATCATCATCCAGTTGGATAGCCACAGGTTGGTTTGCATCACGTACACCCTTTGCATTCACCAGGTCTTTTACAGACAGGGTATCTTCGGACAGGATAAGCAGTTGGCTGGAATCTGTGCTTGAAGATGGTTCTGTGGTGTTTTCCTGATTTGCCTGTTGCTCTTCGGTAGCACTTTGTTCGCTGCTCTGTTGCGGTGGATCCACAGCTTGGGAATTCGACTCAGTCACTGTGGGATTTGCAGAAGTCGTAGGGCCCCCATCCTTTGCCATGGCATGCTCAGAAGCGTTGTTGCTTCCGTCTGATTGCTCCTGTTGTCTGGTCGGGTCGCTGCTGTTGCCGCTGTTGCCGCTGTTGCCACTGTCGCTGCTGTTGCTGTTGTTGCTGTTGCTGTTGTTGTTGCTGTTGTTGTTGCTACTGCCAGATTGTCCAGGCTGCTGGCCACTTCCAAGCAAGTATTCCATGGCATTTTGTGACACGCCCAGCGTACTCACTGCTTGAGCATCAGCCGATTCCGGGGAATAACTGCCCTCAAGGGTTTCTTGACCAGGCTGATTTCCTCCGGCGGCGCTGCCATTGCGATCACTATCTTGTTCCTCACCGCGACCGGATTCAGTGTCGCTTGCGATACCTTCCCCGTTGGCAGTCTCAGCCGATTCAGCGCCACGGGCCCTGGCGGCGTTTTGATAAATATCAGCCTCACGCTGATGATAGCTCTCAACCAGTTCATCCCAGGCCTGGGATTCCTGCTCCTGCAGGGGTTGGTTGGTTTTTGCGGCTACACTCGGGTGGTAGGGAAAGTCGAGTAGTTCATTTCCCGGTTGCCATCGGTCACTGCTTAGAATGACTTCACGCAGTTCGTCCCGCAGATGTTTTTGTGATTCCTCGGGCAGATCCGCTATCTTCTGACGACCGGTCTGTGTCTGGTACTCAGTTTCCGGGAATACAGTTCTTTGTTCGCGTGTATCCCGCAGTTCCATGTGACGCCGGTAATTGTCCTCATTGAATTCAACCTCGGTACTGCCGGATGCATTTTCGTCCTGCGCAGGTATCTTCTGCTCGGGCTGCTCAGTATTTTCGGTCTGTGCTGCCATCGGTGGGGCCAGGATCAGGCCCGCCACTACCAGCAGGATCATGGTGTGGAGCAAATGTTTTGGCTTTCCGGTCTTGCTCATCTCAATCGTCAATTGCCCTTATGACCCTGAATCCTGTGAAATCATTTCGGTCACCATTGTTCAGATTGAAACGGGCCGGCAGGCGAATTTCCTTGCTGCCGGTTACCCAGGAGCCACCTCGTGTCATGTGTGAACTGCATATCCCGCGTCCCCAGTCACTACCGTCTACCGGGGCGTCCAGATAGGACAGATTCATGCAGTCCAGGGTCCATTCAGATACATTGCCAATCACATCATACAATCCGAAAGCGTTGGGTGAGAACGATCCCACCGGGGCCGTACCCACGGCCAGTGTATCCTGACATTGCGGGTGCTGCCAGGCAAAACCGGTTTCACTACCGGCTATATTTCCGTAGGCGCACACCCTGGCTACATCACCGCCCAGCCATTCGCTTTTCTCTCCAGCCCGGGCAAAATACTCCCACTCGCTCTCACTCGGCAGACGGTATTGCTGTCCGGTTCTTGTATTGATCCATTGCACGTACTCCTGGGCGTCATTCCAGGAAATCATCATCACCGGTCTGTCGGCCCGGCCCCAGCCATTATCCTCCGGTCGCAGGCTGCAGGCCTGAGCATCGAAACAGGAATCCCATTGCTCCATGGTAATCTCGTGGATACTGACCGCAAATGGCTCATCGAATGTCACCGTCCTGGCCGGTTTCTCCATGCTCAGCCCAAACGGGGAGTCGTCACTGGAACCCTGGGTAAAGGCACCGGCGGGTACCACCATCATGGCTGGGCATTCGGGACAGTCCCGAAACATTTTTCCGGGACGCAAGGTCAGCAAGTCGATGTGTTCCAGGGCTGCGGTAATGTGGGTGCCAGCTGGGAAGGCATCGATATAGGCCTGCAGTGCATCCCGGGTATTCAGGTTCTTCGCTGCTGTAAATGCCCTGTCATCGTCGGCCTGATCCTGCAGCAGTCTCCGGATACGGTTGGCCTGTTCAATGTGCAGACCACCTGGCCAGGTGTTGATGTATTGGTCCATTGCCGCTATGGAGCGGGTTTTACCGGCCTGTTCCCAAGCCTCATTGTCCTGTCTTTCACGTTCCAGACGCTGCCGCTCTGCCAGTGCCTTCATCTCTATGATCTCGTCGATGCGCACCATGGCCTCGGTCTGGTGAACACCTGAGGGAAATAACGCCAGGTAGTCCCGGTATGCCTCAACCGTGTTCTCAGCAGCCAACTCCAGCCATGCTGCTTCATCGAGGATGTCGAGTTGTGTTTCCGCCTGGCCACGGTAAATGGATTCCGGATAATCGTCGATGAAGCGCCGATAGGCCAGCACCGTATCCGCTTCAAGTGCTGCCTGCCACCGTTCTACCTCTTCGGGCAGCACCTGGGCCGGTGGCAACGGAGTGCCTTCGGGAGTTACCGGGTCCACACTTACGGTGACCGGAGCAGAAGTTGTGCCTTGCGGATCTTCGTCCGTGAACAGGTACAGTCCAATTCCAGACATGGTGACAACAAAAATGGCCAGCAATCCAAATACCAGCCATTCCCGTCCTTCCCGGGGCAAGGCGGCGGTACTCTTGCGCCCAACCACGCTGCGGTGCCAGTCCAGGCTGGTAAATGTCTTGCGCCACCTGCTGATGTCTTTGGGGCGATCCTGTATTTCAAGTCCCATCCCCAGTTCAATGGCATCTTTAATCCCCGCATACTCCGCCACCGGGATCAACTCTGACAGTGGCATCAGGGGGTCGCTGTCACCCGCGGTGGATGCAGCCAGGCGCAGGGCAGCAGGTGGTGGTATCTTGCCCGAAATGCAGCGGTACAGCGTGGCTGCCAGTCCGTAAATATCGGTCCAGGGGCCAATCGTGCCATGGTCACCAGACTGTTCCGCTGCTGCATAACCCTCGCTACCGACCCCGAATCCAAATCCGGATCGACCCCGGGTCATCGCGGTAACACCAAAATCCAGCAGGATGGGCTCACCGTTTTCAGACAGGTATATGTTGGCCGGTTTGATATCCTGGTGAAAGACACCTTTTTTGTGGATGTGCTCAAGCCCATCCATCAGGGACGAAATCAGCTTTTTGCTCTCCTCCGGATCCAGGGTATTTGAGCTCTTCAATTTTTGATACAGCGTTTGTCCCCGGTAATAGTTCATCAGGAAATAGGCTGTGCCGTTGGCCTCAAAATAACGCAATACCCGGACTATATTGGGATGATCCAGCGTGGCCACGATACGGGCCTCGTTCAGAAAGTCCTCCAGTCCTTCCTTGAACAGCTGTTTCGAAGCTTCGTCCCTTGCTTCGACCCTGCCGTTCTCATTTCTGGTGACCTGTTCCGCGGGCAGGTATTCCTTGAGTGCAAAGGTGGTGCCAATCGCCGGGTCGGTTACCAGGTAAGTAATACCGAATGATCCGACACCCAGTACGCTGCCTATTTGCAAATCACCAATGTGTGTTCCCGGTTGCAGTGCAACTGATTGCGTGCTCATGCCTGTTCCCGATCTGTAGTAATCAGTTTTAGTTGAAAGCGAAAATCGGCCAACATGATTTCATCACCCGGTTCAATGAACATGACTTCACCTTTCAGACAGGGCACCGAATTTATATAAGTGCCATTGCGCGAACCCAGGTCAGACAGGGTCCGGGATTCTTCATCCCCTTCTATACGGGCATGGTTGTGGCTGATACCAGCAGAGTTGATCACCAGATCTGCCCCGGCCTGGCCAATTGTTACACTGAAGTTGCTTGCACTTACCGGGCAATAGCGCCTGAAATCGCTCCCGTCTACGGGGATGCCCTCAATGACAAGCAGCGAGTCCAGACCGGTCGGTAGGTCTGTCAGATCGGGTAAATTGCCCGATCCAATACCGGTTGCCAGTGGGACCGCGCCGAAGGTGGAGCCCTCGCCGAGGGGCGCAGTATCCGGTTCTTCCTGTGCATCGTCGGAGTGGTGTTTATCCGGGGTATCACCATTGTTTGATTGCCGGCGCATACCGACAACCAGCCAGGCCATAATAATCAATGGAAAAACACCCAGCCAGGGTAACCAGGAGGGAAATTTGTCAGCCTCCTCCGCTTCCTTCGGGCCAGTCTCATTGATAATGGGTTGTAGTACCCCGGTTGTTGTCCCGGATTCCTCCGCATCCTGCGGTTCAACCGGTGGTGACACGGTCGTCGCTTCGGTGTCCACGCTGGGCTCTGCCTGGTTCAATATTTCCAGTTCGCTGGCTGCGACTCCATCCCTGTTTGATGTGGCAGCAGGGTCTTTCCGGTCTTGTGACAGAGGTGTTCCATTGCAGCGTGCGGTCGTTACTTCAATTTGCATCATTGCAAAAATACGCGATAGTTCAGCACTGAACAGGGTGGTCGATCCAGCGTGCGGTTGCAGGCTTTGTGTACCAGAGGCCAGGTTCAGTCCAGCCAGTTGCCCGCATGCATTGATAATGGCCCCGGTTATATTGGGTAGCGGTGTATCCGCAGAAACCGAGTAGTGTGCAGTTTCATCATCGAGACTGGTTTTCAGGGTCTGCCAAAGTGGTTCAGCACCTTCAGCAATCTTATCGGCCGGTGGGAACGCGGCCAGATGCAGATCGGCAGCATTGCCCGGTTCTGCCAGTGCCAGGTTTATGGCTGGTCTGTTCAGTCCCTCAACCTCCAGTACGGCAAGGCCCAATTCGGAAGAACGTTTGACCAACCGTGTTGGCCGGCCGTGACGAACGATGTCGGTACCCCCGTCGAGTACCACGATCTCATCACCGGCAGAGACAAAGTCTGCGGGTATCAGGACCTGTCCGTCATTGGAGATCACCACGCCGGTAACCGGTTTCACATAGTTGCTGGATACCAGTTTGAGCACCAGCACCACCGAAGAGGGCAGTGATTGTGCCCCGGACGTTTGTGCCAGCGTGCCCGGGGTCATGGCCAGCATCACAATACAGAAGGTCACCAGGACACAGCGGTTGGGGCATTGCACAGTGAAAGAACCGGGTACCGACACGTCAGCTTGCCGCATTCAGCGGGAATAGAGCCTGTTGATCAGGTTATCGAGACAGTATTGACCCGCCTTGTTCAGCAGGTTTTCCTCCTTGGCCTGGATCAGGTTCTGTATGAACACCAGGATTGCCGCCATCACCAGTGCAACCAGAGTGGTTGAAAATGCAACGCCCAGTCTTTCTGTCACCTGGAACAGCATTTCCGGGCTTTCCACATTGGCCCGGTCACCGGCATAGTTGAGAGCCAGCATGATGCCGATAACTGTTCCAATAAAACCCAGTGATGGAATAAACCAGGTGATGTAACGGACTATGTTATAACGCAAATCAAGTTCGTGCAGGAACAACTCCAGGCTGGAATTAAGCAGAGAATTGGTCTGATCTACCGATTGGCCGAGATTAAAATTGAGTACACAGCGCTCAATCAGTCGTGGCAGAAAACAGATTTCCCGGTATTTGCTGCTGCGCACCTTTTGATAAATGGGTGTCATGTCGTCACCCGGTCGTAAAACGACTTCCTCGTCGGTTGGCAGGTAACCCCGATCAAACTGGCTTTCCTCCAGTCTTCCGGCGCGCCAGCGTAGCGAGAGTTCACCAAGTCCGGCAAAAAAGGCCAGCCACAATATGTTCTGAACCGTGATCGGCCACGAGGAGCGTCTGATATCCAGCAGCACAGTTGCCGCGTCTTCCGGCAGCACCCTGGCCAAAAAGGCAATGACCAATATGGCTGAAAGCAGACTGATTAGTAGTGTGATCTGGCGTGTCATGACAATGGGCAATCCTTCAAGTTTCCTAAGGTTGGTCTTCTTCTATCTTTCCCGTAACCGGATTCCGACGGGGTTTCTGCATTGATTCTTCTGCCGGTAGCGTTGCTGATAATGGCCTGGTCGAGCCGCTCGGTCGCCGTGGTGAAAAGTGTCTTGGACCAAGCTTAACCCCGGCGCGATGCTGAAACAGACCGGTGAGCTTTTCCAGTGGCACTTCCCGCTCACCAAAACGGATGCGGTCACCGATACACAATTTCACCTTCGCTACACGGATCCAGGTTTCGTTGCGTTGCAAATAAGTACCATTGTGAGAATTTGCGTCTTCGACCGTGAGCAGGCCATTGTCACCCAGACTGACCTTTGCGTGGACACGCGAAACGCTCGGGTGATCTACAACCAGGTCGCAGGTGGGCTCACGGCCGCTGGTTTTTAACATGAATCCGGCCTCATCCCCGTGCTCAACCCAGTGCTCAACCCAGTGCTCAACTCTGTGCTCAATCTCGTGTTTGTCAGACAGGCAGTAAAAGGGCAGTCAAACCCAGGCGGGGAAGTATACATCAGTCGCAACCCCGATCGCCCATCATTGTGCCAACGCCAGGAAGTTGCCTGAATTGGCCCTCGCCAGACCCTCCATGAATTCAACAGTGCCCTTGTATTTGAAATAATCGCCAATGGTGACCGCATGGATTTCCTTTTGCCGGGTATTGGCAAGGGAGATGTCCTGTACCAGTGCACGGGGTGGCAGGCCGTTATTGAAATCGGGGTTTGGTAAGCCGTCACTGAATAGAATAATGGCTTCGGCAGGATGTTCAAAGGCCAGATCAATGGCACTGCGTAATGATGATGCACCTTCAAACTGAGTGGCCAGCCCGTTGACAAAACGCAGCGCTTCGGTCTGATTTTTACGGTTCATTGCAGCCAGTTGACCGGCCCGGGGCCAGTGGTGATAACGCGGACCTGAGTCCAGTTGCTGAAATCCCAGGATCGCAAACTGGTAACCCGGTTGCAGCGAATCCAATGCCCGCGACACGGTCTTTGCAATCAGGGATCTGTGTTCGCCCAGGTATTTATTCATGTCGATCAGCAACAGCAGACGGGTCTTGTCCGTCTTGAGTCCCAGGAACCTGAATGTGACCAGCCGGCTGCCCAGTTCCTCCTGCGCTTCCTCGGGTGCGGGTGGTGGTGGCGGTGGCTGCTCATTACGCGCCTGTAACAGGGCTTTTACGGTTTCCAGTTCGCTGCTTATGATGTCTTCTTCTGCCAGCAATTCGAGTTGGCGAGCGCGGGCGCTTAAGAGTGAATCACGGGTGCTGTTGATACCCAGTTGGGTATCATTAACCAATGCATCGGTTTCCCCGGTCTGTGCATCGATGTAATCCAGGTGACCCTCCAGACGCACTTCCTTCTGGTAGTCGGGCATCAGAATAATGGTAATGATGATGAATGCCCCCATCGCCGAGGCAAACAGGTCGATGGCAGACAGGGAAAATACACCGAAGTTACGCACCCGGGACCTCATCTTGACACCCCGACAAAATCCCCACTATTCATACGCGCCAGGGTCTGCATAAAAACGACCAGATTGCGGTTGTGTGTGTAGTCACCAATCGCCACGGTATGAATTTCCGTGCGTCTGAACTGATTCAATGTGGTGATGTTCTGGACGATGAACCCGGGTGGTGAGTTGGGTTCACCATCGCTCATCAGAATGATGGCACTCGTCGGATATTCAAGTGCCGCCTGCAGGGCAAAATGGGTGGGTGTAGACCCCACGAACTTCCGTGCCAGTGATTGTGCGAATGCCGTAGCCTGTTCAAGGTTCTGTTGAGTGGCCGGTAGTAAACTGGCATCGGCAGGAAAACGCCACAACACCGGTTGCGGGTTGCCCTGGTAACCGACGATGGCAAATTGGTTGCTTTCATCCAACGGACGTAAAATTTCCAGCACCGAGGAGACCATCAGGTTTTCGTATTGAAGCATACTTCCGGACATATCGATTACAATGACAAAGGACTTTACACCGGAAGCGAGACCCAGGATTGAAAACTCCACACCACTGGTCAATGCCAGCGGTTCCGGTTCGGGGTCGATGACTACAGACGGTTCGGTGATGGTGACCGGTAGCTCAGCCATTTGCCGGTTGATATCATTGGTCTCGGTTCTGAGAAAAGAAAGATTTTGCTCCACCGCCTGGTTGGTTTCGGTGAGTTCATCCAGTTCACTTTGCAGCTTTTCCTGCTCCAGTTGAAGATTCTGGAGTTGGCCCGAAGCCAAACGGCGTTTTTCCATGCTGTCCTGCGTGCGGGCAAACGCATCATCGGGACCCGCGTGGCGGTAGTAAGGAAACAGCAACATGACCAACAGGATGAACGCACCCAATGCCGATGCAAACAGGTCAATGGCGGAAGTCGAAAAAACTGTTGTGTCTCTTTCCGGTATTTTCACGGGTGCTCAATCATTATTTCTCTGGCATCATGAAGATTGTGGTCTGAAGGTTGACACCGGACCAGTCGTTTATGTTCAATGCTGTCTCTCAGGATTTCAATCTCTTTTGGATAATGAATTTTACGGGTCATATGATACCCGTCAACAGGTTAACCGGGTGTTGAGGAATTGTATGCCATCGTTTTCTGCAATAGCGTGGAAACACAAAAGGATACCGGGTAACTGATGACTGGCCGCTTACTACACTATTGCATATTGTTTGCCGTTCTGTTGACCGGTGATGTGACCGTTGTCGTTGCAAACGATGAGGACACAGGCTCAGGGTCGAGTCATGAATATTTTATTCAGCAGGAAGCGGATGAAGCGGTATTGATCAGGATCGATTCTTTTGAGGCCGAATTCGAATCAACCGTGACGGGTCCCGCCGGTGAAGAGATGTTGGTTTCGGGTCTGTCAGACAGTCGTATCGCCCCGGTGTTTCAGTTCATTGATGGCGGCAAAGAGTCGAGACAACTGGGGATCACGGTGACTTCCAGTCTGCGCACCAATCGCAGTAAGTTCGATCTGGGCCTGACCCGGCTAAAGGTCTGGGATGAGCGCAGTGCAACGGTAGCACGGGCCTACCAACTGCTTTCATTCGGTATGTCGAGCAGCAGTGTCGACAATCAATCCAATTGGACTGTTCGCATCAACAGTCTGATGAATGCCGGCAGAATGTTTGATGAGTTCGGTATGAAAGAGCTTCGTTTGTGGTCCAACTACCTTGCGGCACACCTGGTTTTTTATCAGTTGCATGACCACAACCTGGTCCTGGGTATGACCCGTGACCTGCTGAGCGAGGTCAGGGCCACCCAGTGGCGCGAGATTGCGCTTGCCACCCTGCAACTGCAAAGCGCTGCCCTGATAAGGGCCAGCGAAGCGGGGACCCCTGGAGTCATTCACGGCGACTCTGGCCCGGTGCAGGCCGCGCTGGCACAAACGGTCGGACTGGCAAGCACCATGGGTTACCGGTACGAGCACGCAAGTGCCATCAATGAAAGCGGTGTGCAGTATGCTGCGCGGGCACAGTATTCACGGGCGTTGCAGCAGTTCCAGACAGCGGTAGAGATTGCAGATTCATTGGGTGACGGTGACCTGGCCACGCGTATTCGGGAAAGTATGGTCGAGATACACAACAGGCAAGGTAACGCCCCTTCATCCAGCGAAGTATTGCAGGAGATAGAGTCACAGTTGATCGCGGACGGTGGTGGGGACGAACTGGCGCTAAATTTGCTGCAGCAGGGACGGTTGTTCATCGACAGCTTCAGGTACCCACAGGCAATTGAGGTGCTTTCGCAGGCGCTGACCCATGAGAATGACAGTGGGATCCGTAAACAACTCAATTTTGAATTGGCACGGACCACCTACCACAGCGGTTATCTGGATCAATCGATGACCTATTTGCTGGCGACCGGTATCAGACCCGGTGAGGGCCCGATCAAACGATACAACTCCCTGTTTGATATTGGCCAGGCGTTACAAATCATGGCCAATATTCATCGTGAACGCAACGCATTCGATGCCATGGGTCTGGTACGCGACGTGCAGGGACAGTTTCTCGCCGAATCCCCACAACAACCACCCCCAGGGCGGGCAGCCTACCTGTATGAAAGGGCCAGGGACGCGCTGGCTCAGGGACGACGTCAAAACGCACAGTCAGGTTTTCGTCAGAGTTACCAGGCCGCTGTCAGTTCCGGCCAATCTGACCTGGTACACCTGTCCCGAATGCAGTTTTGTGCCCTGTCCAAAGATGATGAACCCCGACAGAGTTTTTGCTCTGGCACCGGGATACGATCTTCCTATCATGCGTTGTTCAGTGAAACCGCCCCTGGCAAGCGGTCCGAGGCCATGTTTTTGCACTCGAAAATTCAGTTGCTACAGGGAGACCGCAAGGCCGCAATTGCCACCATGGACCAGTTGCTGGATGAGTTACACTTTTTCAGACACCTGTTGCCGGGGGTCCTGGGCGCCTGGTACAGAGAGAGAAGTGGGGCTCTTTTCGATTATTACCTCGAACTGGTTACAGCCGGTGCCGGGCAAGGAATGCGGGGCAGGGTGGATGGTGCAAGATCGCTGTTGGTTCTGAGCAAGATACGCTGGATCGAAAATCACAGCGGAAGCCGTTCGCTGTCATCAGAACCCAGTCCCCAGACCGATGCCATGAGGGTGAAATTGGCCGGCCTGAGTACGGGCAGAGACAAACTGTCCAACCCGGACACCAAGATATACAGGGGCCTGGATAATCTGCGCGCCATCTTTGCGAAGGAATTTGAATTTCTGTCTGCTGCCGGCATGCGGGACTACCTGGCAGGGTTGTCAGACAGCGAGGCCCTGGTCAGTTATCACCTGAGTGCAAATGACGCCTATATCTGGGTGGGCTGGAAGGGAAAAGTCGTGTTGCAGAAGCTGGGTGGTGCAGCCCAGATCCGGACGGAACTAACCAACGCCGGAAGAACGCTGCCCTTTGCAGGCAATGGCGAGTTCAAATCTGTGATGGACAGTCTGGGCAGGCGTCTGCTGGTACCTGTTGCAGATTTGCTGCCGGAAACGATCTATCTGGTGGCAGCAGGTTCACTGCTGGGATTTCCACTCGATGCGCTGCGTTTGAATGACCGGTACCTGGTCCAGGCTCACCAGGTAATCAACCTGGCCTCGTTTCCGGCCAACCCGAAACCGGTCGAGGGTTTGTTTTTTGCCTGGCCTGGAAATGTTTTTCTTGCTGGCTTTCCGCAGGATTTCATCGGTGGCTATGCCACGCGTCTGGACACCACCGAGGAAATTCGTGACATAACCAATATTTTTGTCGGTCCGGGACTGCGGATTGTACAGGGCAGCGCGTTGCTTGCCGATGAATTCGAAGACCAGCGTTTTCAACAGGCCGCACTGGCTCACCTGTCCATGCCGGGTATCATCGACTTTTCCAATCCGGGACGTTCAGGGCTGGAATTGTCCGAGGACAACCTCAGACTGGGCCGTGCCCGATTCTCACCGGTGGCTATCCAGCCCCTACGGATGCAAGCGGGACTGGTGTTCCTCAGTTCGATGCGGGTTGTAAATCATCCGTCAACTGAATTCCACAGTCGGGTCGGATTGATATCAGGGTTTATGGAAACGGGTGCAGCCGCTGTGGTCACATCCCTGTGGGACAATGATGGCCAGCTTGCCGATGAGTTCATTGTGCGATTTTATGACCATCTCAGGGAGACTGAGGATATATCAAATGCATTGCTGAACACCAAGCGTGAGTTCCTCCAGGAGAATGACAACGACGCTGTGCATGAGTGGTCCAGCTTCCAGTTATTTATCAATTAGCAGTATGAGAGCCTCGTTTGCTAAGATATTTTAGAACCACTCGAGGAAAAGTCATGGCTGAAACAGATGAATCCAAAGATGTTTATACAAGAAAGGGAAAGATCAGAAACCGCGTTTACACAGAGGTCCTGGCCAATTTGCAGATCGAACTGGTCAAGTTACAGGAGTGGATAATTCACAAAGGGCTGAAGGTGGTGGTGATTTTTGAAGGTCGCGATGCCGCAGGGAAGGGAGGCACGATAAAACGAATTACGGCACCTCTGAATCCGAGGGTTTGCAGAGTAGTTGCTTTACCGGCGCCGACTGAGAGGGAGAAAACCCAGTGGTATTTCCAGCGTTATGCACAACATCTGCCGGCGGCAGGGGAGATGGTGATCCTTGACAGGAGTTGGTACAACCGTGCAGGGGTTGAACGGGTCATGGGGTTCTGCAGCCAGGACGAATACGAGGAGTTTCTGCGTTCCTGCCCGGAATTTGAACGCATGCTGGTCCGTTGTGGCATCAAGCTGATCAAGTACTGGTTCTCGGTCAGTGATGAAGAACAGGAAAAACGCTTCCAGGGCCGTCTGGAAAATCGCACCAAGCGTTGGAAGCTGAGCCCGATGGATCTGCAATCAAGAAAAAAATGGGTCGAATATTCCAAAGCCAAGGATTTCATGTTCGCCCATACAGACATCAAACAGGCGCCCTGGTCGGTGGTTAATTCGGACATCAAGAAACATGCCCGCCTGAACTGTATTTCGCACCTGCTGAGCCAGTTTGATTACCAGGACCTGACACCGGATGAAATTACACTGACCCAGCGACCCGTCAACGAGATCGGCTATGTGCGTCCTCCGATGGAGGACCAGAGCTTCGTACCGGAGATTTACTGATGGAAATAGGGCACCTGCATATCCTGGTAAATGATGTGGATGAATCCGCGCGGTTCTATCAGCAGAAATTTGGCATGAACCGGGTTACAGAAGCAGATTTCGGTGTGCTTTTGATTGATGGCTCAGGTATCGACTTTGTGATCGGTCCGGCCGATGATGAGGCGATTCAGGGGCAGCGTATGCATTTCGGGTTTCGGCAGAAGTCGAAGGCTTCGGTGAAACAAAAATTTGAGGAACTCAGCGTCGAGGGACAGGAATTTGTAACGCCTTACACGGAAAATGATGTCATCACGAAGTTTTCACTCAACGATCCCGACGGGAACCTGGTCGAGGTGTATTACGCCCGCAGTTTCAACTAAAAAAAACGCGCCAACAGGTAAATACCGATCATCAGGAAGACCAGCGCCAGCTTCAAAGCCGTGCCAACCGCCATACCAATCCAGGTACCCACACCGACCCGGCCAGCGCGTACCATGTCCCGGTCGTGCAGATATTGCATCACCATTGCGCCGACAAAGGGCCCCAGAATGATACCGGGTAAGCCCAGGAATATGCCGAAAAAGCCGCCGAGGGCAGCACCCCAGATGGCCTGGGTTGATGCACCCGTCTTCTTGGCACCCATGGCCGATGCCAGCGCATCAACCACGTAGGTCAGGGCCGCGATGATGACCAGCATGACCAGTGCAAAGTTTCCCAGGTAGGCAAATTCCTCGGCCCAGGCTGACAGCAACAACCCACCCAGCACCATCACGGCGCCCGGAAGTGGCGGGATGACCGTGAAGACGATGCCTCCGATCACTAAAACAAGTGCCAGCATGTGCCAGGCGATGGTCCAGTCCATAATTGCTCACAATTTGAGGAATTCAATTCTGTTACTAAATAAATATGCCCTTTTCATCACCGCTTCTGGACCACCATTGAAAACGTGGCTGGTCAAACCGGTCATTAAAATGAGTAATTGAAAGCTACTCTTCCAGCTTGATCATCCGGCTTCCTGCATAAAAACATATGATACCCAGCATCAGCATAATCCCACAGGGTAGCAACAGTTCCTCGTAGCTGAAGTTCCGCCAGGTCGCGCCTTCAAAAGAAAGTATTGCCCATTTGACCGGGCTGAGATCACTCATCGCCTTCATCCACTCCGGCATGGCGAACAGCGGGATCATGGCGCCACCGAACATGGCAAACACCATCATCACTCCCCAACCCAGGCTGCTGATACCCCGTTCTGTTTTACCCAGAGCCGCCAGCAGCATCATGATGCCGACGAAACCCGATGACACGCAGAACAGGGCCAGCAGAATCTTGAGCGGGTAATCGATGGGGACATCGAACACCAGTCTGGCAAAAGCGAACAAGGCCGTCATGACAAAGAACAGGGCCACGAAACAACCCAGTGCCTTGCCCCCGAGTATCTGTAAGCGGGTGATCGGTGCTGCCACCAGGCGGGTCATGGTACCGAGGGTTTTCTCCTGTACCAGTGCCAGGCCAAAACCCATCACCACACCCATCATGGCCCAGTACATGGCCTGGGGTATGGTCACGGCGTAACCATTTTTTGGTCCGTCTCGATTGATCATCACATCTTCGAAGTTCAGGTCCAGTGGTGTCAGAGCCGAAGATATGCCATTGTCGCCGTTAGCGGTTACAGATGTTGTTGCGGTCATTGCCTCCTCTTTTTCCAGCATTGTCTTCATTTTTGGCAGGTAATCATTCAACAGCACGCGCCAGTCATCGGGGATGTTTTGATCCTCTTCAATGGACTTGATTGAGTCTCCCAGTACATCGGCGAGGCTGGTATTGTCGGACAACGCGTTCTGAAAGCGTTCCACCCCGAGCTTCATCATGACACCCTGCAACATGCCCGCCTCCGCCTTGCGTGACGGATCCACCCCGATGATGACCTCGGGTGTGCCCCCGGAAAACAGGCTGCCATAGGCTTTTCCAAATCCATCCGGGAGAATGATATAGGCTACTTTTTTTCCTTTGCGTGTGGCTTCACGGGCCTCGTGCTCGGGCAAAATCTCGACCCGCAGTTCGTTGACCTCATCCATTCGTTGTACAAATGCCGCCGACTCGGTGCTTTGGTCCAGATCACTGACCACAACGGCGATACCGGCGCTGCCACTGCCGCCACTGGAAAATATGGAGCCAAAGAAAGCAGCAAATATCAATGGAAAACCAAAGGTGAAAAACACCGTCATCTTGTCCCGGAACAACAGCTTCAGATCTTTTTTTACCATTGCGCCCAGTAGTCCCATGACTCAGTCCCTCAGGTGCCGGCCGGTGAGATGCAGAAACACCTGCTCCAGGTCCGGTCGTTTCAGTTTCAGATCGGTAATATTAGAATGTTCCCTCAGTATCTCCTGCAATTCTGCGACCGGGTGCTGTGTGCCCAGGGTGATGACCTCATCCGCCGTGGTGACATCCAGCTGGCTTTCTCCTCCGTATTCATCGATCAACCCATCCACGCTATCGAGCGCCAATAGTTTGCCATGATCGAGAATGCCGACACGGTCACAGAGTTTTTCCGCCTCCTCCATGTAATGGGTGGTGTAGAGCACGGTCTTACCCTGCGCTTTCAAATCCAGGATGTTCTCAAACAACTTGTTGCGGGACTGAGGGTCGACTCCCACCGTGGGTTCATCCAGTAACAGGATTTCCGGTTGGTGCAACATGGTGATGGCCAGGTTCAAACGACGTTTCATGCCACCGGAGTACTTTTTAACCCGGTCCTGCGCACGCTCGCTCAAGCCGGTAAATTCCAGCACTTCATCACTGCGGGATTTCAAATCACCCTGGCTCATTCCATACAGACTGCCGAAGAATTCGAGGTTATCCAGCGCGGAGAGTTCTTCATACATTGCTGTCGTTTGTGGGGCCACACCGATCAGTCGTTTGGATTGATTTGAAACGGGTGAATGGCCCGCGATCTTCAGTGAACCCGAGGTGGGTAACTGTTGACCGGAAATCATCGAAATGATGGTGCTCTTGCCCGCACCATTGGGTCCCAGCAGACCGAAAATTTCACCCTGGTGTATGTCCAGAGAAAGATTATCCACCGCAAGCAAATCGTCGAATTGCTTGCTGACACCCTCAATTTTGATCATTTCTCATCCCGATTCCCTGCTTATTAACCTACTGTGGGGCAGGGCGGTGACAAAGTGCCATTGGTAATCTGGTGGGATATGGTGTGATTCCAGTGTATTTAATAATGACTCCCATTCTCAAACCATCCGAGAAATACTCCTGCTCAGAATCTGAGGACATGCTGATAAAGGGTAAAACTGCAATGGAGAGTCTGCTGATATCCTTTACGGGCCAGGCACCGTGGCGGGCTTTGTACTTTGCAGCGACACTTCAGACTCAAGGGTGGGGGAGCTATCCGAAGTTGCCTGGTAATTGCTCCAGGGTACATAAGCCAGGATGGCGGCCATCAGAATGACAAGTAGTCGGTCAAACCTGTGGCGGGAAGGGTTCTGGTTTGTCTGTGCTTCATATTTGCCAATCTGCCGTTGCCAGCCATCGGGGGTCAGTTCAAAAGCCCAGGCAAAGAACAGGGCAAGGGGAAAGCCGAGTAGCAGGAAGAATGCCAATGCAGAGCTTACCCAGACCGGCAACAACAGAGCCGGTGCGAGGGTGTCGCCGATCTGCATCAGCAACCAGGCGATCACCACACAGGCCGCAGCTACCCGAAACACATTTCTGCGTTTTAGTTCGTCAATAAGTGACAAGGGTTTAATGCCAGTGGCCGTTTTTTCAGATAGCGTACTTCGTTATCCAAATTCCTGCTATTAAACAGGGTAAATGGCCAGTGTCGGGCAAATGAGGCGCGATGATTATTGAGCAATAAAAAGACGGCTGCGGTTTCGTTGGATGCCCGATGGTAGTAATCAGCGAATCACTTTTATCCAGTCCCCGGTTCGCGGTTCACCGCGTGGATAAAACCCGTTCAATAATCGAAGACGTGCCTCCGCATCGGGAATTCGGATACCGGCCGAAAGACTTTTCATGGTTGCGCCACGTGGGACCTGTATGTAGTGGATGTAGTGGGTTGTACCGGAATCCCGCTCATCGGGGTGGATCTCACGAAAACTTTCGACCATTTCCAGCAGGGTCTTGTCCGCGCTGGAAAAATCACTGGCCTTGCCTGTAAACAGGTAGGTGAGATTCCTGAAGTCGATCGCCGCGATGCGGCTGGAATTGCCATTGGCGCTGGCAATTGCGGTGTAGCCTTTCAGACCGGCCTGTTCGAGGTCCGTGCCAACTGAAATAGTGCCTGTCGCATTGTCTTCCAGCACCTTGCGTGGTGTGACGGCCTTGTCGAGCCTGCGAATTGTGATGGTAAGCGAGGGGTCGCCGTTGCCAGCGCTGGCTTCGATGGATTTAGAGCCGGCCACGACATTCCAGCCTTCCGGCATGATAAACGTGAAGCCCAGCTTGTTGTGGTAATAGCGATTCTCGTCTCGCGGACTCTTCGAGCTCTCACCCCATACCAGGCCTTCCATTTGTTGCTGGAATTCACCGGGTATGGATGGATCTTCGGTGACCTGGTCGAGGTTGCCGGCGGTGGCAATTACCCGTTGCAGGCGCTGGTCATTACGCGGGTGGGTAGCGTAAAGACCGTGATAGGTACCGGTGGGCTTGCCTCCGGACTTGGCTTTTACGCGCTGGAACTGTTCCTGCTCTTTTAATACACCGATGACTTCAAGCAATTCGTAGGGGTCGTATCCGGTTGAATGCATGTACTGGGCGCCCAGTGCATCGGCTTCCAGTTCGTGATCGCGGCCATAGCCCCTGACCATTTCCATACCTGCCATGTTGGCAGCGTCAGCCAGTTGGGCGCTGCCGGTAAATATATACGCCAGAAAACTGAGGGATTTGGAGGTCACATTGGCGGTACTCTGGCGCGATACGTGGCGCCCGGTAATATGACCGATCTCGTGAGCGATGACACCGGCCAGTTCCGCTTCATTGTCCAGGTAGGCCATCAGGCCCCGGTTGATATAAATATACCCACCCGGTGTGGCAAATGCGTTGATGTCCGGGTTGTCCAACACCGTAAAGGTAAATTTCAGCTCGGGTTTGTCACTGTTGGCCACCAGGTTCTGGCCAATTCGATCAACATAGGTCTGCATCGCCTGGTTGTCGTAATATGCACCTTCGGCCATCATCTTGTCGTACATCTCAGTACCGATTTTCTCGGCCTTCTTGGAGGACATCATCAGCGCATCCGTGTTAGCGGCACTGACTGTTCCCGTTCCGACCAGGAACAAGACCAGGACCAACAGCAGTCCGGTAATGGAAGAAATGGTGATGCTATTCCTTTTCATGGTGTCTCCGTCAATTCAGTCCATCGACTCCATCAGTAATTACGGGAAAGATATTTCAACAACTGGTCACCGAGGCCGTCGCAGGCCGTTCCCTGCACCGGTGCGATGATTGGAATGGGGATAATGAATGCCGGCATATAGGATTGGCCGGATGCATTGGTATTGACCCGCCCGACCTCCTGCAGATCGGTAAAATCCCAGATCACCGCCTCGTAATTGGCCTCATCGCTCCAGTGTGCAAAACCGAAACATCCCCCACCGGCGGGGCTAATTGCACAGGACATGGAACCGGCAGAATCGGTGCGCTCGGTGCTGCCTTCTATCCATATCATGTACTCGGTGTTGAGTTCCGCCGCCCTTTGTGCCACCGGTGCATGTTGCATCAGGGTCCTGAGATTCGATGGATGCATTGGCGCGGTACGTGGTTCAAACCAGGGGTAAAAAGAGTTGACGAAATCCAGTTCACTCATGACAACTATGGATTTGTCCCGGCGCGAGATGTGGTCAGCCACGCATTTTATGAAATCCGGTTCCGCATCCTGATCACTACCATGGCGTCGCCCGAGAATGACCACGCTTGCGTCACCTATACCCTCGGTGGGTTCATTGAAAACCATTTCGTCCACGGTTGCGGTGACACAACCGTTGAGCAGGGTTGCCATAGCGGTGGTTATTAGTGCAACTTGAGTTTTATTCATTACTGCGCTCCAGGGACTGCTGTAACCATTCCCGAACTGCCGAATGGTTGGTAAAATCGATCACGAAATGAGCACCGGCATCCCGTAGTGCCATCACCGCTGCCAGGTTGACTGCTTTTACGCTGCTCTGTAAAAAAGCGGTGGGTGTTTTGCCATAGGCGGTCATTGACCAAACGGCGATCGTGTCGCCTTCGGTAGTCAAAAGCTCGAACCGGTATCGCAACCAGATTTCGTAGACTTTTACATTTGTCTGTGCAGGAATTGCATACTGTAACTCTTCGATATGGGGAACCAAAACCCCATCCAGTGGCGGTCCCGAATAACCCGGCCCAGGCCTGCTTGGCAGGTGCTCCAGTCCCTCAAACATACCGCCAAACAAGGTATCCCACATGGCCACCTGGGCCTGGCCGGTTTTTACGATCCAATCGGATTCCTGACGGTTCTTGGTCTCATCGAAAAATTCATGATTGGCAAATGCATCCTCATAAAACACACCCATACTAATGGGCACTTTGTTCATCAGCGGTGCTGGAAACTTGCCTTCCACTATGACCTGCTTGGTGGTACAGGCGTTGAGCAACAACAACATTGCCAGTATGGCTGTGCACCTCGGTAGTGTTCGAACGTTATTGAAAATCATTGAGACCAACAAAAGTTCCTCCGTTACGATGGGTGAGTTCCCGCATCAGCGTAGCAAACCGAATTCCGGTAGTTTGTAAATGGGGGGCCCGGATAAACTGCACCGGGAAGCCCACGGCGTGGATACGCACGAGGCGGTTGCCTTCGGCGTCCGGGCGATTGATCCTGTCCACGGTATCCACCACGTCTTCGATGGACAATCCGGTGAATTCGTCACCAAACACATAGACGCTGATTTTTCGGCCGGGTTGATGAAAAGTTCTGATCGCCTGGGTGATGCCCTCAACCGGGCTGGAATTACTGAACACGTTCCAGGTACGCAATGTCTGCATGATGACCTTGCGCCGGCCCGGAGTATCCGGGATCCATTTGCCACGGTAGCTGGAAAACATGTATTTACCCATGTCATTCATCACCTGGATACCCTTGACCGTGGGATAGATGCTCAGTGTGTTCTCCAATTCCCGCAACATACGTTCCCAGCTATAAGAAAACATGGAGCCGGAGGTATCAATTACAAAAATGATGTACTCGCTATCAACCGGTATACCCCCGATCAGGTTGTTCTTCTGCTGATACTTGGGTCCCAGAAGTCGTTCCATCTCTTCCGACAAATCCTGCCTGGCGATGGCCAATTGTTCCGTTACGATGTCATTGGTGTTGGTTTCCGTATTCAGACTGTCGTGTTGTGATTTAACACTTGCCAGTTGACCTCTCAAAATGGCGATGCGCTGCAAATGTTCCGACAGCTGTTCATGTTTTGCGTTCAGATCCCGGTTCAGAATTTTTGTCTCTCCCCGGATTTCCATCACCTGCTCCCGCAATTCGGCGACTCTACCATCGAGTTGCAGCGTGGAAATCTCGATGATCTGTGGTTCTACCGTCTTGGTTATGATCAACAACAGGATGATCGCACCAAATCCACAACTGATCACATCGAGAAACGACAGTCCGAAGATTTCTGTCGTCGTACGCCTGCTCATGGCCAGTCCTTGGAGGGACTTAGAAATGATCCCCGTGTCACCTGGGCGAGTTGCCAGAATTCAGAGGCGGCCATCGGGTCACCTTCCATCGGTGCCAGGATGACATTGACCGGCACCCCTCGAGGCAACAGTTTGACCGCCTGGCGATAGAGCTTTTGACGATCACGCCCGCTAACGGTACTGCCCCTGGGGGGTGTTGCGCCCTGGGTGGGTAAACCGTCTGTTAACAGGAATATGTTGTCAGGGCTGGGCACCAGGTCGGCCAGTGACCGAAACACGTTTTCAAGACTGGTGCCACCGGCCGGAGTCAACTTGCGTAACTCATCGGAGACTTGCTCCAGTTGTGCCTGGTCGGCCACCTCCAGCCATTCCCCTTCGGTGCCTGGCAGGGCAGGGTTGGCCTGGGTATTAAAAGTGATCACCTGGTATTTACTGCCCACCGGTAACTGCGCGGTAAGCCAGTCGACGGTATTGATCGTTCGGGTCCATTTATCAGAACGCCGTTGTATGTCTTCGGCCATGTTTCGCAACCGGATGATATTAACCAGTTTCTCATCCAGCATGCTGGCAGAGGTATCCAGCAGGATGACGATATGGCGGCCACCCAGGTTCAGTCCTGTCAGGTACTGGCGGTTGCCCTCACCAATGAAGCTGCGTGCGTTGCGACCGCTGTTTTCCTCAGCACTCATGCGTAATTTGATTACTTCTTCTTCCAGTGCCTGAATCTCGGCTTTGATGGCTTCAATGGCCTCCTCATCGGTCAGGCCATCAAGTTGTAAGGCTTCGATGAGGGCTTCAAATTGGTCAATGTCTTCGGTAATTCGGGTTGCCTGGCCCTGTGCCTGCACCATTTGCATATCGACATCGGAAAGGGTGTTGCGCAGACGAACGAGGTTTTTCTCGCCCTCAGCGATATCTTCGTCTAGCAAGTTGACTTCTGACAGCAGAACCTGGTTGACCTCTTCGGATTCGACATCAATGGAGTGATCAATGAGCAAAAAGACCAGGATTACGGCACCAAAACCACAGGACATGACATCCAGAAAACCCAGGCTGAAAGTTGTAAATGGTCTCTTTTTTCGGGCCATGATCCGGCTTAGTCCTCCACGAGGATCAACAACGCGCGGGTACCGTCCGCGCTGGAAATACTGTCACCACAATACAATGCCTGGCCTGGTGTATATGCAACACCATTTACGTGCATCGAGTGTGGCCGGTCGCTCTGAAGTTGCCAGCTGCCGCCAAGGAAGTGCAATTCACACTGCCCATCCAACATCGTTCCGTCCGCCCGCAGCGGTCTTGCATGACCACCTTGGAGTAAATGACTTGGAGTGTCCGGTCGCGGAGGACTGACCTCGTGTACAACGGTATCAGCGTTGTTTGTACCGGTAGCCAGGCGGGGCAGGGATGTGACGAAATTCAACGATTGTTCGCGTTGTACCAGGCTGTCCTGGTGTTGTGAAACCGCCCCGGACAAATCATTGTTTTCAAGTCGGTGAGCCGTACTGAACAATTCGGCAAATCCCGGCAGCGATCCCGCGATGGGATCGAGCAGGTACCGGTCCCCAGGGCCGGTTTTTCCGATGGCTCCATGTATGCCTTTTAGCAGGGGTTCGGCCGCAACCGCGAGGTCCTTGCGACCGATGCGTGCGCGGTAGCCCGCCATATCCAGATCGTATTCACCGTGTTCCTCAAGTGCCAGCAGCACGTCGGGTAAATGATCGTACAGTCTCTGTTCCGATTCTGCCGTACGGCGAGGGTCAAAGCGGGTTTGGCGGATAAATGCGCTGCCAATTATCCCCGTCAGTCGCTCCTGCAAATGCAGTAAACCATTTCCCGGTAACGGAAAAACCTTGTGCAGGTTGACCACCCCGTCACGGTTTATCAATTCGGAAACTACGGCCTGTTGTAACTGGATTTCCAGGTGGAAGAACCTGTCGCTTGTTCCGAAAAGGCTGGCCAGGGCTACAGAGCGACTGACCAGACCTACGGCATCGAACGGGCATTGCTTAATGATGCCCAGCAACAGGGCCAGTTGTTCTCTTTGCATACCAGAAGGTGCGGCAATGATCAGTTCCTTTGGCTTGCCGGCCTGCTGATAAATGTCGAGAAGATGGGCGTGTACAAGATCGGCCGTGTGCCTGGCGGGACCCAGTTCGGGCTGCAATACGTCGGTATTGAGTTGCCACCAATAGCGATTATTGATGTCCCGCGGGCGCAGCCTGGCAGCACCACGAGCCTCCAGTCCGAAGCGGTATCGTTGCCCATCCAGCAACGCGTAACCAGGGCTTTCCAAAAGTTGCTCCCCGTCCCACAATTGCAGGCTGGCATCAACGATATCGAGTATTGCAATCGTCATGTCAATGTACGGCCAGGTGACGCATCAGACGACGGTCCGCATAACGTTGGCAATCCAGCACCATGCGTTCCTGTGCCAGTTGCAGTTGGTGCAGACAGAACATGATGACAATACTCAGTACCAGTGCAACAAAGGTGCTGTTGAAAGCCACACCCAGACTGATGGTAACACCGGAAATATCACCTTCAACGGCCTTGTAGGCCTGGCCCAGGGCATCACCAATACCGCGTACGGTTCCGATAAAGCCGATGGAGGGGATGGCCCAGGTAATGTAGCGCACCATCGACAGTTCGGAATCCAGTCGGTCTGACTCCTGGTCACACATTTCCTTGATGGTATTGGAAACTGCCTGGATACTGCTGGTGGTCGCGAAGCGCTGCAGACCGGAAAGCAGGGTGCGTGGCAACAAGGACATCTGTTCCTCTTGTGGCAAGGCTTCCAGTGAGCGACTGTATTCGCGGCTATCCTGGGGCAGTACGCTGGTCCCATCGGGTATGTCGAGCAGGCGTCGGCGGTGAAGTGCCTGTTCCCGGACTACCAGACGTCCTTTGTAGCCCATTATGGCGAGTGCCCAGAACATCAGGATAAAACAGGTTTCCTGTTCATAATCGCGAATAACGACAGCCAGTGAGCGTTGTGGAACCACCTCTTCACCCGCAGCCTGTCTTTCGATCTGCTGCTGCAATTGTGCATTGGCGCTGGGCCGGATAACACCGACATAAACAGCATGCACGACGATGATTGAGATCAACAGCGCAAACAGTTGGAAAATGAATTCGGAAGACAGATTATTTTTCATATTTTTGTCCTATATATCAATTGGAAAAGATACCGAAAGGTCCTCAGATATCTGCTCTGTTGATTTATAATCGAAGGGTTCTTTTTCGGTCTCTTCCGCAGCAGGAACATCGGCCGGAACTGTCGCACCCTCAATTGTGGCGTCCGGATCGGTATCAGCAATGTCTGCCGGGTCTGGAGCCGTTTGAGTTTCCGATTCATCATCCTGGGGAGGAAGTGATTCCGCAATGTCTTCCGTTTGGGCGGTTCCTGTTTCTTCGGATGTACCGGATTGCCCGGATTGTTGCGCGGCCAGGGACAGTGCACCAACCGCCAGAATCAAAACCAGCAGCGTCAGGGTCAATCTATGTTTCATCGAGATATTACTGTGCATGGTTTACTCCGCATAGCGTGCAATACGAAAGCCTACGTCATCACGGCCGGCTTGCCCATAATCCCGGAAAGAAAGACGCAGGTCTGCAATTTTGCTGTGCGCCCAACTGGACCCACGGATCGTGTAGTTATCACCCGACTGGGCCCCGGTTGGATCAATCTGTCTGACATTAGCATCGACGGTCATGATATACACGTCATTTACCCACTCGGCTACATTGCCACCCATATCGTACAAGCCTTTATTGTTGGGCGAAAAGGTAGCGACAACCGCGCTGACCACGTGACCGTCCATGTAGTTATTGAGTACACGACCGGTAATATGGGCCGAGTCGCTGTCAGCATAATTCTCTACCGTCTCGACGGGCGGGAAAGTATCGCCCCATGGGAATTTCAAAATTGTTTCGCCCTCCACCCGTGCAGCCCAGGCCCATTCCGCCTCGGTGGGTAGACGGTAGCCTTTCGCCGAGGAATTGTGACCGACCACGATACCCTTGGATTCCTTGTAAAAGGGCTGCAGATTTTCTTTTCTGCTCAGCCAGTTGCAAAACTGTGCGGCTTGCTGCCAACTGATTTGAACCACGGGCTGAAACTCACGGTTCAGACTATTACCTTCAACCTGTCCGGACAGGTGTATGGCCTGGAACTGGCGAAATTCTGCGTTGGTGACCTCTGTTGTTTGCAGATAAAACATGCGTTTCAATGAGACCGGATGAAGCAATTCGTTGGTGCGTCGACCCGGTTCCCGACGTGAACTTCCCATGGTGAAGTCGCCCGGTGTGAACAACAAGAGTGTTTGACCCAGTGATGTGGTCAATTCCGGCTTCATCCGTGCCAGCTTTGCTTCGAGTTCGGTGAGCAGGGTGATATTCAGAGCCTGTTCCATTCCGGGTCTGGGTGTGATCCGACGGTAAATGCTGGCATAGCCTTCAAGCACAATTTCGATCGAATGCTCGGCAGCGGGCAGCTCCAGGGTCCGTGACCCGGTCCCCAACGGCCTGCCATTAATTTTCAGCATGGCCTGTTGTGGCTCTATATTGAAGTGCACCTCGCCCAGTTGTGGCTTCAGTGTCACGTGACGATCACCGGTCGCGCCGGCAGCGAGTTCCAGACCGTTGGTATATTGCCGGTATCCCGGTTTGTAAACGGCCAGGAGATGACGCTGGTCCGGGCTGACTTCCAGGGTCAGCGGTGTCTGGCCCCTGAATTCACCGTCCAGGGTGACGTTCGCCTGACTCGGGGCGCTGGTTATCCTGAAGGTGCCCGCAGAAGGTTGCAGGCTCAAAACACCGAGATCAACTGTTTCTCCGGCGTTGATTTCAAGTTCCTCCTGACGGTCGTTAAATGTATCTTTTCGCAATACCAGCTGACGTGGCCCCTGCAGTATTTCAACCATTGCGGGTGTGCTTCCCAGAATCTCACCATCGACCAGGATGGTGGCCCCACGGGGTTTACTGTCGACGCTGATCTCGGCCCATGCGGGTTCAAGAGGAATCACCAGTTGCTGCTGGATCTCGCGTCCATGTATCGAAAGTTCCTGTTCCACGGGCAGGTAACGTGCCAGTTCTATGAGCAAATGGTGTTGACCGGCTTCCAATGACTCGTCCAAGAGGGGAGTAAGACCTTTCAGCTCACCATCGACAAACACACTTGCCCCACCAGGCTGGGAGCTGACATCCAGTTGTCCGGGCAATGGCCTCAGCACCAGTTGTATCACCTGGGTACTTTCGGCAGTCACATTAACGGGGCTTTCGAGCGGGTGGTAGCCCGGCGCGGTGACACGCACCCGGTAGTTACCGCTACGTAACAGATAACGATCGCCAAAGGGAAGATACAAACCACCGCTGAGCGCGATATCCACCTCGCTTTCTGCCTCCACGCTGATCTGAATGGAGCGGGCCGTCAACACAAATGTCATGATGGCAACAAAGACCAGAATGACGGCCAACAAGGGCCAGCGCCATGGGCTGCCTCCCCGTCGCTGTTTGTGCGTTCCTTCGGCCAACGGCTCGAAAGTACTGGGCTCTATGCTGGAGAGGTTGGGTGTTGTTTCCGCCATCTGTTGGGACATCCGGCTATATTGGATCGGTGCAGGCAATGACTACAGTTGGCGGTTCACTGTCATGGTTGATCGAAAAAGTACGCCGGACATCGCGGTAACCGTCACGGGTACCCACTGCAACATAGGTGCCTGGCCGCAGATTGAGTTCCCGTTGTTCAAATCGTCCCAGCCTTGCTACTTTACGAAGTGTCACTTCGGTCTCCATGTCAGATTGCAGCGTAATCACGATGGGGGTGTTGGCGATCTTTAACACCTTTTCCAGTTGTTCCAACTGTTGAGTCAACAGCGGGCCACGTGGTTTGATTGCACTCGCCTGGCGTAACAGTTGTGCTGTGGCGTCCGCAACTTCCTGGTCAGACAAGCGCCCTGGCTCATCAATGATATTGCGGAAATGTTTGTCCAGGCGCGCACGGTCCCTGGTCTGGTTCAGTCCCTGTTGGGCAAACAGCAGATTGTTGTCGATTTGCAGGGCCTGGGAGAATGCCTCCAGCGCGTCCGCCCATTTCTCCTGATTTACAAAATCTTCACCACGTTGTTGCAGAATGAAAAGACGATCGGCGGTTTCAGCAGAATCAACATCATCAAGAGCACTTGCTGCCACCGATGACCCGGCGATCAATTGGGCAGCTCTTCTGAAGGCCGACCTTGCGGGCTCAAATTGATTTTTATCGAGTGAGGCGTAACCAGCACTCATCTCCCTGTTAAATCGTTGTGTGACGTATGCCCTTGCCACGCGGTCCAATTCGGACCGGGCCCGCTCGGAGTGAGAGTCAAGGGTGACAGCCTGTTGCAACAGTTTTTCGGCCTGTGCCAGCTTACCGGACAACTCCGCTTCTTCCGCCTGGGTCACCAGGGACAGAAACTGTTCCAGATTGGCAGCCCTCTGAGTCAACTCATACAGTTCCGCACTATCAGGTTCTATGCTTGCAGCCACCAGCAGGGCCGCATCGGCTGACGCTCCGTCGCCATCATCAATTGCCTGCCTGGCGACGGAAAGATGTTCTTCCAGTACTTCAGGGGCCCGGTCGATGATGGCCTGGAACTCTGCCTGGCCTTGCTGGTAGATTCGGGTTGCCTCGACAAATTGGCGTTCACGATAATCGGCATCTCCCGCAGTCGCAGTATCCCTGGCATGTGCAAAATCCTCTGCAGCCCAATGTTCCACGCCCATGTCTTCCAGAATTTCCTGGGCTTCGAGCAGACTGGCCAGGGCGTCCTGCGCCTGTTTGCGCATTTTCGCCAACTGGGCTTCCGTCCAGGGAGAAGTTTCCTCATCCCTGGAATCTTCCTTTTTCGCAACCGCTGCAGGTTCGGGTGAAACGGCAGTTGCCTCACTGGCAGGTTGAGACAGTTCGGGTTGTTGATTGATGCGATCGGGCAGCCAGAAGACAACCAGGACTGCGACGAAAACCAGGGTCAGAAGCAAGACCCAAACACTCCGTGAAGTTTGCTTGCCGGTGAATTCAGACGTGCTGGGTTGTAACCCTGGTTCGGTTTTGTCGTTTAACTCAAATTCGGTGGGACTGATTTTTTCGTTGTGGTTAGACATACCTTGGCAAAAGTCAAATGGTGGACCAGGTCACACTAAGGAGAATCCGCGACAGCGGTATCACTTTGGGGCAGTTCCAGTTCACCGATTTCGTTTCGATATATCTCAGCCAGCAACTCTCGCCATTGTGCATATTGATCTTCCACGGTACCACTGAGTGTGACGGTGCGGTCTTGCAGTTCTATTACCTGCGGTGTGATCTCTGCTCCCAGTGATTGACCCAATTCCTCCAGTGATGTCACGTGCATTTGTGCTTCATTGCGTTTTTCCATACCGCTCTTCAGCAGATAACCACCCCCCATGATGGCCACGGAGCCAGCGGCACGCGCAAGACTGCTGTTGCTACCGGCACCAACCAATCCTGCCAATACTGCCAGACCACCGCCGAGCAGGCGACGCTTGCTCTCTGCCTTCAGTTCCTGCATTGCGATGGCTTCTTCAAATGTCAATCTTCGCCATTCCTGATAAGGCCCGAACATTTGCTCATTAAATCCCAGGAAGTACTCCTGCATGGTATCAACAAACAAAAAGTCACGGTCACGTATGCTGCGAACCCGCTCCAGCATGGGATCATCTTCGGCAGGTAGTCGTCTGATGAGGTATAAACCTTTTTGATTTTGAGAGAGGTAGGCATCGAATGCGTCGGGTGAAAAACTACGGGCAAACAATAATTCACTGACCAGCCTGATATTCACCAGTTCTTCCGTCTGCAATTCCTTTCGCTTTTTAAACAGGTCGTTGGCAATATTGTTATAAACCGCCTGGAAAGGATCCTGGTATGCCCGACTGGTCTCCTGGTATGCGTACCGACTGGCATGGCTCCGATATTCCTTGTCCAACCACACCTGACCGCGTGAGTCTGTTGCAATTACCTGTAGGTGTAGTTCCTCACCGTTGGAATAAAGAATTTTACTTTCCACCATCAGGTTGGCAATTTGATTTGCGGTCGGAATCACGCGTACAGCACCCCAGGCGCCACTGTTCTGCAATGCCTCCAGTAACAGGTTGGGCATGTAGTTGGACTCGGCGTTTCGTACTTCGGGGAACACCTGTTGACCTTCTTCGTAGTTTTCGAGTCCCGGGTCAAAAAGAACGATATCAATATCCAGTAACAGGTCTTCGGGTATCTCGGCGGTGGCTGTCCGTACATTGGGAACGCTGGTGGTTTTGACGGTTTGGGTGACGCAGGCAGATAGCACAAGGCACAAACTCATCGATGCCATCACACGGTAAAATTTGATACTTTCAGTCAATTACTTACACCCTTGTATTTACGATACTCATCCCACAGCTTTTCACGAAGTTCCGGATCTTCCTCACGCATGGCCGCCTCACGCAACTGGCGTGCGACAACGTCATCATCATTGCCCGTGGGGATATCAGCCGGAGGTGGATATTTGGCTGTATTCTGGGGGATTCCCTGATCGCCCGTGCTACTGGAGTTTCCGCCCATACCGCCACCGGTACTGCTGTCGCCGGTACCATCGTTCTCTTCTGATTCATTACCCATGCCATAATCCTGGCCGCCCTGAGCTGCACCTGTAGAAGCAGTGCTGGTGGGTGTCTGATCCCGCGCGGCGCGGCGCTGGGCAGCTTGTTCCTCAAGTATCATGCTATCGAATTCACCGGTTGTGCGTTTCAATTCCTCATTAAGAATTCTGGCACGCTCTGCAGATGTCGAGCCTGCAGTGCCACTACCATAGGGCGATTCGCTGGTTTCATTGCCCGCTCCGTTGGAAGCAGACTCAGATCCGGTGCCTTGCGCGGCATTTTCGCCATTGCCAGTATTTCCTGCAGCACCGCCCTCCTGCTGTTCGCCCGCGCCAGAACTCCCTTCAGGGGAACTTCCATCAGCAGACTCTTCTCCTGCGGATTCGCCCTCTGAAGATCCACCCGAGGAAGACTCGCCTTCGGTGGAGTCGCCCTCTGCGGATTCTCCTTCAGAGGCACCACCCGATTCCCCCATACTCTCTTCAAAAGATTCCATGGATTCTTCCAGGGTCGGTTCATCGCGTAAATCCGGCAAACTTTCATCCGCGGCACCGCTTTCGCTTTCAAAACCCGGATCCAGGTCACCACTGCTTCCATCCCCTTCACCTTCTTCGGAACTCTCACCACCGGACTCCTCCTCGCTACCCGAACCATCTCCACCTTCCTCGGTGTTTGGTTCCGCTTCTCCCTCGGGGAATTCACCCATGTCACCAGCTTCAGATTCATCTCCCTGCTGACCACCCGGCTGACTGCTCTCACTGCCGCCCTCACTGCTGCTTTCCTCACCGCCCTCACTGCTGCTTTCCTCACCGCCCTCACTGCTGCTTTCCTCACCACTCTCACTGCTGCTCTCTTCACTACTCTCGCTGCTGCTCTGCTCACCTGACTCCGAAGGTGGGTTTGAACTCGGGGGCGAGGATGAAGGCGGAGACGAGCTTGGGGGTGAAGGGGGCGGTGGGGGTGAACTCGACGGTGAGGATGGGCTCGGTGGCGAAGAACTCGGGATTGAAGGCATTGAAGGTGGGGGTGTCGGCATACTGGTGCTGGCGCAGGCGGCCAGAAACAGGTAGATGCCCATGAGTGCGGCGCAGCCTGCAATACGACAATTCGAAATATTGCAAATGTAATTACTCAACTTCATATGCTCTGAGTATATTTTCCGTAACGACCGGATTCAGGCCATCGTAACGCGGACGGAATTTCGTACCACGGATCTTTCTCATCAGGCGCTGGACTTTCTTCTCGTTGAGGTCACTGAGTGTGTTGTTTTCATATTTGTTCTTTTGTCTGTCATATCTCTCGTATTCATCCAGGCGTTCCATGTCAATAACCCGTCCGCGCAAATTGACACTGAATTGCAACAACACCTTGTCTTCACCCGGTTCCACCGATGGGGGCAAGGTGCGTATACCATCAAAATCCGGCATTGGTGTAGGGTTGCCAAATATATGCGCTATCTCTATTTCGGCATCATCCCGCTCACTAAGTTCCTCTATCGCGTTGACGTAGGCCTCATGTGCCGCATTGCGTTTATTGTTCCATAACATCCAGTCTCCAAGCATTACAAATGTTTTTGCGACCTGAACACTGTCTTCGCCGTGTACCACCATCTCCAGATTATAGATTGACTCAATGATGGATTTGCCCATTTTGAAGGCCTGTACCTGATAGCTGTCCACCGGGGTAAGTTCGGTACCAAGACGTGCGCTGCCACTGTAACCCGAGTTTTCCGCAGAACTGATCAGGTATTGGGTTTTCATGAGTCCGTACAACGGTGCAAGTGCCCTGGGAGATTTAGGACCATCACTCTGCATGATGTCCTGAATGGCCATGCGATAAAGATGAGCCATGCTGGTGAGGTGGAAAAAACTGGCTTCGTTACCCCCGACTCCCAACTCCCAGGCTTTTTGTTGCCAATCTGCCTGTTGCATCATGGCGTCGGTGAATTGCTCTCCACTGGGGAGACTGTGTAATTGAACTTTCAAAAGATAAGCCTGGCGTAAATCTGCATTTTCGAAATCACCGGTCATCAGTGAACTGTTGATTTCAGCCTGAATAAATGGAATCTGCTCCAGACTGTGCAAGCCATTGTTTATCCGGGTCAAATGGATGCCACGTTTGAATGCAGCAAATGCTTCCTTGTGCTGGTTTTGAATTTGAAATGCCAGTCCGAGACTGTAGAGCTGTTCAGATAATGCGTATGAATAGGCTCCCTGAACAGATTCAATTGCTGTTAGTGCATCGTAAATCGCCGTGATTTCTCCACTTTCGACCAGGCCGGGTTCCTGCAACTCTCCTGGGGGGGGCTGTGTTTCGTCAATCAAACCGGGTTCCCGGACATCCACTGAAAGGGGGGTCAGTGTATCTTCGCCCAGGGCCGATTCCGGCGTATCGGCTAATGACTGGCTCTGCGTTTCGCCGACCAGGTCGGAATCAGGGTCTTCAGTAGGTGTCTGGGCCTGGGTCTCGCCGACCAGAACGGAATCGGGGTCCTCAACTGATGTCTGGGCCTGGGTCTCGCCGACCAGAACGGAATCGGGGTCCTCAACTGATGTCTGGGCCGGGGTCTCGCCGACCAGAACGGAATCGGGGTCCTCAACTGATGTCTGGGTCTCGCCGACCAGAACGGAATCGGGGTCCTCAACTGATGTCTGGGCCTGGGTCTTGCCGACCAGGCCGGAATCGGGGTCGTCAGCTGATGTCTGGGCCTGGGTCTCGTCAACCAGGCCGGAATCAGGGGTGTCAGTTGATGACTGGGCCTGCGTCTCACCGACCAGACAAATGAGCAAGATGCACATTGGCACCCCGAGGGCGAGCAGGGCGGTGCCGGGCCAGCTTGCAGTTACCACAAGAAGCCTCCAGTCAAGTGCTTTTTGTCCGTTGACAACCATATAACCAGTATAGTCCTTCATACAGCTAAAAGACAAAGTACGATGGTTTTCGGACATTCGCAAGTGTTTATCATTTTCAAGCTGAAAATACAGGCCGAGTTAGTGGCATAAATAACACAAAAATTTGTTTTCCCCACGTTAACCTTTGTTCTGTTGGTCCTGGCTGGGCATTTGTTGAACAACCATGGCTTCGATCAGTCGGGGTCCTGGATCTGCCAACGCAGCGGCGAATTGCTGATGAAATTCCTCTGCGGTAGTTGCGCGAGTGCCGGGAACACCCATTCCAACGGAGATATCCGTCCAGCTGAGATCCGGATTGGAAAGGTCAAACATGGATAAAGTCTTTGCTGTGGGGTTCACTGCTCCTACACGCATCATTTCAATATTCAGGATGGCGTAGTTGCGGTTGTTCATGATTACCACCGTCACATCCACATTCTCCCTGGCCATGGACCAGAGAGCCTGAATGGTATACATCGCACTGCCATCGGCCTGCAGTGCAATCACCTTACGGTGTGGACAGGCAATTGCAGCGCCGAGACTCAGGGGCAGTCCCTGTCCAATGGCACCACCTGTAATGGTCATCCAGTCATGCGCCGGTGCGTTTGCCGTGGCCGGGAATATGGCCAATCCACAAGTTACTGCCTCATCTGAAATAATTACATTTTCAGGCATCAATTGGCAAAGTGTCTGAGCGATGGCAAATGGTGTCAGTGGTCCGCTGGGCGGAGCCTGTTGTGGTGCACGCATCACGGTAACAGGTGGCTTACTGGCTCCGGTCTGTTTGGCGAGATCTTCCAAGGCGGCCAGGATGTCCTGATCTACTCCGGCCAGTGTGATCAGTTCACAGTCTTCGGGGGTCAGCCAGCTTTGTTTGCCGGGGTACGCGAAGAATGATACCGGGGCCGCAGCACCGACCAGGATGATTTGTTCAAGTCCCGCCAAGACTTCCATGGCCTGTTCCGGGAAATAGGGCAATCGCTCAACGGGTACCCGTCCTGCACCACGTTGCATACGGGCAGGAAATGTCTCGCAGAGTATCCGTGCACCAGTGGCCCTGGCAATACGACCCGCCGTCGCCAGGCTTTCCTCCCGCAATGCACGACCGCCCAGAAACAACGCAGATGACCTGGAGTTGGTCAATAAGCTGGCGATCCTGGAAATAACCGATTCTGACACCCGTTCGGGTTTTGGGCAGGGCAGGGCGGGTGCAGGATCAGCCGCGGCTTCCCAGGCGTGATTTGCGGGTGCGATCAATGTGGCAATTTTCCCCCAACCCTGTAATGAAGCCTGTATTGCCATTGCCCCGGATGCAGCCAGGTCGTTTGCGGATTCCGATACCCGCACCCACTGGGAGCAAATTTCCGCATGTGCGGGCAAATCGGATGTCAAAGGAGCGTCGTATTGCAAATGGTGGGTGGCGTGATCACCCACGATATTGACCAGTGGGACATGGGCCCTCTTGGCATTGTGCAAGTTGGCCATAGCATTGGAAAATCCTGAACCGACGTGTAACAAGGTAATGGCAGGTTTGTCGAGCATACGGGCGTAGCCATCAGCCGCGCCTGAGACGACACCCTCAAACAAACACAGTACGGCACGCATGTCTGCATGATTTCCGATGGCGGATACCAATTGCATCTCGGATGTGCCCGGATTGGCAAAACAGACTTCTGCGCCGCTTTCAACCAGGGTTTCAAGTAGTTGTTCGGCACCGTTCATGTATGCGATTCCTCTGTCGTTGAGTGATTTTTATAAGTCCAAGTATAGCTCCGGACCGGTTCATTGCAGTTAAATAGTTGTCGGACACAAGATTCCATTATGTCGAATATTTGCATTTTGTCTTTGAGCGGGTAGGCCAGGGGGCAGCAGAGGACAAACAAGAAGACAAACCTTGTCGTTTTTTAAAGAGCTAAAACGCCGTAATGTCTTTAAGGTGGGCATCGCGTACGCGGTGACGACCTGGATACTTCTGCAACTCACCGACGTCATCTCCCGGACCTCGGTAATGGAATACCGTGACACCACCAAGAACCTGAAAGAGATAGCCCCGGAGCTAAGTGTGGCCAACATCATGGAAGGTGCAGTGCAACGCTCCGGTGACCGGGTGCGCATCAATGTGCAGTTAATCGACGCCGACACCGATGAGCATCTGTGGGCTGAAATCTATGACCGGGAACTAACCACCAGTAACCTGTTTGATATCCAGTCCGGGATAGCAAAGGCCATTGCCGGTGCATTGAAGGCAACCTTGAGCGACATAGAACTGGCCAATGTGGGGGATGTGCCGACCGACAATGTCATGGCCTATGACCTTTATCTACAGGCGCGAGGGTTTGCGCTTGGTGAAACCCAGGTAGGATTTCAGACTGCCCTGGAGTTATACGGGAAAGCACTGGAACTGGATCCGGAATTCAAGCTGGCGTGGGTTGGACGGCCCGTGCCCATCTGACCAATTACTGGAGCTACCGTGGCAACCCTGCCGATCGGGAAGCAGCACGTGTGGCGATAGATCGTGCCCGGGACATCGATGCGGATTTCCCAGAGCTGTACATGGCCGAAGGGTTTTACTGGTACTGGGGTCACCGCGATTATGAGCGGGCACTGTATAACCTGGGAAGGGCCATAGAGCAGATGCCGGGCAGTGACGAGGCCCATATGTGGCGTGGCTGGGCCATGCGACGCTCCGGGTCATGGGAAGACGCACTGGAATCGATTCGCCAATCGCTCAGATTGAATCCGCGTGTGCATGTCAACTGGGCTGAATTCGGTATTACCAACCAGTTTATGCATTATTACGAAGAAGCCCGCGAAGCAAACATGCAGGCCCGGGTCGTCGATCCGCAAAACTATTGGGGGAAGATTGGTTTGGCCAATGTCGCTCTGCAGGAATCGGGAGATGTGCAGACCGCTGTTTCTCTGACCGTGGTAGCCCAGCATACCGGTGAGGCCTATTTTCACAGCAATTACATGACTACGCTGGTTTATGCTCATCGGTTTGAAGAAGCTCTTGAGTCAGCGCGTGAAATGCCGGATGACTTGGAAATTCAATTGCAATACATCAGTCTGAGGGAAATGTGGGCCGCACGATTGCTGAAGTATATGGATCAGGACGATGCGGCAACAGCGGCCGCCAATGCAGCATTGTTCCGAATTAAAAGATTAACCAACACACTGGGGGATGACTATCGTCTTGACCTTGCCAGGGCGCAGATTAGCCCGATGCTGGGTGAATCCAATGACGTTGTCCGGACCCATGTGCAAAAGTCGATGGAGACGCAACCGCAGGACGATTTGGAATCAAGTCGATTCAAACTCTCCTACGCCCGTATTTATGCGCTGGCGGGTATGACCACCGACAGCATCAATATACTTGAGCCTCTGTTTACACCTCCGAGTGAAACCTCGGTTCATACGGTCGATCTCGATCCGGCATTTGATGAAATACGCGAAGCCCCCGAGTTTTTGGCAATGATGGGGCGGTATCGGTGATTGTCCGCTGCAATGAACAACGGCACCTGCCCTGGAGTAGCCCATGAGTGTTCTCGGTGAAATGAAACGCAGAAATCTGTACCGGGTTGGTATGGTTTATGTCATCACAGGCTGGATACTGATCCAACTGGGTTACGTGGTCGCCTACAACTTTGGTGCGTCGGGATGGTTACTGGGTCTGTATATTATGGGCGTTGTGATCGGATTCCCGGTCGTCATGTACCTGGCCTGGACTTTCGAACGAACAGCCGAGGGGATCAAGCGTGTATCCGAGGTTGACCCTGCGGCTTCCATTACACCGGAAACCGGTCATAAACTGGACATCATCATCGCACTGCTGGCCGCAGTGGTCGGAATCGTGTCACTTGATCAGTTTATGCCCAAACCGCTTGAGTTAGCCATCGAAGAGACAGCGGTCCCCGTTGAACCTGAGCCGGACCCTGTCATTCTTGAGAACTCTATTGCCGTGCTGCCCTTTGTCAATATGAGCGCCGAATCCAGCCAGGATTACTTTTCCGATGGACTGTCGGAGGAGTTGCTCAATGTTTTGACCCGTGTGGAGGGTCTCAATGTGGTTTCAAGGACATCTTCCTTCGCGTTCAAGAACGAGGTGCGCAACATACAGCGGATCGCCAGGTCGCTGAGGGTAGCCAATATCCTCGAGGGCAGTGTGCGCAAAGTCGGCAACAAGATTCGGATAACCGCGCAGCTGATCGATGCCGAAAACGATGTCCATCTCTGGTCGAACAGTTATGACCGCGACATGACGACATTTTTCAGATCCAGGATGAAATAGCCAACGCCATCGTGTCCGCCCTGACCACTGAACTGGGTGTCGGGTTGAAGGCTGTCAACGTACAGTCGCTCACCAGTAACCTCGATGCCTATGACCTGTACCTCAAGGCCAGGGAAATGTTTATCGCACGGGAAAACCTTCCCACCAGTTGGCAGTTGCTGGAGCGGGCCACCCACATGGACCCGGAATTTGCAAGAGCATGGGAGGCACTGGCCGCTGCACACAGGTCATTGGAAATCAACCCCTCTTTGTCCATGGCCCATGCCGTCATTGGCATGCAGTTTGAAAAGACCGGTGTGGGGTATGCCGGTGCAATCAGGGACCTTGGTAAAGCCATAGACAATGATCCAAAAAATGCCACGGCCTGGCTCTGGCGTGGAATCACATTAAAGGACATGGGTTACATCCAGCGGTCCATGGGTGATTTTGAACAGTGCCTGGCCATTGATTCGGGCTATCTGAATTGCCGCCAGTACCTTGCAGAAACTCTGCTGACGATGGGAAGGATCGAAGAAGCCATCCGTGAATACGAGTCAACACTGGAAGCCAATTTTCATTCGACCTCGGACGCCTTTGTTTCCTATTACGTGCACACCGGGCAACGCACTATGGCCCTGACGGTGGCAGCCCTGGGATTACGAAACCAGTTTGCACCCATCAAGGACTGGATTGAAGCCATTGAAAACCCCGATGAGGATCACAGCTCCCGTGTTGCCCGTTTCAATCTATGGGGCAGGGGCTACAATATCGATGTTTGCAGCATGGGTACGGTCTCGATCGCGCTGCGTCAGCCACAATGTTTCACTTCCATCGATGACGCCCGACTGATGTGGCAACCGGATTCTGCCTGCTTTCGCAAGACCCCGGAGTTCAAGGATTTTGTCAATGAGCACCTGATGGCTTATTGGCAGGAGAAGGGTCTTCCACCGCAATGCCACACATTGAACGAGGGCGATTTTGAGTGTGATTGAGCCCCGGGAGCTGGTCACAATTAAAGGAAAATCTTCCCAGGATTGAGTATCCCCTTTGGATCCATGGCTCTTTTGAGTGTCTTCATCAGGGCAATTTCCTCTTTGCTGCGAGACAGGGGCAGGTATTGGCGCTTGTCCAAACCGATTCCATGTTCGGCTGAAATCACTCCGTCGCGACGCCCGAGTGCTTCGTAGATAATGCTTTCAACTGCGTGGACATCGTCTTCATCCAAACTGCCGACGCTGACAACGATGTGAATATTGCCATCACCGAGGTGGCCAAAGGTCACCATGCGGGATTGGGGCCAGGCAGCGGTCAGTTGTCGCCGCACCTCTTGGACATAATCATTCATTTTTGGAATGTCCAGGCTGATATCAAAGGTAATCGGAGTGCCCAGTTTCCTGACCAACCCGCGGATATCGTCACGGATGGCCCACAGGTTTTCTCTTTGTTGTTTGCTTTGTGCAATCGTGGCGTCAGCAATCCGATCCTGTTCAAGGGCGTTAGTCAGCGCCCCTTCAAAGCGGTTTCCGTCATGCGCCTGCTGACCACCCGTGGATTCGACCAGCACATAAAAGTCGTGTGTTGATTCCAGTGGCTGACCGTGTCTTCCGTCGTTACCTACAATGAGTGTATAAAAATCGTTCCACAACACCTCAAAGGCACTGAGAGTCCCACCCAGTGCAGCATCGATGTCCCTCAGAAATCTACCGACGTTGTCGAAATCATCGATCGCAACCAATGCGGTATTGCATGAGCGTGGCCGGGAACGCAACCTGAGAACCGCACGTGTAACGATACCCAGAGTTCCTTCCGAGCCAATGAACAATTGCTTGAGATCGTAACCGGTGTTGTTCTTGATGACCCCCTTGAGTGAGGAAATTATGGTGCCATCGGCAAGAACCGCCTCAACTCCGAGGACCTGGTCCCGGATCATCCCGTAACGGATAACGCTGTTGCCGCCAGCATTGGTTGATATGTTGCCACCAATGGTGCAACTGCCCCGGGCACCGAGGTCCAGTGGAAACAGTAAATCGGCTTCTTCCGCGGCTTCCTGTACCTTCTGCAAAGGTGCACCAGCACCAACCAGTACGGTCCGGTTAACCTTGTCAACCGGTTCAATGACGTTCATACGTTCCAGTGACAACGCGATATCATCCTGTCTCGCCCTGGCGCCGCCGACGAGGCCGGTAAGACCACCATGGCTGACCACGCTCTGATCCGCAGCATGACAAAGCGCCATGACCTGTGACACCTCACCTGTGGAGGCGGGACGAATGATGGCGGCAGCCCGGCAACCTCCGGCCGGTGGAAAGCCATCGGATCGACCGCGTACCTCGTCACCGACTAATAACCCGTTGGGTCCGACAATTGTTTCAATACTTTTAAATAATATATTATTCATAATATCAATGCTATACATTATTTATCTAATAAATTAGATCATTTATAAATTAGTCTTTGTTGGTTTGTCTCCAGCTGAAGTTAGCATGCTTTTCTGCAAACTTGAACCGGGTCAGCTTGCACTTTTCCCTGTATTCAGATCCGGTCACCACAGTAGCGGGACCAGTAATTCCCCAACAGGTGGTCTGCATAGCTGGTAAAAAACCTTCCCCTTGCCGGATAGGAGGCCAGTTCGCCAAATACGCAACCCTGGTCGGTGTCATAGAGATCGATCCGGACGTAACTTTCATAAGCACGGCTGAGTACCTGTGCACACTCCAGCATCTCATCAAAGCTTGCAGGCCTGTCGAACGGGGTGATTTCGAAATTGATAGACCGCATGGGCTCTGGCAAGGCCCGCCAGTGTTCGTCGTAATAGTTGCAATGTGTGCATCGCTGGCCATCCTGACGACCAGCCTGAGCTGCGATCGCACCTACCTGACCGTTGAAGCAATGGAATTTGTAATCAACAGGTTGCCGGTACTCGCCGCTGGTTGTACGCAGGAATTCTTCAACCAGCACCGGGAACGGCCACACCGGAGTTCTTACCGACCGCAGCTGTTCGACGATCTCCTGGCGGGAAACTGGTTTGTTGCGCAGCAACTCCTGACCATCCGTCACCAAATAGACGCTTTTGCTGCCGCAACTCCAGGCCTCTCGTATCACGTAGTTCAAAGGTAACTCGGAAAAGGGAATGCGGGCGGGATTACGGCCGTACCAATAGAGTTCCGGCACTGTGAATCCGTGCATGGCCGCAAATTCTCGGGAGTTCCATTTGTTGTTTAAACGTCGTTGCCAGTAGCGCCCGCGGCACCAGGTTTTTATGTGGTCTTGCCTGGTCAGCAGTTGGCGGCGCTGCAGATAGCGGCTCAGCAGCTTATTGACAGCAAAGGGGTTCCAATACTGGCTGGCAGGTGCCCACCATTCCTGGCCGCGTCGTTGCAGCCGTTCGGTAAATGTCATTTCAGATTTCATTGGTGGAAAATAAGTATAAAGCACTCATTACGTCTTCGAATACCTGTCGCATCGTCTTGGTCGCGGCGGCTCACGAGAGGAGCACAATCAAGCTTTGCCCGACGATAAATCAGATTTCTGTGCTCAATATCTTTTGGCCCCGAGAAATTGCCATCGCACCACTGCGTACTACGGCCAGTATTTCGGCACAGTCACCAATTCGTGAGATAAAGTCATCCATGCGGTTGTTTGCCCCGGTCAATTCCAGGGTGTAGGTCTCCGGGCAGTCATCCAACACACGGGCACCGGCATCTGCAATCAGTTCAGGCAGGATGCTTTCCTTGCCAGCCTGAAATTTGATTTTCATCAGCAGCAGTTCCCGCTCAATGTGATCGTCCATGGTCATGTCGGCGATATTGACCACGTCCACCAGTTTCAATAACTGATTATTGATCTGCTCGATGACATCGTCAGACCCCAGGGTTACCAGCGTTAAGCGTGATACTTCGATGTCATCGGTGGGTGCAACACTCAGTGATTCAATATTGTAGCCCCGGCTTGAGAAAAGTGCAGCCACACGTGCCAGTGCCCCGGCCTCGTTTTGCATCAGGATGGAAATTATGTGTCGCATCGGCCGTTTCCTGCGGTAAAAATGAAAATTCGGGCAAAATTTGTCTGAACGCAATGGTCGCGCAGTCTTCCGGCTATTGCAATGCAGGAATGTTTGCTTGAAACTCGACCCCTATGCAGTTATCACCAAAAACAACCCGGACCACCACGCACCCTTTGGCCGGAAGCGAGATGAATGGAGCGGAGATTGTCGTCCAGGTTCTGGCGGACGAAGGGGTTGATACGATCTTCGGCTACAGCGGAGGCGCGATCCTGCCCACCTATGATGCCGTATTCCGTTACAACGATCAGCACCGTGATGCCGAGGGCAACGAGCCCATGCCTCTGATCGTACCCGCCAATGAGCAGGGAGCCGGTTTCATGGCGGCAGGATATGCCCGTGCCAAGGGTGAGGTCGGTGTGGTCATGGTCACTTCCGGCCCCGGTGCAACCAACACAGTGACCCCCATTCGGGATTGCATGGCAGATTCAACACCCATCGTGGTGATCTGCGGGCAGGTGCCCACGGCCGCAATCGGCAGCGATGCCTTCCAGGAAGCGCCTGTTTCAAGCTGTCTCGGACCGGTATCCAAGCATACGTTTCTGGTCACCCGCCCGGAGGTTCTCGAGCAGACAATGCGTACCGCTTTTGAAATTGCGCGGACAGGTCGCCCCGGTCCTGTCGTGGTTGATCTGCCCAAGGATGTACAAAACTGGGTCGGAATTTTCCAGGGGTCGGGTCTGCTGCCCGTGCCGGGTTATCGCCAGCGTATCCACGCGGTGCGCGAAAACGTACTCGACGACGCTGACTGCGCCTCATTCTTCGAGATGCTGCAGGCTTCCAAACGGCCCTTGATCTATTCCGGAGGCGGGGTCATCAATGGCAATGCCGCGCAGGAATTAAGACGTCTGTCCAACAGCCTGGGTATACCGGTGACCACCACGCTGATGGGTATAGGGGCTGTGGATACCCGTGAATCCCTGTCCCTGCACATGCTGGGTATGCACGGTCTGGCCTCCGCCAATTATGCAGTTGATGACTGTGATTTTCTGATTGCAATCGGGGCACGTTTCGATGATCGGGTAGCCGGTGTTCCGGATAAATTTGCGCCATCGGCGCGGAACATTGCACAGTTTGATATTGACCCGTCCGAAATTGGCAAAGTGAAAGCAGTGGACTGGCATCACGTTGGGATAATGAAAAATGACCTGCAGAAATTGTGCGATTACGCCCGGGACCATGTGATTTCACCTGATTTTTCTGACTGGCACAATGAAATTGCCTTCCTGAAGACACAATACGGGCTTGATTACGATCGCACCAGTGACTTAATTCAACCCTATGCTGTCATTGATACCATCAACAGGATCACTGGTGGGGATGCCATCATTTCAACCGGCGTGGGTCAGCACCAGATGTGGGCTGCCCAGTATTTCGATTTCAAGCATCCGAGACTGTGGCTTACCTCGGGCAGCATGGGCACCATGGGTTTTGGTTTACCGGCTGCGATCGGGGCGCAGTTTGCCTCGCCAGGTCGCCTGGTCATCGATGTGGACGGGGATGCCAGTATTCGAATGAATATCGGTGAGTTGGAAACCGCGACCAGCTATAACATGCCGGTGAAAATCCTGGTACTCAATAATTTTGGTGATGGCATGGTGCGGCAATGGCAGAAGCTCTATTACAAGGGCCGCATGTCTTATTCCGACAAGTCCCTGCGCAAGAAGGACTTCATCAAAACAGCAGAGGCCGATGGCTTCAAATTTGCCCGGCGTCTGGAACACAATGGTGACATGGAGAATCTGGTCAGGCAGTGGTTGGAATTCCCTGGTCCGGCATTCCTCGAGGTGATCATCGACCGGGATGCCGGTGTCTACCCGATGGTCGGCCCCGGCCTGGCCTATGACCAGATGGTGACCGGAGAATTCATACCAAATCGGAGCGAGGTTGATGAGAAGGAAGTGGATAGTTCCGAAATGTTTTGATATGCAGGTACGTCCTGACTATAAAAATTGTGACCCCACCGTTGATGTACTCACTTGACCAGTACTTTTGGCAGACTTTTGATCCAGAATTCCGCCCCCACATCCTAAACTACTCATAACTTTTGATTCGGGAGAAATCATGGCTAATATTGCAGTGAGAAGGGGTGCGCCCCTGGCAGTCATCGTTGTTGTGGCCGTTTTGGTCGGAATGAATTTTTACAAGACCGTACCGCCGGGTCAGGTGGGTGTAGCCACCCTGTTTGGCAATGTGCAACAGATCGGTTTTGAACAGGGGTTGCATCTACCTGTAAATCCTCTGTACCGCTGGACCCTGTTCGATGCCCGCCAGCAGACCCACCTCGAAACCGCCAACGTTCCAAGCCAGGACCAGTTGCAAACCAAGCTGGATGTCAGCGTGCAGTACCGGATCATAGGAAGCATGGCTCCGGCCATTCTGCAGGAAACCGGTGATGCAGCGAAAGCCGTTGAAGTCCACCTGAAGCCCAAACTTCGCTCTTTGTTGAGAGAGCAGGGCAAGAGCATCAAGCGGGCTGAGGATTTCTTCCTGGAAGAGACCCAGGAACAATTGCAGACCAGTTTGACTGGCGGGCTCAAGGAATATCTTGCACCCAAAGGCATTGCAGTTTCCGCCGTACTGATTCGTGACATCTCTTTGCCTCCATTTATCGTCCAGGCAATCGAGAAAAAGAAAGAGCGCGAACAGGCAGTTGAGCAGGAACGTGCCGAACTTGAACGGGTCAGGACCCAGCTTCAGCAGCAGGTCGCACAGGCGGAGGCAGGTCGCGAGGCCGCCGATCAGGAAGCCGCAAGGAAGAGAATTCTGGCGGATGCGACGGCCTATGAAATTGAGATTATCAACAAGGCGATTGCGAACAACCCGGCCTATATCCAGCTTCAGTCACTTGAGGCGCTTAAGGCGATCTCAAAGGATCCGGCGAGCAAGATTTACTTCCTGGACGGATCCAGTCCAAGTCCATTGCCTTTGATGCATTTGGGTGATGTACAAGGCAATTAGTAGGGAATAATATGAGTCAGCTAAGGGAGCCATGATTTATGGCTCCCTTATTTTTGCTGATCAACTAATGCTGTACATTAATCGATATTGCCATTTGTAATGACTACGAGGCTGAATGGCACAACGAACTGCAGCCATCCCTGAGATAAAACCAGGACTATCCCAAATTTTCGGAAAAGTTTGCTGCCGTATTGAACAATCTACCCTGCAACACGCCTTGACTGGTGCAAGAAATAAAACTCAAAAAGTACTGCGCTCATTGGAATTGGCAACCGAACTCCAACTGTTCACACAGATATTTGTTACTACGAATAGGTTGAGACATGTGTATGTTGATGTGAGTAAGGAAGTAAATTCATTTGGTACGCCTAGATTCTTGCTTGCAATTGAGCCCTCCTATTTAACGACTGAGTTCCTGCAAAAAATTAAACTTGTTTAATTACATTGGATCGGATCAATTTGGTTCTGGTTCACCTATACTCAATATGAAAAGCACTGAAGCAGGAGATGTCAGAGATGCAACGAAAATTGTTCGCTCAAACCATATTTGCAGCCACTCTGTTTCTCTTGGTAACCCCGGTATTTACCGGAACGGTGCCGGTCTTCAAAGACAGTTTTGAAGCATTACCACCATCGCTCACGGGCCGTATTCTCCTCACGCTTACCATGCCCATACCCGAAGAAGATCGTGCTGCGGTGTTGGAAAACAAAGCGCTACTTGAAGCGGAAGGTCTGAGTGTGGCTGAGGATGGCTCATCCGTAATTTTCCCCAATTCCTCTATTGCCGGCTGGCTGATACGATTTGGCCCGGTTGAAACTTTCGCCGAGGCTGATGGATCCTTTACACTTAATCTGGGTGGTGTCAGTGGCGATACCGGCTCTGTTTATCATCCAAGCCACGAGGATGACGTGGCAATCGGGAGTTTTTCTCGCGATGACCTCGTAACCGAGGGAGAAACACCGGTGCCCATCGTCCTTGAACTACCCTTCGACGGACCTTGTGACATGACCGTCGGACCGGACAATCCGGCACACTGTCAAGTAGTGAAAGATACGGGCTTGGGCTCAGATCATGTAATACTTGCATCCCCTGCTGGTCACGACAGGTATCTGCCACTCGACACTTATCCACCAACCCCCCGTGAATCAGCATGCCAGATTCTTGACGGCTGGATTGATTCGAACACTTCGCCATTGGGCTCATATTTTGGAAGTACCTGCTTCAACCGGGTATTGAGTGGGATGTGCCCCAACGAAGGAGGTTTTGGGATTTTCGCATCCGAAATCTGCTGTTTCAAAAACCACAAGGGACGTTTTTGTCAGGAGGTCACACCCGGAGACATGAAACTGTTGGATTTGCCGACTGAAAACTGGGTGGTGCTGGATGATGAAACTGAGTTTACAGTACACAGTAACTCCAATTGGGGCGAAACGTTCGTCATACCCTGGCTCGCCAAAGGCATCGGTGGTGAAATTCCGGTGCACAGTAGCTATTACGACGGCGAAGGCGGGAGCATCAAGCATTTCGAAGAAGACTTGCTGGCTGCGTACTCTTGTGCCACCAATACACCGAGCCAGGGTGCAGACATCTACGTAGCCGACCGGACAGTGATCTACAAGACACCCCGGTGTCTTTCAAAACCACCTGCCGCAGAAGCCAAGGATCAATACCGAATACATTCACGTGATTGGCGCTCGGACTTTGTACTGACTTTTCAGCTTCACCAGGGGTTTTTGTGGCAATTCGAAGGAGGTGGAGCGGTATTTGACCTGGGACAGGCCCTGGAACTACGAGGATCACGTCTAAGCGAACCAGAGCCCATCGAAGAGGATCGTGGTTGCGCTGGACAACACATCCATGGCTCTCATCCTTGTACTGGAGCACCTGACCCGGAGCCAATGAAATGCGGTCACGGAATTGTAACGCCACTAGCAGCTGACTGATGGTCCTTATGGGAGTGGTTCCCCAAGTCATTTTCTTGTACAGTGTCACCAGCATATCCAGCATCTTTCGTACTTCGATAATCACAATACAAAAAGAAGGTCATCTGAATCATGAAGGGAAACCTGTTCTTGCATGGGAGGAGTCCATTGCCAGGTATCCGGAAATGGATCTGCACGCAGCGGATGGCAACCACTCCAATCTGAAGGGCGCACTGTTATCGGCCTATGTTTTTTACCAGGTGATTACCGGGCAGTCTGCTGCTGATTTACCTAACGTCCAAAGCACCAACGTTGATGCCGATACCCAGAAAAAGCTCCGAGAGGTCGCTGCAGATGTGGTAGAGAACAACCAGGAAACCTGTGTGGTGACCGAGGATGTCTCCGACCCGCGTATGCCCACACTTGGACAAGGTGGGTTGTTGGGAATGGCCATGCTGGTGGCAGTTCTGGGTGGTGCAGTGCTGCGACGCTAGCCTGACGGTCACATATTTCAGTTTTCACTGTTCGGTTTTTTCGACCGCCGGGTTAAATACTGGCAGGCGTTTCCCAGTCTCGTTCAAGACTACCCTGATCCATGATGATTTCACGATGACCGCTCCAGGTGGAGATAATGGCCTCTGGCGTACCGATACCGGCAGCACGCGGATCACCGCTGGGACCAAACCAATGGTTCTGGGGTGCACCCGTTGTACGTGCCCGCATGCCGCAGTACGTGGTTCCGTTGACGCTGGCTCCCAGCACCTTCTGCTGAAATTCTGCATCCGCACTGACCACCGCTGCTGTCAGATGGTGGGTCATCTTCTCGAGTACAGACAAAACCTGTAACAGTTCATTGTCACCGTAGGTTGTCACCACCTGGAAAGGCCCAAACAGTTCGGAAGTAAGCAAATCAAAGTGTTCGCCGCTCAAGGCAGCCAGTGGTACCCGAATGGCCGTCGCTTCATAGGCGCCGTAACATTCCGGAATCGAATGTCCAGTCAGCGGTGAGCCCCCGAACATCAGATCCGCACCTGGCACGGCCAGAACGGCATCGATGTGGCCCTGGATCTGGTCATCGGTCCAGGATAAAACCGGGCCTATGCTCAGGTTGTCCAAAACTCTTCTGCCGGCCAGTCCCGCCAGGCGGGGGAGCAAGGTATCCACCCAATTGTCATGAACAAACAGGATACTCTGAGCGGAGCATTTCTGACCGGAGGCGTTGTAGGCATCCTCATCCACCTGCCAGGCGACATAATCTAACCAGTCCTCGCGAAAATCAGGACCGATTACCTTCCAGTCAAAACCGGCGTCTTCAAGCCTTACCGCACCGTGCATGACCGCTGATACGTGTTCTGCCACCTGGCTTGAACCGGTGAACTGGACCTGGCGCAGATCGTTCTTCGAGCTTTCAATCAGTTTGCCCATCTGTGCACCGGGACAGTGGATCAGATCCACATCAGTTGAGGGTAGACCGCAATGGATCAGCAGACGTAGAAACTGTTCGAACACCACGCTGACCTTGGAGTCGACCTTTACCACGGGACGGTTGCCCATGAACAGCGCACCCATGGTCTGCAGGGCAGGGATTTCCAATGGAAAATTAAAAGGGGCGATGACCGCAACCGGTCCATAGGGCCAGCGATAGCCACGGGATTCCTGTCCGGTCCGGTCACCGGGATTGGAGAAACCACGTGCCAGGAAACGCACACCGTCTCCGGCAAAGTTTTCCAGGAACACACGGGTGACAACAACCTCGTTGAGACATTGTTGCCAGCTCTTTGGCATGACCCGCTGCGTGAGTTTGCAGAAATAATCCTCGACCTCTTTTTCCGCCAGCATCGCAGCGGCCTTTGCACACACCCGGCCCAGGTCAATATAGCGCTCGGTGTTCTTGAACGGATTGTGCAAACCGGTCTTGGGGCAACTCCTGATGCTGTCGAGGAAAGGTGCCAACTCCCGGGTGTCCGGAATATCCAGGAATCGTTTTCCATTCATGGGATCAACAATGTCCTGTCGTATGTCAGGAGCGGACTCCCATTTTCCGGACAATAGATTCTGGACCTTTCCTGGATGTTCATCGGTCATGCCGTCGTAGGGATCGACAGTTACAAAGGCAAGGATTGGGTCGCTCATGATGGTGTTCGCTAAGAGTAATTCAGATGCGTACATTCTAGAGGTTTCAGTGTCGCAGGTGTTAATCAGGTATTGGCAGCTCAAGGAACTTTAGGCGCCGCCAGCGGTTACTCTTATTCAGATCGTGGAATTTGTCCTGCACTAAAACCCAAGAATATTGCAGCCCACTTTCTCACATCAATAATTTTGGGAGAGTCTGATCATGTCCAGGTCTATGCTGTGTTATGTGCTTTTCGGCCCTGTTGATTAAACCAATGGTCATTGCGATGTAACGTCTTTGAAACTGGCACGTCATTCTTATCAAACAAATGAATCGCTACCACTACTCTAGACACCAACCAGCCGTTCGGTAAATCGCTTTTCATACTCTACAGGCGATAGCATTTCATTAAACCCATGCCGCCGTTTGCTGTTGTAAAACATCTCGATGTAATCGACCACATCACCTCGTGCATCATCTCGTGTTGAGTAAATTTGCTTTTTGATTCTTTCACGCTTG
>JABAAB010000044.1 GCA_014238945.1 Lysobacterales bacterium
CTTCACTGATATTGGGATAGCACCCAATAATTGACTTGGCATACCGTTTAATTAGACCCATAAACTCCACATACTTAGCCGATCATCCGTGGATCGGCGTTGATTTCCCACTTTGGATTTTCGAGTTTGAGTTTTCACACACCCTCGGTCGGAAGCTGTCAATTAAAAACCATCATTTTAACGAATGTATACTTCCGCCCCCGGCCATGAGCGCGCGTTGGTGACGAGAGTTATTCGGCATCTGCCACAAGAATCCTCGCCAACAAGTAGGCAGGAATGAAAATGCACCAAAGTAAACCCAGCAGGAAGATGTCGTACGCGTAAGCCATCAAATAACCGAGGCCGACTGCAAGTTTAAGGCCTACAACCGGAAAAATGGATAGAACAACAATCAACAGTTGAACGGGGGTATTAGCTTTGAACTGAAGCTGTCGCACCCGATGATTGATGATCAGAAACAGGTGGTAAATCCCAAAGCTACGGTTTGCAACCTTCCAGCTTAGATCAGGGCCGAAGTTGCCACAGGGTACTGCCCATTTTGTCCCTTCCCCGAGTTCGAGACAGATTAATCCACGTATTCACCGAGTATCAGGTAGTCCCTTTCCTGTTTTGGTATCGGATGTCGGAACTGGCGCCAGTAGAATGCGAGCCCGCCGAGTACGATCCACACCCCAGCGACCAGGAATTCGAGATTTCCAAGCTGGCCCGGACTGCCGGGTAATATCATCAACAGAAGTAACAGGACAGAGACGACCAGGCCAACGTACAGCAGCGCCGTGGGTGCACAGAAAGGACGTTCAAGCAGGGGCGCTGTGCGACGCAGGCGGATGGCTGCTGCAGAGGTGACCGTCAGCGCGATGGTGAATACGAAAGAACTGGTGTTGACGATTGGGCTCAAGGCAAATTTGCCGATAAATGGCCCGAGCAAAGAAATCGTCCCGATAAAAAGCAGGGCGTTCCGGGGTGTATGATGTTGTTCATGAACAACGGCAAACCAATGCGGCAGCATGCCGCCCCGGCCCAATGAAAACAGCAACCGGGAAGACGCTACGTACATCCCATTCAGCGTGGTGACCAGCCCCAGCAAGGCGGTAAATATCACCAGCTTGGCCGCCCAGGCATAGCCAAATGCTGCCTCGAAAACAGCCGAACTGGTCATTGGCAATTGTGACGATACCGTCCACGGCATGGAGATGGATACAGCCAAAATGATGACCACGTAAAAAATTGAACCACAGGCAATGCTGATCAGAATTGCATAACCGAGTTTCTGTGGTGGCACTGACGCACCGGCTTCTTCGGCCGCTTGCGGGATCGCATCAAAACCCGCCATAAAGAATGGCACTACCACCAGCACCGATGCAATGGATGACACGATGACTGCCCAGGATGTGGGACCGGTGCCGGAACCTGCAAACAGGGGCATCATAATTGAGACCTCACCCTGAACCAACGCCACACGGGTGAATATCAGAGTGCAAATAATCAACGCAGCCACAATGGCCGCCTAGATCCTTGCGGAACTCCCGGCACCCCGGTAATTGATGCGGATGAGCAACGCACCAACGATCAAACCGGGCAAGATTGTAGACAGGCTGACCCGCTCCTGGTCTGAGCCCATACCCACAAAGTACAAGGGGTCGGTAGCAATTGCAGGAATCAGTGTTTCCAGCAAAGCCCCCAGCGAACCACCATCCTGCAGCCATTGCCCGGAATAGACTACCCAGCAAACACCGACAATGACGCCCAGACCCAGGGCAACATAGCTACGGAATGGAATACTGCGTTCCAGCGTCGACCTGACATCAACCAACCCCTCGACCCGGGCCAGCATTTCAGACTGGTTTACACCCATGTGTGCAAAAAAATGACTGTGTGAGTCATCAAATAAACCTGTGTAATACCGACTACTCAGATGACCCATGACATTGCATTGCCAGGGGTGTACCACGCCATCATAAGTTCGAATCATCCTCTGCAAATTGTCTCTGTTCCCAGTTTATAACCAACCGTGACTGTAGCTCAGTATCCCTCAAACTCCTGGCCCGGAGCGATATTGGGATATTGTTTCATACTCACGGCGAGGCGAGCCAGAATATCCATCACGGGCTTGGTTACCCACAGATGGGAATATCCTTCTGCAGCAAAGAGTTCGCGCGTCTCACCAGGATCGTTCCTGATATCATAGACCTCCGGGAAAGTGGGTTGCACGATCGGTGAAAAGGTGCCCTCAGCTGTGAAGAAATGGACCTTGAGCGTGCGCCACTTGACAGAAAAAACATTGTTACCCACGTAGGTCACAATATGTTCCCGGTTTGATTTTTCCTGCTCACCGAGAATGAAATCCGACTGATCTATTCCGTCAATAGGCCGATCATCGGGAATCCGTGCCCCTTCACCCACCAGATTTGCAATGGTCGGATACCAGTCCAGATCCGAAAGAATTTCATCGCTGACCCGTCCCGCCGGGATTCTGCCAGGCCACCGCATCATACCTGGTGTGCGGGTTCCGCCTTCATAGCCTGTGCTCAGACCACCGCGCCACGGACCATTGGAACCCCCTTCACCACCCCAACCGGTCGAGTGCTCCCCGGCAGCATTGTCACCCGTCAGGATGATGATGGTGTTGTCCGCAATACCCGCCTGGTCCACGGCATCAACAATCCGCCCAACGTAGGCATCCACCTGCATCTGAATATCGGCATAGGCACCTGATTTCGAACTACCCTCAAAATCGGGGTGTGGAAGGAATGGCGGGTGAATCTGGGTAAGTGCTGCGTAGATGAAAAAAGGTTTGCCCGTCTTTACCTGTGCTGCTACAAAAGCAGATGTCATCTCCACTATTTCGCTATCGAGTAGTGCCCTGCTTTTGTGGTTGAACTCTTTTACCGGTTTGGACATTTCCCCCTTCTTGCCCTGCCAGATATGTGGAACATCAAAAACTTCGGGATCAAACTGCGGAGTGCTGGTGTAACTGGCCTCCATCGCACTTTCCTTGGTGCCATACCATTCGTCATATCCCTGGTCATTCGGCAATCTTCCGTCCTTGTCGCCAATGTGCCACTTTCCAAACATGGCGGTTGCATAGCCTGCGTCAGACAGCAACTCGGGCAAGGTATACTCCCATGGTGCCATTCCCTGTGGCTCGCCGGGTGCCGGTACTTTCTGGGTCCCGGACCGGATCGGGTAGCGGCCGGTATGAATAGCCGAACGCGTAGGTGTGCACTGATTCTGCACATTGAAATTGGTAAATCGTGTGCCCTGTGAGGCGAGTTCTTCAATCTGTGGTGTGGGGGTTGTTCCACCCTGCAGGGATATGTCCCCCCAGCCCCAGTTGTCGACCAGGATGTAGATTATGTTGGGCTTGTCCACGGCCAGTGCGGGCATACCTGACATCAGCACTAAAAAGAAAAACAACACCGTGGATGTATTTTTCATACACTAAACTCCTTACGATTTGCTTTAGTGTTCAGGGTCACATCCCCGGTCACTGTTCAAGTGGCATTGATAATAAAGTCATTTGACGACCAACGTGCGATACCCGGGTGACAATGCTGTGTATTCAGTTGTTATTGCACACTCGGCTAATTGCTCTACGCCGGATACCGGAGTTGATCCCGTTCTACTGGCGTTACCGGGTATTACCCCAATGGCCAAACCGATAGTACCACCAAAGCCAATGTCATTTGTTCAGGCTTTATCCGTGATTACCCGGGTACTTTGAAGCCCCTTCATATCCGAACAGCAACTGGTTCATTGGCAATTGACGACCAAACGGGTACGCTTGAGTTATCAGAAGAAACCAAGTAACCAGTCCTTGTCATTATTCAACGAATTAAAGCGCCGTAATGTAATTCGCATTGGAGCCGCCTACGTGGTATCTGCCTGGCTGGTTATCCAGGTGGTGGCGACCATATTCCCGGCTTTTGGATTTGGCGATGCTGCCATACGTATCGTCACAACACTGCTCGCCATCGGCCTCGTCCCCACGCTGGTATTCAGTTGGGTATTTGAATTCACGCCCGAGGGCCTTAAAAAGGAAAAGGATTTTGATGCAGAACAACTGCATACACCCGAATCAGGCAAGAAACCGGATTCGCATCACTGCCCAGTTAATTGAGGCCAGGTCAGATTCCCACCTTTGGTCTGAAACCTATGATCGTGATCTGGAAGACATTTTCGATGTACAGGACGAGGTGGCCGGTGCCATTGCGACCGCTATGCTGGGCTCCATCGACGGCCTCGGTGTCAATCCGGTTTCCAGAACCGACAGCATCGCTGCATATGAAGCGTTTCGAACCGGCCGTCTGCGATGGTGGCGCAGGTCAGCAGCAGAATTTCAAAAGGCATTGGAACTGTTCAACAAGGCAATGGAATACGACCCCGGCTTTGCCCCTGCCCACGCTGCTGCTGCAGATACCTGGCTGTTGATGATTCTTTACGGAAATGTCCAGATACTGGACGGTATTGAGCAAGCCAAGCCACTGATCGAGAAAGCTCTGGAAATTGATCCTGATTCGGCAGAAGCATATGCCGCACTCGGACTTTCCAGGTCGATCATCGGAGAGAAAGAGGAAGCAGAAGCCGGCTTGCGCCAGGCAATAAAACTGGACGCCGACTATATACCGGCTTCTATCTGGCTCAGCGTATTATTGGGCAACCAGGGGCGTCTCCCCGAACAGGGTGAAGTGTTGCAGGAGGCGATCGCAAAAGATCCCATGAATGAATTGCTGACCATCAATTATTCCGCGAATCTTCACGCCCGGGGGGATTTTGAGGGTGCCAGGAAAATGCTCGAAAGCCTGCTGCGGTACCAGGCTGATTCGCTCACATTGCTGGCCACGCTTTCTAACATTTCACGTGAAAGTGGTCACCTGATTGATGCCTGGAAATATGCAAAGCGTGCCTACGACCTGGAACCAGAGAATACGATGGTCATCCTTACCATGGCCAGGGCCTGGTGGGGTATTGGAGATGCCGGGGAAGGAGAAAAATTTCTGGTCACCGGAATTGAAAAATCACGGAGAAATGTAGATCTCAAAAGGACTTATCTGAACCTGTTGACGGTCCAGGGACGGGTCAGCGAGGCCGAGGACATGATGCGCCGGTTGTTTGGAAGTGACCCCGGAAATCTACCGGAAGAAATCCAGAGGGTTTATCATTTCCAGACGGGTATCCTTGATGCGGTCAGGGGCAACATGCCAGCAGCCAGGGACCATCTCCAAAAGTCCATCCATGCAGATGAAAGACAGTTATTTGACGAAAATCAGATTTTTGCACTAACGACCGCTTCCATGATAAACCAAGCAATGGGCGATACGGAGCTGGCAGAAAAGCAGTTGAGCAGGGCAGAACGTGTTGTCGGCCATGCCCGGCTAAATGGCTTTGATAATGGAGAGATTTACTATTTCACTGCTTGTCTTCTTGCGCTCCGTGGTGAGAAAGAACGTGCGCTTCATTCATTGCAACAAGCCTACGAAAGAGGCTGGCGAGAAGACTGGCGATTGAAAACGGATGGGCGGATTAAAATACTGAACGACGCAGCAGCATTTTTGACGATTCAGCAGCAAGTAGCGGCTGATATTGACCTCGCGAGGAATGAAATTCATTCCATACAATCATCAGATCACTGAAGGTCCCAGACGGTGAACAGTGCCGCATCGGCTATCGTGGTGGCAACCGAATCAGTGAAAGCGCATTGATTTAGGGACCTCATCCCCCGGGTGTTGAAGAAACAGACGTCCTGACCCGGGACTGGCCATCAACACCGGCGATCTCTTTGATCGCAATGCTTCAATTTCAAGCAACATCGAAAAATTATCAGTGCTGTCGAAATCCAGCAATAAACAACCGGTGCTATCCCTAATTATGAAGTTCCCTAATTATGGCAAAACAGCATGGTGAATACCCATCAGCACAGACTGTCCCGGCTGTTTTGTCCTGGTAGTATCGCCTTCATCGGTGGCACCATCGCCGAGATGGCGATCCGGCGTTCCGTGGAAATTGGTTACCGCGGTGACATTTGGCCGGTCCATCCAACCCGCAAAACCATGGAAGGCTTCGACTGTTATCGCAGTATCGCCGAATTGCCTTCAGTTCCCGATGCCGCCCATATTGGGGTCAACCGTGAATTGACCATCGACATGGTCAGGACCCTGTCGGAAGCCGGATCGGGGGGATGTGTTTGCTACGCTGCAGGATTTGGCGAAATGGGATCGCAGGGACAACAGCTGGAGCAACAACTGGTCGAGGCCGCAGGTGATATGCCCCTGATTGGCCCCAACACATTTGGCTACCTGAATTTCCTGGATCGCTGTGCCCTGTGGCCGTATGTGTTTGGGTCTGAGCCGGTGGAAAAGGGGGTCGCGTTCATATCGCAAAGTGGCAACATTGCGATGAACGTAACCATGAATTTACGTTCGGTGAATTTCACCCACGTGATTGGAACCGGTAACCAGACAGTGTTGGGACCAGGAGATTACCTGGATGCCCTGCTCGAAGACGAACGGATCAGTGCCATCGGTATGTACATTGAGGGTATAGACAATATCGATCATTTCTGCCAGGCCGCGGCACAGGCGATGCGCCAAGCCATTCCCATCGTGGTGCTCAAGGTGGGCAAAACGGCTGCAAGTGCCCGCCAGTCGAGCACCCACACCAGTTCATTAACCGGTTCCGATGCACTGCACGATGCCCTGTTCCAACGCCTGGGCATCATCCGCGTGGATTCGCTCAACGGTATGCTGGAAACGCTCAAGATCCTTGACCAGGCAGACCGGTTGAAAGGGCACAACATTGTCAGTCTGTCCTGTTCCGGTGGTGAGGCGTCCATCATGGCGGATCTCGGTGATGCATACGGTCTCGATCTGCAGCCGTTCAGCGACGCCCAGACGGCGGACTTGAATGCCCAGTTCGAAAACTATGTCACCGTTTCCAATCCGTTTGATTACAACACCGAGATCTGGGGGGACGGAGCTGCCCAGGAACGCTGTTTCACATTGGCCATGTCGGGGCATCACGATGCCGCCTTGCTGGTATACGATCATCCCAGCGTCGAGGACGAAGCACTTGCCGTCGAGGTCGACGAATGGACGGTCACGTTACAGGCATTCGCGGCAGCACATAAAAACACAGGCATGCCGGCATTTGTCATCAGCACGATCAGCGAGTTGCTGCCGGAACAAGCACGTGAGTACGCAATGGCAAATGGTGTGGTGCCGCTGCAGGGCTTTGAAGATGGCCTGCTCGCCTATTCCAGGGCGGCCGCCTATCATGTCTTTCGCAAATACTGCTCGGGATCTGTTGTTTTGCCTCGTTCCTTTTCCCAGCGCAAACAGGAACATTCCGGTGTCGAAAACCTGGATGAATGGGAAAGCAAGCAGCGCCTGGAAAGGTACGGGCTGACCGTCCCCGGAGGAAAACTGACCACGGCGGATGATGCCATCATTGCTGCAGACGACCTGGGTTATCCCGTTGTACTCAAAGCGGTCGGGACATCATTTCTGCACAAGTCGGAACTTGGCGCCGTAAAAACAGGACTGACCTGCTCCGGGGAGGTCGGGCACGCCCTTGACGACATCATCAATTCCGTCACCCACCAGGCCGGCAATGAAAGAGCACTGCATGCGGACAACTTTCTCGTCGAGCGTATGATCACCGGAGCCGTTGCTGAATTGATCATCGGCATCAAGCGAGACCGGCAGTTTGGGCCGGCACTGGTAATTGGTGCGGGTGGAGTGCTAGTCGAAATAGTTAAAGACAGCATCAGCCTGCTGCTGCCGGCCACCCGGGAAGAAGTTGCGCGTGCACTTGATTCCCTGATGGTTTCCAGACTACTGAAGGGCTACCGGGGCAGACCGGCGGGGGATATTGAAGCCTGTGTTGATGCCATCCTCAACATAGCCGCCTTCGCACAAGACCACTGGGATTCATTGCGTGAACTGGATGTCAATCCACTGATGGTGCTTCCCCGCGGCCAGGGTGTAGTGGCCGCAGATGCACTGCTGGTTTTTGACCTACAATAAGTCCCATGAATCACCCTGACTACATCGCTGCTGAATCGATCCAACAGGCGCTGCACCTGAAACAGGTCCACGGTGAAGATGCCCATGTGGTTGCCGGCGGTACGGATTTAATCCTGAGAATGCGCGATGAAATCCTGGCACCGGAACTGTTGATCGATTTGCGCAAAATTTCACTGGACCGTATTTCCAAGCACGAAGGTGGTATGCAATTGGGTGCCTATGTGCAGATTGCACAACTGCTTGCCCACCCCGTCATCAAAGAAACTTACCCGGCACTGGCGGAGGCCTGCAGACAGTTCGCCGGTCCGCCGATCCGCAACCGTGGCACCCTCGGCGGCAACATTATCAACGCCTCACCGGCCGCTGACCTGCTGCCACCGCTGATGGCCTACGATGCCAGCCTGGTACTGGAATCAATCAGCGGTCAGCGTGAAATGCCACTGGACCAGTTTCTGCAGGGCCCGGGTCAAACCAGACTGGCGCCGAATGAGTTGCTGACACGGATCATGTTGCCGCAGATACTGGCAAACAGCGCAACATCATTCATCAAGCTCGGACACAGACGCTCCATGGCCATCGCCATCGTCAACGTATGTACTCGCATCTCACTGGCGAAGGACGGCAGTGTCGAACAGGCTCGTGTCGTTCTGGGATCGGTCGCCCCCACAGTGATACGATCACAAGAATCGGAAGCCCGGCTCAAGGGGCAATTACTCTCAGAGGATTTAATCGAAGATTGCGCCCGGCTGGCTGCTGATGACGCCACACCCATTTCCGATGTGCGTGCCAGCAGCGAATACCGCAAACGGATGGTGCGGGTGCTGGTACGGCGTGCTTTGACGGCCAACCAGAGCGAACTGTCGGGGGGAATTGCGGGTGCCTGAAATCAACATGCGCATCACGGTCAACGGACGTCAACGCGATGTCAGTAGCGAACCCGTCAAAACCCTGCTTCATGTGCTGCGCGAGGACCTTGGCCTGACGGGAACCAAGGACGGCTGCAGCAGCGGAGATTGTGGTGCCTGTACTGTTATGCTGGATGGCCGGGTGGTCAACTCCTGCATGGTGATGGTTGCACAGGCAGACGGCGCCTCGGTTGTAACCGTTGAAGGCATAGCCACCGGCGGTCAGCCAGCAGAGGTTTTGCATCCTTTGCAGAAAGCCTTCTCGCAATGCTGGTCTTTTCAATGTGGATTCTGCACACAGGGTATGCTGGTGTCATGTTATGACCTGCTGCAGACCAATGACAATCCATCCCGTGAGGATATTCTGACCGCAATCGCCGGTAATTTTTGCCGCTGTACCGGTTACCAGGCCGTGGTCACTGCCGTTCAACAGGCGGCCGCGGAAATCCGTACGTCAGACGCCGGGGCACAAAATGAGCGCGCCTGAAACCGGCATCGTCGGACGGTGGACCAGTTCTCCGGGCGCAACCGATATCGTCACCGGCCGCGCACGCTATTGTCCTGATATCCAGTTGCCCGGGATGCTGACCGGAAAACTGTTGTACAGCCCCCATCCCCGTGCACGGATCAGGGACATAAATGTCAGCGAGGCACAGCAGATGCCGGGAGTTCACGCCGTGATTACCCACGCTGACATACCCGGTGAAAACAGCTACCTGTATGCATCACCAGACCAGCCGATACTGGCGATCGACGAAGTCCGGTTCCAGGGTGATGCCGTGGCCGCCGTTGCTGCCGTGGATGAAGATACCGCGCTGGCAGCACTGCGGGCGATCAAGGTCGACTATGAGGTTCTTGAAGGAATCTTTGATCCACTGGAAGCCATGCAAGCGGATGCAGACCAGGTCGTTACCGGCGAGGAAAATGTAATGCTCGGCATGACCTTTCGCAGCGGTGATGTCGCATCTGCGATGGCCTCGGCCGATGTCATCATAGAAAACACCTACCGCACCCAATGGGCCGAGCACGCTTTCCTGGAAACGGAAGGCAGTGTCGCAAGAATGGAAGAAGGGGGCGGTATCACCGTCTGGTCCTCGTGCCAGGCCCCGCACCGCGACCGGATGCAAGTGGCCAGGGCACTGGGTCTGCCAGAGAGCAGTGTCCGCGTGATCACCCCGTATATCGGCGGAGCATTTGGCGGTAAGGACGAAGCTCATGTTCAGATGCACGCAGCCCTGCTGGCATTTACTGCGCAACGACCGGTCAAACTGATCCGTGGCCGCAGGGAATCCATGCTGACGCATGTAAAACGTCATCCCATCATGGTTGAGTGCACCACGGCAGCTGACAGCAGTGGCCTCATCCTGGCGGTCAAGGCCCGCGCCATTGGAGACGCAGGACCCTATACCAACGCCTCACACGAGGTGATGAACAAGTTCGGTGAATTCATCGGTGGGCCTTACAAGGTCCAAAACCTGGAAGTGGAAAAAATCGCAGTTCGAACCAATAATCCGATATGCGGTGCCTTCCGCGGGTTTGGCGCACCGCAGGCTGCCTTTGTGTATGAATGCCAGATGGACGAAATCGCTCGCAAACTGGGTTTGGATCCATTGGAAATCCGTCTGCGCAACGGGGTAGATACGGGTACACAGTTGTGTACCGGTGTGGTGGTTCGTGACGGTGACGCCATGAAAGCATCACTGCGCAAGGCAGCTCAGGTCACCAATTGGAAAAACCGTGACCAGATGAACAAGCGACCCGCGCCACACCTCCGTCGTGGATGGGGAATGGCCACAATACTCAAAGGTGCCGGTATGGGACGCGGGTTGGCAGATCACGCTGGCGTGCTGCTGGAAATGCATCGTGATGGATCGGTGCTGCTCAACAGTGCGGCCGCGGATATGGGTCAGGGTATCACCACGGTGCTGGTACAACTGGCAGCCGAAAGACTCGGTGTCAAAGTTTCCGATGTGCGAATCAACCGGGCCGATACCGACAGGGCGCCAGATGCCGGTGCTTCCTGTGCCAGTCGCCAGGCCATGGTATCCGGTAACGCCGTATTGCTGGCAGCAGACGACATTCGCAAAACTCTGTTGACCCTGGCGGCCATGAAAACAAAGGTGGAGAGCGACCGCCTCGGCCTGCGGGACGGCCGACTGCTAATCGATGGCGAGCCAACTGATCTGACGGTTCAATTGCTTGCGGAACGGGCCAGCAACTGGGGCTACCCATTACAGGCACAGGGCCGCGCCCACCTGGAATACCCATCCGATGCTCCCCGTGTACCCTATCGTTACAGCAGCGAGATCTTCCAGTTCTGTACCCAGGTTGCACAGGTGCTGGTGGACATTGAGACCGGCCAGGTCAGCGTGGAAAGACTGGTGGCAGTTCACGATGCCGGCAAGATGATCAATCCGGGTGGTGTCTATGGGCAGATCGAGGGAGGTGTGGCACAGGGTATCGGTTATGCGCTCAGTGAGGAACTGGTGGTTGAGAAGGGCCACACAATGAACCCGTCACTGGAAAATTATGTTATACCGATGGCGCTGGATTTACCGGAAATTGAAATGCACGTGTTGGAGTTCCCCCAGGATGGTGCCGGTCCGATGGGTGCCAAGGGTGTTGCCGAGGCACCGATTATTCCAACCGCACCGGCCATTCGAAACGCCATACTGGATGCCACGGGAAAAACACTTCACCAACTCCCAATGAACGCGGAGCGGGTGCTGAAAGCCCTCCAGGACTGACCCCAGGAACTGAAAAAGGAATCATTTATGCAAAGCCATGCCCGTATTGTCATCGTAGGTGGGGGAATCATGGGTGCCGGTTTGTTGTACCACCTGGCAGAAGAAGGCTGTACAGACGTCATGCTGATCGAGAAAGGAGAGCTGACTTCCGGGTCAACCTGGCATGCCGCAGGTCAGTGCCCGAGCCTGGTGGGTAATTACAGCATGGCCCAGATTCATCATCACAGCAATACACTTTACCCCCGACTGGAAGAACTCACCGGTCAGTACGTCAGCTGGCATGCCTCGGGTGGTATCCGGCTTGCCCGTACAAAAGAGGACATAGACTGGTTTAATTTTATGCGTGGCATCGCCAGGAATATCGGCTTCAGGATGGAAATTATCGGCCCCGATGAGATCCGCAGACTCAATCCTTTCATGAACACCGATGGTGTGTTGGCCGGTGCCTGGACCCTGGATGACGGCCACGCCGATCCCTCAGGTCTGTGTCAGGCCATGGCACGGGGTGCCAAAAACATGGGCGCGACCATCATTCGGCACAACCGCGTTACCGACATAAGGACCCTGCCGTCGGGTGAATGGGAGGTGGTCACCGAAAAAGGCAATGTCATTGCAGAAACTGTGGTCAATGCCGCGGGTTGTTTCGCACGCCAGGTAGCGCAGATGGCCGGTGTCGATGTGCCGATATTCAACATGGAACACCAATACATCGTCACCGGACCGGTACCGGAATTCATGGATCGCGACGAAGAGTTCCCGGTAATCCGGGATCCACATGCATCGGCCTATATCCGCCAGGAGCAAAAATCCGGGTTGATCGGTATCTATGAACAGACCGGTTTGACCCAGGCCTGGGCCCCCACGGGCTTTCCCGACTGGGATTCGGACAGCGAACTGTTTCCCGACGACCTGGAGCGTCTGATGCCCTGGCTGGGACATGCCATGGAACGTATGCCGGTACTGGAAACGGCGGGCATCAAGCGTATCGTCAATGGTGCCATTCCCCATTCCGCCGACGGTCCGCCCATGCTGGGACCGGTGGGGGGTGTGAAAAACTTCTGGATGTGCTGTGGCTCGTCATTCGGTATTGCCCAGGGCGCGGGTTGTGGAAAATACCTGGCACAGTGGATGCTGTATGGCGATTCTGAAATCAATATGACCGGTTTGGACCCCCGCCGAATCGGCACCTACGCTGACCACAAGTATATGAATGCCAAGGGTTTCCAGGATTATGGCATGACCTACTCCACGCCGTTGCCCGGAGAGGAACTGCCCGCGGGCCGGCCGTCGCGTACCAGCCCCCTGTACCACAGGCTGAAACAACAGGGCGCTGTCCACACTGAGACCTTTGGCTGGGAGCGGCCCAAGTGGTTTTCCCTGGACGGCCGCGAAGAGCAATACAGTTTCCGGCGTAACAATGTTTTTGACGTGGTCGCTGAAGAATGCCGCTGTGTCAGGGAACAAGTTGGTCTGCTGGACCTGTCCGGCTTTGCCAAGTACGACATCAACGGAGCCGATGCCCGGACATTTCTTGACCGGATATGCGCAAACCGCATGCCTGTCAAAGATGGTGGCGTCGTGCTGACCCACATCCTGTCTGAAAATGGCAGGATCCTGGCAGAAATGACGATTACCCGCCTGGCGCACGATCGATATTACGCCCTCTCTGCAGCATCAGCAGAACAGCGGGACATGGATCACCTGCAGCGGGGAGCACTGGAACACGAGGATCTGGACATCGTCAATATCAGTGACGACCTGGGCGTCCTGGTACTGGCCGGTCCTCATTCACGGGCAGTACTGGCAAAACTGACCGATGCCGATCTGGGCAACACGGAATTTCCCTGGCTCAATGGCAGGGAAATCACAGTTGCCGGTATTCCACTGCGGGCCCTGCGGGTCAATTATGTCGGTGAGTTGGGCTGGGAACTCCACCCTGCAATGGAAAACATGGAGTTACTTTATGATGCCCTGTGGCAGGCAGGTGAGGAATTTGGTATCGCGAATTTTGGTCTGTACGCGGTCAACAGCCTGCGGATAGAAAAAGCCTACCGCGGCTGGGGTGCTGAATTGACCAACGAAGTGACCATGATTGAGGCCGATATGGGGCGCTTTATCAAATTTGACAAATCAGGTTTTGTAGGTCGTGAAGCGAGTCTCAAGAGTCAGTCTGACGGCCCCTCGATCAAGCTGGTTTACTTTGAGATCGATTCCGGTGATTCCGATCTGCGTGGCAGTGAACCCATATTTGCAGGTAACGAAGCGATCGGTGTCACTACCTCCGGTGGTTATGGCCACCTGGTTCAAAAAAGCCTGGGTTTCGGCTATGTTGATCCACCCTGGTCAGACCCCGGTACAGAATTCGAAATTGAGTTGCTTGGAGAGCGCTTCACCGCTAAAGTACTGAACGCTCCGGTATATGACCCGGCCAACCATCGTTTGAAGGCCTGAATCCATGAACAAACCGCTCCCTGGCAACGCGAGTGTCATCATTATTGGTGGCGGTGTGGTCGGATGTTCCATCGCTTATCACCTGGCAAAACTGGGCTGGTCAGACGTGTTGTTACTGGAACGAAAACAGTTGACCAGTGGTACTACCTGGCACGCAGCCGGTCTGATCGGCCAACTGCGTGGGTCCATGAATATGACCCGCCTGGCACGTTACACACGGGAACTGTACCAGCAACTGGAATCGGAAACCGGACAGGCCACTGGCTACCGGCAGTGTGGCTCCCTGACCATTGCCACCAACATGGAGCGTTTCGAGGAACTCAAACGCAACGCCTCAATGGCGAAAGTATTTGGTCTGCAGGTTGATGAAATCAGCACGGCCGAGATCAAGGAGCGCTACCCGCTGATCGAGGACAGCGATGTTCTCGGTGGCATCCACATTCCCAGCGATGGTTATGGCAATGCCGTTGATATTACCCAGGCGCTGGCAAAAAGCGCCCGCAGTGGCGGTGTGCGAATTGCCCAGGACACCCTGGTAACCGCCATCCGACATGATGGTAAAAAAGTAACCGGTGTCAGTACACACAGCGGAGACATCGATGCAGACCAGGTCGTCATTTGCGGGGGAATGTGGAGCAGGGACCTGGCGGCGACAGTAGGTGTCAACGTGCCACTGCAAGCCTGCGAACATTACTACCTGTTGTTTGAGGGCATCGAGGGTCTCAACCCCGACCTTCCTGTACTCCGGGACTATGATGCCTGTACTTACTACAAGTACGACGCGGGTAAACTGATGGTGGGCGCGTTTGAACCCAAGTCAAAGCCATGGGGTATCGAAGGAATACCCGAGGACTTTTGTTTTGATGAAATCGCCGGTGATTTCGAACACATGGAACCGGTACTGCTGGGTGCCATGGATCGTATTCCGGCGCTCCAGGAAGCTGGCATACAGAAGTTCTTCTGCGGTCCTGAAAGCTTCACACCCGATGTACGTTACCACCTTGGCCGGGCACCTGAACTGCAGGGCTGTTTTGTTGCGGCGGGTATGAACTCCATTGGACTGCAATCGGCAGGCGGTATCGGCAAGGTGATGTCGGAATGGATCCGCGATGGCCATCCCCCTGCCGACCTGTGGGAGGTCGATGTACGTCGCAATATTCCCTTCCAGGGCAACCGCAAATACCTGCGTGAACGGGTCACTGAAACACTGGGTCTTTTGTATGCCACACACTGGCCTTTTCGCCAGTACGAAACGGCCCGCGGTGTAAGGAAATCACCGTTGTACGACCGCCTGGTAGCAAAAGGTGCGTGTCACGGCGAGGCCTTTGGCTGGGAACGACCCAACTGGTATGCACCGGATGGTGTGAAACCTGAATACCAATACAGTTACGGCCGCCAGAACTGGTTTGAGTATTCTGCCGTCGAACACCGGGCCGTACGCGAATCCGTGGGCTTGTTCGATCAGTCATCTTTTGCCAAGTTCCGTCTCGAAGGTGCTGATGCCATGAAGGTATTGAACCGTATCTGCGCCAACAATATCGACGTATCCCCGGGCAGGCTGGTTTATACGCAGTGGCTGAACGAGAAAGGCGGAATAGAGGCAGACCTGACGGTGACCCGACTGGCAGCAGACAGTTTCCTGGTTGTTACGGCGGCCGAGACCGAGGTGCGTGAATTCGACTGGCTCAAGACCCACATACCGGAAAACGCCCACTGCATATTGACCAACGTGACTTCGGGTATGGGGGTAATTTCCATCATGGGCCCACGTTCCAGGGACCTGCTGCAATCACTGACCCCGGCCGATATGTCCCACCAGGCATTTCCATTTGCCCACAGCCGGGAGATCGAACTGGGCTACGCGATGGTGCGTGCATCACGGATCACCTATGTAGGTGAACTGGGCTGGGAGTTGTACATTCCCACAGAGTTTACAACCGGTGTCTATGATGAAATCACCGCCGCGGGAGACCAATTCGGACTGGTCCATGCCGGCTACCATGCGCTCAATTCCCTGAGGATGGAGAAAGGCTACCGGCATTGGGGCCATGACATCACCGATGAAGACACGCCACTGGAAGCCGGTCTTGGCTTTGCTGTAAAACTGGACAAACCGGGTGGATTTATCGGGCGCGACGCCCTGCTGGCACAAAAATCAACTGGACTGACAAGACGGATGTTGCAATTCAGGTTGGCTGACCCGGAACCCCTGCTCTATCACAATGAACCGATCTGGCGCGAAGACCGGATCGTAGGGTACATCAGTTCGGGTGCATACGGCCATAGCCTGGGTGCCTGTATTGGACTCGGCTATGTAGAGTGTGCTGAAAACGAAGACATCGGCCAGCTTACCGGTGCCGAATACGAAATTGAGGTCGCAGGCATCCGCTATCCGGCCACAGTTTCACTCAAACCCATGTATGACGCGACCAGCAGCCGTATTCGCAGTTAGCTGCATGTACTGGTTCAACAGAACAGCCTGAAAATGTCCGGCACGAACTTTGTGTTCAATCCATCCATCTGCATTTGAACAGGGTTATGCGTCCTGCAGTTGGCCGGTTTCCAATTCGACCATGGGCAATAAACGTGAATCCTCCAGTGCAGCACTGCGATGACCCATGCCGGCCAGGTATCCCGGATTTGACGCAAATGCCAAAAAATCAGACAACGATCGCTGGCGTACCAACATGACCATATCCCAGTGTTCATCGGCAGGGCCGATCAGGTAATGGCCTGCCGTGCCGAGAAATATAACTTCACCGCCACTTTCCTGTAGAAATGGTGTGGTGTGCTCCATGTATATTTTGTAGGCTTCCCTCCCGGAAATCGGATCCAATGGTTTCAATTCCGGACTATCAGAATAATCAGCAATATCCCGGAATAGCAATAAATTGAGCATGACTACTTCCCCCTGGATATCTTGTGAGAATAATGCGGCTTCGGCTTCCCGGGTGGGTTGCAGATAATTCGTGGTCAGTTCACACGGACGCTCAGATTCGTTGCTTTGGCAAAGTGTGATTCACACTTTGCCCATGGCTTGAGGCGACAGAAAAATCGGGAATTCGGCACGAACTTTCGCGTCCACTTCGTTACTGACATGTGTTGGGAAGTGATCGCTGAGTATTTCATCCCTGCGAATAACGGCTTTTTCCACCAATACCGGTCTCTCATTTTCCATCCACTCATTCGGACTGGAACGGTCACTGAATTCCGGATATATATATTCACTCTGCATGACCTTCAGTGTCTGCTCGGAACCCAGGTAGTGTCCCTCGGGACCCAGGCAAACGTCCCTGATGGTGTCAAAACTGAGGGTATCCTCATTCACCTCGATTCCACGGGTCATGCGCATGATTGCGCCCAGCACATCATTGTCCAGCAGCAGGCTCTCCGGACAGGCTCCCAGCAGGCTGGCGTACATTCCTGCTGACTCATAGACGATATTTGCTCCGGACAAAGCCGCAGCCAAAGCGGTTGACGCGCGTTCTGCCCCGGCCTGGAAATCCGGAGTCTTGGAATCCGACATACCGCAGGCTGTACCAAACGGTAATCCAAAGTGATTACCCATCTGGGCACAGGCCGCAGACAACAGGCCCTGCTCCGGGGACCCACCAGACATGGCCCCGGTCCGCAGATCAGATATGAATGGCCAGGCACCCAGTATCGCCGGCGCACCCGGTTTGATCGCGTTCACATAGACCAGGCCACCGAGACATTCGGCCCAGGCCTGGGATGCAGCACCCGCCAGGCAAGCTGGCGTGGTGGCTCCCGCCTGCCCCGCAGACAGCAGCAACACCGGCATACCGCCCTCAACGGCGACCCTCAGGCACTCCAGTGCATCACCAGTAAATTTCATTGGCGGGACCACGAAACAATTTGACTGGCTGACAAACGGCCGCGCGCGCCAGCGATCTTCCCCGCCCGCAATCAGATGCAGCATGCGCAAACTTTTCTCAAGGTGATCTGCATTGGTCCAGCTTGAGCCAATGTGTTTGGATGTACCCGTCACACAACAATACAAAGTATTTAAATCCATGGCATAGTTGTCTGCTATATCCCTGAGCACACACATACGCTGGAACATGTGGATGTGTTCACAACAGTCTGCGATACGTGCCATGTTATACAGATCAGAGGCGGTAGAGTCCCGGTAACTGTTACTTTGGCTGTCAGCAATCATCACCGCCGCGCCAGCAGTTGCAAAATGTACTTTTTGTTCCTGAACCTGCAGATCCTGAGCCGGGTTCTGCGCATAAAGGACCAGTTTCTTCTGAGCCTGTTGCAGGGTGTTTTCCACTACCGGTTGCGGTATGCGTAATCGACCGTCATCGCCAAGTTCCGCGCCCACTGCTGTACAGGTCTCAATACAATGTGGTGTCGGGTCACCAAATCCGACTTCGGCCAGTATCCTGAATATATTTTTTTCAATGAGCCCTATAGCATCCGTATCCAGTGGTTTGAATTGCCCTCCGGTCTCACCCGGGTGGACCGGCTTGACATCTTCTGCCAACGGCGCGGCTCGCTGCGCCACTCTCGCCCGTCTTCCTCCAGATCTTCTTGCCATGATAATTTTCACCTGCTCTGTGGTTCTCTCTGAGGCATAATAGGCAAATGAACAGGAATATCATAGTCAGTTGTGCAGTAACAGGTGCCGGAGACAGTGTCGGGAAACACCCGGCCATACCCGTCACACCCACAGAAATCGCCGAGGCAGCTATCGATGCGGCCAGAGCCGGTGCCGCCATTGTGCATATTCATGTGCGTGATCCGGATACCGGGAAGGGCTGCAGAAGACCTGATCTTTTCAGAGAGGTGGTCGATCGAATTCGTGACAATGAAACGGATGTCGTCCTTAATCTGACCACGGGTATGGGCGGAGATCTGTTTTTCGGTCCGGATGAAGACACCATGAATTTTACCGGGAACACGGACTGTGTCGGGCAGACGGAACGTATGATCCATGTTGAAGAACTGTTGCCCGAGATATGTTCGCTGGACTGTGGTTCATTCAATTATGCGGAAGGAAGTTATGTCTATGTCTCAACACCCGGAATGCTGCGTATCGGTGCAAAACGATTGCAAGCCATCGGTGTAAAACCGGAACTGGAGGTGTTTGATCTCGGACATATTGCATTCGCAAAGCAATTGCTTGCGGAAGGATTGCTCGACGATCCGCCACTGTTCCAGGTTTGCCTTGGTATTCGCTGGGCGGCCGAGGCGGACACACGGAATTTTCTAACCATGGTGGACCAGTTGCCCGCCGGGAGTAACTGGGCAGGATTCGGTGTGGGTGCGATGGAGATGCCCATGGTGGCGCAGGCTGCGCTGTTGGGGGGTAATGTGCGGGTTGGACTGGAAGATAACCTGTATCTTGAAAGGGGTGTTTTCGCCTCCAATGCCCAATTGGTAGAGCGGGCCTGCAACATCCTGCAGCTAATGGGTTGTTCTATCCAGACACCGGCGCAGGCAAGAGAGACTCTTGGCCTGACCAAGCACTTTTGAAATGAACTGCCGGCGCGGGAGACACCCATGCTGATGGTAAGCAAAGCCGTGGCCCACCCGTGGATGTGTGACGTACTTGGCCACCTGACCACCCGCTTCTATGTTGGCATGTTCGATGACGCCAGTTATCATTTTCTGTACACGGTCTTCAACTTCGTCGGTGCGAGTGATGAGAAGGGCGAAAAGGCCATGGTCGATGTGCGCCACGTTATAGAGTATCTCGCCGAAGTTACCGCCGGAGACCTGCTGGAGATCAAGGCCTCATTGCTGAAAATTGGTTCCAAGTCCATCACGGTCCGCTACGAGATGAACAACCTGGGCAGAAACGAACTTGCCGCCACTTTTGAGTGTATTTATGTGCTCTTCGATATGAAAGCACGCAAGGGACTTGTCCTCACGGATGATTTGAGGGCAATGGCCGTACAGCATCTGGACCCTTCCCCGCACTGAGATGATACGCCCCGCTACTCCGGTTCTTCATTGCCGGATGTATTCCGGGCAGCCGCTGTAAACGTACTGATTCCCGGCCACATGGGCGTAGCCTCGGAATCCGGCCACGAGGTTCGATGATCCCGTGGGTGCACACCAAACTGGCTGGTGTAAGACTTGGAAAAGTAGGAAGAACTGGCAAAACCACAGGCGATACATATGTCCAGTACCGACATATCCGTGTGGGTCAGCATGACACGGGCTTCCTGTAACCGCACGGTCCTGTAAAACGCCACCGCAGAGCAACCGAAATGTTTGTTGAACAGACGCTCCAACTTGCGTTGTGAAAACCCAAGCAAGCCGGCAATCTGCGGAATGGTCAGTGGCTTTTCGATGTTTTTCTGCATGATATCTATCCCCCGTTGCAGGGACGGGGGCGCAGAGGATTGTTGTCGGGACTGGACTTCTTTTTGCGGCATCTCTGCCTTACGAACCTTGGAGTAAAGTAACTGGTCTGCAACCTCGAGCGCAAGTTTCCTTCCATTTCTGCGCTTGATTTCCTGCAACATCATATCCATGCCGGCGGTGCCACCGGCACAGGTCATACGTTTGCGGTCAAATACGTACAAAGCATCCTTGAGATCTATACCCGGAAACCGCTCCTTGAACGCATTGTGACAATGCCAGTGTATGGTGGCCGAGTAGCCATTGAGCAGACCCTTGCTGGCCAGCACGTAGGTGCCTGTTTCGATTGCCCCCAGCATGATCCCCAGGCGACCCATGTGTTGCAACCAATCAAGCAATACCACGTTATCGTAACGCTCAGCATTCCAACCGCCGCAGACAATGATTGCATCCCATTCTGAGACGTTCATCGCAACCGCCCGGGTAGGCACCACCATACCGGTACTTGAGCTGACACCCTGCCCGTCGGCCGATAGAAATTGCCAGTCGTATAACGCCATTCCCTTACAGTAATTGGCTATCCGCAGGGGTTCGACCAGGGCCGAGACACTGAACATACTGAACTTGTCCAGTAATACGAATGCGAAAGTGAAAGTCTTTGCCGGGGAACTGGTGTCCAAGACCATCCTCCTGGTGAAAATTGATTCGAGTAATACAGCAGCAAGAGCGTACCATCTTTTCGACAGTCCCAGACATATTTTCGACACAATCCGCACCCACAGGCATGGCGAAATCCTTGTGTTAGTGTCGAATATTCAAACCACCCTCACGGCTGAATCTCTCATTATCTAAAATCACAGGCCAATACCAACCGGAGTACCTGATGAACTACCAGATGACACATGAACAACGCATGATCCTGGACTCCCTGGCAGCGTTTGTAGAAAAGGAAATCCTTCCGCACGAGGCTGAAGCGGACCGTGCCGGCATGGTTTCTGATGAACTGGGCGAACACATCAAACAAAGGTCCATCGAGCTGGGTTTCTTTGCAATGAACCTGCCGGAATCCGTGGGCGGCGGCGGTCTGGATTACACCACTCTGGGTCTGGTTGAACGTGAATTGGGTAAAGCCAGTTATGGCCTGGCTGGCCATATCGCACGACCCACAGAAATCCTGCTGGCCTGCAACAAGGAGCAGAGAGAACGCTATCTCTTGCCCTGCGTTAGTGGGGACAAGCACGAGGTGTTCGCACTGACCGAACCCGGCGCGGGTTCGGATATCATGGCGATGACCAGTCACGCGGTAGCTGATGGTGATGATTACATCATCAATGGCTCCAAGCATTTCATCAGCACACCGACCATGCCTGATTTTGCAATTGTATTTGTCGCCACCGGTCTGGATGAAACACCGAGGGGTCCGCGTAAGCGTGTCACCGCATTTCTGGTCGATCGCGGGGAACCGGGTTTTGACATTCAGTTGGGGCCTCTGTGTACAGCCCAGCGCTGTTACAGGACCTATCAGCTCTCCTTTGATGATGTGCGGGTGCCCAGGTCTCAAATCCTGGGCGAAGAGGGCAAGGGGCTGGAGCTTGCGGACCAATGGCTGGCTATGGGTCGTGTCTGGGTGGGGGCGCAATGCTGCGGCAAGATGGAGCGTTTGCTGGACCTGGCTGCCGAATGGGCCGCAACACGCAAACAATTCGGTAAAACCATCGGTCGTTTCCAGGGCACCTCGTTCAAGCTGGCGGACATGGCCACCGAATTGCAAGCCGCCGACCTGCTGGTCATGCACGCCTGTGCACTGGCGGATCAGGACAAAATGACCTCACAGGATGCAGCCATGGCCAAACTGTTCGCCTCCGAGGCGCTGGGTCGAGCGGCCGATCACACGGTACAGATATATGGTGGCATGGGTCTGATGGAAGAACTGCCCATTGAGCGTTTGTGGCGGGATGCCCGTCTCGAACGGATATGGGACGGGACTTCTGAAGTCCAGCGTCATATCATCAGCCGTACACTGTTGCGTCAATACGAGGATGCTGCGTGAGTGATTCGACAGATTTTCCCCAACAGCTGCAGCAGGCACTTAAACACAGCGACAATGGTGAACCGACCAAGGCTGCAGCCATTTACAGGGACATCCTGACCCGTCAACCGAACCACTACGAAGCAAATTATTCACTGGGCATGTTATGCCATCGGAGTGACAGGAATGACCTGGCGATACCATTGATCAGGAAAAGTGTTGAACTGCGGCCTGAAATTTTTGCGGGTGTCATCAACCTGGGAATGATGCAACGTGATGAGGGCTTGTTGGCAGATTCCCGTGTCAATCTCGAGCAGGCCACAACCATGCAACCAGATAGTGCCATTGCCCATGTCACGCTGGCATTGCTGTTGATGGACCTGGGCGAACTGGATGCTGCATTACAGGAAATGAAAGTCGGCCAGCGGCTGGACCCCGAGGATCCTGAAATTCATGCCCGTGTGGCTATGTTGCATCAGGTTCGGGGTGAGGATGAAGCAGCGGCCAACCATTACAGAAAAGTAATTGACCGGTTGCCAAACAGTGGTACCGCCCATCGTAGCCTGGCTTTCCTGCAAAAACATACAAACTACAATGACGACATTTCCCGCGCGGAAAAGGCCTTCAATTCACCACAGATTCCAGCCAGGGACCGCATGCTGCTGGGTAACGCACTGGGAAAGGTGTTTGACGACCTGGGTCACTACGATAAGGCCTTTGCTTATTTGCACACGGCCAACAAGCTGCAGCGACAGACCCACAATTACTCCATCGAACAACAAAAACCTTTTTTTGAACGACACAAAAAATGGCTCAACAAGGAACTGCCGGTACACTGCAGGGATTATGCGATCAGCGATGACACGGCCATTTTTGTTGTCGGAATGCCCAGATCAGGCACCAGCCTGGTGGAACAGATTCTGGCCAGTCATCCGTTGGCCCATGGTGCGGGTGAGGTGGAGTATTCGCGCTTGATGGTGGATGCAGTACAGCAGGTAACGCGCAAGCCGTTTCCTGTTGATATCAACAGGGTTGCACCCGAAATCTTGCAGAATGCCGGTTTCGCATACATTAAAAAACTGAGGTCAAATGCAGGTAATGCAAAAAGGGTGATCGACAAACTGCCGCACAATTTCCTACGTGTGGGTTTGTATGCGGCTGTGCTGCCGGGTGCAAGAATCATCCATTGTGTAAGGCACCCGCTGGATAATTGCATGTCCATCTACCAGCACCTGTTCGGGCCTGCGCATGCTTATGCCTCGGATCTGTCCGACCTGGGTCAATATTACCGGTTATACCGTGACCTGATGGAATGGTGGGAGGAAATATTACCCGGTCATATACACAAGGTCCGCTACGAGGACCTGGTAATCGATACCGAAAAACAGGTCCGGCTGATGCTGGATTATTGTGACCTGCCCTTTCATGAAGACTGCCTGGCCTTTCACAAGACACGCAGACAAGTGAAAACCCCCAGCGCATCACAGGTCAGGCAACCTGTGTACCAAAAATCAGTCAGTCGGTGGAAGAATTACCAGGAACACCTGGGTCCGTTATTTGCAGCACTCGATCTGTACCCTGATGTCACTTAGCTTCAGCTTGTTGGGTAGCGCCCAAGAACGGGACCCAGAGCCGTCTTCAAATCATCCAGATGGGGTTCGTAATGACGCCAGTGCTGCAGTGCACCAGTGTAAATGGGTTGCCTGACCTGTTCAGAACTGGCCGTTCGCACTGCACGCTCGGTGCGGTGAAATTGGAGACACTGTTCCTCGAATGACAACCCACAGTGCTCCAGAATACGTTCTACCTGCTGCCGCGTGTCGTTTACAACATCTTCATATAGCACCCGCAAAATTTTGCCGGGCAAAACCCGATCGTAGTGATCCATCAGTTCGACATAATCGCGGTAATAACGTCCGATATTTTTCAAACCGTATGTGAATGCCTGACCACGCGCGAACAACTGGGTAAAACCACTGAAGCAAGCCGCCATCGGGTGACGTCGGGCGTCGATGATGGTTGCCCCCGGCAGGATCAGGTGAATCAGACAAATATGCATGAAATTGTTGGGCATTTTGTCGATAAAAAACGGAGCATCGCCGCGCTGCTCGCGACTTCGTTCCAGGTATTCGTTCCCCAGGTCAAGGATTTCTTGCTGGTCAAGCTCCGCCAGGATTTCAGGATATTTTGAGCGCTCGCCGTGCTTGATCTTGCCACCCAATCGCCGCACGATGGCCGGTATGTAAATCAACTCCTTGGTTCCTTCGACCTGGCTGTGACTGGCCAGAATCTGTTCCAGCAGGGTTGACCCTGAACGTGGCAGACCAACGATAAAGATGGGATCCGGGACATCAACACCCTGGCCCGCATGTGAGGCGACAAAATCCTGGTCTAACAGGGATTTGATGTGCTCAACCGTATCGTGGGTCCTGTCAGGATTGTGTGCCTCGACACGGGCCTTGGCATCATTGCCCTTTTTATAGTACTTAAAAGATTCATCGTAGTGTTGACGACTTTCCAGCGCCTTTCCCAGGGCAAAACAGAGATGGAAATGGTCCTCAACTCCGCAATCCGGTTTTTCGATCTCGGTACGGATCGCGTCGATGTCCCCATCACTGAACCGGTATGTTTTAAGGTTGGCCAGGCTCCACCAGGCGTCTCCAAATCCCGGTCGCAGAGCAATGGTCTGACGATATGCCTCTATGGCCTTTTCCTGTGCACCCACTGTTTTGAGTGAATGACCATAAACCAGTGTCAACATGGGGCGTGCGGGAAACCGCTCCAGCATGTCCTCATACAATGGCAGTACACGATCGAAATCGCCCATTTTTATCAATACCGACCCTTTCAGTACCAGCAACGAGAAGGTATCCGGTTCTTTCTTCAGCAGCAGATCAATCTGGACCAGTGCTTCCTCCAGTTTTTCCCGTTTTCCCAGTACCTGCGCATAATTCAAACGGGCCAGGCGAAATTCCGGAGCCAATTCCAGGCAGCGTTGCAGCAATTTCTCGGCATCATCAAACACCCCGATTTTCAGGCCGATTTCGGCCAGTAAACGGATGGCGGTAACATCGGTTGGGTTGTCCTGCAGGTAATTCCGGCACAATTGCTCAGCCTGGCCGATTCTGCCTTCACGAAAATGCCTGACTGCAGCTATGATCGGCGCTGCCACCGACGAGGCGAGCAATTGCTGGTTGGAGGCCTCTGTTGCTGAATCCTCATCCCCATCGACCAGGAACAACTCACTCATCAGGCGCCAGCTTGACGGTAGCTTTGGCTGGATCCTGACGGCCTTTTGCAGTGAAGCTATGGCCGCGTGCAAATCCCCTGTTGCCGCCAGGCAAAACCCGAGTTCCTGCTGGGCCAGGGCATAATCAGGGACCCGTTGCACCAATCCCTGCAGGCAAGTCAGAGCCGCGTCCACATCTCCCTGGGCCCGCAAAGCCGCGGCGACCACGTACAAGCTGTTCACTTCATCCGGGTAATGACGCAGAATTTCCTGCGCCTGCTCACGGGCCAATTTGTGGTTGTCTTCGGCGAGTAACTTCAGTGCGTTTTTCACCGCTGATTTGAGGTCGCCGGTACCCGGCCCGGGATGGTCATTCATGGCTTCTTGATGGCTTCAGCAGGCTGTGGTGTGACCTTAATCTTCACACAAAAAAAGGGGTGGCGAAAGCCACCCCATAGTGAAAAAACGGAATATCGGTCTTTTAATAACGCTTCCAGACCTTCAAACCGTAATTGCGTGGCCGGTTAACCACGGTGGTGGGTTCATAGTTCCGCGGCTGGACGTACAGATCGGCCGTTTCATTGGTCAGGTTGTTGATATACAAATCGACACCCCAGTCGCCGTTGTTAACACCGGTTCTGAAATTGGCGATTGAATACGAATCCTGGTGGAACCGGCTGGAAGGCACAATTTCGCTATACGAACTCCCTGTATAACTCCATACCAACTGGGCGAAGGCGGGCATATCACCGACACTGAAACCATATCGAGCGAGAATGTTGCCTTTCCAGGTGGGTACGTTTGGAAGTTCTGTGCCTTCGGGTACCGATAACAGGCCATTGGGCAGGACAAAATCGTCGGTGGTCTCACCGGTGTTGTAAGCCACAGCGGCAGAGAGGGTAAAGTCTTCAGAAACTGCCAGGGAAACATCCGCCTCAATTCCATAAATTTCCGCAGTACTCAGGTTATACACGTTACCGCAACAGGCTGACAGGCTGAAGCTGTAGACAGTGTATTGAATGTCTGACCAGTCCATTTTGTACGCAGCGCCATTGAACCGGACACGCCCGTCCTCGGAGGTGATCTTCCAGCCAAATTCATAATTTTTAACCACATCGGGTATCCACGCCTGTGATGGCAGAGCGGGATCCCGATTCAACCCACCCGGACGGTAACCTTCAGAATAAGTGAAATAAATCATTCGGTTATCGGTGACATGCCAGGTCAGGTTGCCTTTAAATATGCTGTCACTGTTACTGGTCTCTGAGTCTGCGGGTGTGTCCCTGAGACCATAAATACCCTGGCCCCACCCCACAACTCCTGTGACTTTGTGATCTTCATCAAAGTACCGCATTCCGAAGGTGCCGGTCAGCGAGTCTGTAAAGTCGTAACTGACCTCCCCAAACAGGGCGGTCTGCTTGTCTGTTCTGACCTGATCTGTTCGGAAGTACAACCCGGGAACCCCGTCCACGTAAAGTGTAGAGGCCATTTCCGGCTGAATCCACTTTAGAAAATAATCATGCTCAGCCTTCTCGTAAAAGACCCCCACGGTATAGTTGAGTGGACCATCACCTGATGAAACAAGACGAATTTCGTGGCTGGTGCGGTCGAACTTGTTATCTTCAGTGTAAAATTCCTCCAGACTGGTGCAGTCCGTGTTGGATTGCGTTGCCAGGTCGATACCGGTAGCACTGTAATCACAGGCATAATAGGGTACGAAATACGCATCCTCACCGTAAGCCGAGTAATCCGTCTGGTAATCCACTTCACGATCAAGCAATGATCCCGCGTAAACCAGCTGGCTATTGCCGAGATCACCCTCGATGGTCAACCCAAACTGGGTAAATTGGTCTTCCTGAAAATCCCGGTTGAATCGCTGGATTTTGTGCTTGCCAACGTTGTCCGGGTCGTGTTCCCAGACGCCGTCTGAATCAATCGACTGGCCGATCACACTGACCGTACCCACCCAACTGTCACTGAGGTCTACACGCAGAGCTGCGCGTCCACCGGCCTTGGTCAACGAATTGAAATTGTTCTCAACCAGGTGGAGATTGTCTATGGTCCTGGTCCGCCCGTATGGCGCCGGAGGATAATAGGCTTCGTTATAACCATATCCACCTTCAAGAGTGTAGTTTCGGGCACCCGCCAGATTATCGATCCAGCCACCCTCATCTATGTACCACGCCACCACGCGCAGGGCCATGGTTTCCCCTAACGGCTGGTTGACAAATCCTTCAACCGAATAGCTCGTGTCGCCACCATCGGTGCTGCCACCACTGGCATCAAAACCTGCAGCAAATTCGCTGGAGTCCGGTTTGTTGGAAATGATCCGTACCGTTCCCGATTGGGAGCTGGCACCAAACAGTGTGCCCTGTGGACCACCAAGGGCTTCAATACGTTCAATATCATAGATATGTACATCAAGATTGGCACCAATCGCCGTGACCGGTTGCTCGTCAAGATACAGGCCTACACCGGGTGTCGACCCCGAAGGGTTTGCATCACCACCATCAGACGCACCGCGCATGTATATGGTGGCACCGCCCGGTGCGCCAAAACTCTTGAACGACACATTCGGCATCAGCAGGGCATAATCCTGGAAACTCTCGATCCCCAGTTCCTCAATTTTCCGCGCATTGAAGGCAGTAACAGCAATGGGTACATCCTGCAGGCTCTGTTCGCGTTTTTGCGCAGTGACAATGATTTCTTCCAGCGTAAAATCCTCCGACCCGGACTGCGCCACGGCGGGTGTTGCCATCATCGTGGTAGAAACAGCGACCAGCGAACCATAGGCGAGTCCACGTTTAACTGCTTTCGTTAGTGGAGAGAGTTCCAGTGTAGGAATTTCCTGGTGGTCAGAATGAATTCGTGTCATATGCCTGTCCCCGTATGCTCTAAAGAAAAAGAACTCATTGCTTTCAAATACAAATAGTTCATCTTTTAAAAATATACATCAACGCATCATCAATCTTCCGTGTTGCGTTTACTAACTAATAATCGACAAAAATAGTAATTTCTCGTTTTCGTCGCGTTGACCATGATCTGTAATTTCGATTGTCCGTAATGAGCATTGGCCAGTGTCTGCATCAAGTTCCGTATGTGCCACGACTGTTGCCAACCGAATTGGTATCGCTACTACCACCAGATACTAAAAAGTTGATGTTGCTTTGACAAAGGAGTTTTTATCTCTCTCGCTTGAGTTATTCTCAACTCTGAAGGGTAACTAGTGCATTCGAGAATGAACTGGTGTTAAAGTCTGGCACTTCATGTTCTGAACTGGAGCCTGCACCCATGCCCCTGGTTGCCCATTCCAAGTTGCCTACATTTACCCGTTTGCGACAGCAGGGTCAGCAAGTGCTGACCTTGAATCGTGCCTCGATGCAGGACATTCGGGAGTTACACATCGGATTGCTGAACATGATGCCTGATGCGGCGTTGAGCGCGACGGAACAACAATTTATCCGCCTGGTGGGTAATTGTAACCAGATCGCACAGTTCTATGTTTACCCGTTCACATTGCCGGAATTGACACGAGGTGCCAAAGCAACAGAGCACATCAGCAAGTACTATTCCAGTTTTGAGGAACTGCAGGAACTGGGTCTGGATGCCCTGATGATCACCGGCGCCAATGTGGTAAAACCTTCGCTGGATGGGGAGCCATTCTGGGAACCACTGGTAAAAGTCATCAACTGGGCACATGAGAACGTGGCCTCCACCCTGTGTTCCTGCCTGGCAACACATGCGCTGGTAAAACATCTATACAAAATTGAGCGCCAACCCCTGCCTCACAAACGGTGGGGAGTCTACAATCATCGGATCACCCACCTGGACCATCCCTTGACGCGGGGGATCAACACCCGTTTCGATGCACCGCACTCACGTTGGAATACGATTACACGTGAACAATGCGAACAGGCGGGATTGGGTGTGCTGGCCGGCAGTGCAGAAGCCGGTGTACACCTGACCGTGAGTCACGACCAATTCAGTACGGTCTTTTTCCAGGGGCATCCGGAATATGACTCGAATAGCCTGCTCAAGGAATACAAGCGTGAGGTCAATCGATTCCTCAATAACGAGATGGACTCAAGACCACCCTACCCCCAAAACTATTTTTCTGAAGATGCAAAAAACATTGCCGTGCAGTTTTTGGATGCAGCGATTGAAGCACGCTCGGAAGACCGGCCTTTGCCTCCGTTTCCCGAGGATGCATTGACCCGCCTGGTTGACAATACCTGGGGTGACACCGGTAAGGCGATCATCAATAACTGGCTCGGTCTGGTATACCAGGTAACCAACCTGGAACGTCACAAGCGCTTTATGGAGGATGTTGATCCACATGATCCGCTGGGTCTCAGGAAAAAATTTGAACCACAAAGACCGGGATGATTCTTGGCCGGGATCAAATCAGGTGGAGCTGGTTCATCCGGTAACCGGGCGGCGGCATTTTCTTCTCATCCATTCTGCGGATTCTTTGAAACCCCCAAAACTGAATGTATGAACGCCAATCACATTGCATGTTCTGCGCAGACCACAATGCCTGGCCAACGCTACGATTTGTTTGTCCGGATCGGTATGTGCCAGTCGCTTTGCGGCCTTTAAACCCATATCTGTCAAAGCCCGCAAGGAAGAACTGACACCGCAGTAACTGGCATACCGAACCAGGTTCGCGGTGCTTGTCGGCCCGGCGATGCCCACATAGACCGGAACATTGGGTGCCTCTCGTGAAAGCACCGCGCAGTACTCACTGATTCGAGTGGGCGCAAATGAAAACTGGGTGACAACCTCGATGCCAAGATTCCTGTCCCTGGCCAGTCGCAACTTCGCCTTGAGATCCTGGTCGATCACGGCCGGTGGAATCCGCGGATGACCTTCCGGATAACCGGCGATGCCGATTTCCTTTATACCCGCATCGACAAGAACATCATCTCGTAACAGTGACAAACCGTCCGCATACGGACCGGCAGCTTGTGCGACATCTCCGCCTATAACCAGCACGCGATGCACTCCAAACTCGTTCACAGCACGGTCCAGGTAGTCTTTTAATTCCAGCCGTGATTCCAGCTTGCGTGCCGCAACATGGGGTACCGCCTCCAGACCTGCTTCATGCAGAGATTTCAGTACCTCCAGCGTTGAAGCGAGTCTTTTCTTTGCAGGCGAAGGAACATATACACTGGTACCGTAAGGCAGCAGCCTGGCGCCGGCGGCAATCTGTGCGGGATCCGGGTTGCTCAGCTCAATTGACCCGTTGGTGACAAGTTCCGTTATGACATCCGAAGTCTTCCTGCCTTTTTCTACGCTTATTTCTGTTACGTGTGACATGGACAGTATTATCTCTTCCTGGGATATCTTCTGGAAATGATATAGGACTCGTCGTAAAACCAAAGCCCGCCGTACTCATTCAACACCTCGTTGGTGGCTTCCAGGTATTTGTCACCGCTCATGGCGGCCGTCAGGCGCTCATCCTCAATTTGTGCCACGTACACAGCGGCATTCCATGCTGCAAACAGGGTCGAAGTGCCAATACTGGCAGATATTTCGGTGGGCAGCGCATGCATTTCATAGCGAAATATTGAACGGGCATCAGAATTTGCACTGAAATTGAATTGGCCCGCTTCTGCGCCCAGTTCGAGTTTCAGGGCGTGCAATATTTCATGTCTGCCTGAGCTGAATGGCATTTCATCCGGCCATACCCTTTGTACGATTTCTAGCCCCGGATCATGACCGTAGGAGTGCACACCGATCATACGCCCCCCTTCTGCCAGCGCCCGTGTCAATGGTGCTACCACTTTTTCCACCTTAAACCGGGCAGGAACACGTGAGCGATAAGGTTGAGAGGCAATGACGAGGTCATAATCTGCCCGGGTATTGCCCTGCTTCGGAATGACATCATCCAGCAGGAACCGGTAGTCCTCGCGGTATAAAACCAGCACCGATGGTTTATCGTAGATCGGATTACCCGTTTTAGGACTATGCCGCGCCTGCCAGTTATCCACCAGGAACCCATCCAGATTTTTGATTTGCTCGTCAAACTCGTGTGCAGTGGCTCCACTCAACGGTACTTCCTGCCAGACGACGGAGGCAGCGGCCTCCTCATTATGGGGGGTCAGCCACGGCGCCTCCGAGTAATACATATTGGTGATGATCAATACCGTGGCGGGATGTTCAAACAGACGATCTGCCATCTTGGCCAGCGACAAACGCACATCTTCAAGACTGACTTCTTTACCCGAAATGTAAAATGGAAGTGTCGGAAAACGTCTATGCATTTCCCGCATGACACGGGTCAACACCGATCCATCTCCCATACCGGCATCGAAAACCCGTAATGCAGGGGGTGTAGGCTCTATGTTGCCCAATTCCATTCCGACCCGTTGCGCGACCATCTCTTTTTCACTACAGGTATTGACGAACAGCAGATATTTCTGACGATTATCAAAAAATCGAAAGTTCTTTTCTTCAGAGCCGTCCTGTGGTTCCGAATTTTCACCACCATTGGGTTTGATCTTCAGCTTGCTGGTCGACATCAGGTGCATGGATTGGGGATCCGCCTGGCTGGGTTTGGCACCGCCATTTTTTGTAATGAATTGACTGACCTTGTCCCAGGTTTCCGGGGTCACACGGGAACCGTTGCGCAATCGTGAAACAAACTTTCCGTCATTCACGGCCTGCCGGCCAAAGGTGGACTCGGCGATCTTCTGTTGCTTACAAAAGGCAGTGATGCTTTCGAGCAGATTATTTCCGCTACTGACTTGCATAATCCGGTAAATCCTCGGATTGTTTGAGGGGATATATTATCGCTTAAAAAGTGGGATATATACCATATGTATTTGAATTAAATTCAGTGGGATTGATCCCACAGCAGGTGGTGACCCTCTATCAGTCCGGAATCTTTTCCTCCAACAGTCTGGATTGTGGCATGGTTTCGTCTTTGCGTATTTCTTCGAGTAGCCAGTTTCTGAACACACAGATTTCCTTGTTGTCTGCATTGTCACTGCGACAGGCGAGGTACCAGTCGCCATGGTTGAACACCCGTCGACCTGGAAATAACTCGACCAGCGACCGCGAAACAAGATCGCGGTTAACAAAGGGTTCCATGCCAAGAGCGATACCGAGACCCTGTGCAGCCGCATTCCAGCCCAGTTCGTAGCTATCGAATTCCAGACCCGAATTCGGGTTCACATCGTGGATATGGTTTTCTTCCAGCCAGACCCGCCAGTCCTGGTCTGAAGGATAGACCTGGATGATGTTGTGTCGGCACAAGTCATTCGGACTCTCTATGCTGTTGTCTCCATTGGCAAGCGCCGGACTGCAAATCGGAAATATCCTGCTGGAAAACAGGTAGTCATAATGTAAATCCGTATGTGTCGGTGTACCGATCATGACACAAAGATCTACATCTTCATGTTCGAAATTAACGTCCGACTGGGATGTGTGCAAACGCAACATGACATCTGGAAACCTGTTCTGGAAATCGGACATCCTGGGAATCAGCCAGCGGGTGGCAAAGGTAGAGTAAACCTGTACCGTGACGATTCCCGGTGCCTTCAGGGCCAGTATCAATTCTGTTCCGTCCGAGATGCGGTCAAAGGCCGCGCGAATGGTCGGATAGTAGTCCTGACCCGCCTTTGAAAGTACAACTCCCTTGGCTGCACGTACAAATAACTCAACCTCAAGATGCTGTTCCAGTTTCTTGATCTGGTGACTCACAGCGGAATGTGAAACACACAATTCATCACCGGCACGCTTGAAACTGCGGTGTCTGGCGGCCGCTTCAAACGTTCGGAGTGCATTCAGTGGTGGTAAGAATTTTCGCATTGGACTATTGTTAGGAAAATTCAAGCAAATGCAAGTTCTGCTTGCAAGTGTCGAAAATATGTTGCGGGGCGACTAAAAACTTGCAGCCGATGAATTGCGCTCCCTTAATAATAAAATCTTCGGTAATGTCTTAAAATAAACGCTACTGATCGTGTGCACAGCGACTGCGGATCAAGGAAGAGTTTTTCACGGCTTTCCCCGGCGGCAAAAGACAACAGCGCGGCGGGTCAGTTTGCGTGTATCATTGGTTTCCCGAAATTCCCGAGCGCACGACCAACAGAATAAACCAAGGAAATAACTATGGGTTTCAGTACCAGACAAATACACGCCGGGGTCACACCCGATCCAATGACAGGTGCCATCCTTACACCAATTTACCAAACCACGACCTATGTACAGCCCTCGGTCGATGAGTACCTTTCCAAGGGCTATTCCTATTCCCGCTCAGCCAATCCCACCGTGCGGGCGCTGGAGTTGAAATTGGCGGATCTCGAGGGTGGCATCGATTGTTCTTGCTTTGGGACCGGTATGGCAGCTATCCAGGGCGTCATGCTGGCATTCCTGAGTGCCGGTGACCACGCGGTCATTTCTGATGTTGCCTACGGTGGAACCTATAGACTGTGTACCAAGGTACTGAGTCGATTCGGTGTGGAGTTCACATTCGCCGATACCTCAAGACCGGATGAGGTGGCTGCAGCCGTGCGTGACAATACCCGCCTGATATTGACCGAAACACCGGCCAATCCGACCATGAAGAGCTCGGATATTGCGGCGATTTCTGAAATCGCCAAAAGCGCGGGTGCCGTGCACGCGGTCGATAACACCTTCCTGACACCTTATTATCAGCGCCCGCTGGAACTCGGCGCAGATGTATCGATTCACAGTACCACCAAGTATATGGATGGCCACAATGCGACGGTCGGTGGTGCGGTCATTTGCAGGACCGCTGATCAGGACGAAGCCGTCCGGTTTATACAGAACAGCACCGGCAGCATCATGTCTCCCCAGGTTGCCTGGTTGACATTACAGGGTTGCAAAACCCTTTCCATCAGGATGGACCAGCAGTCAGCCAATGCAATGGCGATTGCGCGGTACCTGGAATCACACCCGAAAGTGGAGCAGGTCTGTTATCCCGGTCTCGAGTCTTTCTCTCAACATGCCCTGGCCTGTGGCCAGGCTACCGGTTTTGGCGCGATGTTGTGGTTCGAGGTCAAGGGCGGACTGGCTGCCGGCAAGACACTGATGGACAATGTCGAATTGTGGAGTCTGGCCGAAAACCTCGGCTCGGTCGAATCCCTGATTACCCACCCGGTCACCATGACGCACGCCGATGTCGAGGAAGCCGAACGTCAACGGGTCGGGATCATTGACGGACTGGTGCGACTGTCCGTGGGTCTGGAAGATGCCCAGGATCTGATAGACGCGCTGGAACAGGCCCTCGACCGGGTTTGAGCAAGTGTTTGACTTTGATTCCAGAAAATCCATAATTCAGAATCATGCCTGACTTTTTTGACTTCGATACCCTCAGCCTGCATGCGGGTCAAACCGTGGACGGTGAATTTGGCGCACGTGCCAGTCCGATTTACCAGACCACTTCCTATGTTTTCCCGGACACCGATACGGCTTCTTCGATTTTCAATCTTGAAAGGGGGGGGCACGCATACAGCCGCATCACCAATCCCACCGTAGGGGTTCTGGAACAACGCATCGCAGCACTTGAAGGCGGGTCAGCTGCTGTGTGCACCGCTTCGGGGATGAGTGCCACATTCTGTGCCATTACTGCCATCCTGGGCCAGGGTGACCACATCGTCGCATCAACCCAGATGTATGGCGGCAATATCAGCCTGATGAAAAACACCCTGCCCCGGTTCGGTATTACCGCCACCTTTGTTGACCCAACCGATTCGCAGGGCTTTGAAGATGCAATCCAGGAAAATACCCGGGTCATCTACGGCGAGCTCATTGGTAACCCGGGTCTGGATATCATGGACCTTGAAGCCATAGCAAAGATTGCCGATGCCCACCGGATTCCCCTGATGATTGATGCCACCTTCAACACACCCTACCTGTGCCGGTGTTTCGATTATGGTGTCAATATCACCATTCATTCGGTCACCAAGTGGATGGGAGGTCACGGTCTCGCCATCGGTGGTGTGGTGGTTGACGGTGGAAATTTTGACTGGGGTGCTGCGGGTAAATTCCCGACCATTACCGATCCCTATGCGCCGTTTTCCGGTATCAACCTGTGGGAAGAATTCGGACCCAGTGCCTTCGCCACACGCATACGTGCGGAGGCCATGCGTGATATCGGGCCATCAATGAGCCCGATGAACGCGTTCCTGTTGTTGCAGGGACTCGAAACCCTGTCACTGAGAATGGACAAGCATTTGTCAAATACACGCACCCTGCTTGAATTTTTGCAGTCACATGAACAGGTGGCATGGGTAAATCATCCCGACCTGCCCGCCCACAGCAGTCATGAACTGGCCAAAAAATACCTCCCCAAAGGTGCAGGTTCGATCGTCAGTTTCGGGGTCAAGGGCGGCAGGGACGCGGGCAAGGCATTCATTGAAAACGTGCAACTGGCATCCCACCTGGCCAATGTTGGTGATGCCAAGACACTGATCATCCACCCGGCAACAACCACCCATTCACGTGTGGATGCAAAAGCACTGGTTGACGCAGGCATCACCGAGGACATGATCCGCTTATCGGTAGGCCTGGAAAGCCCCAATGACATCATGGCAGACTTTGAAAACGGCTTTCGTGCATCCAGGAAGATAGCTGGACGCTGATGTATTTCCAGGTAAACGGAAAACAGACTTTTGCAACCACCGGTGGCAAACCGTTTGACAATCAACAACCGGTGGTGGTTTTCCTGCACGGTAGTGGTCTGGACCATACTTTCTGGGGCCTGCACGCGCGTTTTTTTGCGTTCCGAAATTACTCGGTTCTGGTTCCTGACTTTCCGGGTCACACACATTCTGAAGGCCCGCATCTGACCAGCATTGAAGCCATGGCAGACTGGCTTAACGATGTGGTCATGGCACTGGAGGTGGACAATGTTTCATTGGTCGCCCACTCGCAGGGTTGCCTGGTGGCATTGGAATACGCATCCCGTTATCCGGACAAATTGCGTGGTGTGTCGTTTATTGCCAGCGGCCTGGCGACCCCGGTTAATCCTGCATTGATCAGCAGTGCTGAAAAAAACCCGGAGGCTGCCATTACCATGATGCTTTCCTGGGGATTCGGTCATGCCGGCCATTTTCACCAGGGACCCATCCCGGGTAATTCCATGATTGCCGGTGGCAAGAAAGTCATGCGGGGAAATGTTCCCAATGAACTGGCTGCGGATTTGAAGGCCTGCAATGCCTATGCAAACGGGGAAAATGCGGCGGCCGGCATAGTCGCTCCCAGGCAGGTCATTCTGGGTGGAAAGGATCGAATGGCTCCCCGCAAAGCCGGTATGGGTCTGGTACAGGGCTTGACCAACCCACATGGAACACCCCAACTGAACATCATCGAAAATAGCGGACACATGGTGCCCCAGGAAGCGCCCAACCAGTGCCGCCAGTTACTGAAAGAATTCATATTTTCGAATAACCCCTCGAACTGATCTGCCTGGAAATAAGAATGTACAAAATTGAAAAGGCCGCCGTCATAGGCGCCGGAACCATGGGTCTGGGTATCGCTGGCCAGTTGGCCAACGCCGGGGTTGATGTGCTGTTGTTGGATCTGCCGAGTACTGGAGAAAACCGCAACGCGGTCTGTGAGCGCGCGTTGGAACGTCTGCTTGATGATCAACAACCCGGACTGCTTCACCGGGACAATCTTGAACGCATCAGCATCGGCAATATCGAAGATGATTTGCACAGACTTGGAGACGCCGACTGGATCGCCGAGGCAGTGGTAGAGCGCTTGGACATCAAACGGGCGCTGTACCGCCGTATTGATGCAGTGCGCAAACCTGGATCCATCGTTTCATCCAATACCTCGACCATACCCATCTCGTTGCTGGTTGAGGGCATGCCCGAAATTTTTCGCTCTGAGTTTGCCATTACTCACTTCTTCAATCCTGTGCGCTATATGCGTTTACTGGAGATTGTCCGTGGTCAGGACACTCGGCCAGAAGTGATTGATTGTCTGGAACAATTCAATGAATCACGTATGGGAAAAGGAATCGTAGTTTGCAATGACACACCGGGTTTTCTTGGCAACCGTGTGGGAGTTTTCGCCATTCAGACAGCCCTGCATGCAGCATTCAGACTGGGACTCAGACCGGAGCAGGCCGATGCCCTTTTTGGCCGTCCGATGGGTATTCCAAAGACCGGGGTGTTCGGACTTTACGACCTCATTGGCATTGACCTGATGAGTGATGTGGCCAAGAGCCTGGTATCCATCCTGCCACCTGAAGATCCCTTTCACCGGGTCTCGGGTGAAATTCCATTGATGAACCGAATGATCGCAGAGGGGTTTATCGGTAACAAGGGAGCCCGGGGTGGTTTTTACCACTTCAAAGACCCGGATGACAGCACCAGCAAACTGACGCTGGATCTTGACCGTTTTGAATACCGGGATTTTGACCGCTCTGTTCCGGAAATTGCCTTGCAGGCTGAACTGACGGGGGATCTTTCTCTGTTGCTTGGCGGTGATGATGCAGAGACCAACGATGCTTATGCTGCCTATGCCTGGGAGATCCTCTCCAACACGCTGTGTTATGCGGCCATGCTGGTACCGGATGTCAATGAGTCACTGGTCTCCATCGATGATGCCATGAAACTCGGCTATAACTGGATCAGGGGTCCATTCGAAATGATGGACGCGATTGGAATCGACGAATTTGTCAGCCGTCTTAATAAAGAGAACCGGGATATTCCTGACTTTTTGAAATCGGCTGTTGGCAATTCCTTTTACCGGGTATCTGACGGGGAATTACAGTACCTGATGGCAGATGGCAGTTACACCAACTTGCAAAGGGACGCTGGTGTCATCCGCTTCAGCGAAGAACGACGCAAGCATACCCCGTTGATGCACAACCGGGCCGCCAGCTATTTTGCCCTGCCCCGGGATGTAGGGCTGGTGGAATTCCACAGCAAGGCCAATACGCTGGATTCGGATTCCATGCATTTGCTTGAAGATGCCGTTGCCCATGCCACTGAAAATTTCAGGGGCATCATCATTCACAACGATGCCGCGCACTTTTCCTGTGGAGTCAACCTGCACAGTATTCTGGAATTTATTGAGAACGATGATCTGCAGGGTCTTGACCGCTTCCTCGATCACTTCCAACAGACCGTAAAAGCAATGAACCTGGCCCCCATTCCCGCCGTTGCCGCAGCTTCCGGCTTGTCTCTGGGTGGTGGCTTTGAAGTGGTCTTGCACTCCGACAAGACGATCTTTCACGCCAATTCCGTCACCGGTCTGGTGGAAACCATGGTCGGTGTGGTCCCCGGTGGCGGGGGAGTCAAGGAAATGCTGTACCGCTGGAATGAACGCAAGGGCGAACCCGTAAAGGCAGCCTGGGAAACATTCATGAATATTGGTTACGGAAAAACCGCAGGCTCACCGCTGGAAGCAGAACCCCTGGCCATGTATCGCAAAGGTGTCGATGACTACGTCATGAATCGGGACCGCCTGCTGCACACCGCGGTTGAAGCCGTTCTTGAACTCGCCCCGGATTACGCCCCGGATCAACACGGAACCCTGAGCATGCCGGGACGGGATGTCTGGCTGGAAATGCAGAACTGGTTGCAAAAGACCCATGAAAAAGGTTACCTGACCCCACACGATGTAACCACCGGCACCGGCATCGCCATGATCGTTACCGGTGGAGATGTTGATGCCGGTACACTGATGACGGATGATGAAATCATGGCACTGGAACGAAAGGCATTCCTGCAACTGGCGGCGACTCCCCAAACGCGGGCACGATTGCGCCACATGCTGGATTATGGCGGCCCGTTACGGAACTGAAGTTTTGCTACAAACGAGCATGGAACAGCAATGATCTACAACGCACCCGTAAAAGACATGGTATTTCTGATCGATGAATGGATTGGAATAGACCGGGTCACATCTCTGCCGGGTTATGAAGATATGGATCGCGAAACCCTGGAGTTCATTCTTGAAGAGGCCGGTAAATTTTGCAGTTCTGAACTGCTACCGATCAATCGCCAGGGTGATGAACATGGCGCAACCCTGGTCGAAGGCGTGGTCAAGGCCCCACCCGGATTTAAACAGGCCTACCAGGCATACACAGAAGGTGGCTGGACCGGTATCGATGCCGATCCGCAGTATGGTGGACAGGGTCTGCCCAAACTGGTGCAATTCCAGGTGGACGAAATGCTGAGTTCCTGTAACCTGGCGTTCAAACTCTACTCCGAACTCAGCCACGGCGCATACCACGCCATACTGGCCAACGCCTCGAAAGAACTGTGCGACCGGTATGTTCCCAACATGGTCGCAGGTACCTGGTCAGGATCCATGTGTCTGACCGAACCCCATTGTGGTACGGACCTGGGCTTGCTCACGACTCGGGCCATCCCGGTTGGTGAAGGCAGTTACAAGATTTCCGGTACCAAGATTTTCATCACCTCGGGTGACCATGACCTGGCAGAGAATATCATTCACCTGGTGCTGGCCAGGCTGGATGGTGCGCCATCGGGACCGCATGGAATCAGCCTGTTCCTGGTTCCCCGCTCCCTGGTGAATGAAGACGGCTCATTGGGTGAACGCAATGGGGTTTCGACCGGGTCCATAGAACACAAAATGGGTATCCGGGGGTCAGCGACCTGTGTACTGAACTTTGATGACGCGATTGGTTACCTGGTAGGCGAAGAAAACCGCGGCCTGTCAGCCATGTTCACGATGATGAATATAGAACGCATTACCGTGGGTGTTCAGGGTCTGGGGTTTGCGGAAATTGCCCATCAAAACGCACTCAATTACGCCAATGAGAGACTCCAGGGTAAGGCCCCCGGGGAGCGACCGGACCCTGGCAAGACCGCCGACCCGATCATATTTCATCCCGAAATCAGACGCCAGTTGATGAAAATCCGCTGCCAGGTCGAAGGTGCCCGTGCGCTGGCTGTTTTTGCCGGTTTCCACGCGGACGTGGCGGCCAGGGCGACTGACAGCGAACTGTCGGAGCGGGCCAACGACACGCTGGCGTTGCTCACACCGGTGATCAAATCTTACCTTTCCGACCTGGGTATGAGCAGTACGCTTTCCGCCCAGCAGGTGTTTGGCGGTCACGGCTACATTAGCGAACACGGAATGGAACAACTGGTCAGGGACTGCCGCATTACCCTGATATATGAAGGCACCAATGAGATCCAGGCAATAGACCTGGTGACCCGGAAACTGACCATGAAGGGCGGGGACCTGATCAAGGGATTTTTGAGCTACTGGGAGCGCTTCCTGGAGACAGAGGGCAAAACCGATTCTTTGGCAGCCTGTCTGGATCCAACCCGGGCAGCGTTTCAAAGATTGAGCGAGGCCACTGGCTGGATCAGGAATGAGTTGCAAACCGATCAGGCAAGAGCCATGGGTGCCGCGACCGATTATCAGCGTCTGTTTGCACTCACGACCGTGGCCTGTCTATGGACCCACATCATCCAGTCAATTGCTGACAAGCAGGGCGCGTTATACGACAGCAAACGAAAGACCGCTCGGTTTTTCATGGATCACGTCCTTCCGGAAACGGCAGCCCTGCATCGGGTCGTCACGCAGGGGGGTGCATCGCTGGCAGATTTTGACGATGAAGATTTTCATACCGGCTAATCCAGGCCAAGGCAGCAACCTATGGTTCCAGCCTCAAGATAGCCCTCCGCGCCGACCACTCAACGCCGATAATTTGTCCTCAGGGCCACACACAATGAAATCTGTTCCCTGGTCTGGCTCAATGCCAGTTCGTAACCGGGCGCTGCATCGCCGTGGCGGGCAAAAAGGCCTTCCAACTCCGGCACTCTGGCCAGGTCACAAAACACACCGGCAAACCTGGGACTGTGTCTGCGCCACTGTGAAGGAATCTTCCCCAGTATTTCGGACAGGCTGGCCTTGTACCATTGCCAGTGGATCTCCTGCAGACCTGGCTCACGCAGCATGCTACCGATCATGGCAAAGCTTTCCCGCGCACCGATATGCTCACTCATTGCATAATGATGTGCCTGTTCAACAAGTGAAGCATCCCTGAAGGCGCCCATTGCCCCGGCACTGGCCTCGTCGAAAAGCGGGTCGTCAATTGTGTTCCGTGCCCCGATAAGCTGATCAAAAAAAGACTTACCCAGATCCTGTACACCAGAGGTAAACGCTGCCAGATAGAGGTCTGAGGAAAGTGCCTCAGCTTCGGGTTTTCCATCGGCAGCCATGAATTCCAGAGCCTGGTCTGCCAAACGGGTCCGGGTGGGCTGATGTTTCAGACTCAAGGCCATGAAATCAAGCAGCCGGTTCTTCAGCAGTGCTTCATTGTCATCGGCCGGTGTTTCCAGAGTGGCGAGTTTGTCCAGGTACCAGGATGTCAATTGGCTGCGGAGTGGTACCGCCTGTTCAGGATCAATTACCTTCTCAAGATAATGGTCGAGGGAATCCAGGGGAAATGTGACAATTTGCCGCAATGGTGACTGGCTTGAATATTCGACCGCCCTCAACATGGTTTGTAAATCGATGGTTCCGGCTTCAAACCCCGCAATAGCACTATCAAGCAAAGCAATTTGTTCGCCATTTTGCAGTTCACTGAAAACGTCAAGCAATCCCTGCCACTGTTTTGCATCGGTGTTCCAGCGAAAATATCCGTTGCCCCCGGAATTGGGCATAAACCAGTCAGGGCACCGCCGTGTATTCAGGGTCAGGCTGTTTTTGTCGGGTCCGACGAGACCGCACATTTGATCTCTTTCCCCTTCCACTGCATAACTGACGCATACGGGGATCTGCCACCCGGTACCGTCTTCGATTATCGAACCCAGTGGGCGGTAACGGGATTGCCTGAGCGTAACGGTGGTCTCCTGTTCAGCATCGCATTGCAGGTCAACCTGCAACAGGGGAACACCCTTTTGCTCGACAAACTGCCTGAAGGTGTCGGTCAGTTCCGCCTCACCGGTCTGTTCGCCGATGCTCTGGTAAAACTGCTCAGATGCGGCGATACCGTCACTGAACTGCGCCACGTATTGCCCCAGCGCCTTTCGAAATGACTCTGCTCCGAAATAACTGTCGACCATATGGATCACGGCCTGGCTCTTTGAATAGGTTATGGAGTCGTAGGCATTGCGGATATTTTCATTTTTTTTGATGGGCTCTCTTATGGCCCGGGTAGTTGCCAGCGAGTCCAGCGACATGGCACCGAAATTGCGTAACAACGCATCCAGGTCATGACCTGAGTCTGGTTCGAGTTGGGTAAGCGCCATGGGCGTTGACCAGGTGGCGAAGCCCTCTTTGAGCCACAGGTCGTCCCACCACGGCGGGGTAACCAGGTTGCCAAACCACATATGTGCAATTTCATGTGCATGGGTTCTGAGCATCGCCAGCCTGGCACCGGGGGCTGGATTATCCCCGAGTAGAATTCGTTGTTCACGGTACGTGATCGCAGCAGAGAGCTCGGTGGCACCGCTGGGCCACTGAGGTGCCGCGACAATATCCAGCTTCCTGAATGGATAGGGCTGCTGCAGTGCCTGCTCAAAGATTTCAACCAACCTTGGTGTCACGCTCATCACATAACCCAGGTCACCGGCCTTGCCCCTGCGGGCGATACCCCTTAGCGGGACCTCGTAGGGTCGAAGGTCATTGGGCGGGATCGTACCGGCATCAAGAATATCGAAGGGCCCGACTGCGATGGACAGTAGATAAGTGGCCGTTGGTCGGCCTGGTGCGAAGATGATTTTCTGGAAACCATCGCCCGCTGCCTGCCGTGATAATTCGGGTGTATTGGAAATCGCTTCATAACCCTCCGGTACGGTCATCGAAATCCGGTAGGACGACTTGAACCGGGGCTGGTCAAATCCCGGCAGGAATTTTCTTGCCTGGATGGATTCGGACTTGGCCAATGCATAGAAATCGCCCTGTTCCCCGATTTTAAACAGACCCGACAGATTGGTGTCGAAGTCCGCCTCGTAATCAAACTCGAGGACAATATCTCCAGCGTCCAGTACCCTGCCGAAGTCGACCCGTGATACACCGCTTGTCAGTATTTGTTCATATCCTGCAGCCCCTTTTTGACCCATATTATCGGTGACCGTGAGTGATTTCACACGCAAATCCTTACCGTGCAACCAAATCCCCTCTGCGGGTTCGTTGAGCAATATATTGATCGTAGCCCTGCCCCGGAAACTGTCCTCGCGGGGGTCGATATGCAACTCCAATTGATAGGCTCCTGGGCTGGCAGTCAGCGGAAGGACCCCGCCTGGCGCGTCGATGCCCTGGTCTTCCTGTTGTTGAGCCTGTGAATGTACGCTGTTGCTTTCCTGATCAGATTGACCACAGGAAAGCATGATGAACAAGACCAGTAAAACGGGGATCCTGCTGAATTTTCGGCGCATTGTCAGATTCCTTGTAATGGTCCGCTACCAGGGTAAATGGCAGGCACTATTGCAAAGCCCGAAATGAAAGGCAGCCTGCTTGCTGCCATTATTACGATTCCGGTCGGATTGGCAACCCCGGAGTTGCCTTTGGCAGGTTCTAAAGGACTCCTCAATCCCTGTTCAGCTAATCACCGGGGGTGCGCTTGGTGTTCAAGCGGGAGGGTGTTGTCTGATGTTCGTTGTGGGTCCTCCATTTTTTCAAAGACCGGCTAGGAATCCTGCTTCAATTCAAAGTACACCAAACCTTCGGGATAATCCATTATCAACCTGCCGGACAGCAACAGGTCGGAACCAATCAATACAGCCGGGGTATTGGCCAGTCTTAACTGGGTAAATACCGCCGAGACTACCGTCACCCTGGTGTCTGTCCAAAGTCTGGAATCGGCACTGATTTCATTGATCAGCACGTTGTAATTTTCCAGGGCAATACCTGCTGGTCCTTTTACTTCCGTCTTGACGGAATCCAGCCTAGAGTAGTTCTCGATACTCATGCGTTGCACTACCAGAGGATTGACCAATGTCCCGTTGGCACCCGTATCAAGAAAGGCCGTGGCCGTTACCGGACCAATCATGGTCTCGGTCATCCACAGATTTGCATAGGGAGATTGCATGGGGAGCGTGGCAAACTCGACATCCCCGAACATGTCTTCAACACCCGTATCGCTCAATATCATGATCCCGGCCTCCAGGTCGAAGCCAACGGTAAATTGCTGAAGAAACTCTGAACCCAGTACACCGTAAACGGTTTCCTCTGAAATTTTCAGGTTGGTGAGACTTTCGGGTGCATTGATCAGGTAATCGATCATGCCGCCAATCTTCACTGCCAGTGACGGATACGCAGACACCTTTACCTTATTGCCATGCGGGTTCACAACATCCTGCCCCGTTTCGGTCAATTTCAGCGCCTCTACCAATTCCGGCAAAATGATGGTCTTCATCATCCCTGTATCCACAATGAAATTGAAGGACTGGCCATTTTCGAAGTACACCTCCACGCGTGGTCTGCCGTCATCGTCTTTCCAGGCCGGTACGGTCGTGCTCTTTGCAACGACGGGTTGAGCCATTGTCACCAGTGCAAATAACAACATCGCAAGAACAGCCATGTGTGAAGATTTTGATTGATCAAAAATGCGGGTAATAGCCGGGGTTTTCAGACATTTGATTTTCATGAACCAAAGCGTGGCAGATACTTGTGCTTTAAAATTGTCTCTTCTGTCACGACTTGTAACAACGGGCCAAATGACAACGACTTGACGTGTATGGAGCACTTGCACGGTCAGCAAAGTGGCAAAGCCAGTGGATTCTTTGCCTGGGAGGAGTCAGATGATCAGCTGATCTTTCAAATTGTGACCAGCCGTGGTGTGGTCATCAATCAGCGCCAGACCAACCACAGTGACCATCGATTTGAAATGGATGTACACACGAACAATGGGGAACGGGCCCGCTTTCCACCACATTTCAAGGTATTGATCCAATTTGACGATGAGACGCACTACCACCCACAGGTGTTGCTGGAAGACGAAAATGGCAAATGGCAGCCAGCGATGGAAAACCGCTTTACACGCGTAGGTCAACCGTACCTGTTTACGATGCAGATGGGTACTGCGTCGATACGACCCCAATTTGTGACTAAAAACATTTATCTGCATCCCCCAGTTGTGATAATTTGCTTCTGCTTTTCGACCCTGAACTGAGATCAAATTTGAATTACACAGCCAATCGCTCGTTCATTGCCCTGGTAATCATGCTGGGTACCTTCTGCTGGCAGGATTCCCGGGCTGCTTTTGACAGCTTGGTTTTACCTCAGGCCGCAGCTGCGATTGACGCTGCAAGCGTGCCGCAAGCCGCAGCCAACAGCAGCGGATTTTTCTATGACCCCTTGCATGATGGTGAGGGCTTCGTGATCGAAGTGATCGCAGATGACCGGGTGGCAATATACTGGTTTACCTATGACCAGCAGGGCAATCAGCGCTGGTTTATCGGTGTCGGAGAGATCGACGCGACCGGTATTACTGTGGGTGAGTGGCACACCACCAAAGGCGCGCGCTTCGGTCAAGAGTTTGACCCGATGGATGTAGAGTACCGGGTAGCCGGCAATGCACGATTCAGCTTTAACAGTTGCAATGCAATGGATGTGGAATACACCATCGACGGTACCCTGGGGACCCAGAACCTGGTGCGACTGACCAGCGTGGCCGATATCAATTGTAATGGACTGATGTCATACCGTTCCGGTTTGACCGGCAGTTTCTACGATCCTGCAAGAGACGGGGAAGGTGTGGTTTTACACGTGTTCGATCACGACCGGGCAGCGGTCGTGTTCTTTACCTACAATGACAGTGGTGAACAGATGTGGGTACTGGGCACCGGTACAATTATTGGTGCCACGCTGCAACTCGATGCACCTTTTACCACCCGTGGAGGGCGTTTTGGATCTGACTTTGACCCGGCGGATGTTGTCCATGTTCCGTGGGGCGGTCTGTCTTTGCAACTGGGATGCGAAAACACCAGCATTGGCTATGAGCCACAGGACAGCGAGCTTGGCGATGGATCATCGTCGATGCAACGATTGACCTACCTGGCCGGTCTCAACTGCGATGCCGGCGCAACTTTTATCCTGCCCGGTCTTGAATGCAACGATTTTCAAAGGACCTTGTTGACCGCGGCAAGGTTGGACGGCCCAACAGGTCTGGGTCCTGTTTCCAACGAGGAATTTACCCCTGACCAGGACTGTTTGCCACCTTCCCTGGCATTTAACGGCACCCTCAGGTTTACAGTTGAAGATATCAACGTGGATGGCTCCGTCGAGGCTGGTCAGCGTATATTCCCGGCAATCGATATCGACCTGGTGAGCGTCGATGACTACCTGGTGCCGGTACAGGCAGGCCTGTTGCGGGGCAGCAGCGGGTCCTACTGGGAGATCGTTTTTTCCACTGGCAGGATATGGTCAGAACCCGGAGACGGTGGCAGATCCCGGGCTGCGATACCTTTTACCATGTCGGACCATCGATGGAACCAGGCGCATCATGGACTGATGACCTTTCTGTATGATGCCGGCACAATTTCCAATGTCCATTTCCAGGTGACCCAGGAAAACCTTCCGTGGAACACCAATGTGAATTTTCATGGCGTCCTGGATCCTGGCTATGTGCCGGCTGTTTCCATAGATCCATATACCACCGAACGTCCCTGGAGACGTGACATGGCAATGCGCTTGCCAACCCGTCCCTTGTCTGACCTTGGTGATCAGTTCGAGGATGCGGTACTGGCAGATTTTAACCGGGGTTTACCCCTAAACAAGATAAGCCAGGCCGGGATCGCGTATGGGGGCGTTTTGTATTTGCAGCCGGCCTTCACCCGAACCGGCGACCATCCCTATGAGCAGGAAATGCGTCACGGTGCATTCTCGGTCAGCAAGACAGCAGGTGCCGGGGTGGCCATGTTGCGACTGGCGCAAAAATACGGAGAATCTGTATTCGACGAGTTGATCCGTGACCACATTGATGTCACTGCCCCTCATGGGGGCTGGAATAACGTGACATTCGGGGACACACTGTCCATGGCAACCGGTATCGGTGATGCCTACCCCAACAGGATTATCCCGGTCACCTTCGCCGATGAGGGGGATGATTCCAATCCACACTGGTTTGACTTCAATTATTCCGATTTCATGGCCGACAGGCTGGCCGGGGCCTTTTCGTTTGGAAATTACCCCTGGGATCCGGGTGAAGTCATGCGATACAACTCTGCCCACACGATGATTCTGGCCATCGCGCTGGACAACTACCTGAAATCAAAGGAGGGACCACAGGCCGATTTATGGCAGATGTTGAATGCGGAGGTTTACCAGCCCATCGGGATACGCTGGTTGCCATCGATGCGTCTGCGAATCGACAATTCAACCCCGGGACCGGTGCCGATGGGCTGGGGCTTGTTGCCCAACCCACACGACATCGTGCGCATAGCGAGCCTGTTACACAATGGGGGTAGGTTCGAAGGCACACAGTTGTTACACCGCGGGCGTACAGCACAGATGATGCGTCACAACGAGGAACCGGCCCTTGATACCGCAGAACAAACCATGTTGTTGTCGGGTAGCTGGGTCAACACCTCATACCGGGACGCTACCTGGTCATCCGTGGTCCAGCCTTGGGGTACCTGCAACAGGATTGCATCCAGAATGGAAGGTCTCGGCGGCAATTTCATCGTTATGATGCCTGATGGCATGACCCTGTTCCGGTTCGCCGACGCAAATGTCTACGAAGTGGGAGCCATGGTGTTGACCGGTGAGCGCATTTCTCCCAGTTGCCCTGCACAGCCTACATCTCAATCCCGCCAGGAATAATGATACAGCGGATTCCGGGTTATCTTTATTGAGGTTCTCTGTTTCGATCAACCCAAAACCCCCAAAACACCAATAACCACAGGGCCTGGGCAGACCAGGCCAAAGCGGTTGCAGAGGGAGGCGGCGGGACAAACTGGTTCACCGTGTATATGGCAATCAGGAATATTATCAGCGCCCAAAATCCAAGACTTCCCCCGAGATTCAGGGGCTTGGTCTGATGTACATAAATCCAGATTCCCAGGGCAAGCAACAAGAATTCCGTCACCACAGCTGCAAGTGGAAAATTCCACAGACCGAGACCAAACAGTGTCTGGTTCGAAAATGTGAGTGGCATATCCGGTCTGTGGGTCACCACATCAAGTACCCAGTGGCTTAGAACCAACATCGCGATAATCACCGCTGTCTTTGTATCCACACGACGTAACATCGTATATGCCAGCGCGAATATCACCGCCCAAAGCAGTAGGGCGACCAGGCTGTGAGACCAGGGGTAATATAGGAAATTCATTGGGTTCATGACCGTGATGCCCGGTTCGATCTCCACTTTCTCCAGCCCCAGAAGAACGAGATTTGGCCACAACAGGTCCGCCAACTGGCAGGCCAGGAACAAAACACCCAACGATACCGAAGGTGTATACTTCTTGGCCCCGAGGGCCAGGGCATAATGTCCCAGGAACATGGCATCCTCCAAGCAGAGCACATACCGGTTGTGGTGAAACAGAAATTACCTGGCATTATACAGAGCACCGGCAGTGCAAAATGATCAACAAAAACCCGTCCATTGGAACGCCGGTTTACAGGGTCACACCCAATGGGGCCGTGACCACCTATGCCAATGCAGTAGATGGCATCAACAAACCGGTTAGTTTGATCTTTAATTCGACCGGCGACCTGTTTGTTATTGGTCGGCTGGCAGACCCAATAACCTGTCTGGGCAGGCTATAAATCTTTTGGAATTATTTTTTCCGCCTGTACCCAGGGGACGTTTACGACTGTGGCCCCGACATCGCCATTGGTGGTCGTCACGGTAAGCCGTGATCCGGGTCCGGAATGTGCAATGGGTACATTGGCAAAGCCAATATTTTTTTCCAGTCTCGGAGAGTAGACACAACGACTGATATGACCAACCGGATCGTCCTCAAAGGACACAGGCCAGGGCTCGCCATTGGTACAATGCAACGGAGGACACTGTAGTTCAATTCCACAAAGCAGGCGTTTTGTACCCTCAGCCTGAATCCTGTGCAGTGCCTGCTGACCGATAAAGCCATCCGGCTTGTCGAAACTCACGAGCCTGCCGAGCCCGAGTGTATAGGGGTTGTCCTTGAGCGTGATGTCTGAACCATGCGATAACAATGCCCCTTCCACGCTGCGGATCATGTTCGGGGCGATTGGTCTGATGTTGTATGGCTTTCCAGCCTGCATGACCTTTTCCCAAAGAACATCTCCGAATCGACTGTCACGAAGATAAAGTTCATAACCCAGTTCTCCACTCCAGCCCGTACGTGAGACGACCAGAGGAATACCATCAAGTACAGTCTCTATTGCCCGGTAGTATTTCAGATCGAGAATTTCATCACCGAACAGTGCCTTTGCCACGTTTGGGGATTTGGGACCCTGCAGTTGTAAGGGGGAAACATCCGGTTCAAATACATTGACATCCAGACCACTGTTGACCGCCACACCCATGGCCCACAACAGGATGTCCCCGTCACCGGGTGACAGCCAGAACTGCTGCGGCCCCAGTACCAGCAAAACGGCGTCGTTGATGATACCGCCGTGTTCGTCGGTGATCAGTACGTAAAGACACTGTCCGGTTTTGCAGTTGGAGACATCCCGAGGTGTGAGTTGTTGGATCAGCTGCATGGCATCCGGGCCGACGACTTCAATCTGACGTTGGCAACTGACATCCCACAGGGTCACATCACGTACCAGGCTCCAGTATTCATCGACCATACTGGTAAATGTTGTCGGCATATAGGTATGGTTATAAATTGTAAAGGCCCTGGCGCCATATCGAATGGTCGCATCAAAAAAAGGCGACTTGCGTACACGCGGCCCGATCGCAATGGCCAATGCATCAGGTGTTTTCATTCGACAGGACTCCGCACGGTCTGATCTCCGTTCGACAGGACTGTGGATGTTACGCGATGGCGGGCTCAACGCAAAGTGAGATTTTGTAAACCCCGTGTGAATTCGAATAATGACCCGGATCTGACCGCAAGCCGGACTAAGCCAAAGCCTGTTCCAAATCCCCAATCAAATCATCAACGGACTCAATTCCTATCGACAAACGCAGCCAGTCCGCCGGTACGGGACTGTTTTCTCCCTCGATCGTATAGCGGTGTTCGATCAGACTCTCCACACCACCCAAAGAGGTAGCGCGGATCAAGACTTTGCAACGTCTGACAACGTCTAACGCAGCCTTTGCACCACCTTTGACCTGAAGACACATCATGCCGCCGAAACCACCCTCCATTTGCCGGCTGGCAAGTTCGTGGCCCGGATGGCTCGACAGCCCCGGGTAAATAACCGCCTCGAGACCGGGGTGACCCTCGAAATGTTCCGCAATGGTCTGTGCTGACTCACATGCCCTGCGCACCCGCAGGAACAGGGTGCGCATCCCCCGTTGCAGCAGCCAGGCCTCGAAAGAGCCCAGAATCGCGCCTGCATCAATACGGGCCTCGCGGACACGCTCCCAGCATTCGTCCTCTTTGGCCGTTACCAGTGCTCCGGCGACGATGTCGCAATGACCATTCAGGTACTTGGTTGCCGAGTGCAGAACAATGTCCGCGCCAAATTTAATGGGCTGGGTAAGTACCGGCGTGGCAACTGTGGAATCCACGGCAAGCATTGCACCCACCCCATGCGCAATTTCTGAGGCGGCTGCGATATCAATAACATCCCAACTGGGATTGCATGGAGTTTCAATCCAGACCAGCCTGGTCCTGCCCGGTTTGACCGCGCTGATGAGCCCTTTGGGGTCAGAAGAATCGAACAGGTCAATGCTCATTCCCCAATGATCGCAGAACTTGACCAGCCAGTTACGCAGACCCCAGTACATCACCTTCGGAGCCACTATGTGGTCGCCGGGCCTCAGGGTATGCAATACAGCGGTCGCAGCAGACATACCTGAGCTGAACAACAATGCCGATGGCGCCCCTTCCAATTCAGCCAACACTCTTTCCGCAACATCGTAAACCGGGCTTTCGTCACGTCCATAGCTGTGCTGAGCATTGATCAGCTGATAATTCTCATCCCGGACGAAGGTCGAGGACGGTTGAATTGCGGGCATTAACCCGCCCGTCAGCGTATCGATCTGATGCAGGGCATGGGCGTTGATGGTCTCCGGTGAAAGTTTCTTTTGTTTGTCCATCCGAATAAATTCCAGTGCAAATATGGGGTAACAACCATCAATTATAGGGTCTCAACACGATACCGGGGCAGATCGATAATGGTGGCCTCGGATTTCCAGCGTTTATCTGACCGTTTAGGCGAACTCCGCACTTTATTGACCACTAATGCTATACAATATATAACGTTATTCCGGCAACAGGTGCAATAACAAAAACCATTTAAATGCTTGCATTTAGAGGGTCTGTAGCCTGCATTCTAATGGAATGCTCTGTCAACAACACTTATAATTCCGATAGAAACATAAACAATTGTACAATATAGAAATTGTTTATTTCTGCGATTATTTGTGTACCTAACACCAGTGGAGTGGATAATGACAGCGTTATTATCTGAACACCCAGGTAAAATACAACAACGGATCTGTTGCCCGAATGACTAGAAATCCACGCTATGATATTTTGTTCGAACCGGTCAGGATCGGGCCAGTGACCGCCAGGAATCGCTTTTACCAGGTACCACACGCGCTCGGCACCGGAAACCAGATGCCGCATACACGCGCAGCAATGCGTGAAGTCCGCGCCGAAGGCGGCTGGGGGGTCGTCAACACCGGTTATTGCTCAATACACCCGAGTTCCGACGACACACCGCTGCCGTACTGCCGCATGTGGGATGACGAGGACATCAAGGTCCATTCTTTGATGGTCGATGCCGTGCATCGGCACGGGGCGCTTGCAGGTGTTGAGTTATGGCATGGCAACAGCGGTGTTGGAAATCGTCTGACCCGGGTAACCCCCGTTTCCGTGTCCGGTATTTCATTCAGCGGATCGTATGCTGGCTGGATCAGTCTGACCAAGTCCCGGACCATGGACCGGCAGGACATCCGTGAGTTTCGCCGCTGGCACGTCGACGCGGCCAGGCGTGCCCGGTCGGCGGGTTTTGACATCATTTATATATACGCCGGTATGGGTTACGGGCCATACCAGTTCCTGTTGCCCTGGATGAATAAACGCACCGACGAATACGGTGGCAGCCTGCCAAATCGTGTCCGCCTGATGCGCGAGATCATTGAGGAGGTGAAGGAGGAAGTCGGTCAGACCTGTGGAGTGGCCGTTCGATTCAGCCCCGACGAACTGCTCAAGGTACCCGGCGAGACCCTGCAGACCGAAGCCCACGAAATCATTTCCCTGCTCTCAGATCTGCCAGACCTGTGGGATGTAAAGGCCTCGAGATGGACCGTGGAAACGGCCTCTGCCCGGTTCGCCGGACAGGGGGCACATGAACCCTGGAACAGTTTTGTAAAACCACTGACCTCCAAACCCGTTGTGGGGGTTGGTCGCTTCACCTCTCCGGACGAAATGGTCAGCCAGGTCAAGCGCGGCATACTCGATCTGATCGGAGCCGCCCGACCATCGATTGCAGATCCGTTTTTGCCGAACAAGATCAACCAGGGCCGCGAAGACGAGATTCGCGAATGCATTGGCTGCAATATCTGCGTGTCCTCATATCACGATGGTGTTCCGGTACGCTGCACCCAGAACCCCACCATGGGTGAAGAGTGGCGACGTGGCTGGCATCCGGAAGACATCCCGAACGGCGATCCAGAAAAGAGTGTTTTGATCGTGGGCGCGGGGCCATCAGGACTCGAATGCGCCCGGGCACTAGGCCAGCGGGGCTATGCTGTCACCGTGGCGGAGGCCAGGGATGAACTTGGTGGTCGAGTGACCATTGAGTCGAAATTACCCGGACTTGCTACCTGGGCGCGGGTGCGTGATTACCGGACCAATCTGATACAGGTGATGGGTAACGTTGACATCTATCGTGGCAGTCCGCTGTCGGCAGCCGACGTGATCGATTTCGCTTGTGATCATGCGATCATTGCAACGGGTGCACACTGGATACGCGAATTTCCGGATGTGGACGGTAATTCGGCAGGTGATATCACCGGCAAGACAGTTTACACACCGGACGACATCCTTTCTGGTGCCACACCGGAAGGACCCGTCATTATTTACGACTTCGACCACTATTACATGGGGAACTGCCTGGCAGAATTATTGCACCGACGAGGCATCGAAGTGACCCTCGTCACGCCGGCAAGCACGGTATCCGCCTGGACCTTCATGAACAATGAACTGGCCGACATCCGTGCGCGCATGATCGAACTGGGTATCGAACTCTTGCTGGAGCACCGGTTGACTGGATTCGACAAGCAAATGGTACGACTGGCCAATGTCCATGACATCGACGCTGTGCGTTCCATCGAGTGCGGATCGCTGGTCATGGTCGGTGTCAGAAGCGCAAACGATGGTCTGTACCGGGAACTGAAATCAATGCCCGGAGAGATGGCAGATGCCGGTATACAGGCATTGCACCACATCGGCGACTGCCGGGCACCCGGTGCCATTGCCCATGCCGTATATTCCGGTCACGAGTGTGCAAGGGGCATTGATGCAGATGGTTCTGTTGATACCTTCAGGTGGGAACGGCCGGTCCTGTAACAGGCTTCAGGACCTGGCAGCAACAGAAACGTCAGCCTGCTGCTGTTTGCGTACAAACCAGACTTCCTCACAGGGCCAGCTTGCTCCCCAATCCTCACGTGAGCGGGCATCGCCGGTCACTGCCTCATCGGGCGAACGCAATTCCAATAAACGCTCAATGACAAAACCGTTGACGCGCAGCAGTGAAATCCAGTCTCCATGGGTGAGGTGAAACTCCGTTTCGCCCGGACAATCCGGCCAGTTCATCTTGTGCATACCAAAATACGGACGCAGAAGTTCCGGCCCCATTGGCCCCTCGGCTTCGATCTCCGTCTCACAGATCACCGCCAGCGGTGTATTGGTCAGAAAAACCAGTTCGCCTCCCGTCTTCAAAAGTCGTGCCGCTTCCGGAATCCAGTGGTAGGGGTCTGCCCACAGGGCCGCACCATATTCCGATATGGCAAAATCGAAGCTCCCGTCCGCATAGGGCACCGACTCGGCGTAGCCCTCTTCAAGCACAAATTCAATTCCGTATTCTTGCTGCAAACGTCTCGCGGTAGCCAGCTGATTGGGTGTCGGGTCAATCGCCACGACCTTCGCCCCGCGGCGACACATCCACGCCGAAACATAGGCGGTTCCACAGCCAAGCTCAATACACGACAGACCGGTCATGTCTTCGGGCAGCAGACCGGCCTCATTCTCCGGTATTTCCAGGGTTCCCCAATAAGGCTGATCACTCGCCCAGGCTTCCTCCGCATAAACGGCGTATTCATTGGCTCGCTTGTTCCAGGCCTTGACGTTACCGGGCAGGTAATCTGGTGATTGGTCATTCATGACTGCAGAGTTCATTGCTTCAATTCCGATGAGTCTATACCCTACCGGCCATACAGCCAATCACAACTCCCGGTGGTGCCTGAATAGAGCAGATTGTCCGTGAGATGAGAAACATGGACACCATTGATCAACTGACACGAACTCAGAAGAGAACCCGCTTACGAAAATTGGCCCGGGCGGCACTTTCCCGTTTCGGCATCGGTCGTGCTGATGTCAAGTTGGTTTCGGACACGACGAATTTTGTCTTTCGCGTAGACACGGAAGAACGCAGCTACGCGCTTCGGGTTGATCCTTTCCAACCCGAAGGTGACAGTGCATCGTTTCATACAGAGGAACTACTGTGGCTGTCCAGCATACGAAATGATACGAATTTGCAGGTGCCAACACCTGTTGCGGCAAAGGATGGCAGTATGGTTCAGCTGGTCTCCACAGCTGAAATTCCAGCCGGCAGACTGGTCACCCTGCTGCATTGGATGCCGGGAATACTGGTCGGCAACCAGCCTACCAGGAAAATGATGCAGCAGTTGGGATCCTTCATGTCCACCCTGCATCGTCAAGGGGAAGGTTTCTCTCTTCCCAAAGACAGTGTGCGAACTCACATCGATTGGCCAGATAAACTCAAATTCTGGCAGAATCCTGCCAATGACGCCTCGGGAATACTGACCAGCAGTCAGCTGGAATTATGTGCGCTTTGCTCGGAATCCATACTCAGTGACATCCTGCGGGTCGATTGCGTGGGTCACTATGGCCTGATCCACGCCGATATGCATATTTACAATTGTTTGCGTGATGACGGCCAACTCAAGGTGATAGATTTTGATGATTGCTGTGTCGGGTCGCATTTTTACGATATGGCCGTACCCCTGACCTATCTCGATGAGCGCGATGACTATCTGAGCCTCAAAGAATCTTTTTTTGATGGCTATCTGGAGCATCGGTCGCTGCCGGAAACCACCCAGGGCCATGTTGAGACCTTCATGGTGGCCAGGGCATTTGACATGATTGAGTGGATTTACTATTGCTGGCCGGATGTGCATGCATTCCCTGAAGGGCAGATGTTGCTGAATGCGGCCTTTAGAAGAATTGAGAAATACAGAGTCAACTGCTGATCACCGCCTTCCAGGTCAACCGGATGGTTGCTGCCCGGTGTACCAATCGTTGAGTATTCTAACGACCAAATTAATCCGGCTGGAAAACGTTGGGAGTTTCGGTCGACTCAGGCAACAGACAATGACCAAAAATGGACATCGAATCATTCTATAAACAGGGCTGGTGCCGATTCAAACACGATCCGACACTGGAAAAGTGGGTCAGCCATGCCTTGCCGGCAGCACGTGAGTCAGTACTTGCAGACGAATTTTCAAAATGCATGCGCTGTGCCGGTACCTGGTTCGTCGGTGTCAACGCCCTGCCAAACGATTCAACGGGTGCGGTGGCAGGGGGCCGGTCGCTGGGTGGAGTAGCAACCGAGTTTACTTATCCACCGGAATCCAGCAGACGAGGGACCTGTCATCAAATATGGTGGTCGGCTTTTGGCTGTCCTCTGAGACCTCTTGAGATTGTACCTAAAGATCCGTTGCCGGCATGGTGAATAGCTGTTGGTTCTAGCTGGAAGCTGATTTAACCGGCATTTTTTTTGCGACCGAATAAGCCCACAAACCAATAACAGTACCCGTAATGAATTTGAACGGGGCAATGACGAGAATGGGTATTTCTATCAGCCACTGACCGAACTCACCCAGCAGTGAAACAATGAGGGTCTTCAGCCACAGGATCCAGGGAACGTACTGTGTGATGAAGACATTGACACTGAGGTCGGAAAATGAGTATGCGCCTGAGTAAACTATCCAACCCGCCGATCCCATGATCAGTAGCTGGATCACGTTGCCAACGTTGGTTAACCAGAAGATTGACAGAAGAAATGTACGCATTGACTTTACTCTGTATGTTGCCTGTTGATTATACCGCTTTATGTGCTCAGAAAACGAGGCTGGACACACCAATCACTCTTGGCAACTAAAGTTACTGGTTTCACTGATATTGAAAACTGCTTTGTGTTGATTAACGGAACACCAGTCCGTAATTGTGCGTATTGCTGGAAACGGCCAGCTTTCTGAGGGTGATCCGGGACAGGTTATGGCAGACAATCCACCCGCCAGTAATTATGGTACGGTTCTGCAGGAAATTGAATTTGGATAATATGTGCGGAAGGAGGTTTGGCTATGTCAGGATTTGCACCCGTTGAATATCAACGTGATTATTTTGAGGGCACGCTCAGCAAAGCCCAGTTGTTTCCCAGGGAATATGAGTTTTACCGGTCTTTTTTAGGCCAATACATTAATGGGGAATCGGTTCTGAACGTTGGGTGTGGACCACTCTTTTACGAAGATCTGATGCACTTTAACCGGGTACCCCAGCACTATGTTGGCGTGGACGTTAACAGTAGTGCATTTGAATATATGGAAGAGACCAAACAACCTCGATTGGAAGAGTGCAAGCGTTTCATCAAAACCAACAATATCAGCACCAAATTAGTCTGCGAAAGCATATTTGATTGGGCGGCGGGTACCAATGAGCGATTTGATTCTATTTTTGGTGTAGGTGTTTTTGCTACTTTCTATGGAGAAAAATTTGATCAGCTTATGAAAGTGCTTTGGCGTGTTTTGAAGGAAGGTGGGCACTTGGTCAATGTAAGTTGGGATGGCGACTACTACACTGAAAAGATAGCGAAGGAGAAAGTTGAATACCAATTTGGCCAACCCGGGAAAGGTTTTACGCCGGATGAAGTGGTTCAGCAAATTGTAAAAGGGGGCTTCCGGCTCAGGGAGAGACGAATTCTGATGACAGACGATCCCGCGGGCTATGAATGGGACTCGATACACGTTTCCGCGTATAGAAAAGAATAGGAAGGCATTGCCATAGGTGAGCGGGCCAAGTAGTAAATAGAAGCTGTGATTAACTTTGGAGTTATTTTTTGGGAAAACGCCTATGGCGAGGAGTGAGCCCATTCCCAGCTCCCACCCTCTGGTTGGTAAGTAATAAAAAGTTTCTGCCTGCCAATCATTTATTGCCCATAGATTTAATCCGAAGGAGATGGTGACGATAATAATAAGTGTTAAGCGGAGATTAAATTTATATTTGTAAGCCAGTACTAGAAAAAGAGGAAGCAACAAATAAAACTGCTCTTCGACGGAAAGTGACCAAGTATGTAATAGCGGTTTTGTATGAGCTGCCGCGTCGAAGTAGCCAGCCTCTGATGCAAACTGAATGTTTGAAAAATAAAACAGTGATGCTTTCAATGAGTCTGCAAAATTATCAGTTTCAACCGGTAAAAACTTTAGATAAACCACCGCTGAGCAAAATAGAATGACTGTGATATAGGTTGGGTATAACCTTTTGATTCGGCGCGAATAAAAATCTGTTATTGTAAATTTGTTAGAATGTTGCAGCTTAATGATATTTTGTGTGATCAGATAACCTGAAATAACAAAGAAGATATCTACACCAATAAAGCCCGTAGGGAACAGTGCAGGATATAAGTGAAAGATGATAACGCTGAGCACAGCAATAGCGCGATAATTCACTGAAACCTTGGCAATTTATTATCGTAAAGCGAGGATCAATACATTCGGGTTTCTGGCAATATAGCTTTAATGCTACCTATACTCCTATAAAATCTTGAATTAAAGTGATAACGATCAATAGGTCGTCCGCCTTGATGAAATATGCAGGCTAAGGCAGCGCTGGACCACGGCATTCGTTCAGGCTATGGAGCTTCCTGCGAAAGGCGTATGAAAAAATCTTTTGCTGTCTGAATTTCCTTGAGCAAGGCTTGTCGATTATTGAGTAAAGTCTGCCTGGGTACTGCGTCGTAATTCGGCAATTCCAGTTTTTTGGCCAAGTGCTCGATATTATCCATGACGAGCATGGATTCCATATCCTCCAATCGGGCCAGCCAGCTTGTTGCAATTGTCCTGGAGCGGTCGCTTTGCTCAATGCCTGGTCGGTCCTTGAGAGTAACGTATATCGGAGCGGAATGTACGTTGCTCTGTGCTTTGAAGGAGCTCAAATGAAAGGGAGTCGCCAACCAATTTTCTCTGGATTTTGAGCCATAAGCACGCATCGCGAACCAGGACGAATCGTTCACGGTATGACTCAGGGCGAATTCGATTTTATCGCTGGCCTGGACCCTGGAAAAGCGCTTGATCACATTGCCGTTTTGAATGATTTCAACAAAGGCCAGATCGTCCCGCTCCGGATCAAACACAGCATTACCGGTCAACTGCACAGGCATTTCCTCTTCAAGTATGATGGTACTGCCAATGTCCTGGCCGTTAACCCGAAATTCGATGAGCGGGCCCGTAGTCACGAAAGTACGGCCCTGTCGAACCCCCTCCAGCCAATTTGCGTAGGTCAGAGGACCTTCGACCTTGGTATAAAAGCGCTCGTGGCCAGGAATGGTTTGTCCGCCACAAGGGTAATCCGTGCCCGCGGTAGGAGTCACTCGGAAGCCTAGTGCGAGAATGTCATACCAGGTCTCATAATCACTTCGATTAAATTGCAGCACTTCGACAAAATGCAGCAGATTATGGGGCAGAATCACAGCCATGCCATCGTGTGGTGGAAGTATTGAACCGTTCGGTAAATAGGCATGAGCAAATCCGTTCAATGCCCCCTGTTTCTGCGTCTCCTGCCACAGCAAGCGATAAATCAGATACTTCTCTGGCTGATGGTGAGCAGTGTCTGCGCCCAGAGTGATCGTATGACCCAGGAAGTGAGTGCGGGGGTTTTCTTGCCCAGCTGCCAGGATGTAATTACCTTCCTGATAATGACTTTCCGGGCCGAAGGCGTGCTGCTGAGCAATGGTGAAATTCCTGACTTTGCCCATTTGCAGCAGGTTCGCCACATGAATGTCTTCGGCCTGCATCATTTTTGATATGTACGGATTCAGCTCTGTCACGGGCCTTGGGATATGCAGATGGTCGTCAGAACTGTACCAACCTCTTAGAGGCATGTTGATCCAGCGACCGAGAGCTACAGTGTGCTGGACTAATTCGCCGTCTCCAATCTCTACCTTGTCGATAGGCACTTTGTATTCTAAGCCTTTGAAAACCGATATGGTCGCAGTACCAGACGGCAATTCGAGCGAAGACTTTCCATTGCTATAGAACTGTGTTGATTGGGTATAGGGATTGTCGATCTGATGGGTAAAATCGGCCAGAGTAGAGGCAAGGTCAAAATACCCCGCCCCCTGATCACTCATATCACAATCACCGCCAAAGCGCAGGGCGTCCTCGGCTACATAATAGGCCCCATCTGCACCTTGAATCTCCACCCGTGCAGGGACGGTCTCACCCGTTGTATTGTCAATAATCGTTAGTTGCAGCTTCCCCATCGGTGTATTGGCTGTGAGAACAGGTGAGAAGGTAGACAGAGCAAACGTCACCAACGCAATGGCAAAGACGCGCTTCGTCGGCAATGAAACTGCAAGACCAAAGCCCTTGCCGCCACTCTCGGGCAGGCTTTTCTGATTATCAGCACGCAGAGTCATGTGCCTGGATTCTCTTGTAGGATAAAATGTAACAATACACTCTAATCATAAGCCGAAGTCCCGATTTCTTCTGGAGACACACAGGTAAAAAATCACGTGAGGAAAAAATCGTTCCGAATGGATCAAGACTGGCTGGTTTTTCATCCGAATCCGTCGCGTCCTCAATTCGTGCCACCTCCAGGCGCCGTCGATGCACATTGCCATGTCTTCGGCCCGGGTGATGGGTTTCCTTTTGCAGCAGAACGCAAGTACACACCCTGCGATGCACCGAAAGAAAAGCTCTGGGCTCTTCGCGAGAGCTGTACACCAAATTTAGGACAGGTTACTTAGGAGTTATTTCCTGTCAATTACGCTGCCTTTCTCAGGCTGGTCGAGCCAGCATACATCAATTCCGGGGTCGTCCCCAATGTTTGGTGTTTACGGGCATGGTTATAGTATTCAATCCAGTTGCCGATGCCACTTTTTACCTCGGCCATGGATTCATAGGCATTAAGATTGTAGGAATGTAGGACCCTTTTGGACACTTCATGTATTTTGAATCACATGGAAGGTTCAGTAATGAAAGCAGAAGAGAGAGAAATAAGGCGTAAGCGACGAATCTTAGATCACGCAGTTAAATCAGGTAATATCGCCAAGACCTGCCGTTACTTCGGTGTGCCAAGGTCGTTGTTTTATGTTTGGCGTAACGCTTACCAGAAAAACGGTGAGGAAGGACTTCGACGCAAGAAACCAATTGCCAGGTCACATCCGAATCAAACACCCGATGAAATTGTCGAGAAGATCCAGCATTTAAGGCGTAAATACCATCTTGGGCCGATCAGGATCATGTGGTACATGGCTCGCTACCATCACATGCGGGTTTCAGATGCCACCATCTACAGAGTCCTCAAGCGGCACGGTGTGAACCGATTGCCTGGCAAGGTTGGGCGCAGAAAGGTCCACACTAAGCGGTACAACAAGCGGGTCCCGGGCCATCACATTCAGATGGACGTTAAGTTCCTGATATTCAAAGACAAGGCCGGCAAGAACATCAAACGGTACCAATATACTGCTATTGATGATGCGACGCGCATACGGGCGTTAAAGATCTGTGGATAGGAAGTATAAACCACCTTATTTGCAATTCAGCCAGCGCTGAACTTACCCAGCTAACGCACACCATCGCACATCGTGTTGGCCGCTACCTGGAGCGTCAAAATTTGTTGGTACGCGTTGATGAGAACAGTTATCTCACCGCAGAGGGGGTAGATACTGATAATGAATCACCA
>JABAAB010000036.1 GCA_014238945.1 Lysobacterales bacterium
AACGGGATCGAATGGCCTTGAGATAAGCCTGGCGTTCAGTCTTGCCCATATTACAGTCCTCAAATTTCGGTTACTTGTAATATGAGTCAACGATACTGCGTTACTTCTCCGTAGGGTTACATTAAATATGAGTCAATGCGCTCTTGTCGTGAATCACAGTAAACAATGATAATCCCGCCTATACTAGAGTAGTGTGAATTTGCTGTTGATCGGGACCATCCACACACCGGCACTCTTTAAATATTTAAAGAATGAGAAACGAAGTCTGCTGCTGGCAATTAAAATGATGTTCTGGAATCACGACAATTTTTGAAGATACGGAAAAGGGTGCTTCAATTCAAATATTGATTTTCTCATGGATCAAAATCTCGAAACAAAAATCCGGATGCTCAGAAGTCTGAGCGTATTTGCAGATACAGATGAGCAGTCTCTGGACCGGATGGCTACGGTTCTGAAGGAGGTTGAACTCGCCGATGGAGAGTTGCTGTTTCAGATAGGAGACGCCGGTGATTCCCTGTACATCATCCGTCACGGCAAAATTAAAATTCATGATGGGAATTATGTTTTCACCGTCCTCGGGGCCGGTGAAATATTTGGTGAGTATGCACTGATTGACGACAAGGAGCGCTCGGCTTCAGCGACCAGTGAAGGACCCTCCCTGCTCTATCGCCTGACAAGGAAGGATTTTTATGAATATGCCAATCGATATGGATCGATAAAGGACGGAGTACTTCGATTGCTTATTGGCAGACTCAGGGATTGCCATGTATTGGAAGAGCAACTGACTCAAAAAAACAAGGAAATTTCCAGGCAAAGGGACAAGATCGAAAATCAACGCGACGAGATAAAAGCCCAAAAAGACATGAAGGACAAGTTGTTCTCCATCATTTCACATGATCTCAGGGGGCCTGTCAGTTCGTTGGGCGGTCTGTGCGGCATCATGAATATGTTTGTCGAGGAAGAACTGTTTGATGATCTGCTTGAAATGATTGAGGAGGTGGACCAGGAGGTTGGTCAATTGTCAGGACTGATGGATAACCTGCTCAATTATGCCTCGCAGGAATTAACCCAGATACCTTACAACCCGGAAATGGTCAGACTTTCTGAAATAGTCCGGTACTTGATCCAGACCATGCATCTGAGTGCCAAATCGAAACAGATTGAACTCAGTTCGCAGGTGGAAGACTCACTTGAAATTTGGGCAGATCGTAACTCAACCGATATCATATTGCGCAACCTGGTTGGGAATGCGCTGAAGTTCACACCGGAAGGGGGTTCCATAACCGTGTCAGCCTCGGCAAACAATGACCGCGTGAACATCAACGTGGCGGACTCGGGCATTGGTATGTCCGATGAGAAAGTGGGAAGCCTGTTTAAACTCAACGCCAAAAGCACCTATGGCACCAAGGGTGAAAAAGGTATCGGACTGGGTCTGCAACTTGTATCTGAGTTCACCAGGCTCAACCAGGGGACAATCAGCCTGGTGAGCAAGGAGGGTATGGGTACAACCTTTACGATAAACCTGCCAGCCAAACCAGCTCAGACCTGAACTGGTTTGTGATCTACGTCAACCTGTGTGCCATAGGCCAGACCTGATCAAGGTCTGGATTCAAGGGTGGCTCCCTCTTTCTCCACTTCCATCAGGTCAATTTTACTGACACCCAGTAACAACAACATGGTGCTGGCAACATATATGGAAGAGTAAGTACCAATCACCACACCGGTGATCAGGGTAAATGCAAATCCATGAATGATTTCGCCACCGAAAAAGAACAGTGCCAGCAATACCATCAACGTGGTCGTGGAAGTCATGACGGTGCGTGATAGGGTCTCATTGATCGAGGTGTTGACCACCTCAATCGGCTGACGCTTGCGATAACGTGGAAAATTTTCACGTATCCGGTCGAACAATACTATGGTGTCATTGAGGGAGTAACCGACCACTGCGAGTATCGCTGCGACCACAGTCAGGTCGAATTCGATCTGGGCCAGTGACAAAACACCGAGACTGATCATCACGTCGTGAAATAAAGCAGCGACAGCCCCTACTGAAAAACGCCACTGAAAACGGAACATGACATACAGAAAGACACCGATCATCGCGTAAATCACGGCGAGTATGCCCTGGTTTGTCAGTTCGTCACCCACCTGTGGTCCGACAAACTCGACTCTTCGCATCTCGATTTCACCATCCACCCCTTCACTCAGTGCGGCCAGTACACGGGTGGACAACTCCGCACTGCTCTCACTGGCTTCAGATGGGGGAATACGTACCACGATATCGGTTGCCGCACCAAAGGTCTGAACCACGGAGTTGAAACCAGCGGCCTCCAGGTTGTTCCGTACTTCGACTATTTCGGGTGCAACGGGGTAGCCCACCTCGATCAATGTACCACCGGTAAAATCGAGTCCGAAGTTCAATCCACGCACGGCGAGAGAGGTAATGGATGAGATGAGCATAACCGATGAAATGATCAGCGCCATCCGGCGCCGGCTCATGAAATCGAAATTGGTTTTACCACTTAAAAATTTCATGTCAGTTCCTCAAATTGCCAACCTGCGAACACGTTTCTGACCACCGTAAATAAGATTTACGACGGCCCGTGTTCCCATGATCGCAGTGAACATCGACGTCACGATACCCAGTGACAGCGTGACGGCGAAACCTTTGATCGGACCTGTTCCGAAAAGGAACAGAACGAAGGCAGCAATCAGGGTCGTGATGTTGGCATCTGCAATGGTTGAAAAGGCCTTTTCGTAGCCTGCACGAATACTGGCCTGAGGTGTATTACCATTGCGCTGCTCTTCCCGGATTCGTTCAAATATCAAAACGTTTGCATCAACCGCCATACCTATGGTCAGGACGATACCTGCAATACCCGGCATGGTCAGTGTCGCACCCAGCATCGACAACAAAGACACCAGCAGAACCAGGTTGGCAAACAATGCCAGATTTGCCACCAGGCCGAAGACCCGGTAATAAATGGCCATAAACACAAGCACCAACACAAAACCGATGGTCACCGACTTGAAACCCTGTGCCACGTTATCTGCACCCAGGCTTGGACCAACGGTACGTTCTTCAACTATTTCCATAGGGGCCGCCAGGGCTCCGGCCCTGAGCAACAGGGACAACTGAGATGCTTCCTGTATGGAAGCCAGGCCCGTGGTCTGGAATCGTTTGCCAAAGGGTTCGCGAACCACGGCAACACTGATCACGTCTTCAATTTTGCTGCCACCCGGTTTTTGCTCGATGTAGACCACGGCCATGCGGTTACCCACATTGTCACGGGTGAAATCGAGCATACGCTTGGCACCCACGCCGTCAAGGGTCACACTGACTGAAGGCTGTCCGGTCTGCTGGTCGAACGATGCGGATGCACCGATCAGTTGGTCACCCGATACGATCAGACGCTTTTTAAGCAGCACCGGTGTTCCATTGTTATCGGTGTATAGACGGGATTCCGGAGGAATACGACCGGTCTGTGAAGCCGTAAATGCATCGTTGTTTTCGTCAACGGCGCGGTATTCCAGTGTCGCCGTAGCACCGATGATCTTCTTGGCCGCGACAGTATCCTGGACACCAGGCAGTTGTACGACCACGCGGTCCGCACCCTGTTGCTGAATTACCGGCTCGGCAACACCTAGTTCGTTTACCCTGTTACGCAGGGTGGTGATGTTCTGTTTCAGAGCGGTTTGCTGTAGTGCAATCAACTGCTGGTCCTGAACCGTGGCTGAAATCCCGAATGTTTCGCCGACCGCAAGTTCCTTGATGTTCAATCCCTGTAAACTCTGATCGGTACGCAGGATGTTCATGGTCCGATCACGATCTTCCGAGGTACGCAACATTGCCAGCAGACCGGACCCTTCACGTCTTACGGAAACATATCGTATTCCCTCGGTGCGTAACGCGGCTCTGATATCATCGACAAATCGGTCAAGCTGTTGCCCACGAGCGGTGTCCATATCCACCTGCATCAGGAAATGTACCCCTCCTTGCAGGTCCAGACCCAGGGTCATGGGTTTACCACCGATTGCACGCAGACCTTCAGGGGTTGCATGTGCGAGGTTTAAGGCAACTATATACTGGTCACCCAGTGATTCACGCAAAACACCCGCGGCCTTGAGTTGATCTTCGGTATTGTCAAATCGATACAGCAGGTGGTTGCCCTGTTGCTCCGAAGCCCCAAAACCGATTTGTTCAACCACCAGGGCGTCTTCAATATTGGATGAAAGTTCAACCGGCAAGGCAAAACCACGGGAGGACGTCACCTGGATTGCCGGGTCTTCACCATAGATGTTGGGCAGGGCGTAAACCGCACCAATAACCAGGACAAAAATGATCAGCAGGTACTTCCAGACAGGATACTGGTTCATAAATCAGTCTCGATAAATGGATTGGGGGAATAGGAAATCAAGCTGACTTGATCGTGCCTTTTGGCATCACATTGGCGACTGCTTGGCGTTGAACTTTGACCTGCACGCTGTCTGCCAACTCCAGGGTCACAAAAGATTCGGATACATCGGTAATTCGGCCCAGCAAACCGCCATTGGTAATCACTTCATCACCTTTGGCGAGTTCCGACACCAACTGCCGGTGTTCTTTGGCACGTTTCATCTGAGGCCGGATTAACATGAAATAAAATACGGCGAATATGACAATAAGGGGTAAAAAACTCATCAGGCCACCCTGTGGGGCTGCGTCCTGGGCGTATGCGTTAGAAATGAAAAAGTCCATATTTGATCTCTTGGGTCATTTCGCGGGCAGATACCAATCTGGTATTTCCCGACGGATTTTTTTACCAGCGGTGTTTCAACCATTGGTTTATTAGTAATAAATTTCGTTAATAACCTAAGTGGGGCTACTGTTGCCGTTTTCAAACCCCGGGTTGAACTGATCGGTCACCAACCAACCGTCAATTATAAGCCATGCGACATCTGAAAGTCGCCGATTTTCGTAACCATTGACACATCAGTCAATGCCCGATGAGTACCTGATCATAAAGTTTTCCGCAAACTCTTCCAGCTGTTCATTTTCTATGGCGTTGCGGATTCCGTCCATCAGTTGCTGGTAAAAATGCAGGTTGTGGACCGTGGCAAGATGCGGGCCCAGCATTTCCTTACATCGGTCCAGGTGTTTCAAATAAGAGCGTGAATAATTTTTGCAGGTATAACATGAACACGCCTCATCAACCGGCCGCGTATCGGACACGAATCTGGCATTGCGAATCTTCAATACACCCCGACGGGTAAATAGATAACCGTTGCGTGCGTTGCGGGTTGGCATCACACAATCGAACATATCCACACCGTGAAATACCGCGGCGATAATATCCTGGGGTCGTCCAACTCCCATCAGATAACGCGGCTTGTCTTCGGGCAGGTACGGCAACGTTGCGGCCAATACCCCTTCACGCTCCTGCTCCGGTTCTCCAACGGACAATCCACCAATGGCATATCCATCAAAGCCAATACCGGTCAGGGCTTGCGCTGATTGCCTGCGCAAATCCGCATACATACCACCCTGGACTATACCGAACAGGGCAGACGGATTATCACCGTGCGCCTGCCGGCAACGCCCGGCCCATCGCATGGACAACTGCATGGATTCTTCTGCTTGTCGTTCTGAGGCGGGATAAGGCGTGCATTCGTCAAAACACATGACGATATCCGAGCCCAGTGCTCGTTGTACCGCCATGGACTCCTCCGGACCGAGGAATACTTTCTCCCCGTTGACCGGCGAGGCAAAGGTCACGCCCTGCTCGCTGATTTTGCGTCTTTTTGCCAGGCTCCAGACCTGGAAACCACCGGAGTCGGTTAAAATTGGCCGTTTCCACTGCATGAATTCATGCAGACCCCCATGAGCCTTGATGACCTCCGTTCCCGGTCGCAGCATCAGGTGAAAAGTATTACCAAGAATAATCTCCGCTCCGGTGCTTCGGACCGCTTTCGGAGTCATGGCCTTGACCGTACCATAGGTTCCCACCGGCATGAACGCAGGGGTCTGGATCCTGCCTCGATCAAAAGACAATTGGCCGCGGCGGGCATGGTTATCCGTATTATTCAGTTGAAATTGCATTGGACAAAGGTCTGCGGAATGAATTGGCTATTTTGACACTGAACAGTTCAGGCAACCAGCATCGCATCGCCATAACTGAAAAACCGGTATCGTTGGGCAACCGCATGCCGATAGGCGGCCAATGTGTTGTCTGTCCCGGCAAATGCACTGACCAGCATCAACAGCGTAGATTCCGGCAAATGAAAATTGGTCACCATTGCATCGACCACACGAAATTCATGGGGTGGATAAATAAATATCCGGCTGTCGCCCTGAAAAGGAGCGATCCGCCCCCGCTGCGCAGCTGTTTCCAGGCTCCGGACCGCTGTTGTACCAACGGCAATCACGCGACCACCCTTCTCGCGTGTCTGCTCAATGGCTTCACAGGCTGATTTGGTCACATGCAGCCATTCGGCATGCATCTGGTGCTCTTCAATATTGTCTGCCCTGACAGGCTGAAACGTACCCGCGCCCACATGCAGGGTTATTTCCGTGGTCCGGATATCCGATTGGCTGAGTTGATCCAGCAGGCGCTGATCAAAATGCAATCCGGCTGTCGGTGCCGCCACCGCCCCGGGCGTATTGGCAAATAGGGTCTGGTATCTTTGCCGGTCACTCTCGGTATCTTCACGGTTGATGTACGGGGGCAGCGGGATATGACCGAGCCGGTCCAGCCATTGGGTCAGATCACCATCGAGTGCCTGTAATCGGAAAAATTCATCTTCCCGTCCCAGCACGCGCAATTTGGACCCGTCTTCCAGAACCAGAATTCCGCCGGCCTTTGGTGATTTGCTGGCGCGTACTTGCGCCAGGCATTGTTGTTGGCTCAGCAATCGCTCCAGCAGAATTTCCACCTTTCCGCCACTCGTCTTGGTGGCATACAAACGGGCCGGGATCACCCGGGTGTTGTTGAACACCAGCAGATCGCCCGGGTTGATCAGGGAGGGCAAATCGCCGAATTGCCGGTCCAGCAGACTGCCTGTATGCCGGTCGAGACAAAGCAGGCGGCTGGCGCTGCGTTGTGTCAGTGGTGACTGCGCGATCAGTTCGGTGGGTAATTCATATTGGAACCGTGTTCGTTTCATTGAATTCCCGGTGGAAGATTCAGAAGCTGCCGCCCGCTTCCATCGGGCGGCAGTGTTGTTCAAGGACCGGGAAACCAGGCAGGTTTCATCATTGGCAAATCAATGGCACGGTCAGTTTACCTGCGTCATCGGTGCGATCAATTGTTCCGCTCACAGGCGCAACAAATGAATAGTCCAGGGTCCAGGTCAGGTTGTCCTCATCGGCAAAGTCACGAGTGAATTCACCCACCGTTTCAATGACAATCGGACTTACTGCGCAGACTGCACAATAACCGCTGAACTGCAGCAGCGGAACCACGCGACCAGTCGGCGACTGGTTGGCATCATCCGCACCAATCAACCAGGCAGAGGTCCCTTTATCATTATAAATATAATGTACAAAAGCCTGTGAAGCCTTGTTGACCAATACACTGGCACCACCCACACCGATGGCAAGTCGTGACCAGATACCGCTATAGCTCTGTTCCACGTTGTCAATGGTTGGACATTCCAGCGGTGTGCTCGGGAACATACGATCACTGCCCTCATCCCCGTACAGTACAAATGAAAATATCGAATCCTCCATTGCCAGCGTGGTGACCGAAACATAACCAACGGGCGCTGCCTGCTGAAGGAGGCCGTCGTTGGTAAAACGCAACAGTTCCGCCACCCAGACATTACCATCAGGTTCCGGTGCCGACGCAAGATACCAGACCGGACTGCCAAGCTCGTCATAGGTGTACCACAACAAGGCCCGGTACCCACCGGTGGACGCGTAGTCGTAACCCTGACGCAGATTCAGTCTGGACGAAGGTTGCCACAAACCTCCATGTAACGGGATGGGGTCACCAGAGGACGTAATGTCTGCTGTGACTGTGACCGCAGCATGGAAACCACGGTTGTTGATCAACACGGCATACCACCGGCCCGGTACCAGGTCATTACCATCAACCGTTACTGTTGGGCCGTTGCCATTGGAACCGCTTGCAGAGGCAATGGGGCTGCCACTCATGTCGGGCGCAGCGGCAAAGGGCGCGCCATCAAAGGCGCCGTCGAAATCTTCACGGTAAAGATCAACCTGAAGGTTTTCGCTTTCCTCCGCATCGCCGCCGGTCACGGTGACCGTCAGTGAGTCAACACCCGGTGGTATATCAATATACGTGCGGTCATGGGAACCCCCGCCCCGAACAGTTACACCACGGGTAACACCGTTCATCAACACCAGTGTTTCGGGGTCTTCAACACCGGTCTTTGTAAACCTGACCGGGATGATACCGATATTATTCTGGCTATCGCGTGTCGTACCAATGCCCACTGCACCGACCAGTTCGGTATCCGGGCGTGCAGCAACGTTATCCCAGGACAGGCGTACTGTGTGGCTGGCCCCTGCTTCAACAATACCGTCGCCGCTGGCGGACAGTTTGGAATTCGTCTGTTTACCAATCACGGCAGAGACCAGCGTAGCGTCATCGGGGTCATTGGTTGCGGCCCAGTTTTGCACAATGATCCAGTATTCACCCGGTACCGGCGAGAAGAAATCGCACAGCTCCAGATCCTCGGGTGTTGTACTGGAACACAGCTCTTCACTGGCCTGTGCAACTCCATCCCCGTTGCTGTCGCGTCCAACAAACAAATCCAGGTCGGCCGCAGTAGACTGCAAGGTCTCAGTATGCAGCCAAAGCGTGTCTGTGGGCACAGTTTCCCATACCGTCATCAGACCCGCCGATCCATCGTAAACACTATCGTTGTTGGGATCTTGCGCAAGGCTTTCGGTGGTTTGGGTCGGTACCACCAGGCCACCGCTCTGGAAGGTCGCATCCGGCATGGCCGCCAGTCCATCAAGGGTGAATTCCTGCCATCCCGAAATTTCATCACTGCTGATCAACCACTCCTCGGGGAGATTGCCACCGGAGACAAACACCGTCACCGGAAACACCGCTTCGGGCAATCCGTTTGAACTCAGCACCACTTCACCATCTACCCAGGCGCCTACGGATGCGCCCGCCTGGGTCAGGTCGATTTCTATATCCAGTGTTCTGCTGGCGTTATTGGCCAGACTGAAATTGTTCGGTGTAATAGTGGCGGTGACCCCGGTGGTAAAATTCCGGGTGGTCGCGGTCCAGACCGCCCCGCCGGCAAGATCGGTTACCGTGCGCTCAAAGCTGCAACTGGCCTGGCAGTCGGAATTTACCAGCCCGGGCAGATTCAATGTTCCGGGATTCCCTCCCAGATCGGGATCGGCAGCCAGGAAGTTTGCCTCGGTCTCATCCAGGTACAGACCGGCATTGACCGCCACGTCCAGCCGGGTCCTTCCACCACCGCGTTTAAGCACCGTGGCTTTGGAGCCATCGTGATCGATCATCAGTTCTGGTGTCGCAGTCATCACCAGTGCTGAGGCAATCATGGCAGGTGACCAGTCAGGGTGAACTGCCCTGATCAAAGCTGCGCCCCCCGTAACATGCGGTGAGGCCTGGGATGTCCCCCATTGCCACACAAATCCATTGCCCTCCGAGCCAGCGCCAAGAATCATATTACCCGGCGCAATCAGATCTGGTTTCATGGTGTCATGCACCGGAGGAAAATTGGGTCCACGTGAGCTGAAATCATTGAGCACATCTGCCGCCTCATCCACTAAATGAGTGGAATTTCCACTGATGGAGCCTTCGTGACCACTTCCGGTTTCCAGCCAGGTGCGCAGAACATCACCGTCGTTTTCGCCGATGTGTATCGCCGGCAGACAATGTTCATCCTCAGAGATGGATTCACCATCCAATTCTGTATTGGCGAGAACATAACCGGCTGCACCCGCCAGCATGACGTTCTTGCCCTTCTCAATACGGCCATAGTCCCCCCGGTCACAGACTACGATCTGGCCATTGAAGGTGTTGGGTGCAAATGGATTGGTCACCCCGGTATTGGCGGCGCAAGTGGTACCAAGCTGGGGTTCGCCTGTGCCACAAAGTGCGTTGCCAAAATCCCTGGCGTGGACAATTGGGGTAATTCCGATCCCTCCGGTCAAACCGACCCCGACCAGGACATCGGGTGGCGTCGTATCCCCACCGCTGAGGTCTTCCAGCAGAGATCCGTACACCCGGTGATGCGTGGCGCTGCCCACGGCCGTCATCCAGGGTGAGTTTCCCGGCAGCCCGGTGGGTACACTCTCACTGCCATCATTGCCGGCGGAAGTCGCCGCGAAAATTCCGGCCGATCTGACGTTTAGGTATGACATGGAATCGGTACCTGGAAACCAGGGGTCAAAAGGTGGTGACCCGAGAGACTGGTTGATCACATCAACCTGATCTGCCACAGCCTGATCAATGGCGGCCAGTATGGCTGAATTGGGGCAACCATCCGCACTGGAACACACCCGGTAACTGATTATGTTGGCGTTGGGTGCAACCCCGGCAATCTGCGTTGGCACACCACCCACGAACAACGAGACAGGATTTCCCGCCGCAACCGATGCGACATGAGAACCATGACCTATGTTGTCTTTACCCTTGGTGTGTTCGTTTTCGTCTTCCGTGTCAGGATCATCTTCGATGAAATCATAAACCCCAATCAACTTGTCATTACACATCACCTCGGGATCTGAGCAAAGTCCCAGTTGAGAACCCCGGGGATTTTCGTGATCCCAGACACCGTTGCCGGGTGGTGCACCCTCGCCCGGATCCTCAAATGAACCGTGATCCCAATTGATACCGGAATCAATGATTCCGATGACCATGCCCTCGCCGCCCGTAGGTGAGAATGGTCCGGCGCTGCCATCGTGTATCGCATCTGCTCCAATCCAGTCCGGGCCGGCATCCGTATTGAGGCTCCTGATTTCATCGAAAATGACGGCTTTGACCCCGGGAACATTGCGTAAAGCTCTAAGTTCCGCTGACGAAAGGTCGGTTGCGAACCCGTTGAGGGCATTGCGATAACGGTACACCGGTTGAAGCTGTCGTCCCAGTTCGAGCAGGGCCTCGCCCTGGACCGTTACAAAGCGCTCATCGAGAAATTTCAGATACTGTCTTGAGCGGGGTGAATGAACATCCAGTTTGCTCGCCCCGGTAAAAAAATTGGCCGTAGCCGGTAAACGCATTGAATCTGCGTCACGCTCCGGTGTCATGATGATTCTGCCGTCGTAGGCTGCCAGTGGCAGATCATCCAACACTACGATGTAGCGCTGTGTGTCCCCTTGCTGGCCCGATCCTTGAGCGCTTTTTGCCCACACGCCCAGCGGTGAAACCAGGGACGCCAGCAGGGTCAAACAGATCAGCCCCTTGATTAATCTAGTGTGGTGTTTCATCAATGAATCCTTCATCCTTAAAGTGGAGTACGCATGGTTACCAACTCTTCAGCCGCTGTCGGATGAATACCGGTCGTGTCATCAAATTGCTGCTTGGTCAGACCGGATTTTATCGCAACAGCGAAGCCCTGAACAATTTCGGCGGCGTCGAGGCCCACCATGTGCAGGCCGACGACCCTGTCTGTAGAGGCCTGTACCAGTAGCTTCATCATGGTTTTTTCTTTCCTGCCCGAGAGTGTGTGCTTCATCGGTGTGAATTCTGATCTGAAAATCTGTAATTCGCCAAAATGCAATCTGGCATCTTCCTCGGAATATCCAACCGTACCTACCTGCGGATTGGAAAACACAGCAGAAGGGATAAAATCATGACTGACCGGACGTGGATTTCCCCCAAACTCGGTGTCGGCAAACGCATGGCCTTCCCGCAGGGCCACCGGTGTCAGGTTGACACGGCCGGTCACATCACCCACGGCGAAAATATGTTCCAGGTTGGTACGGGAATACTCGTCCACCGGTATGGTACCACCGGGTCTGGCCTCCACCCCCGCATCACGCAGACCCAGATCGCGCACATTCGGCACCCGGCCAGTGGCAAACATGACCGTATCGGCGTGCATACTGTTGGCGTCATCCATCATGGCGGTTAATAGACCGTGCGAGTCCCTGTTCAGTTCAGTGACATTGGTGTTGAGCATGATCCGGATCCCCCTGGCGATCATTTCCTGCGCCAGCGCTTCACGGACATCGTGGTCAAATCCCCGCATGATCTGGTCTCCGCGGTAGACCTGGATGACCTCGGAACCGAGACCGCTGAATATCCCGGCAAATTCACAGGCAATATAGCCGCCACCAACAATGATGATACGCCGTGGCAACGACTTGAGATGAAAGGCCTCGTCCGAGGTGATCGAATGTTCATGACCTGGAATTTCCGGTACCCAGGGATGTCCCCCGGTTGCGATCAGGATTTTTTCAGCGCTTACCTTATCCTCCCCAAGCTGAATGTGGTGTGAATCCACAAATTTGCCGTGAACTGGATATAGTCTGACACTGGCGTTGTCCAGCAAACGGAGGTAAACCCCATTGAGCCGGTTAATTTCACGGTCCTTGTATTCAATCAACCGCTCCCAACTGAAACTGGATGGACCGATCTGCCAGCCATAACCGGCGGCGTCTTCCAGATCATCGGCAAAATGTGCAGCGTAAGACAAGAGTTTCTTGGGTACACAGCCACGAATCACACAGGTACCACCCACCTCGCTCTGCTCGCATATCCCGACGCGTGCACCATAAGCTGCGGCAATACGGGCAGCCCGCACACCACCGGACCCTGCACCCAGCACGAACAGGTCAAAATCATACTTACTCATTGTGTGGTTCTCTCCCGGGGTCATTTGTATCACTGGACGCCAATAAGCTGATGGCCTCCTGGGCGGATTCAGATGGAACAAAGATGTGGTCGTGATAATAGGCTGCCACCATATTGGCAGGGATTCCCTGTTGTGCCAACCTGCGGCTAAGCTCGGCGGTCAGACCCACGGCCTTGAGGCTGGAATGTAGCTCCAGAGTGATACATCTGAACACGGCGTCATACGGCAAGCCTGCTATTTGAGCAACATCCTCCTTCAGGACTAGGGTTAATCCTTCCTTTTCGGTAAAAGAAGCCAGTGGATTGGTATCGCTGTAATCGCCGTATTTTGCATTGGCAACCGAACAAAAAACATAATTACCCCCGATCAGCCGAGGCGACATTCCGGCCAACAATTTCTCCAGATCTCTTTCACCTGCCACCAATTTCTCCTGTCTACAATATCCGGATTACTACACAACGGGTTTCTTGTTCTGTTCCAGTGCCCTGACCAATTTCATCATCCGTCTTTTTTTTGTTTCAGATTTTTTGGCACTTGTGATCCAACAGTTAAATTGATTGCGGTAACCTGGTGTCAACTGGCTGTAGTATTCCCAGGCTGTTTTATTTTCCCGTAGCACCCTTTCATATTATGTAGGAAGCGGGTTGTTTTTCCTTGCCTTCGCCTCGAGAAATTCCTCGCTGTAATCAACACGGTGATCGAAGGCTTTGAGCCCGGCTGCCGTCATACGACCTTCATCTATCATCTGAGTGGCGCGCCGGATGTTGCTGGGTGACCATTTACTGGTGAGTTTTCTGGGTGTGAACCTGTAGGCATACCGTTGCTCGTCGATTCCTTTCTTAAGACCATCAATCCATCCAAAACACAGGGCTTCGGCAACCGAATCAGTGTAACTCATACCGGTTTTGCCGGTGCTTTTCTTGTAAAAAACCAACCACAATTCGTGCTCACTGTTATGGTGCTGTTCCAGCCAGGAACGCCATTCCTCACGAGTTTCAACATAAAGTTCCGATCTGTCCATTGGTTTATCAACCTGTTGGAATGGCATTCATTTGATCGAAATCATTCACACCATGATGCTGCTGCGGCATAATTCAAGCCGATGATTAACCCGCTAAAGCGCCAACAATTGAATTTAACAATAATACCGGCATATTTCACCCATGCTTTCAGTTTCTGAACTCAGTATTGAACGATATTTCGAGCGGGTCTTTGAGCCGGTCAGTTTCTCAGTTGAGGCCGGATCACTGTTGCTGGTAACCGGCGCCAATGGCTGTGGCAAGACCACCCTGCTGAGAGTATTGGCGGGTCTGCTCGATGCCAGTGAGGGCACCCTGAACTGTTCTCAACGGCCTTTATATTGCGGTCATGACCCGGCCATCAAGGACGACCTCAGTGTGGAGGAGAATATTCACTTCACCATGAGATTCATGGGAGCTCGTGACACTGAAGGTGATGAAGATCGGTTGCAAACCATTATAGCCCGGATCGGGCTAGCAGCGGTTGTCCGTCAACAGGGCCGTACACTATCCGCCGGGCAGAGAAAACGTTGCTCATTGTCGCGCCTGTTGTTTTGTGATGAGTCTCTGTGGCTGCTGGATGAGCCCTATTCCAACCTGGACCGCGAGGGTATCGTCATGCTCGATGATGTGATCCGGGCACATCTTGATGCAGGCGGTGCGTGTGTCATGACCACCCACGGTAGCCTGCGCCCAGAGGGGTTTGAGTTGCAGGAATGCGCGTTGCGCAGCGGACGTGAGCAGCCTGCCGGGGCATGGTCATGAGCCAGCCTTCAGCCTGGCCCGCATTCCAGGCACTTTTGCGCCGCGATTTTCTGTTGGCTTATCGCCGCAGGGCGGAACTTTTGCAACCACTGGTATTCCTGCTCGTGGTTACCACACTGTTTCCGCTGGGTGTCGGACCTTCACCACAGCTACTTGCCAATATGGCTCCGGGTGTTATATGGATTGCCGCACTACTGGCCACGGTGCTTTCCCTGGACGCCCTGTTCCGTTCTGATTTCGAAGATGGAACGCTGGAGCAAATGATACTTTCCGGTCAACCCCTTGCCCTGATTGCACTCGCCCGGACTTTGGCACACTGGCTGGTAGCGGGTCTGCCCATTGTGCTGTTGTCACCATTGCTGGCCATATGGATGAATCTTCCTGATGCGGGTGTTTCCGTTTTGATCAAGTCGCTGGCTCTCGGCACACCGGTATTGAGTCTGATCGGCGCCATCGGCGGGGCCCTGACCGTCAGTCTGAAACGCGGGGGGCAACTGCTGTCATTGCTGGTATTTCCACTGTATATTCCTTTATTGATTCTTGCTACCAGCGCGGTCAGTTCTGCCGTGGCCGGTTTGCCTTACAATGGGCAGCTTGGACTGATGCTGGCCGGTCTGATCGCTGCACTGACACTGGCGCCATTCGCAACTGCGGCCGCGCTTAAACTGAGCTTGAGTTGATGAATCGCTTCATGTTATTTATTCACAAGACCGGGTCACCCCCCTGGTTTTATCACATGACCGGTAAACTTGAACCGTGGTTGTGGGTGGTATCTGTCGTCTTGGCGGCAGCCGGCCTCTACCTGGGTCTTTTCCGTGCTCCCCCCGATTATCAGCAGGGTGAAAGCGTACGCATCATGTACCTCCACGTACCCGCCGCCTGGATGTCGATGCTGATTTATGGACTGATGGCGGTGTGGGGATTTATTGCCCTGGTCTGGCGGGTACGGATAATGGAAGTTCTGGTAATTTCCAGTGCCCCCATTGGAGCTGCCTTCACATTTATTGCCCTGGTCACCGGGTCACTTTGGGGTCGCCCTACCTGGGGAACCTATTGGGTATGGGACGCGCGTCTGACCTCGGAGCTGATCCTGTTGTTTTTGTATTTTGGTGTAATCGCCCTCCACAATGCCTATGATGAGCCCCGCAAGGCAGCGCGAGCCGCTTCATTACTGGCCATTGTCGGTGCCATCAACCTGCCGATCATCCATTTTTCGGTGCAATGGTGGAATACACTGCATCAGGGTTCCAGTATCGGTGCGGGTGGCAGCAGTATCCATCCCAGTATGCTGTGGCCGTTGTTGATCATGGCCGTTGCATCGAAGTTTTATTATGGTGCCAGTTTGCTCGGTCGCGCCAGGTTGCGACTGTTGAACCAGGATCATCGCAAACGTTGGGTCAGGGACATGTTGGCGGAGAATAACAAGTGATGCTCGACGTGGTCAGGATTGGTCAATTTCCCGTGAGGCACGCCTTGCGTACAACCACCTCATCTCTCGCTAAGCGCGTAGTCACACCATTGAAGGAACGCTGAATGTCACACACACCTTTTATCTGGGCTTCCTACCTGATCAGCGGTGCGGTGCTGATTTGGGTTGCCGTTGCGCCGGTGCTGAGACAAAAAAAACTTGTCCGTCAACTCAAGACACGGCAAGCACGAGCGGGTGATACAAAATGACCCCAACCCGAAAACGCAGGCTGATTGCCGTGCTGGTCATCATCCTGGGTGTCAGTCTGGCTTCGACTGTGGCTTTCAGGGCACTGAATGAAAACATGCTGTTCTTTGTCAGCCCCACCGATGTCAGGGACCAGGCGTTGCCTGCGGGCAAACGGTTCCGGCTGGGCGGACTGGTTGCCCCCGGCTCCGTGTCCCGTGCAGAAGACAGCCTTGCCGTGCAATTCGTGGTCAGCGACGGAGCAGCCTCGGTTGATGTTCGCTTTGACGGGATACTGCCGGACCTGTTCAGGGAGGGCCAGGGCATCATTGCGATTGGTGCGCTTTCCACGAATGGCCGTTTCGAGGCGACGGAGGTCCTTGCCAAGCATGATGAGAATTACATGCCACCGGAAGTTGCTGACGCGCTGGAAAAGGCCGGTCATCCGGACAGCGGCCCATGACTGCGGAACTTGGCCAGATCGCCCTGCTGGCTGCCCTGTTGACGGCACTCAGCCTGGGTCTGTTCCCGATGATTGGTTCCTATACCGGTAACCAGCGTCTGATGAGCATCGCCGGCAGCGCCAGCCTGCTGCTTTGCCTGTTGGTTGCCATCGCCTTTGGCATCCTGACATCTGCGTTTGTAGTCCAGGATTTTTCGGTCGAGTACGTGGCTCGCAACAGCAATTCACTGTTGCCCATGGCTTATCGTTATTCGGCTGTGTGGAGTGCCCACGAGGGCTCGTTGTTGCTTTGGCAACTGATACTCACGCTGTGGATTACCGCCGTGGCCCTGTTCAGCAAGACATTGCCCACGGTGTTCCGGGCGCGGGTGCTGGCGGTGTTGGGATGGATATCCGCAGGTTTCATGTTGTTCATCCTGTTCACCTCCAATCCCTTTGGCAGGATATTACCACCGCCAATTGAGGGTCTTGACCTGAATCCACTGTTGCAGGACCCGGGTCTGATCATTCATCCCCCCATGCTGTACATGGGTTACGTCGGGTTCTCGGTATCCTTTGCCTTTGCTGTGGCCGCATTGCTGGGCGGTGAAGTACACCGGGACTGGGTGCGCTGGTCACGTCCCTGGACACATGTTGCCTGGGCCTTCCTGACCCTCGGTATTGCACTGGGTAGCTGGTGGGCCTACTACGAGTTGGGCTGGGGCGGATGGTGGTTTTGGGACCCGGTAGAAAATGCCTCGTTCATGCCCTGGCTGGTGGGTACCGCGCTGATTCATTCGCAGGCCGTAACGGAAAAACGGGGCGCATTTGGCAACTGGACCCTGTTGCTGGCCCTTTCGGCGTTCTCGCTGAGTCTGTTGGGTACCTTCCTGGTTCGTTCCGGTGTGCTGACCTCGGTACACGCCTTCGCCAACGACCCGACCCGGGGCATATTCATCCTGGTCTACCTGTTCGCGGTGGTCGGCGGGTCGCTGACACTGTATGCGATTCGCGCACCCAGGATGATCCAGGGTGGCGGTTTTGCGGGCCTGTCTCGTGAAACACTGTTATTGGTCAACAACCTGGTACTGGCCGTGATGACCGCAATGGTGTTGACAGGAACACTGTACCCATTGCTGATGGATGCACTCAATGCAGGCAAAATTTCTGTTGGGCCACCCTATTTCGGGTTATTGTTTTCATGGTTGCTGGTGCCACTGGTACTGGCCCTGCCCGTGGGGATATTCAGCCGCTGGAGACAAGACCGCGGCGGCAGATTGATGGAAAAACTGCGTTGGCCCCTGTTTACCGCCATATTCGTCGCTATCGCCACGCGAATAATTGAGCCGGCCATAGGTTGGATTTCTGTTATCGGTCTGGCCGGTGGTGTCTGGGTGATCGCCGCCAGCCTGTTTAACATCGGAGATATGCTGGCCAGGACCAAAAGGGCCACTCTACCGGCCAGTGTTGTGGCCATGACCCTTGCGCACATCGGATTGGGTGTTTTCCTGATTGGCCTGAGCCTGACGTCCGCGATCAGCAGTGAGAAACATCTGCGTATGTCCACGGGTGATGTTTATGAAGCTGCTGGCTACCAATTCAAGTTTCTTGGCACCCGAATTGTACAGGGGGCCAACTACACGGCCGATGAGGGGGAATTTATTGTTTCCAGGGATCAAAGGGAAGTGACTCGTCTTTACCCACAAAAACGCGTTTACAGACAAGGGGGACAGACCATGACGGAGGCGGCTATCGACGCCGGTTTTACCCGTGACATCTACATTTCGCTGGGTGAACCACTCGATGACCAGGGCGAGGCTTGGGCCGTGAGAATTTATCACAAACCCTTCATACGTTGGATCTGGCTGGGTGCTTTACTGATGTTCGGTGCCGGTCTGATTGCCGCGGCTGACAAGCGTTATCGCGCCAGGTCCGTACTGTCCGGGGAAAAAGACGAAAACCAGGAGATACCGGTTTGAACAGCCGCTTACTCCCGCTGGCAGGGTTCATACTGCTGTCCGGACTGCTATTGGTGGGGCTGAATATTTCCGACCGCAAGACACTGATCCCCTCGCCGTTGATCAACAAGACTGTTCCGGGATTTAACATGCCGGTTTTGGGAGACCCGACCGTCCGAATGACAGACAATTCATTCCTGGGGAAACCGTACCTGATTAACTTCTGGGCAAGCTGGTGTATCACCTGCCGGGTCGAACACCCGGTCATCACCGAACTGGCCAGGTCGGGTGTCTTGCTCATCGTCGGGTTCAATTTCCGGGATGAGAGTGCTGATGCACAGGCCTGGCTGACAAAATTCGGTAACCCGTATGACATCAACCTGGTTGACCTGGATGGCAGGATCAGCATTGATTTTGGCGTATATGCAGCACCTGAATCATTTCTTGTGGATTCATCGGGAGTAATTGTTTTCAAGCAGATCGGAGCATTGACCAGTGAGGTGATAGAAACCGAAATTCTTCCACGTCTGGTGGCCATGGAGAACGGTAGCAGATGAAAACCGGCATGATACTCGTAGCCCTGATGCTTTTTACACTGTACGCCGTGGCACAGGAGCCCCTGGTCTTCCAGGACCGGCAACAACAGGACCGTTTTGACCAGCTCACCAGGGAACTCAGATGCCTGGTTTGTCAAAACCAGAACCTGGCCGATTCGGATGCGCCCCTGGCCCAGGATCTTCGCCAGGAGGTGTACGAGATGCTCATGGCCGGACGCAGTGATGAGCATATCAAGCAATTCCTGGTCGAACGTTACGGTGATTTTGTACTTTACCGGCCACCAGTTCAGACCAACACGTACCTGCTTTGGCTGGCACCCGTGGTATTGCTTTTAATCGGGGCCTGGATTCTGCGCTCAACCATCAGCAGACGCACCGCTATACTCGCCTCGGATCATGACGGCGAAAATTCGGAACAATGAACTTCTGGATCCCGGCAATCGCCCTGCTCACAATTCCTGCGATCATCATCAGTTGGCCGTTATTCGCCGGAAAATCCAAAGAGCGAATGACAGGAATGTTTGTGCTGCTGATCATGCCACTTGCTGGTCTCTCTCTGTACCAGCAAATTGGAAACCCCGGGGCGATACAGCAGGAAGCGGTTAACGACCAACAGTCAAGACAGGAACTGCAACATGCCGAGAGTCAGCCATCGGTGCAGGAAATGATCAGCAAATTGCAGCAACGCCTGGCAGACAATCCGGAAGATGCAGATGGATGGCTGATACTGGGACGATCACTGAAATCCCTGCAGCGGTATGCTGAAGCCCAAACTGCACTGATTAACGCCAACCGCCTGATGCCGAATCGGCCCCTGATCCTGGTTGAACTGGCCGAGGCCAGCCTGTTTGCATCGGGCCAACCCGAGATCACCAGTGATATCCGTCAACTGCTGCTGGATGCACTGGCAATTGAACCGATGCAGCAAAAAGGTCTGTGGTTACTGGGTATGGCCCATGCACAGGATGGAAACCATGAACCAGCGATTGAACTGTGGGACAAATTGCGTGGTCAACTGGATCCTGCATCCGGAGTTTATCAGGCGGTAACACAGCAGATCGACCTGGCCAGAATCAACCTGGGACAGGTAACTGCTGGCATAGAAATCCCCATCACCATAACGATCGATAGCGGGCTTGTCTCTACACTGCCTGAAACTGCCATCCTGTTTGTTTTTGTGCGCCCGAAGGGCGGTACCGGTATGCCACTCGCGGTACAACGTCTGTCCCCAAGCCGGTTTCCCTTGTCATTGAACATTAGCGATTCAGACCTGTTGCGCCCGGGCACATCGCTGGGGGGTTATGATGAACTTGATATCAGCGCCAGAATTTCCATGACCGGCATCGCCAATGCCCTGTCCGGTGACATGTCGGCAGCAATCCATACAATCGACACAGGTGCAATCACAGAAATTGCACTACACCTTGATCAGCGTGTACCTTAGAGGCACAAAGACGAGGTATAGCGCATGAAATTCCTACTGCCGTTGGCCCTGCTGACTGTCATGATCAGCAGTGTATCCGCCCAGGAAAGGAAAATTGAATTCTCGACGGTACAATTGTCAGACACGGTCTACATGCTTGGAGGAAATGGCGGTAATGTCGGAATTTCCACAGGCGAGGACGGGCTGTACATCATCGACGACAAGGTAGAGCCGGTAAGCACCCAATTGTTGCAGGCGATAAGAAAAATCTCTGACAAACCGATCCGGTTTGTCATCAATACACATTATCACTTCGACCACGTCGGTGGTAATGAAATGATCGGAAAGACCGGTTCGACGATTATTTCCCATGACAACATCCGCCAGCGAATGACGTCAGTGCAGGTCAACAACTTCCTGGAACGTACCTTTCAACCCAGCGCGGAACCTGCCCTGCCCGTGCTGACATTCAACGACCGGATGTCACTGCATTTCAATGGAGAGTCAGCCACGGTCTACCATGTTCCCAATGGTCACACCGATGGTGACAGCATAATTTATTTCAGTGGCAGTAACGTCATCCACATGGGTGACATGTATTTCAACACCATGTACCCCTATGTTGACCTGGATGCGGGTGGTTCCATCGAAGGCGTCATCGCAGCAGCGGACCTGGCATTGTCACTGGCCGACGAGGGCACCCGCATTATCCCTGGCCACGGCCCGCTCGCCGTGCTTGAGGATTTAAAGTTTTATCGTGATTACCTGGTCGAGGCCACCGCCAATGTACAGGTATTGATAGATGAGGGAATGAATCTTGGCCAGGTCATTGCTGCCCAACCCACGGCCCAGTGGGACGAGGAACTGGGGAGGACCTGGATCACCCCGCCCCAGTTCGTCAACTTCATATACAGCAGTCTTGAAGACATCCATCGCTACACGCCAGAACCAGCCGAAGCTGTAGCAACAGATTAGATCCGCTCTTTGGTACCAACTGTGTCAGCCTGGGACCAGCATTGCTGAAACGACGATGTAATCTTTTCCGATACAACCACCGAGAACAATGCGTGTCCGCGTTCCCTGTATTTCTGTTCAAATGGTGATACCACACTGGCAGGACTGAATCGTTGGGCTCGGATGGTCTCAGCAGTTGCCAGACTGACTGCTCGCGCAAACTCGTCAGCATAGATTCCCCAGTTGGTTCTCATTTCCATTCTCCCGCCCAGTGCGACCAGCTGTGGAAACACCGGGTGGGCGTGCCATCTGCGTAACAGATGACCCGGTTTGGGCCAGGGGTTGGGATAAAAAATAAAATGGCGTGTTGGTACATGACCATCACGCAGCAACAGACGCCAGAAGGTGGATAAATCTGCTCTCACCAGCCGATAGTTTTTGTTACCGGATTGATCGCCAAGGTTCGCCGTCCTGGATAATCGATCCTGCGAGCGGTCAACCCCGATAATCAACTGTTGCGGGTACGATTGGGCCAGTATTTGGGTACTGCTGCCGGTACCGCAGCCCGAGTCCAATACGAATGGACGATCGGCACACAAACAACCGGTTGCCAACAACTCCTGGTAGGCAGCGACACTTGGTCCGTGAAGAGGCTGGCCCCAGAATGTGTCCAGGTGTCGACGCACATAGTCATCCAGGCGAGGGTGGACCCCGTTCTGGGATGAACGGACAAGACCGGAGTAGCGAATATTCCCGCGTGGTTGTTCGTGATTCAATCCAGTTGTGGCGCGCATTCCTCTAGCCTACACGGTATCATTGAAAAAAATTGCTTTGCGAACCACAATTTATGACATCGGCAACCCGTTTTCTTCACATAGACGAACCCCTGTTGTTAAAACGGGGTGGTGTATTGTCTTCTTACTCGCTGGCCTTTGAAACTTGGGGCGAGTTGAATAAGGACGAATCCAATGCGGTCCTGATCCTGACCGGACTTTCACCCGATGCGCACGCCGCCTCCAGTTCGTCCGACCCGACACCGGGCTGGTGGGAACCGATGATCGGCGAAGGTAAACCCATTGACACCGAACGATACTTTGTCATTTGTTTCAACTCACTGGGTAGTTGCAAGGGATCAACCGGGCCCGCCAGTATCAATCCTGCCACCGGCAAGGCCTACCGTCTGGACTTCCCCGATCTCAGCATCGAAGACATCGCCACCACCGCACACCTGCTGGTACAGCACCTGGGCATCGACCGGTTATCCACGATCGTCGGCCCATCCATGGGGGGGATGACCGCCCTCGCCTATCTGCAACAGGTACCTGCTGGCGCACGTCATCATTTGTCCATTTCCAGCTCATCCAACTCTGAGCCATTCAGCGTTGCCATCCGTTCATTACAAAGAGAATTGATCGTCTCGGATCTGCAGTGGAATGACGGTAACTATGATGATGAGAACTGGCCGGTAAAAGGCATGCGCATGGCCCGCAAACTCGGTATGTTGTCCTATCGCTCGGCGGCAGAATGGCGTACACGGTTCGGACGCAGATTACAGGATTATTACCCCAAAGAGTTGTTTGGCATGAACTACGAAGTAGAGTCTTACCTGGAGGCTGCAGCCAGGCGTTTCGTACGTTCATTTGATCCCTGCAGCTATCTTTACCTGTCACGTTCGATGGATTGGTTTGATGTGACCGAGAACCATCCCGATCTGAAAACTGCGCTGGTCGGAATCAAGCTGGATTCAGCCTGCGTCATCGGCGTGGTGACCGACATCCTGTTCCCCATGCACCAACAGGAGGAAATTGCCCAGGCACTGACCGACAACGGTGTTCAGACCCGGTTCTGGGACCTGCAATCACTGATGGGCCATGATGCCTTTTTGGTTGACTATGATCATTTTTTGCCACTGGTAGGCAATTATTTTGACCAGATCTGGCAGCAGGATGCACTTTCTAAGGAATGAATTTGGTATTTAGGTCTGTATCCTTTCAAATTGCCTGAAAGACTGGCTTAAGACCACATGCCTATATATACTTTGCGCCTCGCAAATCCTGCCGGAGTGGCGAAATTGGTAGACGCGCTGGACTCAAAATCCAGTTCTGGCAACAGAGTGTCGGTTCGAGTCCGACCTCCGGCACCATTTTAGCGGGTCTTTGGCCCATTTGATGCACCCACACCGTTCTCACCAGGTCCTTATCGGTCCACCTGACATATGCTGACCCCAGCAACAACGAAGCTTAAAGGTGCATAGCCTCATGGACTGATTCCTCAAACACCGAAAATTGTGTGATCTTGTTTGTCATTTGGGGATCTCCTTAACAGCAACCCATTTCACTATTGACCAACTGGCCAGAAACGGTTATTTCCGGTTTATTTTCTTCTCCCTAACGGACCTTCCTATCACACGCCTGATGGTTGTCATCAACTGGTCATCACTGGTTGTGCCCTTGGTCAGGTAGGCTGCAACTTCATTCTCAACTTTCCGGTCCACTTCATTGCCGGTAAAAACAACCACGGGACAAGATTCCTTGATTTCGGTGATGAGTTCCAAGCCGGAACCATCCGGTAGCTTGACATCGATTATTAGCAAGTCATAATCATTATTGGCCAACAACTCACGTGCACCTTTCAGCGATGACGTGTGCTGATAATTCGCTAGTTCCTGGATCATATTTTTCGAAACCTGGACCAGGTCCAGATCATCTTCCACGTGTAATACATTTGCGGAAATTTCATTCCTTAGTACAAGGTCCAGTGAATTTTTCAACCTGGTACTGTCTATCGGTTTTTGAATCCAGTCTACAACTTCAGTACTGTGTCCCGAAAACTCTGCACGGCCTGCGGTGGCTGTGGCTGATACAACGACAATAGGCAACCCTTCCATATTTGCATCAGATTTAAGTTCCCGGATCAGGTCTAGCCCATCAACATCAGGTAAATCAAGATCAAGTAACAAAGCCATGTAAGAATTCTCTTCCAACAAGGTCCGAGCGCCCGAGGCAGTAGAGACTATGTCGCTGACCAGTCCCTCCTTCCTCAGCATACCAGCAATCACTTTGGCCACATCCTCATTGTCTTCACAAATCAAAACAAGAGCACCCTCATGCCCTGAACGTAGTAAAAATTTATCATCGGTGATTTCCTTCTGTGCCAAGTCGAAGAAAAACACGGTACCTCCTCCTGCTGCAGTAAAGAAATCAATATGGCCATCATGCGCGTCAATGATGACCTTCGATATATTCAGACCGAGCCCTGTACCTCCCTTTTCACGCTCATCTGAGCTGTCTGCCTGAGCGAAGCGCTTGAATATTTGTTGACGAAATCCCTCGGAAATTCCCTCCCCGTGGTCCCTGACAGAAGTTCTAAGCCAACCTTTCCTGGAATTTTCAACAGTGATTTCAATCTCTCCCCCGAGTGGCGAAAATTTAATGGCATTAGAGATTAGATTGTTCATGACCTGCGATAACCTGAGGTCATCAGCCAACACTTTGGCAACATTCAAAGAAGTCTGGAACTTGAATTTTATGTTCTGGTCTTCCGCGTACTGCTCATTAAGTCTTATCGAACTGTTAGCCAGATCTATAAGATCAACATCCTTATGTTCGAGTACGATACTGCCAGACTTTAATTTATCCAGGTCCAGCAAATCGTTGATTAGCCGGATTAAACGCTCGCTATTGCGGTTGGCCACCATGAGCATTTCCATTGCTTTGTTGGGCAAGTCCCCTAAGGCACCGCCCATCACCAGTCCCAGGGCGCCGCGAATGGATGTCAACGGTGTGCGTAATTCATGACTGACGGTTGAGATAAATTCAGATTTGGTCTTCTCAGCCTCCTTTCGTGCCGTAATATCCCTGATGACTCCGGTAAATACCAATTCGTTGGCGATGGTTGTTTTGCCGACCGAAAGATCCATTGGAAAGGGAGTCTTGTTCTTGCGTATTCCGGTGACTTCCCGCCGGATGCCGATGATCCTGTCTTTAGATGTTTCCGAATATCTCTTTAGATAGCCGTCGTGTTGCGACTGGAAGAACTCGGGCACCAGCATCTTGACATTCTTTCCCAGCATCTCTTCCTCTGTATGACCAAATATGTAAACAACTGCGGGGTTGACTTCCTGAATGGTGCCCCATTCATCGATAACAATGATTCCGTCCACAATGTTTTTTACAATCATCAATAACCGTTGCTCGCTGGCAAACAATGCTTCTGCTGATTTAGTCAGTTTGAACTGCATAAGCTGCGAATTCCGGTAGACTTGTATGTACTCGAGCACCAGGCCCATCAAGGGCACGAAATAAGCAATTACTTTCAGGAAGTGTGCAATATTGAAATAATTGTCAAATAGAGCTGTCGAGCCAAATGTCATACTCAGCTGAGCCAAAACCTGAGGGATGGCGCTAACGATCAGAGCTTGAGTGAACAGGCTCGGAAAACGTTTGTATAATTTGGGAAATACCCATATTCCCAACACAAGAAACAAAACCAAGGGGACAGCATCATAAGGTCTTGTCAATATATTTTGAGGGAATATGGTATTTGGTAATTCCGCGGAGGTTGCTGATACGTGACTGAGGGTGTATGCAATAACACCAAATATAGCACTGGTCATTAACACAAACACGATGTTCGATTTATTTCTGGATTGCTCTCGCCGCAACAGAAGCAGCCCTGCGCCAACAATCATGATCAGGGCATTGAACATTCTGCAAATTGCCCAGGTGAACGGAATGAGATCCTGGTTGTCCGCAACAGCTTGTATGAGTCGATCTGGCGCCAGGGTGTGGAAAGCATCCATGCAGCCAGCCATGAAAAAAGCCACACCAATGATTGGCGTGGTCAAATCACGAGTAATGCTGAAGTGGGTGAAAGCCAGTATTGCCAGATTCAGGGCAACTATGAAAGCTGTCCATTCCAACAAGGAATGAACAAACGCACCCCTGAGTAACCCATAAGACTGTTCGACCATCGAAACGCTTGAGTCATTCAGTAATGCAGTGGGAGCAACTGCTATTTCGCGCGAGTCGAAACTAATACCGAATAAATTCAACAAAAATGGCAGTACGCTGATCACAATGACCAGTGCGATCAGCACAATTGGTAAACGCCCTTCAAGCAGGCTTGAACGGTTAAAGTCTCCCTTATTTGTGCTCATGACCATTATCGTCTATTGGGCCTGACAGGTTGTCTCCCAGCTAATTATTGCCAAACGGTAAGATAATTTATTGAATCCTAAACCTCAATGGTTGTTTTGACTGTTCAGGCAATTACACCTGTTTATCCCAGATATCTTGAACATCTTGTGCCAGGGTCATGGGATCAAAGGGCTTGGAGATCACACCCGCTGCCCCCATTTTCAAATATTTTTCAACCTCGTGTGTTTGAATTTTCGCTGTCATGAAAACCACCGGCGTGTCACTCAGTTCAGGAAATTTGCGCAACGCATTCATCGTGCTGGGACCATCCATTCCGGGCATCATCACGTCCAGAATCATCAGGTCCGGTTCAAATCCAGGTCCTTTTTTAACCGCCTCGAATCCATCACAACACACCTCGAGATTAAATCCTCCAAGAGCATTCAATGCCATTTCGGTTACGGTTCGAATATCCGGTTCATCCTCCACATAGAGAATTCGCTTGAGAATTTGTTTTGGCATGTCAGATATTGTTCCAATACATCAAGCTATCTTTCCTGTAGTTTGTTCCAGCCAGTTTGCCAAAGCACCATCAAAAGTCTTGCATAGTTCCTGAAACAGTTCATCGAAACGGGCCAACTCGGCCGGTTTTATCTGCTTGACCGAATGGATTTGAACCAGAAAAGATTCCAAATTTCTCGCCGCACCCGTTATAGCTGGAAATCCATATAATCCCCCGGAACCTGCCAACTTGTGAAACAGCTCCTTTAGCTCCTCTGCATCTGACTCATCATAAGGCTGGCTGATTAGGTGCTGCCATGCCTTCGCTATGGCCTTCTTCTTGATTGGCAGGCTGTCCACATAACCCTGTCTTATTATTAATAATTGCGCATTAAATTTCGCTTTGGACTTATTTTCACCCATTACTACCGACCGGGCGAGAGCACCTTGGAGGTCGCTTCTTTCAATGCGTCATTCAACGATTCAATTTCCAGCGGCTTTTTCAACACAATATCAGCACCTAATTCCATCGCAATATCCAGTGCATCAGCGAGTGAGCGGCTACCCGCTGTCATGGCTATTATTTTTGTTTCAGGAGACAGTTCCTTGAGTTCCATAATCGTCGACAGCCCTTCTTTTCTTGGCATAAAAATATCCGTTAAGACAAGATCAATCGGGTTCGATTTAAAAAGTTGAATTCCCTCCTCTCCATCACCGGCTTCAATTACATCATGACCGGAATTGGTAAGCATAGCGGCGATATAACGACGTTGATCAACATCATCTTCTATGACAAGAACTATAGACATGCTTTCACCCAATCTGGTTTTGTCGAGAGAGACTATGAGTTATATCACATTTGGTTGGTCAGTATTTGCCACTTCTTTGTTATTGGTTATCATTGCAGGTGGTTTACCATTGACCAATGACAAAAAAAAAGCAATTTTCAATAAATATCTGACCAAAGGCTTGTATCAAAACCCATGAACTTTCGCGCACAACCACCAGCAGCCCGGTCCTTCCTTGCAACTACTATCCTGTTTTCTTTCCTGGGCTTCAGTGAGACAGGGCAGGGCTGGGGTACGGAAGGTCATGCCGCAACCGGTATTTTGGCGATGACCCGTCTGCACCCTGCGGCACTTGAAGAAATCACTCACTTGCTGGGCTCTGTTGATGGGGAATCCATGCTTGAGGCCTGTAACTGGCCCGATGTAGTACGTGAAACCGATGAATGGGACTGGAGCGCGCCACAACATTACATAAACTTACCTCCGGGTGTTCCTGTCTATTCACGCTCACGTGATTGTCCAGATCAAATGTGTGCAACAGAAGCCATCAAGAAATATGCTGTGGTGCTCGGCAACAAACAATTGGATTTGCAACAACGCAGACAATCATTTGCCTGGCTCTGTCATCTGACCGGTGATCTTCACCAGCCCCTGCATGCCGGCTATGCATCGGACAGGGGTGGAAACAATTATGAAATCACCGTTGCAGGCGAGCGCAGTGATTTACACACTTACTGGGATCATATCCTCATCAATGACCGGACCGGGGACTGGCAGACCCTGGTGAAACTATTGAAAATCCAGTTCAACCCCGAGACGGCCGACAAATGGGACCCGCTCATGGTCGAGCGATGGACCGAAGAGTCACATGCACTGGTTGATGAAATGGTGTATCCGTCTGAAAAAGAAATCACAGATCTGTATGCACAAAATAGCTGGGAATTGATCCAGCAGCGTATCGTCACGGCAGCATCGCGTCTCGCCCTGATTATCAACACTGTGCTACCCGCAGATGATTTGAAGACCGTGACAAAACCCGAAAATTAAAGATCACGGGCTATGCGTATACCCACCACCACTCCAAATGTTTCCGGCTTGGCTGAAATCCGGAATGCCGCGCGGGTCCGGTCTGGTGCACTGGCCCAGTATCCGCCACGCGCAACCCTTCTCTGGCAACCGGGATTGACCCAGGCCGAGCCATCCACGGGTGCTTTTACATAGTTCTGGTGCCAGCAATCTTCCACCCATTCACTGACATTTGCCGTAATATCATGAACACCCATGGGATTGGCAAGCAACACTCCTGTGGGTGCCGGCCCCCAGTGACCATCAGCATAGCGCTTGAAAGACGCACCCCATTGTCGATTTCCCAATGAAACATCCCGGTCACCGGCCAGGTTTTCGACAACCTGTCGGGGCGTGTTGTCACCCCACCAGTAATCGCCTGTAGCACCGGCCCTGGCCACGTACTCATATTCTGCTTCGCTCGGCAAGCGATATCGTTTACCGGTCTCTCGCGCCAGCCACTGCACATAAGCCTGCGCATCATCCCAGTTTACATGCAACACCGGCATTCTCGGGGCAGCCTCATCTCCTTTAAAATCGTGCTCCCAATAAATACCGTCACGGGGCGTCAAACGCCCTGCGGCCTCGTCCCAGACACTTGAACTGCCCTCTTCCTGGGCAGCAGTTTGATATCCGCTTCGGTTTGCAAACAGACGGAATTCTGAAACGGTTACTTCCCTGACACCCAGGCCAAAGCCACGGGTAATTGTGACACGGTGTCGTGGCTTTTCCTGGTTATGGGCATCGTCGGATTCATGGTCTGATCCCATTAGAAAACTACCGGCGGAAATTACCACGATGTCCGGTGCGCGGTGATCCGACCTCAGGAACACATCGCTGATGATTTGACCGGGCTCAAAACCGCCGTAAAACCTTGCCTCTTCAAGTCGTTCACGTAATGATTTGACCAACTCCCCCTGCCCACCGAGGGCAATCAAATCAATGATGTGGAACTCAGCCATGGCGAAATTACCCGAATCCATTGCGTCGATCGCCTGTTGTTCTGTATCCCCGGCACGTTCAGTCAGAAAGGAAGAGACTTCTTCCCGTGTCGCCTCAACCAGGGTCTGGTCATCCCTGACCCCGGACGCCTGCTGCAGCCACTCCTCGGCCATTTCAAAATCCAGCTCCTGTGCGGACTCATGGGCCCATCGGACCAGAATACCCTGAACCTTTTCAAGACCTGACTGAATAGAGTGGTTGGCGGGATCCCGCTCGTAAGCCCGTTTGAAATAATCAAGCGCGTTATCATTCTCCGGCTGCAGAATCCGTTGTGATTCGAGTGCCTCGTTACCGGCAACCAATAGCTCGTCCGCTTCTTCAAGTCTCTGGACCCGCAACAAAGCATCCTCCAAACCCGGTAATTCGGGGTCAATGGTCCGTACTGAGCTCAACAATTTTTTTGCCTGCAAATAAGACTGCATTTCCATCAGCACGGATGAGCTCTCTACGGATCTATCATCCAACAGACGAATTGCCTGTCCCACCAAGTCTGTCAATAAGCGATCCAACTGCGCTGCCGCGTCCGCATTGGCAGGATCGGATGAAAGCGTCTCCTGCAGTTGGCGTAACTTTTTGTCCTGCATTTCATCGGGTAACCGACTGACATCAGTCTGAACCCGACTTCCTGAACTTTCGTCAGCCAGTTGCATAGCCCAGGGACATGACACAGACCAAAACATACTGAACGGAATCAGTAGCTTGAATAATATGAGTGTTTTTCTACTGGCAAACATGCAAATTCACTTGCCTGTAGCCTCCGTCATGTTAAGGTTGCCGCAAAGAAATTACCGTACCTGCTCGCAGCGTGCCACCATAACCCAGAATTCTGGTGACAACAAGCACAGCTAATATTAATTAAATACCTTAATAATAATTCATTACTAATTGTTTTATAACATATTAAAAAAATATTTTTATGCACAGTAACCATGAAATAAAAACAGCCATGTCAGCTGCAAATCATCCCGTTATGGTTGAGTCACCAGGACAACTCCGTGAAGCGCTCAAGGAATGGCTTAATTGCAGAGTGCTTGGAATTGATACCGAATTTGTACGCGAGCGTACCTGGCGTGCAGAACTGGGACTGGTTCAAATATCGGATGGAGAGCGTGTCTGGTTGGTGGATCCGCTGACCACAGGACCACTGGAGCCGTTGGCTGTCTTGCTCAAAGATACCTCGGTGGTGAAGGTCCTGCATGCGCCTTCAGAAGATCTGGAGGTGCTCTTGTACACTACCGGGGCCTGCCCGGAACCCCTGATTGATACCCAGATTGCATGTGCCTTGCTGGGTCAGCCATTACAAATGGGCTACCACAAAACAGTCGAGTGGCTGTTCGACATGACAATAGACAAAGGGGAGACCCGATCAAACTGGTGTAAGCGGCCGTTACGACCGGCTCAACTCCATTACGCTGCATTGGATGTCTGCCTTCTACCGCTGATGCACAAGGATTTGTTGAATCGTCTGGATGTGCTGGGCAGAGCGCACTGGCTGGCAGAGGACAGTGCACGACTGATACTGAAGGCGCGTACCCCACCCGACCCTTCACAATCATGGAAGAGAATCAACGGCAACGGCAGACTCAATGAAACATCGTTGGCCATATTGCAGACTCTGGCCAGGTGGCGGGATAAGGAAGCCGAGCGTCGTAACCTCGCCCGCGCTTTTGTTATCAAGGATGCAACGCTGCTGAACATTGCGCACCGGCAACCCGCAAATCTCAATTCAATGTCAGAAGTGGAGCAACTGCATCCCGGCGCACTCCGACGCTACGGCAATACCCTGGTGGCAACGGTCAACAAGATCATAAACGAGGGCAGGAAGACAAAGCCGCTACCCACGATGGAACAGAGCCAACGCGGTGTGTTATCTGATATGCGACAACTGGTACAGCAGAGAGCAGCAGAACTGACCGTTGACCCTGCCCTGCTCGCATCCAAGAGAGAATTGGAAGCCTTTATATTTGCTCCCCCGGACGATACACCGGAGCGGCTAGAAGGCTGGCGGAAACCAATTATTGGTGATGATCTAGTCACCCTGAAAGGACAGCATTTGTGAATCGTCTTTTGAAAACGAAGAACTCCGGCTCATTAGTGCCTGGGTATCTGCTGTTACCGGGTTTATTTTGCCTGCTGATGTATGCTGCCGCGGTCGAAGCCCAGGCACTACCCCAGACGGATTTGTGGCTGGCGGAACTTAACCACGGACGGCCCGGAATCCCGGCAAAAATCAGCACCAGAACGGGATACAACAACCAACCACATTTTTCCGAAGATGGTGCGGTGATTTTTTACACGCGCGAGCAACCAGGTGACGAAACGAGCGTGCAAACAGACGTTGCCGCTTTCAGACTCTCAACCCAGACCACTTCCATGATCAACCACACACCGTTGAGTGAGTACTCACCCACGCCGATACCCGGTCGCAACGCGCTGTCCGTTATTCAGGTGGAACCAGACCAGAAACAACGTCTGTGGTCCATTGACATCGCCAATGGGCGCATGGAACTGCTGCTGCCCGGTATCGAACCGGTGGGTTACCACGCCTGGATCAATGCTTCGCAGGTAGCGATGTTCATACTCGGGGACAGTTTCAGTTTGCAGGTCGCAAGTCTGGGCAAAGCTGAAGCCATTATTATTGCCGACAACATTGGCCGTACCATTCGCAGACATCCTCACAGTGGGGAAGTCCTGTTCGTGGACAAGACACCCCAGCCCTGGCAAATAGCTGCATTTGACCCGGAAACCGGTCAGACCCGACAAATCATGCCATTGTTTCCTGAGATCGAGGATTTCACCGTGGATAGTAACGGAAATTACTGGTCCGGCAACGGCAGCAAGCTTTACCGTCGCCAGCCCGGTGACAGTCGCTGGGAGTTAATGACCAACATGAGTGCATTTGGTGTAGGACAAATCACCCGGCTTGCCGTGAGCCCCACCGTGAACCACATCGTTCTGGTGGGTAATCACATCGCGCCTGATTGATGCCAAATTGAATTCCGAAATCAACCCGCAGGGGTTAAAATACCGCTTTCTGATTGCGCCCGTAGCTCAGTAGGATAGAGCACCAGATTCCTAATCTGGGGGTCAGAGGTTCGAATCCTCTCGGGCGCGCCAGTTAAATCAGGGTGCTTTCTTGGCACATGGTTTACACTTTTTTCCGATGCTCCCTGACATCAGTTGAGCCCAATCACGGGGACCTTAAGGATTCAATCGGTCATTTGATTCAGGGCTGCCTTCAGACTGGCAACAGTACGATCAATATTATGTAATTTATCAAGGCCGAAAAGCCCCAGCCTGAAGGTCTGGAAGTCGCTCGGTTCATCACATTGAAGCGGAACACCGGCAGCAATTTGCAGGCCCTGTTTGGCAAACTTTCCGCCGGATTTCTTTTCCGCATCCTCGGTGTAGCACACCACAACACCCGGGGCTTCGAAACCCTTTGCAGCCACGCTTTTATAACCCTGAGCCGCAAGCATGAAACGCACCTTGTCCCCCAGTTCCTGCTGCTCGGCCATCACCTTGTCGAAACCGTATTCACGGGTCTCCATCATCACATCACGAAATGCCGCCAGGGAATCCGTCGGCATGGTCGCATGATATGCGTGCCCGCCATTTTCAAAGGCACGCATGATCTCCAGCCACTTGGCCAGGTCACAGGCGAAACTCGAACTGGTAGTGCCGGTCATGACATTCAGCGCAGAGTTATTGAGCATCACCAGAGCGCAGCACGGTGAACCACTCCAGCCTTTTTGGGGGGCAGAAATAAGGATATCCACACCAGTTTCTTTCATATCCACCCAAATGGTGCCTGAAGCAATACAATCCAAAACAAAAAGTCCGCCGTATTCATGAACTGCTACAGCAATCTGCCGCAAATAGTCATTGGGTAATAACATGCCGGAAGAAGTCTCTACATGGGGCGCAAATACAAGGTCCGGCTTTTCGTTCCGGATGGTTTCGATGACTTCATCGATCGGGCACGGCATAAAGGGATCTTGCACACCATTTCCCGTCTTACGGGCTTGCAAGACGGTGCAACTGGCCGGAATATTGCCCATTTCAAAAATTTGTGACCACCGATAGCTGAACCAGCCATTTCGTATGACCAGGCATTTTTTGCCGGTCGAAAACTGCCGGGCCACGGCTTCCATTCCAAAGGTGCCACTGCCGGGTACAACGACTGTTGAGTCTGCGTTGTAAACCCCCTTCAGGGTGGCGGAAATATCATTCATGATGGACTGAAACGACACAGACATGTGATTTAGCGCTCTGTCTGTGTATACGACGGAATATTCCAGCAATCCATCGGGATCAATATTGGGAAGCAAGCCAGCCATGGAAACTCCTTTTTATGGCGTGAAAAAAGTCAGGACAATGATCCAGAATCAATTGTTGTTGAGTGATCAGCGTAGTTTGCCAGATTACTGCGGACAATACCGCCGGTATCGGTTCACCCCCGCGTTGGCTCCACAATTTTCAAACCATTTGGCTGAATTACGGAGTGCTCTTCCCTGATTGGTAAACCTTGCAAGACTTTGCAAGGATTTATTCAGATTCAACTAATTTATTTTAACAATTGCTTATAAGTTCTCATGCGAAGAAGCTACACTTTCCTAATCTGGAGGTCAGAGACTCGATCCTCTCGGGCGCGACATTTCTGGGTCAGAGTAAAGTGCCAGAATAAACAACAAACCTCGCTCACTAACCCAATAATTAATTTATACTTGGAGCACACAAATTTCCGCACAGGTTCAGCCATGAAAATGCAATACTTTGAAGCTGATGCCTCTGACCACGAAGTTATCGAAGCCCTTCAGCGCGATGGTGTCTGCGTGGTTCTGAACCAGGCGCCGGCGGAGATTATTGATGCTGTAAACGCCGATTTCCGGGCTCCGTTTGATGAACTGGGGCGCCTCGACGAGGACGACTTCAATGGCTACAAGACCTTACGCATTGCCGGCGTACTCGGTGTTTCACGCGCGGCTGCGGACCTGGTCGAACACCCCCGGGTGCTGGCTGTGGCAGACGCAGTGCTGCTGCCCAACTGTGAGAACTACCGCATCGGAAGTTTAAGTGGTATTGAAATCTTACCGGGCGAGGACGAGCAGATTCTACATGTCGACGATAGCATTTACCCACTGCGTCTGGGGTCCACTCAATTGCAGATCAGCGCCATGTGGGCACTGGCAGACTTCACCGTCGAAAATGGCGCTACCCACGTTGTGCCGGGCAGTCTTCACACCCCGGTCTATACTGGCTTTCGCATGGATGAGTCCGCCGCCGATACCGTGCAGGCTGTCATGCCCAGCGGTTCACTGTTGCTGTACATGGGCTCTACCTTGCATGGCGGCGGTGCCAACCGCAGCGAAGCACCGCGTGCCGGTTTGATCAACACCTATGCGCTTGGTTGGCTGCGACAGGAAGAAAATCAGTACCTAAACGTCCCCCGTGAAGTGGCCAAGAGCCATTCCCTGACGATCCAGGGCCTCATGGGTTACAGCCGGCACGTCAGCCCGGGCGGTTCCCTGGGTGCCTGGCAAAACCCGGACGGCTCCTGGGCGGAATTCTGAGGTCTCAGTACCCGGCCAGTTGTTCCAGCACTTAATCCAACCAGTGTTTCCGCGGGGGGTTACATTTTTTGATCAGACCAGCTTGGACATTTGCAATCCCCTACCAATTCAGGTTAGTTGCTGTGTATCCATTTCAATTCTTAACCAGCCACCACCATTGGAAGCTACCATGACCAGATTTGATTGCAAAACGAGAATCTCCGTAATTCTGCTGATTATTTTTACATGGTGTCCAGTGGCCGTGGCCGCGACTGAGGAAGAACGCAAGCCCAATATTGTCCTGGTACTGATGGATAATTTTGGGTACGGCGATGTAGGTGTATACGGCGGTGGTGTGCTGCGTGGGGCACCAACGCCCAACATCGATGGTATAGCCGCAGAAGGATTTCAGTTAACCAACTACAACGTTGAAGCCGAGTGCACACCTTCACGGGCAGCATTGATGACCGTCGTTATGGAATTCGCACCCGACAACGACAAAGCGGTCCTCCCCGGGGGGTGTGGTACGGAATTACCAAATGGGAGATAACATTGGCAGAGATGTTGTCGGACACCCGCTACGCTACGGGCATGTTTGGAAAATGGCACCTGGGAGACACCCAGGGCCGTTATCCTACGGACCAGGGTTTCGATGAATGGATCGGTATCCCCAGATCATCCGACCGTGCCTTTTGGCCGGATAGCGCCAGTTTTACGCCGGGTAGCCACCCTGGTGCCGTGTTCACCCACGTCATGACCGCAAAGAAGGGACAAGAGCCCAGGGAACTCGAGGTGTATGGCCGTGCAAAACGCCGGACAATCGATCGTGAAATCACCGACCAGGCCATCGACTTCATCAAACGCAAGGCCGGTGCCGGGCAACCATTCTTTGCTTTTCTTCCTTATACGCAAACCCATGAACCGGTAGACCCCCACCCTGACTATTACGGCAAGACAGGAAACGGGACCTTCGCCGACGTTCTGGCACAGACCGATGCCTACGTGGGAGCGTTGCTGGATACAATCGATAAGTTGGGGTTGAAAGAAAATACCATATTTATCTTTACGTCGGACAATGGCAGTGAAGGTGTGCCGAGATCGTTTGGATTCACCGGTCCGTGGCGTGCCGGCATGTTTTCTCCCTATGAAGGATCCCTGCGCGTCCCTTTCCTGATCCGCTGGCCAGGAAAAATCCCCGCAAAGCAAGTTTCAAATGAAATTGTTCACGCAATAGACCTGTTTCCCACGCTGGCAAGTGTTGTCGGGGCCGATCTCCCGAAAGACAGGGTTATGGATGGTGTCGACCAGTCTGGTTTTCTAATGGGGAAGACGGAGAAATCCTCCCGCGAGTCCGTCATGATTTACATCGGCAACGAACTATTTGGTTTGAAATGGCGTAATTGGAAATTGCTACTCAAGGAAATGGATGAACAAAGTCCGTATGCAATCAGAAACCTGGCTTACCCATCCGTCTACAACCTGCTCGCAGACCCGAAAGAAGAAGTGCCCGAACTCAACTATCTCAACGATACCTGGATAGATTTTCCCTTGTACAAGGTACTGGAAGACCATCAGGCATCGATTGCAAAAGATGCTGGTGCTCCGGACCCGTAAAGACCACCTAAATGGGTAACCGTTTAAATTCGCTGATGTTCAAAAGCACGTCTGCAAAAACTTGCATGGTCATTGCTGGCAGTTTCCATCCGCCCATGAAGGTCGCGGTTACGGGAGTTGCCGACCGGATTGGTCGCGCCATTCATCTCAATCTATGCCAGGACCATGAATTTGTGGGTATAGATCGTACTGTATCTTTGGCAACAACTCACATCGGCGACATTGGTGACTTTGAATTCCTGGTTAATGCTTTCGTTGCGGTCGATGCTGTTATCCACACAGCGGCCTACCATGTCCCACATGTTGGAATCATTGATGATGCAGAATTTATTCGGACAAATGTCCAGGGTACTCAAACAGTGGTTCGTGCAATGCGGGCATGCTCAGTCCGAAAACTGGTATTCGCCAGTACGACGGCCCTGTATGGTTACGCCTCGGAAAACCCTGATTCTGCTGTCTGGTTGAATGAGCAATCAGAGCCTGTACCCAAATATATCTACCACCGCTCAAAACTGGAAGCAGAGGCTTATCTGCAGTCAGTATCATCAAAAGATTTGAAAGTGACAATTCTTCGGGTGTCCAGGTGTTTTCCTGAGTCCGCACCATTGATGGCGGCATACAGGCTTCATCGTGGAGTGGACGCTCGTGATGTTGCTGAAGGACACAGACTGGCGCTGGACATGGACAAGGCCTATCGGATGTACATCTTGTCCGGACATACACCCTTTGGATTAGAGGATTGCGATGCATTGAAGGCTGATGCCAAAGGTGTTCTGCTGGAAAAGTGTCCATCAATTTGTATGCTTTTCGCCGAACGTAACTGGCTGTAACCAGCATCAATAGACCGGGTCTATGATTCTTCGCTGGCACAGGT
>JABAAB010000033.1 GCA_014238945.1 Lysobacterales bacterium
ACTTGGTGTCGATATTGTACGAAAGATACTGTAGTATTGCCCGGTCGGTCGAGAACAACATATAAAGGCTAAGATTTATGGGGAGAAAAACGAACAGTAAATGGCTGCTGCTGTCAGGCATGAGTTTATGCTTGATGACACCATTGGCCTTTGCCCAGCCCCAGGTGGACCTGCAATTTGAGAGCATGTTCGGACAACAGGGTTTTTTCCAATTTGGTGTACCACCCAACGGGTTCCTTTCACCCACGGGTATTACCTTTAATGCGGACAATGACATCCTGGTTGCAGACCGGGGCAACCTGCAGGTCCAGCGTTGCGATCTGCAGGGTAACTGTGTGTGGTACGGCGGCAGTGCCTTCCAGTTTCGGAATGAGCCGGGTACCTTTGACCTGCCGCACGGCATTGAGGCCAATCGCAAGGGTCATTTCGCGGTGGCGGATGAAGACAATCACGCGGTTCAGTTATGTACCATGATTCCGAGTTGCAAATTCAAGGGCGACACCAACAGTGCCAATAACCCCCCCCAAACCAGTCTTGGCAAGTGGGCTTTCCCCGGTGATGTGGCTTTTGATTCCCAGGATCGGGTATTTGGTCTCGATACCGGTAATGACCGGGTGCAGGTACTGAGTTCAGACAACCTGGATTTCAAGGGTGTATTCGGAGGATCGGGCAGCGGACTTGGGCAACTGAACCAGGCCAAGGGAATAGACATTGATGCCAACGACATTGTTTACATAGCAGATACCGGCAACAATCGCATTCAGATTTGTGATATTGAGGGCGACAACTGCAGTGCTTTTGGCAGTACGGGCACCGGACCTGGACAATTCAATGTTCCTGAAGGGATCGAGGTGGATAACAATGGATTGATTTGGATAGCGGATACAGGCAACGACCGCATCCAGGTCTGTGATACCCAGGGTTCCTGCAGCGTATTTGGCAGTTTCGGCACCGGTGAGGGAGAATTTGACCACCCTTCTGATGTGGCCATCAGTGATGCTGGCCTGCTGGGCGTGGTCGATACCAATAACCACCGGGTCCAGTTTTTTTCAACCGGTGGATTTCAAATGAACGCCGGTCTGAATGATGCCTGGTTCAATCCGGCCACCGACGGCCAGGGTTTTTTCATCACCATATTCCCTGATCTTGGGCTGGTGGCGCTGGCCTGGTTTACCTACGATACGGTGTTGCCCCCACTGGATGCCGAGGCGAACCTGGGTGATGCCGGTCATCGCTGGATGATCGCGCTGGGTCCGTTCTCCGCCAATCGGGCGCTGTTGAACATTGATATAGCCTCGGGTGGACTTTTTGATACCGCAACCCCGATCGAACACCGCGATGATGGCACCATCGTGCTGACTTTTGAGGATTGTAATTCTGGTACGGTTGAGTATGACATTCCATCAATCGACCAGCAGGGAACCGTCCCCATCCAGCGTATTGCCAACGACAATATCAAATTATGCGAGGCATTCCTGAATCCATAGTCATTTGAAATATCGGATTCTGAATACAAGCAAAACAATATCCTGGGGTCTGGAACAGCCGGCTATCGGGAACACCCCACACGGCAAAAATACAATATGAGACCAGACAATTGATTATATTCAAAACCCAGGGTGATATTTCCAGGCGGACCCTGACTTTACCCGCACGGCTCTGGTCATCGCTGCTGGTGGCAATTGCACCCGTGACGGATTTACGGCGCTGGCACAGGCCCAGATCAAATTCGAGTACGTGAGCAGTTTTGGCAGCCAGGGGTTTAACCTGGGACAATTCAATTCGCCCACTGGCATCGGTTTCACCAGTGATGGTCGAATTTCTATTGCCGACAGGAACAACCTCAGGGTTCAGGCTTGTGATGACCAGGGTCAATGCGCGCGCTTTGGTGGACCTGAACCGCCCTTCGGTTTCACCCGTCGACTGGCCGGGGTATTTGACCTGCCGTTCGGGGTCGAAGTGGACAGCCGGAACCGGATCATTATCGCCGACGAAGACAACCACTGGGTTCAGTCCTGTGATTCGAGTGGTTGCCTGATCGCGGGTGAAAGAGCAGGGTTACGAATTGAACCTTCCCAATCCCTGGGACAGTTCGCGTTTCCGGATGATGCTGCTGTGGATGCTTATGACCGAATCTGGGTAGCAGATAGTGGTAATCGCTCGGTGATGAGTGTTGATATTGCCTCGGGTGGGCTTTTCGACACGGCCACCGAAATTGATCACTGCAGCGATGGCACCATCACCCTGACTTTTGAAGACTGCAACTCGGCCACGGTCGAATACGACATACCTTCAGTAGACCGACAGGGTACAGTACCCATTCAGCGTATTGCCCATGACAACATCATCCTGTGTGACGCCATGGGGGATTCACCCTGAACTTGATGAATCGGTAAGCAGCAGTTTTCCTGGACTCCGCTTTACGGTTTGTCTTATCACCTTGAAAAAAAACCCGCCTTTGGGGCGGGTTTTCTTTTTATCAGGTGGTGCCGAGAAGAGGACTTGAACCTCCACGAGCAAATGCTCACTGACACCTGAAGCCAGCGCGTCTACCAATTCCGCCACCTCGGCAGTGGGCTGGAGAAAGGGGGGATCTCCAGCCCGGTGGTTTGAAAGTAAAGGGGGAACCTCCAAACCGGAGCGGACTCTACTAACTTCGCCATGAACTGTCAATAAATCTATGTGAATAGACGTTACAATGGCGCGCATTCAATATTAAAAAGGATCCATTTTTGTGAGCAAAACTGATCGCGGCAAAAACCGGCACAGCGGCACGCGCAGGATAAAGGCCGTTGCACCCGGTCGTGACGAGATAATTTCTGTGTTGGAACGTCATAGCAGACCATTGCAACGCAAGGAACTCGTGACGACACTGGAAGTGGATTCAGATGACAGTCGCGAGATTCTGCGCCGCCGCCTGCGTGCCATGGTCAGGGACGGGCAAATCATAAAAAACCGCCGCAACGCCTATGGTCTGCCTGCGCGTATGGACCTGGTAAAAGGTCGTGTCAGTGCCCACCGGGACGGCTACGGTTTCGTTGTGCCCGAAGATGGTGGAACCGACCTGTACATCTCACCACGAGAAATGCGCAAGGTACTGCACGGCGACCGGGTGATGTCGGCCGTTACCGGTGCCGACCGACAGGGTCGCAGAGAAGGCATGATTGCCGATGTACTGGAACGCGCGAATGAAAACATCGTCGGCCGCTTTGTCGAAGAGAACGGGATTGCAATGGTGGTTCCGGATGATACCCGTATCAACCAGGACGTCATGGTGCCGCTTTCGGACACGGCAGGTGCCCGGCCCGGCCAGGTGGTGGTGGCCGCCATCGTTACCGAACCATCTGAATACAAGCCACCGATTGGAAAAATTGTGGAGATCCTGGGCCAGTCGGGTGCGCCCGGTATGGCGACCGAGATCGCCATCCGCAGCCATGGTCTGCCTTATGAATGGCCCGAAGGGGTCGAAGCCTCGGCGCGTAGTTTCGGTGACACGGTTCCAGCAGACATGAAACGTGGCCGCAAAGACCTGCGTCAACTGCCACTGGTGACCATTGATGGTGCGGATGCACGGGATTTTGATGATGCCGTCTATGCACGCAGGCAGGGTAATGGCTGGCGACTGATCGTGGCGATTGCGGATGTTTCAGCCTACGTCAAACCCGGCAGCCCTCTGGATGTCGAGGCCAGCAACCGATCGACCTCGGTCTATTTTCCAAGTCGTGTTGTACCGATGTTACCGGAGGCCCTGTCAAACGGGCTGTGTTCTCTAAAGCCGGGTGTTGACCGGCTTTGTCTGGCCTGTGAAATGACGGTGAACGAAAACGGCAAGGTCAAGCGCGCCGGTTTCGTCGCAGCCGTGATGAAATCGGCAGCACGTTTGACCTATCAGCAGGTTGCTGACTATTTTCAACTGGGTAAATTAAAGTATCACGAGCAAAAGAAACAGCGGAAAACGGAAGTTTCGGACAATCTTGACGACTTGCATGCTTTGTACAAGGCGTTGAAAAAAGCCCGTTTGAAGCGCGGTGCGATTGATTTTGAAAGTGTGGAATTCGGCTTCAGTTTTGACCAGCGCGGTGCGGTCAGTGGCCTGGTGGAACACCAGCGCAATGATGCGCACAAGTTAATAGAAGAATGCATGATACTGGCCAATGTGGAGACCGCACGCTATCTGCTCAGGAACAACCTGGCAGTGCCCTACCGGGTACATGCCTCACCCCCAGAAAGAAAGTTGGAGGCATTGACCCAGTTCCTGCATGGGCAGGGGATCAGGATACCCTGGCACGATGATCCGGAACCAAAGGATTTTGAAAGAGTGGTTGAACTGGCCAGGGGCCGCCCTGATGAACACCTGGTCATGGCCGTGCTGTTACGTTCGCAAAGCCTGGCAGTTTACCAGTCCAAGAACGAAGGCCATTTTGGATTGGCACTGAAGTCCTACACACATTTCACATCGCCGATAAGACGTTACCCGGATCTGTTGGTGCACCGCGCCATCCACAAACTGGTGACGAAGGGGGAAAAACCGGCCTATCCCTACAACAGCCAACAGATGTCTGACCTGTGTGCGCACAGTTCACACAATGCGCGTCGCGCAGAAGATGCAGAGCGTGATGTCGTTGACCGTCTCAAGTGTTCCTGGCTCGAAACCCGGATCGGTGAGGAGTTCGAAGGAATGGTCAGCGGTGTGACCTCTTTCGGTTTGTTTGTTGAACTGGATTATGGCCGCATCAACGGCCTGATACATGTTACCGGTCTGCCCAATGACTATTACCATTTCGATCCCGTGTCACACCGTATGACCGGTGAGCGCAGGGGACGTGTCTTTCAACTGGCAGACCGGCTCAAAGTACGGGTGGTCAAGGTCAGTGTTGATGAACGCAAGATCGACTTTGAGTTGGTCTGAAATGACGGGTTCCGAGCAATTTCTGGTGGGGTTTCATGCGGTCACTTCGGCCCTGAAATCTGCCTCTGCGGATGTCAAGTGGTTACGTGTACTGGACAAGGGCAACAACAAGCGACTGAAGGAAATCGAGTCACGCGCCCATGGCTCGGGCATACCGGTGACCCGGGTCAGCAGTTCGGAACTTGATCGGCTGGCACACGGGCAACGGCACCAGGGCGTGGTGGCGGGTTTCATGGCTGGAAACATCGTCGCAGAGGGACAGTTGGAAACACTGCTTGAGAACATCGAAGGCGAGCCTCTGTTACTGGTTCTGGATGGGGTGCAGGATCCGCACAACCTGGGTGCCTGTCTGCGCACCGCCGATGCCGCAGGTGTTCAGTTGGTAATCATTTGCAAGGACCGCTCGGCAGGTATTACACCGGTGGTACGCAGGGCAGCAAGCGGAGCAGCTGAAACCATGCAGATAGTGCAGGCCACCAACCTGGCACGCGTGCTGCGCAGTCTCAAGAAACACGGTGTCTGGTTGGCGGGAACCACCGATGAGGCCGACCAAAGCATTTACGCTACCGATCTGACGGGGCCGCTGGCGTTGGTCATGGGCAGTGAAGGAACCGGTCTCAGACGACTGACATCCGAATTATGTGACTACCTGGTCAACATCCCGATGGCCGGAAGCGTTGAAAGCCTGAATGTCTCGGTCGCCACCGGGGTGTGTCTGTATGAGATAAATCGCCAACGAGGCGCTTAAAAAGGGAATCAGTTAATGTCGTTCCCGCGAAAGCGGGGATCCAATAACCCCGTCGTTCCCGCGAAAGCGGGAATCTGTTCATTGCTCCGCGGGTTACTTTTCTTTGCGTGCACAAAGAAAACTAACGAAAAGAAAGTGCAACCCGGGCGGGTGGTCGCTGCGCGACTGCCCTCATCAGTCGTTACTTGGTGGCAGCGGTTCGACGGGTCATCCTGACCCGTGCGGCCCTTGAATGGCCATCCCTGGCCATTCATGCCAGTCGTGCCTCCTTCCTCGGCACCCTTGAACGGGGCCAAAAGAGCAAGAGCGTAAGAGCAGAACAGAGCGGGTCCCGGGTTCCGCTACTCGCGGCCCCGGGATGACGGTCTTTCTTAACAACGTCGTCCCCGCGAAAGCGGGGATCTCCTGATGCACACCTCACCAAAATCATTTCCTTCTGATCGGCAATGTATTTTTTCTGAAACAGGTGTAACCTGTGGAGGGGAGCAAGAGGTTTGACCCCAATATGGTTTTACGCAGCCATAAAACGGAAACTTGTTTTTGAATCAATATGAATATTATTTCAAACTGTAAAATTGACCTGCCGGACTGGGTAATTCCTTTGCTTGAGGAACGCGAAGAACCACTTGCGACCATCTCTCAACGGATGCAATTGGCCATAGACCTGTCCGCCGAGAACGTGCGCAGAGACACGGGCGGTCCTTTTGCTGCAGTGGTGGTCAACGAGGCTACCAGCGAATTGGTTTCGGTAGGATTGAATCTTGTTGCCACTGCGGGTGTTTCATCTGCCCATGCGGAAATTGTGGCCTTAACCCTGGCACAGGTGGCCCACGGGGATTGGGACCTGTCCGGTGCCGGGCCATTGCAACTGGTCACGACCTGTGAACCCTGTGCCATGTGTTTTGGTGCGGTGCCCTGGTCAGGAGTCAAGAGCCTGATTTGCGGGGCACGCAAAAAAGATGCCGAAGCGGCGGGTTTTGATGAAGGCGACAAGCCGGACGGCTGGATAAGATCGCTGCAACGTCGTGGTATTACCGTGCAGTGCCGTGTGTTGCGCTCGGAAGCCGCTCTGGTGCTTGAGAATTACGGTAAGGAAGGGGGCACGATTTACAACGCCAGCCAGGGTAAATAAGACAGCCATGGACCATGGGGACAAAACATGACCGCGACAGCTCCTTTGCAGGTCGCGCTGGCACAGATTTCACCGCTGTGGCTGGATCGTGATGCAACCCTTGAAAAAGTCACCGAGTATGTTGAACTGGCGGGAAAGCAGAGTAACCAGCTTGTCGCGTTTGGCGAAGGACTGGTCCCTGGATACCCGTTCTGGCCCGAACTGACCGACGGAGCACGTTTTGATTCCGCTGTCCAAAAAGACCTGTTTGCTCATTATTCAGCCCAGGCTGTGGATATAGCAAACGGTGGTCTGCAGTCTGTATGTGACACGGCAGCCAAACATTCGATCGCCGTTTATCTCGGTTGTATTGAACGCGCTGCTGACCGGGGCGGACAAAGCCTGTATGCAAGCCTTGTGTATGTTGATCCTGAAGGACAGATTGCCTCTGTGCATCGCAAACTTTGCCCCACCTACGAAGAACGCCTGGTCTGGTCAGCGGGTGACGGTCATGGTCTGAGGGTTCATGATCTGCGGGGTTTCAGGGTGGGCGGACTCAATTGCTGGGAGAACTGGATGCCATTGCCAAGGGCTGCACTTTATGCCCAGGGTGAAAATGTACACGTGGCGGTGTGGCCCGGAAGCCGCAGAAATACCTCCGACATCACACGTTTCATCGCGCGTGAATCCCGATCCTGGGTAATCTCCGTTTCTGCCTTGATGCACGCCGACTGGATAAATGATTCTGTCCCGCACCATGCCCGGATAAAGCGCACGGCAACGGGTTGGCTGGCCAATGGCGGCAGCTGTATCGCATCCCCCGACGGACAATGGCTGATAGAGCCGCAAATGGAAACCGAGGGTCTGATCTGTGCTCAACTGGATCTGGACACGGTTCGCCGTGAACGACAGAACTTCGATCCCGCCGGTCACTATTCCCGGCCGGATGTTACTCGCCTGGTGGTGGACCGAAGCAGACAGACCACGGTGGATTTCAAGGACGGGGACTAGCCCGCCCCATCATTAAACCCCGTCATTAAACCCGATCATTCAACCCCGATTTCCTGGCCAAGTTGTTGCAGGAAACTGCGCATGTACTCGGTGCGCCGGATGGCTTCGGCCCTGCCGGCATCCGTTTTCATGGTATCCGCCAGTTTGAAAAGCTTGCAATAAAAATGGTCCAGAGTGTAGCGGCTGTCGTCCGCCACCCGCCGGGTTGCGAAGGGGTCTACAGCTGAGTACAACGGTGTTCCCATGCTGCCACCGGTCAGGAAACAGCGTGTTATTCCAATCGCACCCAGTGCTTCCAGGCGGTCCGCGTCCTGAACGATACGTGCTTCGAGTGAACGCGTGGGGATATTTGCTGAAAAACTGTGTGCCTCGATGGCGTGGTGCACCTGTGGCAGCAGACCTGCCGGATAGTCCAGTGATTCCAGAAATTTAACGGCCTCCCCGGCAGCAAGGCGGGATGCCTGCTTGCGCATGGGCGAATCCTTTTTGACCGACACACAGTCATGTAACCAGGCTGCAGGAACGGTTACCTCGGCCCTGCCGTTTTCTGTCTGTGTCAGGCGCATGGTGTTTTGCACCACGCGTTTTACATGGGACAGATCGTGTGCCGGATCGGCATCCATGCGCTCCTCGAGAAACTCGAGACACCGGCTCTGAATCTTATCAAGGTTGGGTTTATCCGGACTCATCGGCGCTCAGACAGGATTGTTCAGGTGAAATGACGGGGCCAACAGACTGATCATGTTTTCCCGGGTTGATTTTTATCTACATTCTTGTAGCGTGTCGGTTTTTTACGTGGTTTTCGTTTGTTGCCCGACTTATTGCTGTCAGACTGGCGGCGCCTTTTGTCCGGTTTAAGCCCGAGTCTTGCTGGCAGCGGACCCAATCCTACATCTTCGCGCAGAATTTCATGATCCCTGGGGGAGAGTTCGGAAAAGGAGCCCATGCGCAGGCGCTTGGGCAGAAACACTGCTCCGTAACGGACCCGTTTCAGTCGGCTCACGGTCAGACCCTGCGATGCCCAAAGCCGTCTGACTTCCCGGTTGCGACCTTCAAGCAAGGTCACGTGAAACCAGTTGTTTTCTTCACTGCCACCAGATGCAACGAGATCGCTGAAGCACGCTGGGCCATCGTCCAGTACAACCCCATCGGTCAGGTTTTTTAACTGTTCGGCAGTGACTTCACCGTGGATGCGGCAGGCATATTCCCGGTCCACCTTGTTGGAAGGATGCATCATGGCATGGGCCAGTCCACCATCAGTGGTCATCAACAGCAGACCACTGGTATTGATATCCAGACGACCGACCGCAATCCAGCGTGCACCTTCTAGCAACGGAAGTTTATCGAATACCGTACGCCGGCCCTGCGGATCCGAGCGTGTGGTGACCTCTCCTGTCGGTTTGTTGTACACCAGGCTGCGTTGGATGCCACCGCTGCTGACGACTGTCCAGCCATTACCATCCAGGGTGATGCTGTCGCCACTGGCTGCGAGTTGGCCCAGGCTGGCCACCGATCCGTTAACGTACACGTCACCGCTGCCGATACGTCGTTCCAGTGCCCTGCGGGATCCAAGGCCGGCGGAGGCCATTATTTTCTGTAAACGTTCCGGTGGGTGTTCAACGACCGCTTTGTGTTGCTGTGGAGGTTTTCCTTTCCGTCCGGGCGAAGGATTGCTTGGCTTCATTGCAAATTGCTTTCTTCAACGGTAGCGACGACCGTTTCACCGGCTTGATGATCCGTATCTTGATCATCGGTTGCGGTGTCCACAGGCGTCGCCGTGTCTGAGGAGTCTTCAATTGCACTCTTCCCCTCCTGCACATCGGCCGCGGGTGGTGCAGGTTCCAGTTCAAGTTCCGGCTCGAGGTTTTCCATGTCCCTGATCTCCGCGAGCGTGGGCAGGTCGTCCAGGTTCTCCAGGTTGAAGCTGTCGAGGAAATTTCGGGTGGTACCGAACAGTGCTGGCTTGCCGGGAACATCGCGGTGCCCAACCACGCGTATCCACTCACGCTCCTGTAGTGTGCGGATGATACTGGTGCTTACCGATACCCCCCTGACTGCTTCAATTTCGCCCCGGGTAATGGGTTGCCGGTAGGCAATCAGTGCCATGGTCTCCAATAGTGCCCTGGAGTAACGTCTTGGTCGTTCTTTCCAGATCCGGGTAACCCACTCATTGAGGTTGCTGCGTACCTGCAACCGGTACCCACTGGCAACCTTGCGTAACTCTACCCCCCGATGAACACAGTCATCGCCCAATTGTTCCAGGGCCTTGCTGATGTCGCTGCCCGAAGGACGCTCTTCCTCGGTGAACAGTGCGGCCAACTGGGGGTGTGACAACGGTTGCCCGGCGGCCAGCAGAGCCGCTTCCAGGATCTGTTTCAACCGGTCACCCTGCACAATTGAAGCTGTTACCATCTCATTTCGCCCTGTTTCTCACCCGGTGTTCAGCCACCCGGGGATTTGATGTAGATTTGCCCGAAAGGCTCATTTTGCACCAGGTCTACCAGTTGTTCACGGCTTAATTCCATCAATGCGAGAAAACTGACAACCACACCCATACGGCCCTCAACAGGATCAAACAGGCAATGGAATTCCAGATAGGGGTTGTCCCTCAATTTGCTCATGATGTGGGTCATGCGTTCACGCACTGACAGGGGTTCCTGTGTGATGTGGTGGTGGGTAAACAGTTCAGCCCGGCTCATGACATCCCGCAGTGCCACCAGCAATTCACGCAGATCGACCTGTGGTGGGGTACGAACCACTTCACGGTCTTCTACAAAGGCTTCCACCAGGTTGTAATCCCGTCCGGCCCTGGGCAGTTCATCCAGGTCTTCCGCCGCCTGTTTAAAGCGTTCGTACTCCTGTAGTCTGCGTACCAACTCAGCCCTTGGGTCGGCTTCTTCGCCATCGTCGCTGGCAGGCCTTGGCAGCAGCATCCTGGACTTGATCTCGGCCAGTATGGCGGCCATGACCAGGTATTCAGCCGCCAGTTCAAACTGCATTTCCTCCAGCATTTCGATGTATTCGACATACTGTTCGGTGATTTCTGTTATTGGAATATCGAGTATGTCCAGGTTCTGTCGCCGGATCAGGTACAAAAGCAGGTCCAGTGGACCTTCGAACGCATCCAGAATTATCTCGAGCGCGTCCGGGGGTATGTACAGATCATGGGGGACTTCGGCCAGCGGTTGACCCTGTACGATCGCAAAGGGCATTTCCTCCTGGTGGACTTCGTTTTCCGTGGCGTGTTTTTCCTGTTGTTTTGCAGCTTCCATTTAGAGGAAGTCTATCACGCCGAGTCCCCGGCGCAGTATCTCCGGTTTGCCACTGGTCAGGTCCACCAGTGTGGTCGGTTCGAGGGGGCAGTAACCGGCATCTACGAACAGGTCTATCTGACCGTAAACTTCATCATACAGGTCTTCACTGTCCATGATTTTTCCCTCGGGATCGGGCAGGATCAGGGACGAACTCAATAACGGCTCGTCCAGAACTTTCAGCAATCCCTGCACGACCGGGTGATTGGGAATTCGCACACCGATGGTACGACGCTTGTTCATATGTGCATTTCGGGGGACATTAAGGGATGACGGCAATATGAATGTATAGGGGCCGGGTGTCAGTTGCCGGATCAGGCGGTGATCCGAAGTGTGAATCTTGGCCAGTCTGCTGATATCAGAAAGGCTGCGACAACAGTAAGTAAAATGATGCCGACGCTCGAGTTCACGAATACGAATCACCCGGTCACGTGCCTGGCGATAATTCGAACGCCAGCCCAGCGCGTAGCCCGAATCGGTCGGATAGGCAATCACACCACCACGAACCAGCACACCAACGATATGGTCCAACTGGCGTGGCTTGGGGCCGTGACTCAATACTTCAATACGCTCACTCATGATGGGAGTATTTTACCCGTGGTGTTTGCTTGTACTCAACGAATACATTTCTGAATTTGATTTTGCCAGTATTGTAGACCCTGAGCCGTGCGTAACAGAACCCCCGTCATTCCGGGGCCGCGAGTAGCAGAACCCGGGACCACCTTACGTTCGCAGAGCCTATCCAACAATAACCACTTGTACAAACACCACCGTCAGGTACACTTTCAACAACAAGAAACGGACATCCAGACTTATGTGGTACCTGATATTCGCCAGTGATGCACCGGACAGCCTCCCGGCGCGCAAGAAATCCCGTCCGGCGCATCTGGAAAGGGTCAACAAATTGCTGGACCAGGGCCGTTTGCTGCTTTCTGGACCCATGCCGGCAATTGACTCACCCGACCCCGGACCGGCGGGTTTCAGTGGATCAATGATCGTGGCAGAATTTGATTCACTGCAAGAGGCCCGAGTCTGGGCCGAGACAGACCCATACATTAATTCGGGTGCCTGGATATCGGTGGATGTCCGGCCGTTCATACCGGTACTGCCCTGATGGGTTATTGCCATGACGGTTGAACGCGTCGAAAGAATTCGTACGTTACTTGAGTCCGCTTTTTCCCCCGAAGCACTGGATGTGGAGGATGAGGGGCATTTGCACGTTGGTCACGAAGGTGCCCGTGGGGGGTTGGGTCATTTCCGTGTGATGCTTGTCTGTGAAGATTTTGCCGGGGTACCCATGTTAAAAAGGCACCGGGCAGTTTATGCGGCCCTCGGTGAGATGATGCAAACGGATATACACGCCCTGGCAATAGATGCGTTTGCCAGTGATGAATTGTAAATAGCACGCACCGGCAAATCTGATTTTTTCAATGTCACCAGGACTGCTTGAGCATGACTGCAAACCTCAATGCGCACCCCATGATGCGGTGTCGAGGGATTTCGGCAGATATCCGGGTGCGAGTCCGGTAGGGCCTGACTGCTTTGTGACCAATCCAGGGATGACCATTTATGGCAATTCAACTGCAGCGGGTGGATTCCATCCCGTGGCCCGGTGTTCGGCAATGACGGTGGTGTCAATTCCACCGCGTACATTGAAGATTGCCGTCAGACGCATGAAGCGTGGTTCGGTGGCGCGGCTGAGGTCATCCAGGATTTCATTGGTTACTGCCTCATGAAACGCACCCTCGTTACGAAAGCTCCAGACGTACAATTTGAGCGATTTGAGTTCCACACAAAGCTGGTCCGGAATATACTCCAGCAACAGGGTCGCGAAGTCGGGTTGGCCGGTCTTGGGACACAAACAGGTAAACTCCGGAATACGGATTCGAATGGTATAATCACGTTCAGGCTGGGGGTTTGGAAACAGTTCCAGTTCACGACCGGGCTGGGTAGCCATATTGATACTCCGGAAAATAATAATTGGATGAGAACTGTACTCATCCCTGACCACAGATTCAATCTATGCGACTGACTGCAATCAAGCTTGCGGGCTTCAAATCTTTTGTAGATGCGACCACATTTACCGCGCCGACCAACCTGACCGGCGTGGTCGGGCCCAATGGCTGTGGTAAATCCAACATCATTGACGCGGTACGTTGGGTCATGGGTGAGGGCTCGGCCAAGGTCTTGCGTGGCGAATCCATGGCGGATGTCATTTTCTCTGGATCCAGCACCCGCAAACCGGTAGGTACTGCCACGGTGGAATTGCTGTTTGACAATTCCGACGGTCAGATTGCTGGCGAGTTTGCTGGCTACAATGAAATTTCGGTCAAACGACAGGTTGGCCGTGATGGTATTTCACACTATTCTCTGAACGGGACACGCTGTCGACGCAAGGACGTGCGTGACCTGTTCCTGGGCACCGGTCTGGGCTCCAAGAGCTATTCGATCATAGAGCAGGGCATGATTTCCCAGGTCGTCGATGCCGGGCCGGATGATATCCGCTCGCATCTTGAAGAAGCCGCGGGGATATCACGTTACAAGGAACGACGCAGGGAAACCGAAAGACGCATCGGACACACCCGGGAAAACCTGGACCGGTTGTCAGATCTGCGTGATGAAATAAGCAGTCACCTGGACCGGCTCAAGCGCCAGGCCCGGGCGGCGGAGCGTTACCGCAAGTTGAAGATCGAAAGACGGGAACTGGAATCAAACCTGCTGGCGCTGCAATGGTCGGAATTGCAGAACAATGCCGAGATCGGTCGTGCCGGGTTGAGCGTGCGGGAAACCGCCATGCAGGAACAACTTGCGGAACAACGCGCGGCTGAGGCGGCCATGGAAAAACTGCACCAGCAACAGGCTGGTGCCGCCGAGGCCTTTAACAGCGTTCAGGGTGATTTGTATTCAGTTGGCAGCGATATCGCCCGCCTGGAGCAGACCATTCAGCACAGTCGTGAATTGCAGTCCCGGCAAAGAAAGGAATACCAGGAGACTTCCGATTCCCTCAAGGATATGGAACAACACATGGTGCTCGACCGGGCACAGGTTGAAGACCTGACCAGGCGTCTGGCTGAGGTTGAGCCCTTGCTCAAGCAGGCAAACAAGGAGGAAACCAGCGCGGATGCCGAGATGCAGGAGTCCGAAGCCGAAGTCAATGACTGGCAGGACAAGTTACAGGACCACCACATCAAAAGTAATGAGCAGAGTCGAAAAGCGGACAGTTTGCAGGCCACCATCGATATGCTGGATCAACGCACCCGGGATGGAGAGCAACGCCTTGATGGTCTTGCCAGTGAAACTGAAGGTACGGATACCGGCGAGCTGAGCCGGGAGGTTGTAAGCCTCGAAAAACAAGCTGCAGAGTCGACTGCAAAGCTGACATCGCAACAGGAAGAGCTGGTGAAGATTCGCAGCGAATTGGCGGACAGGCGTGCTGCCCTGCGTGACAGCACATCGGAACAACACACGCTGCAGGGTGAAGTGAGCCGGAGTGAAGGAAGGCTGGAATCCCTCAGGGCATTTCAGCAGGCTGAGCGTGAAGGTGGTGACAGCGTCACGTTTCTGGAATCCAGTGGTCTGAACACCGCACCCCGACTGCTGGAACAACTCGAGGTTCAGCCAGGCTGGGAAGCAGCTGTCGAAACCGTGCTCGGGTTCTGGCTAGATTCGGTGCTGGTGGATAATCCCGAATCATTTTCGAAAGGGCTGAATCAGCTGGCCGATGATCAAAGCGGGAGTATTGAGCTGACGCTGCTCGATGGTCACCGTTCCGGGATCAATGTGGTCGCGGGCAGCCTGGCTGAGAAAGTCTCCGGTCCCGATGCCATTATCGGGCAACTCAACCAGGTCCTGATAGCAGACTCGCTCGGGCAAGCACTGGAGAACACCGCGCGCCCGGGTCAGACAGATACCTTTGTCACTCCGGGGGGGCAATGGCTCGGCACCGGTTGGATACGTGTTGCAGGTGGCCAGTCCGGCAAGGCGGGTAAGCTGGCACGAAAACAGGAAATCAAGACACTGGAGGCGGGGCTCACCGGTCTCAGGCAACAATGGTCGGAGCTACGTTCAGCCAACCTGGCAGCGCGTGAGGCCATGCCTGCACAGGAGCAGGACATCACTGAACTGCAGCAGCAGGTCAATTCTCAGCATCGCCAGGGCGCGGATATCAGCGGTCGTTTAAATGCCGCCCGTGCCAGGATTGAAGACCTCAGTGGGCGCCAGAGACAGATTGCCGAGGAGTCGGCTGCTCTGCAAAAACAACACGACAGCGACCAGGCACTGATAAAGGACTCACGTCGGGAACTGGCGGTGGTCATCGAGGCCATGGCCGAGATCGAAAAAGAACGCTCCGCCCTGGACCAGCAACGGGAAGCTCTGCTTGAACGCCGGGACAAGGCCAGGACCAATGCCCGCCAGGCACGCAATCAAAGACATGAACTGGCTTTGAAGACAGAAGCCCGGCGCGCCAGCCATGATTCCCTGCGCCAGTCACTCGAGCGTATGGACGCACAATTCGCACATCTGCAACAACGTTACCTTGACCTGAGTGAGCAAATCGCACGCAACCAGGATCCACAGGAAAAATACCGGTCTGAAATGGATGGTTTGTTGCAAAACCGGGTAGAAGTTGAACAGCAACTGGGTGCGGCGCGTGCAAAGATGCAGGAACTCGAAGAGGATTACAGACGATTGGAGGCCGACAAGCACATTTCGGTCCAGGCGGTCGAAGAAATCCGGGGCTCACTGGAGAAAGCACGATTATTGCAACAGGAAGTGGAGCTGAATGCCCGTACGCTCAAACGACAGGTAGAGCAAATGGAGCTGGATATCGCGGAACTGGCCGGCGCGCTTCCTGAGGATGCAGACCCACAGGCCTGGGAGGAAAACCTGGAACGGCTCGCTATCAGGATTACCCGCCTGGAGCCGGTCAACCTGGCGGCCATATCTGAGTACGAGGAAGAACTCAAACGCAAGGAATATCTGGATGCACAAAACGAGGACCTGATAAGCGCCCTGGATACGCTGGAAAATGCTATCAAGAAAATTGACCGCAAGACACGGACCCGATTCAAGGATACGTTTGAAGGTGTCAACAAGGGGATACAGGAGTTGTTCCCGAGATTGTTTGGTGGTGGCCACGCCTACCTTGAACTCACCGGCGAAGACCTGTTGACTACCGGAGTTGCCATCATGGCCCGTCCGCCAGGCAAACGGGTCAGCAGTATTCACCTGCTTTCTGGTGGTGAAAAGGCATTAACGGCCGTGGCGTTTGTATTTGCCATATTCCGCTTGAATCCTTCACCGTTCTGCCTGCTTGATGAGGTCGATGCGCCGCTGGATGACGCCAACGTGGCGAGGTTTACCCTGATGGTCCGGGAAATGTCAGGTTCTGTGCAGTTTATTGTCGTCACCCACAACAAGATCACCATGGAGATGGTCCATCAACTCAGTGGTGTCACCATGAGGGAGCCCGGTGTGTCGCGTCTGGTGCAGGTTGATATTGACGAAGCATCAAGTATGGTTAATGACCAGCAACAGGCAAGCTAATATAATGCAGGGAACGATCACAGCTACCGTATTGGGCTGAGGTCAGAACAGGGGACTGAACAACAGTAAGAGCCGAAATGGATATTTCAACTTTCAGATGGACATTGATCATCGTGGGTATTGTCATAGTTGCAGGAATTTTCCTGCTGGGCAATCCGGACAAAAAACGCAAGCCACGTGCATCGCGTAAACGATCGCACGCCTCCCGTATAACACCCGAGCAATCGGTCCACGCGGATCAACAACCGGATCCACCGGAATATGACCATGCAGATGCGGTGCAACCGGATCTTGCCATCGGCGATACCGACGGGCAGGGGGAAAGAATAGAACCGACCCTGGATGACATCCCCCGGCCCCCTCCACCTCCGGATAAACTCGTTACCCTGTTTTTGAGGGCGCGTGACAACCACGTCATCACCGGTGTTGAACTGCTGGATGCTGCATTAAAGGCCGGGCTCGTATTTGGGGACCACGATATCTTTCACCGCATTGATGAAGATGAACTGGACCCGGTTTTTTCCATGGCCAACCTGGTGAACCCCGGCACGTTTGATAAAACCTCCTGGAATACCATGGAGATCCGCGGAGTTACCATGTTCATGGCACTACCGGGCCCCAAAGGCGCGCTGGATGCCTGGGACTCGATGCTGGCCACCTCCCGCAGACTGGCCGAAGTACTCCAGGCCGACTTGCTGGACGATGCCCAGGAGGTATTTACCCGCAACCGCTCCATGCAAATCAAGGATGAGTTGCGAGATTACGAGCGGAAAAAAGACGACTGACCATGGGGCAGTCACGGGCGCAGTCAAAGGCGCAGGCACGGGCGCATGAACTGCGTCGGCTGATCGAGTTTCACAACTACCGATATTACGTACTGGACGATCCGGAAGTTCCGGATGCCGAGTATGACCGTTTGCTGCACGAGTTGGAGACCCTGGAAAAAGAGTTCCCCGTTCTGGTCACTCCCGAATCACCGACCCAGCGTGTCGGTGGCACGCCCATGGACGGATTCGATGAAATTCGTCACCGGGTGCCGATGCTATCCCTTGCTAACGCCTTCGAAAGCGGGGAAGTGGCAGATTTCCATCGTCGGGTGTGCGAGGGTCTTGAGCGTGATGATATCGTGTTTGCCGCTGAACCCAAGCTGGATGGGGTGGCCATTTCTCTGACCTACCGGTCCGGTTTGCTGACCACCGCGGCCACACGGGGTGATGGTGAACGCGGTGAAGACGTAACCTCCAATGTGCGCACCATCAGGGCCGTACCGTTGAAATTGCGTGGTGATGGTTGGCCGGAATTACTGGAAGTGCGTGGCGAAATTTACATGCCGCGTGCCGGTTTTGAGACATTCAACCGTCGTGCACTCGAGCGCGATGAAAAGCCACTGGTTAACCCGCGCAATGGTGCTGCGGGCAGTCTGCGTCAATTGGATCCACAAATGACGGCAAAACGTCCACTGGCCTTTTTTGCCTACAGTACCGCAACCCGCGACCATTTACCGGATAGCCAGTTCGACACCCTGACGCGTCTCAGGGAGTGGGGGTTTCCGGTTAACCCCGAGATCAGGCGCGTAACGGGTCTGGAAGGCTGTCTGCAGTATCACGCCGACCTGGGGGAAAGAAGGGCAGGTCTCGGCTACGACATTGACGGGGTGGTCTACAAGGTCGATGCCTTCAAACAGCAGGACATTCTGGGTTTTGTCAGTCGTGCACCCCGGTGGGCACTGGCGCATAAATTCCCGGCCGAGGAAGAAATTACCCGTCTTTTGGCCATCGATGTGCAGGTGGGGCGTACCGGGGCTCTGACCCCTGTGGCGCGCCTGGAGCCGGTATTTGTTGGTGGTGTGACGGTGACCAATGCAACACTCCACAATCAGGGGGAGATCCGTCGCAAGGACGTGCGCCCCGGTGACTGGGTTGTCGTACGCAGGGCCGGGGATGTGATCCCCGAGGTTGCCCGCGCCCTGCATGGGCGTCGCGAAACCGAACTGGCCGAGTTCCGGATGCCACTGTCTTGCCCCGAATGTGGTTCTGCCGTGGAACGGGTGGAGGGCGAAGCCGTGTCACGCTGCACCGGTGGTCTGATCTGTCCGGCACAAATCAAACACAGTATCCGGCACTTCGCCACGCGCAAGGCCATGGACATAGAGGGGCTCGGTGACAAACTGGTGGACCAGTTGGTTGAACAGGGACTGATTTCGACGGTCGCAGATCTCTACCATTTGGACCACGATCAGATTGCTTCGCTGGCGCGCATGGGTGGGAAATCGGCTGAGAACCTGTTACTCGCTTTGCAAAAGAGCAAGCAACCGTCTCTGGATCGCCTGTTATATGCGCTCGGCATCCGCGAGGTGGGGGAGGTAACTGCACATTCCCTTGCTGCACATTTCGGTACCATGGAGGCATTGCTCCAGGCCAGTGAAGAGACACTCACCGAGGTCAGTGACGTGGGGCCGATCGTGGCAAGTCACGTGGCCGCTTTCTTCGCCCAGGAAAACAACCGGCAGGTCATCCAGGCATTGAAGGATGCCGGCATGGACTGGCAACCCGTGGAGGATCTCGGTGGTGAACAACCCCTGGATGGTGAAACCTGGGTCCTGACAGGCTCCTTGTCCATGCCGCGTGTACAGGCAAAAAACATTCTCGTATCGCTGGGCGCAAAAGTGACCGGCAGCGTGTCGGGCAAGACCAGCGTAGTCCTTGCCGGAGAAGCTGCCGGATCAAAATTGAAGAAGGCCGAAAAGCTGGGTGTCAGGGTAATTTCTGAGGATGAATTCCACGAATTCCTGGATGAACAGGGTATTTCCCTCTAGAAATCAGATACCGGCGGATTGTCTTCCCACGGTCCGTCCGTTCGTGTTCTTTACTTTTACCCTTTGAATATTTATCAATCGGTTTGGGTCATTATCCTTCGTCACCGGTAAATTCGATGCGAAAAATGGGCGCCGGGAGTTTCTCTGTCGTGACGAAAATGGACTGACCATCTGCGCTGAAAGCAATGGCCTCGTTCTGCACTGCCCTGGGACCCACCAGTTCGGTTGGTTTCCGGCTCATCGACACCACCCAGTCCTCGTTATCCCGGCGCAGATAGCGGTACACACTGCGGTAGGAAATGATGACCGCCTCAGAGCCGTCGGGGGAAATATCAAGACCCGTGGGTTGGGAAATCCAGTCTGTTTTACCCCGCCAGATACGTTGGTCACTTGCTGTGGGTGGGCGCAGGGCATAGATTGTGCCCGCAAATTCAAGTTCAGCCTGACCCTGGGAAAGCGCAATATCCAGGTCCACTGTGTACAAATGGGCCGGCTTGTCCCGCTTGCTGAGCAACAGGAGTTGTCTGTTTACAGGGTCATAGGCAAGTGATTCACAATCGCGCGCACCGTCCGGAAACTCAAGGTCCAGCCTGTGCCGCACTACCTGGTCACCACCATATCGTCCATTCTCATCAGGCCGGGGTTCCTCGATAAAATACAGCATGATGTAAGACCGAATGGATAAATTGTCGCCAATATCCCCAATTACGATCCAGTGACCATCATCCACCGGCACCGATGTAATGTCTTCCCAGTCCGTATTGCGCGCGGGAACGATTGAAACCACACCCAGGTTGGCCCCTTTTTCATTGATTACAAACAGTTCTGGCCGGCCATCATCGTTGTGCACGAAAAAGTGGCCGGGTTGTGAGAAACTGGCTTGCAGACCGCTGGCCTCCATGAGGTTTTGAGCAGCGAGCCAACCGGTCTGTTCCATTTTCACGGGTGGTGACCCAATGTTGTCGGTTGTTGCTTCGATCTGTGGCTCGCATGCGCAAAGAAATAAAGCGAGCGGGAAACCAAATTTGGAATGTTGAACAGGCATATCCCATTGTACTGGTATCCCGCGCGCGCGGGAACGACGGTTGAATTGACACCGTGGTTAACTTGCAGATGCCGGTGCTGGTAACATAGCAACAATACAAAAACAGGCGAACCCATGGGCTTCCCCATTATTCCAAATACACATGCTCTGGCGATGTTGTTGATGACGGGGGTGGCGTTGTTTCTGTTTACCCGCGAGAAACTCCCCCTGGAGTCATCCAGCCTGGCGATCCTGGTAATGCTGGTGATTGGTTTTGAGGTATTCCCATTTGAAACGCTTCACGGTGCGGTGGATCCAATGGAGTTTTTCCATGGATTTGGTCACGAAGCACTGGTGGCCGTGTGTGCGTTGATGATTGCCGGTGAGGCACTGGTCAAAACCGGGGCACTTGAACCGGTTGCCCGGCGTCTGGCGAAGCTGTGGAAATGGAGCTCCAAATTCGCCCTGTTACTGACCCTGGTGGTGGGTGCGGTGCTCAGTGCGTTCATGAACAATACACCCATCGTGGTGTTGATGCTGCCCATGCTGATCGGTGCCGCGGTACGCAACAAGAGTTCAACTTCCGGGGTATTGCTGCCCATGGGATTTGCAACATTGATAGGCGGTATGGGTACCACCATCGGCACCTCGACCAATCTGTTGGTAGTGGCGGTAGCTGCGGACATGGGTATGGTCCGTTTTGGAATGTTTGATTTTCTGCAGCCCGTTGCTGTTGCTGCCGCCGCGGCCATCCTGTACCTGTGGCTGGTCGCACCCCGACTGATACCCGAACGCACACCGCCCATGTCCGATTTTTCCAACCGTGTATTCCAGGCTTATCTGCAGTTCTCCAGTGGAAATTCCCTGATTGGGAAAACACTTGCGGAGGTGATACACAAGGCCGGTGACAACCTCAAGGTGATCAGGGTAGTCAGGGACAACAAACAGTTGATTTCACCCTTGCCTGACGTGGTCATTAAAGCCGGGGACAGCATCAGCATATCCGCGACTTCAGCCATGTTAAAAGAGTATGAAACACTCCTGGGCGCCAGGTTGCTGACTGGCCTGGAAGAACAAGAGACCGAACCGGATGGTGATCTGCAACTGGCGGAAGTCGTCATTACCGGTGGTTCCCGGTTGCGTGGTCTGAGATTGGCGGATGCGCGTCTTAAGGCACGTTATCAAGTGGATCTGCTGGCAGTGCATTGTGCCGGTGACGTTGTTGTTGCGAGTACACCCGGTCTGAAGCAACGACGTCTCAAGGCCAGCGATGTCTTGCTGGTTCAGGGCAGGGTTGAGGACGTTCATAAACTGAAGATGGGTGGTGAGTTGCTGGTACTCGACTCCACCACCAATCTGCCACGTACGTCTAAAGCACCGCTTGCCCTGTTGATCATGGTGGCGATTATTGCACTGGCGGCATTTGGCGTCATGCCCATCGCGATGAGTGCCTTACTGGGTTGCCTGGTTCTGATCAGCAGTGGTTGCCTGGACTGGAAAAGCGCCAATCGTGCACTGAGCTCACAGGTTATCCTGATCATTGTCGCATCGTTGGCTCTGGGTTCCGCCCTGATGAAAACCGGCGGTGCAGAATATCTCGCCCAGGTGTTCCTGTTTCTGACCGCTGGAATGGCACCCATGTGGATGTTGTCTTTCCTGATGTTAATGATGGCTGTGATGACCAACGTGGTATCCAATAATGCAGCCGCGGTGATTGGAACACCCATTGCCATCAGTATTGCCCAGGGCCTGGGGCTACCGCTGGAACCCTTTGTATTGGCCGTGTTGTTTGGTGCCAACCTGAGCTTTGTCACACCAATGGCTTATAAAACCAACCTGCTGGTCATGAATGCAGGTGGTTACAAGTTCAAGGACTTCGTCAGGGTGGGTACACCGTTGACACTGCTCATGTGGGTGATATTGACCGGGGTGCTGGCGGTTTCGTATCGTCTGTAGCCGGCGGTCGAAGCACACGTCGTTCCCGCGAAAGCGGGGAGCTCAATACGCTGTCGTATCCTGAAACAGTTGCACCGCTATTTGCTCTGTCCCTGCAAGGAGGTCCCGGGTTCCGCTATTCGCGGCCCCGGGACGACGATGTCCTGGAATGATGTCATTCCCGCGAAAGCGGGAATCTCTACTTTGTAGCCTTGAACTTAAATTTCTGACCACCGATACTGGCTTCATACATCAGGCCACCTTCAGCAATGGTAAACACCGCCACGCCACTGTCGTAACTGGCATCAGCAGAAGCACCCGCAGTCAGGGCCACAGCCGATACCTGGGCACCCATTTCATAGTTGCCCCGGCTGAAATTGGTAAATGCCGCCTCATCCTTGAACATGATGTACTCAGAATAAACCTGGCCACCGAGCTGAAAGCCAACGGTAACCTGCGTCAAGGTTGTCTTACCCAGGACCGTGTCACCACGGATAACGAGCCCCTTTCCACGGGCACCACCAATACCGATGCCACCTTTACCTACCTTTGGGAAAACGGCGTAGGCATAAGCGGTTTCAAACCAGTTCTTCAGTGCCGGGTCTTTGTCTTTTGCCTTGATGATGGCCTGCGCTACTGAAAGCTCCATTTTGTCATTATTGTCAGGCTCCCATGCCTGGGTTACCGAACTGGCAATGAGTAGACTGAGAGCGGTCAGTGCAACAGATAATTTTTTCATGGGTTTTCCTGAATGGGTCTGAGTTTTTAAAATTAATGACCGGCTAAATATAGTCGATAAGGACGGTGGTTACAAAGCCCGCACGTCCCTTACACGAGGATTACCGATAATATCAGTTGTAACGAGTAAACCAGCCGGTAATGCTGTAACGCGGATTGGGTGCAAATGCACTGACTGCAGACACCGAGTGGGGTACGGGAACTTTAAACAATGTCAGCGTGTTGAAGTGCGGAATAAAGGTGTCGGTCACCAGGTGCTGGTCATCCAGGAAATGGGTCAGACCCCCGAAGTCGGCATCCCAGTCCTCGCTGAAATTGAATACGTATGCCATATGGCGGTTTTCAAATGGACTGCTGTCCACGTGTTCTTTCAGAAAATGGCCGGGAAGGTAGCGGCACGCATGGCAGTCAACCCGGTTGAAAATTTGGTCATCACTGATTTTCCGGATGAATTCAAATAATTCATCCGAACCCATGAAATCGAGAAATTTCTGTAGAAACAGACCCGGTTCCTGGCCTTTGCGTCGGGCATCCAGAACGTCGTAGGCATTGTACAGGTAGTGAAAATTGTCTTTTGCTTCCTCGTGAACCCGCTCAATCAAAGCCAGTTGTTGAGATTTATCCATACTCTCCAATTGATGTGGATAAAGCCGGCCGACAACTTCCGGGCCTTTGCCCTGATGGTTGTAATACATTAAACGCCAGGGAACGTCCTGGTCCAGACAGCGAAACACGCGATTTGCAAAATCCTCAGACAACACATTGGAGACCCGGATTTTTCCATCCCGGCGAAATTTCTCTGCCAGTGTGCTGATGTCCAGATCAGGATTGATTTTAGGCAGGGGCTGGCTCATTGGTATTCCGAAAGACGGGGTAAGGGGAGAGGATAAGCAGTCTTTATTGATGGTGCAACGTCAAGTGTTGATATCGGTCACTGCCTGTTGGCAATATATTCGGGTAATCATTCCGGGTTTCACAACCCACATAAAAAAGGGGCCACACTTTGGTGGCCCCAGGGATTGCATTGAATGCAATCAGAAGTCGGTGGTGGTAGTGGTTGAACAGACTGCTGTACCAGCCTCGCAGACCTGGTGGGTATAGGTCGCGCCCCCCTTGGTACCGATGTTGTCGTCATGACTGTTACCGGAAACCGTGGTGATCAGGACACCATCACGGTAAACATCAACATTGCTGGATCCGGTCCAGTCCAGTGCCACGTGGTGCTTGCCCTTGACCTTGTATCCACTGGCCGACAGGGTCAGTGCTGGCGCCACGGGTGTGGTGGCATCGGCGTAGGTGTAGGCTGAGAACCCATTGCCGTTATAGGCTCTTACCCGGTAGTAGTATCTGGTTTCAGCGGTCAGACCCGTATCGTTGTGGCTGGTGCTGCCACCGGGCAGGTCGGCAACCTGACTCCAGTTGAGCTCATCAGTTGAACGGTCCACGGTAAAGCCGGACTCGTTGTCGGTGCCATCGATCCAGCTCAGATCGATCTGGCTTGACGATGAGGCCGTGGCTGAAAGACCACTCGGATCACCAATGGGTGGATCCGTGGAGGGGTTTCCAACCTGTATGTACAGGTGGTTCACGAAGATGGTATTCAGTTCGCGGTTGCCCGATGTCCGGTCGGTGTCGATGACACGGATGATGATTGAACCACTGGGCGCGCCTGGTATGGTGAATGACTGCAGGTTTGCGCTGTCAGTGGATGAGACATTGAACATGGCCAGGAAACTGTTGCCATTATCGAGTGAATATTCGAAATCGAAGCTGTCGCCATCACCGGAACCACTGCTCCAGGCGTTCAGATAAACATCCACCGAGGCGCCCAGCGAAACATTGAAGTTCCAGCGTTGTTCCAGGTAACTGTGACGATTGGACTTCCTGCCACCGGATTCACGTTCCCTGATGGATTGCATCAAGGTATCGTCATTGTAGGTGTTACTCAAACCACCGGTGACCGTACCGGCAACCAGGGTCTGGCTGTCGGCATTGAAATTGGTCCAGGCTGGTGGCGCATCGGTGGTGCCGCTGGCTGTGTCATACCCGGAATCCCCGGTGTCGTTGTATGCTGCCACGCGATAGTCATAGGTGGTATCGGATGCCAGTCCGGTGTCGCTGTAGCTGTTGGCATTGACTCCCAGCGTGGTGATGGTGCTGAAGGTATTCAGACCATCGGGTGAACGTTCCACCCGGTAGCCGGTTTCGTTGTTGGCGTTGTCGCTCCAGGCCAGGTCGATTTCTGTTTCGGATATTCCGTTGGCACTCAGGCCGGTGGGGTCGGCCGGTGGTGGTGGCGGGGCATCCGTGGTGGCACTGGCGATGGCCGATGCGTTGGTTTCATTGAGTGACTGATCACGCGCCACAACCTTGTAGGTGTACTGGGTGCTGGCTGCGAGACCGGTTGCCGTGTGGCTGGAACTGGATTGCCAGCCACTGTTGGTGCAGCCAGTTCCGCCGATCGTACACATGAAATTGTATTCGACCGAACCAAAATCATCGGTGGCCGTGGTGGCTGTCATGCTGATGGCATTATGCGAATCGGCAGATGGCGCACTGGCCCAGGTCATCGGGTTGGGTGTCGGTGGTGTGGTATCCGGGTCAGTTGGTGGAACCGATCCACTGATGAAGTACTGGCCCAGGCTGTCATAATCGGAATAGGGTGTTACTGAATTTCCTACACCGGTAACCAGCAAATAATAGGTGCCTGCGGTTACCGTTGCACTGACCGTCGCAGTGGTGTCATTGGTGGGGTCATCTATCACCACCGTGGCCCCGCTGTTGTCCTGCAGTTCCGCGTCGATATCGAGATTGGAGCCACGGCGCGAAGATGAACGATAAAATGCGTCCCATGATGGATTAACGGTCAGGCTCAGGGCGCCATCGCCCGCGGCAATCGAAAATACGTCTACGTCAGAAGATGAGCCGATAACGCCTTTGTTTGCGGTCAGGATGTTGTGTGGATCAAGTTCTGGATTGGAGGAAATGACCGTGCCATTGGGATCAATCGACATGGTGCTGGCTGCGGCTATCGTGTCACCGTGGTCGTCGCTGCGGTAGCCCAGTTTGCCGTCGATGATTGACAGATCGTCCTGGCCTTGGTTGGCGCCGTTGTATTCACCCTTGCTGAATTGTGTGACATTGTTGTTATAACTGTTACCCATGATCGGTGCCCACGAGACCAGGCCGGAACCCTGACCGCCATAATAGGTTGTGCCGTCGGTATGGCCATCGTGTGACAGACCGAGGTTGTGGCCGAATTCATGCGAGGATGCTTCCGCCACATAGGTTTCACCCCCGTTCCCAAGTTTGTCGAAGAAAACCAGGGCTGGTGAGTAGTAGGTGTGGTAACTGGAGTTTCCAAACACGTTGACATAGGCCACGCCTCCACAGGAACTGCAATAAATCAGATCACCGTTGGCATCCACCGTGTGCGTCACCAGTATGTGGCCGGTGGTTGAGTTGAAGGTGGTAGGTTCCTGGGTGGTGACATCGATATCGAATGGTGCCAGGTCTTCGGCTACGCGGTGCCAGATATCCACGATTCGTGTTCTTTCCAGTGTGCTGAAGGTGCTTGCATCGCCTTCTATGTTGTATGGAACTGCATCAATCTGTGCGTTGCTACCATTCCACGCCGTACCGGTGATGGTGGCACCGTCAAAATCAATAAAGACGACATTGGTTGAGCCGGGCTTGCTGTGCAGCATAAACGCGTCATCGAGGGTTGCCTGGGGTATCTCAGACGGTAGGGTAGGGCCGTTGGCCGGGTCCGATTGCTCGACCTTCTCAGGGTCTGGCAAAAGGGTATCGTGATATAAGACGTTGCCCTCGCCGTCAATTTTCAGGGTGTCGAGGTCGGATTCCGGAAATGAAAAATCCTGTAACCAGCGCAGTGCCTTGGCGCTGGCCTGTGGTGGCAGTGATTCGAGTCGATCACGCAATTGACCTGGTGGCAAGTGTTGAGCGGACTGGGGCTGACCGAGGCCAAATACCCGGTTCTCAATACCTTGTTCTGATTGCGCCAATAGTGAAACGCTTGTAAGTAACACCGCAAGTGTAATCAGAATCGTGGCTGTTTCCTTCGCATATCTCATGATCTTGTTCCCTGGGACGCATCCGTGTCCCGCTCATTAATATATGCTTATGCATGCAATATATGCGCCAAAATTGACAAAGTTGATAAGTTGTTGTTTTATTTGAATAGCGGTTATTGATATATATTGAATTAGTCAGTCAACGCGATTTTGGGATGGCAATTTGGAAAATATTGTGACGTTTTTTGTCACCATGAAACCCGCTAAAATCTAGAAAAATTTGTAGGTAACCAATGCATTGACGGTGGCGGAATCAGTTGATAAATAAAGAAAATAAAAACCAAAATATGATTTAAATCAGAATTGCGGGCTGCGCAACTTTAATGCCACGATCATCATGCGGGTGGCAAATGCACCGACGACGGTGACCACCACTGCGGTGCGCATCGCATCCGTGCTCACATCCATTGCCCGGAAATAGATAAAAAGTGACAGCAGCATACCCCAGCAAAGCGCGATTTCGGCATAGAACGATGTCTTCAGAGCCGGGTTGTTGGCGTCGGCCCTGAAAACATCCCTGAGGATGCCACCTCCTGCTGCCGTCAATGCGGCCAACAAGGGGCCCCAGATCAACAAGGGATCGGCCCCGTAGCGACTGGCTATGGCCACCCCGGTCACGGTGAATGCCGCCAGTCCGATGGCGTCAAATACCTCGAATACGTTGCGTGGCAGGACATAGCGACTCATGCTCACGATCCAGACTGATATGTCGAATATAAACAGGTAGCGACCACGCACAAATTTCAGAATCCAGTTAAGAGCGTAACCGGTCAATACAGTGCCGATGATCAAATACATGTAAAGCGGTGTTGCCAGAATTCCGATGGGCTCACGGTTGATCAGCAGATCACGGATCACGCCACCACCTACGGCGGGAAGCGAGGCGAGTACAAATGCACCGAACAGGCTGTAATGTTCTTTTCTGGCGATCAGCACACCCGAAATGGCAAAGGCAATGGTGCCTATGATGTCGAGTACGAAAAACCAGTTTCCCGAGATCGCATTTGTCAACAGTATGGGTGCGGCAAAGTGTCGTAATGTGGTCTGGTGTTGACCACTGGATATTAGGGATTCCAGCGCGTGATTGAATTCTTCTACATCGATTGGTCCAAAGTTCTCACGGCTGAACATGGCATGTACATTGGCCTGGTATACCACCAGTGGATACTCATGTATCTGCCGGGTTGTCGCCAGTTCCGCAATGGTCCTGCTGCCTACCAGCCTGTCGGCGATGAATCCGTCAATTTGATCGTTCAAAAAAAGTTCCGTGAGCATTGCTTCGCCCGGGACCTTGGTGACCAGTTGGGAAAACTCCGGTGAATTGAGCGTAGCCGTAACCTCGCTGCCATAATAATATCGATCAACTATGCCCAACCGAAAAGAATGGTCTGTTAGCTGCTCCAGGAAATCATCCAGCGTGGCTGGATTGAAATCTGGCTGTGCAGTGCTGTCCAGAAACAGCACCTGTCGTTCCACGCGGTAGGGTTCGGAAAAGAGCGCATAGGACGCACGGTCCTCATAATAGAAAGCCCCCAGTACCACATCGGATTCCCCACTTTTCACACTGACCAGGTTGGTGGCCCAGTCGCCTTCATGAAAGTCAATCCTGAATCCGATTTCATTCGCCAACAGACGGGCCAATTCAACATCAACACCCGTGAGATATTCGGTTCCGGCTCTGTGTTCGGTGTAGTAGTAGGGCGCTCTCTGGTCAGCGCTGATGCGCAGAACTTTACCCCGCAGTTCGCCGTTTCCCGCCACGGGAAAAAGACTGAAAATCAGACACAGGGTTGTGGGTAGTATGGATGTCCTGAATTTGAAACGGACCCTGGATGAAAGCATCAAAGGTGGCCATACACTCAGAAAAAGGCAGTCAGTGCCGCTTCCCGGCTACTTTCAATGTTCAGGATGGAACTGAAGCCACTCATGTCGAATACCTGACGAATGTGGTCGTTGAGTTCACACAAAGCAACACAACCTGACTCTTTCTTGACCCGCTTGGCGGTCACCAGGATCACACGTAGACCGGAACTTGAGATGTAGGCAAGTTCCGAAAAGTCAAACAGGATTCGGGTCGCACCATCATCCATTGATGATAACAACGCGTTTTCCAGGTCCTTCGCCCCGTTGCCATCCAACTTTCCGTTTGGCCCTACAATCAGCACATCCCCGATGGTTTCCTGGCCAATGTTTGCAAGCATTTTTCACCCCCGTCAGATCATATTCCAGAAAAACAGCTCAAATCTGACGCAGTGTCATATTGAGCAGGGACGATATGTCACCGTTCTGGTCTCAATGCACCGTTTAGTTTAGCACCTATCACTTGACTTCAAACCTCTGACAATTGACAGTATTTTAAAATGGTCGGGGATATCAAAATGGGTGGGTATGGCAGATAAATGTAGTGAACCGAGGGTGTTTTCATGCCAGTAGGCTGGACATGAGCGCAGACCGGCAATCATTTAATGTGAATTCAATCAGGCTGAATGATGAGAATTAAGACCATTGCATGGGTCATGTTTGGCACCGCGATCGTGCTGTTTTCATTGACCGGTATCAGCGTGGTCATGCTCAACACAAGTGAGAAGGAAGAAATCCAGGCGCTGCATCGGCAGGCGGAATTCAGGAAACTCGGAATTGAACTGGCCGACGCGTCCGATTACCTGACCAACGAAGTCCAGGCATACACACAGTTTGGCGATCAGGTTCACTACGACAACTACTGGCGTGAAGTGCGTGGAACCCACACCCGAGATCATGTAGTACAGCGTTTGTATGAACTCAATGCGCCCGCTGAGGAGCTGAATCTCATCGAACTGGCCAAGGGCAATTCCGATGCCCTTATTGCCATTGAAGAGCAGGCGATGGCGGCCGTTGAACAAGGTGATTTAGAAACCGCAAGACGCCTGGTATTTGACCAGAATTATATCCGCTTCAAGAAGTCCATCATGGATCCAATCCATCAATTTCAGCAGATCATGAACAACCGGGCGGGTGCCGAGGCCAGTGAAGCAGTCAGGCGAGCGGAACTGATGCTGCGGTTGTCCACTTTGTTGATCCTGGTGTCGGCCCTGGTCACATCGGCAATGATTTACCTCGTGATGATCCGCCGCACGGTACGACCGGTGATGGCACTAACGGCCGCGATGCGCAGGCTTGCAGACGGGGACACCGGTGTTGATATACCCGAAACCCGGTCCAGGGATGAGATCGCAGAGATGATTTCCGCGGTCGGGGTATTCAGGGTCAATGCGATTGAGCGCGCACGGCTGGAGACTGAACGCGCCGAACGGACGGCGGAACTTGATCAGAAAAACCGTCAACTCGGCAAAGCGTTGAAACAACTGGAAGACGAACTGGAGATTGCCCGGCAGATGCAGCTTTCAATTTTGCCCACAAATTACCCGGAACGGGACGATATCGAGGCCTTTGGAAAAATGCTCGCTGCCCGTGAACTGGGTGGTGATTTCTACGACATCATCGAGATCGACAGTCACCGGATCGGTATCATCATCGCAGACGTGTCCGGCAAGGGTGTACCCGCGGCCCTGTTCATGGCTGTTTCATGCACCATCATGAAAACCACCGCACTACGGGGTGGTGGGCCGGGTGAAGTTCTGGAAAAAGTTAATGCGGTGTTGTCGCAGGAAAACGAATCTGCCATGTTTGTCACCCTTTTTTACGGCATTATCGACATCCGCAATGATGGTTTGACCTACGCCAATGCAGGACACAATCCACCATTCCTGCTGAGTCAGGACGAAACGGTTACAGAACTCAAAGGCACGGGTGGCGTGGCCCTGGGTGCATTGGAAGGCCTGCGCTATGCGGAAAAGAGCATGGTCCTGCAGGCCGGCGACACCATATTCTGTTACACCGATGGCGTGACCGAGGCCACCGATTCCGAGGGTAACGAATACTCCGAGAAGCGTCTGAAAAAAGTGCTCTACGAATCCTATGGTTTATCGGTAGAAGCACTGGGAAGACGGGTCATGGACCGGGTTGCCGAATTTGCAGGCAAGGCAGACCAGTTTGATGACATTACCTGCGTGGTGTTGCGCTATCAGTCATCCGCTAAAGCCGGGGAGGGTGAAACCATCGACACGGTCAGCACGGGTTATGCAAATCAATTGCCAGAACTGACAAATATGTCCGCAATGGTCGAAGAGTTTTGTGAACGAAATACCTTGCCTTCGTCCCTGGCTTACCAGGTAACCCTGGTACTTGATGAATTATTGACCAATCTGGTCAATAACGGTTATGACGACGACAGGGAACATACGATTGATGTCACGATCAATCTATATTCGGGATTGCTGGAGATCATCATGGCAGATGATGGCGTGGGTTTTGACCCGTTCAATGTGGACGAACCCGACCTGCAAAGCGATGTGGAAGACCGGCCGGTTGGCGGGCTGGGTCTGCATTTTGTCAAGTCCATCATGGACACCATTGCATACCAGAATACCCAGGGTAAAAATGTCCTGACAATGTCAAAGAAACTGAAATAATCGGGTTAAAAGGCACTCAGCAATCGTCAGGTTCGAAAATTGCAGCTGATTTCTTTGAAAATTTTCAATATCGTCCTTGACTCATTACCCCAAAGAACGGAGAATACCGCGCCTCAACTATTCCCCGGTAGCTCAGTTGGTTAGAGCGGGTGACTGTTAATCACTAGGTCGTTGGTTCGAGTCCATCCCGGGGAGCCAAACATCAAAAGGCTTGCATGAATATGCAGGCCTTTTTTTGAGAAAACATTCAGTTAGCCTTTAGGTGCAATCACCTGCTACCTTTCTTTTGGTTGAGAAAAAAGCTGTATTACATTTCCGTCGGGGTCGCGTAATTGGATGATACGTTGCCCCAGTTCCTCAAAGTCAATGATTCGCAATTGTTCACCGGTATCTTTTGCGATTCGCTGAACAACGGCTTCGACGTCGTCCACATAAAATCCAACTTTGCTAAAGCCAAAGGCTCGTTCGACATTTTGAGCGCGGCTGTCTCTTATGATCTCAACTGCCAGTTGCTAATTTCCAAGATTTTCAATTCTCCAGGAACCATCTTCTGCTTCGGAACCGCCAAGATTTTTCAAACCAAAAACCAATCGATACCAGTTTACAGACGCATCAACGTCTCCTACACAGACGGCAAAGTACTGTGGCGATCGGATTTTTTCAACCCAGGGGGCGGGCGATATCGTATCGGCGATAGAAGTAGTGCCCAGGCTCATTAACACCGTGAACAATACTATGCGCGACGCAATTAAAATCAAAACAATTCTCCTTTATTGATAACGGTTGGTTAAATTTATTAGCAGGACGTCGACCACAAGCCACCCGCCACATTTTCTATGCCACTCGTTTCATGCGGACTGTTCAAGTGAATATCCGAACTCATCAATAAACGGTCTTAAGTCTGCCAGCCCGGCTGCGGTGGCGTCAGGATAGTTTTTCCAGCGTTGTACCGAGCCCTTGTGTACCGGCTCACGGATCGCTTGATAGCTGGGAGTAGCGACATACTTGTCCCGGGCACGCTCACCGTAATTCAGTACCGATTCATCCCATTCAATCCCAATGAAGTCCAGAATGGTCCGTACCTGCCCGGGCAGATCGTCCACGGTGTCTTCATATTTAATCTCGATCCACGGTAAATTAATATGGGGTTTTATCGCCAGCCAATAACCCATGACTTTATGGTAAAAAGCGGTGGTCGTAGACCAGTTGAGAAATTTTTTCATCGAAAGGTTTAACCGGAAGGATTGGAAAAAACAGCTTAAGCAAACATCCCGTGGATCACGCAACGCAACAATAACCCTGGCCGAGGGAAAAACCGCGTTGATCACTGGCAAGCTGATCAAATTGAGCGGTAACTTATCGATTAATACTCTCGCGTCTGTATCAAAATATTTTTCTGCCTGATTCCAATAGGCGTCTCTGGCGCGCTCAAAGTCCTGTTCGGTGCATAACTCCAAAATTTCAGTAATTGGTTTACTCGGGTCAAACCGGGATTGTAATGAACGCCAAACCTCAGCCAAAAACAGCTTTTCTTCGGAACTCTCTATCTGTGGATGGCTGGAGAGCACCTGTTCGGTCAAGGTTGTGCCCGAGCGGGGAATACCGACCAAAAATACCAGGGTTCGCTTTTCCCTGGCGTCAGTTTTCACTGTTCGGGTTAACCCGCCATCGCAAACCCATTGCTGGTAAATGTCTATTTCTTTATCCCGCAGCGAGCTATCCAATGCCTGCGCTTCAGCTTTGGCCAGGGTCAACTGCCCGGATAGGGTAAAGGCCTTGAACGCCTGGTCAAATTTTCCCAGCTTGTCCTTGACCATACCCAACTCGCTCCAAAGTACGTCCATCCCTGGTTCGATTTTTTTAATGTTGTTGGTGAAGGAATCAAGCAACGACTCTGCTTGCGCATAAGCCCCGGTACGGCGATAGCAGAGCGCCAACGGTGTCAGTATCCTGGGCTCACCCGGCACTGTTTCCAATGCTTTTTTCAATACCTTTATCGCTTCGTTGTACCGGCTTAATCGTTCATAGCAAATACCCAGCAACATCATCAGTTGGGCCTGACCTGGACGCTGTTTCAGTGCTTTGGTCAGCACCGCTACCGCCTGCTCTACACCGCCTGTCTGTAGCAACTGTGCGGCATAGGTAAAAACCATGTTGTAATCACGCAGATTACTCGAATAGGCTTTTTCCAAATACGCCAAACCCGAATCAACATGCCCCAAATCCAGCGTTAGTTTGCCCAATCGGCATAACACATCGACATTATTGGGTTGTTGTTTAACGATCTGCTCATAGCGTTCGATGGCCAGGTCGAGTTGTCCCAACTGCTCAAACCGAATTGCAGATTTAACAAAATCATCACTCAGCGGTGCTGGCGCCGGAATTGACCCGCAGCATTTTTTATATTTCTTGCCACTTCCACATGGACAGGGATCGTTTCTCTTTACTTTACCCAAGGCAGCTTTTTCCTCTTTTTAACAAGCCCAATTTAACAGCGTTAAGTGGATTGGTTGTTATTGGTTTTATAGCAAAAATGGAAGGTTCACATTAGTAATAATGCCGCAACGCACACAGCCAGACAATTTCTTTATCAGGGTTGCGCAGCATCATATTGAACGCCCCAAATGCTGGCGGTGGATAATTTGTTTCGCACTCTTTACCAGAGACAAAACCGTATTGTGATAATCGAAGCCTAAATACTCAGCTGTTCTATCAGTTGCCACAATTTCTCAATGTGTTCGCTGCGTGTGTGGGTCTGGCCGACGCTTACCCGGATGAACCATTGGTCATTGATGCGCGATGGTGTCACCGCGACCCTGCCGCTGGCATTGAGATCATCGGCGAGTTTCCTGGTGGCTTCGTTGCCCTCAACACGGCCAAAGCAGACCAGGCCGAATGGGTGGGGTGCAAACAGTTCAAAGCGGTCATCCTGATTAATCCGGTTTGCAAATTCCCCGGCCAGCGCAACATGGTCCCGGACCATGGCGCGCAGACCGGAGGCTCCGTAGTAACGCAACACCCACCATAACTTCAGGGCGCGAAAACGTCTGCCCAACGGAACATGCCAGTCGCGGTAATCCAGGACAGCACCGGACTCTGTGGCCTTGTTACGAAGGTAAGGCGGTAAGATGCTCATCGTGTCTATCAGTGGTTTGCGGTTTCCCACCCACAACACATTACAATCGAAGTTGACCATCATCCATTTGTGCGGATTGAAGGTGTAGCTGTCAACGCGCTCCAGGTCTGGCTGGTAGCGGCGAAATTCAGGGCAGATCATTGCGGTACCCGCATAGGCCGCGTCCACGTGATGCCAGAGAGAATGACGCGCCGAGATGTCCGCAATGGACTCAAGGGGGTCCACCGCGGTCGTGGCTGTTGTGCCGATGGCCGAGACCACGGCGATCGGCAACAGGCCCTTGCTCTTGTCCGCTTTGATGGAGTTTTCAAGATCAACCGGATCCATCGCATAATATTGATCGACCTTGATCTTGCGACAGTGACCAATGGCGGCAACCGTGCAGCCTTTTTCGATGGATGAGTGGGCCTGGTCAGAAACGTATACGACCATGTCTTCAACTGCAGCCTGTTCACGACGCAGATGGCGGGCGACAACCAGGGCGGCATGAGTTGCGTCTGAGGCACTCATCTGGATTACTCCACCGCCGGGACCGCCAGATTTCCAGTCCTGCGGTAAATCCATCAGGTCCACCAGCCAATCGAGCACCTTCGCTTCAATTTCCGTTGCTGCGGGAGACGTTGACCAGAGCATGCCCTGCTGGCCCAGTCCTGCAGACACCAGTTCAGCCAGGATGGAAGGGCCCGAAACATTGGCCGGAAAATAAGCAAACCAGTTCGGTGACTGCCAGTGGGTAATACCCGGCATCACCACGCGGTCCAGGTCCGCCAGCAACGCCGCAAAATCTTCGCCTGCTTCAGGTGCCAGCTCCGGCAGGCTGTCCGCAATTTCACCGGGAACTGCTGTCGGTGTCACGGGAAACTTTTCCACGTTTTCCATGTAGCGGGCGACCCAATCGATCACGGCATGGCCGTGTTGCCTGAACTCTTGTGGTGTCATTTGTTTGCGCATAACGGAATTTTGCCACAGACCAGGCTGAAAAATAAGAAATGGTGCCAGGGTCCTCGCTCCCCGATTGGGTAGGAGACACCCGGCATCCTGTCTTTTAGTGAATCAAAGACTTCAATCGGGGCATTTTGAAAGAACTCTGCATTGCACAGGTCTTCAAAATCATAGCGTACCGTTGGAATCTGCTCTAACTCAATTCCCCATCAGTTCCAGAAGGGCAATCACCGAGGACTCCACCCCGGCACGAACCGAAGTCTTCGGTTCGATCTTGAATAATGGCGAATGGTGACTGGGCACCGGTGCGCCACCTGCAGCCTCCAGGTCAAAGGCCTCTTTAGGAGTGCCGCCCACCTGCCAGTAAACGGTGCTGATGGCCGGGTCGGTCGTGAAGAAGGGAAAATCTTCTGCTCCCATTCCCTTGGTCGGGTTGTAGACCACCACGTCCTCACCCATTTCAGCTGCCCAGGCCGTCTTCAATCTGCGTGCCAGTTCGGGTGTGTTGGTGGTGGGTGGCAGTGGCTCATCCTTTATGATGACTTCGGGTAGTTTGTCTTCAGGCAGACCGGCGACCCGTCCCATGTTGACTGCGATACGCTCGATTCCCCTCAGCAGCAACTCACGGGTTTCAGGGCTGGTGTTGCGCACTGTCAGTTGCAGGCGGGCCTGGTCGGAAATGATGTTGTGCTTGGTACCCGAGTGGAAGGAGCCGACGGTGACCACGCCCGGGTCACGGGGTGACAACTCGCGGGCCACCAGTGTCTGCAGGGCCAGCACGATCTGGCTGCCCAGAACGATGGGGTCCTTGCTCTTGTGTGGATGTGCGCCGTGGGCACCCACACCGTGGATAATGATGTCTACGGTGTCGACCCCGGCAAACGGGCTGCCCTCGGAGACATTGATTACCCCGGCCACGTCCAGCGAGTTCACGTGGTACGCCAGTGCGTAATCCGGTTGGCCAAAGCGTGCCCAGAGTTCGTCGTCCATCATGGCCTTGGCGCCGAGGCCGCGTTCTTCTGCGGGTTGAACCAACAGCATCAGGGTTCCGCTCCACTCATCTTTTCGCCGCGTCATCTGGCGTGCGGTGCCTACCAGCGAGGTGATGTGCACATCGTGTCCGCAGGCGTGCATGGTGTAAACCGTATCTCCGGTAATGGGACTGGCCTGTCGTTTACGCGAGGCGTTCTCCAGTCCCGATTTTTCTTCCACCGGCAGACCGTCCATGTCGGCACGAAACATCACCATTGGACCATCACCATTTTCCAGCATGGCCACCAGGCCGGTTCCGCCAACACCTTCGGTGACCTCGAACCCGGCTGCTCGAAGTTCTTCTGCCATGCGTGCCGCGGTCTCGTTTTCTACCAGGGACAGTTCGGGATTGCGGTGAAAATGGTCAAACAGGGGCCACAGGTAGGACTCGTAATCTGTCTTGACACTCAGTGCCAGGTCGTCGGCGTGTACGGGTGCGCCCGCAAGCAGGAAGGCGGCAAGCAGTGCCGGAACGGTAGTTTTCATATTTTTTCCTGAAACCGATTTTGCAAGGTGCTATACAATCCACCTTTCGTTGACGCGAGTCAATACTGTTTTGTCCGAAATCCCTGCTACCTCTTGCCGGCGTAATGATCAGGCCAGCGACATCCCGGAGCGGCTTGAAATGAGGTCGCGTGTTGCCACCCGGATACGGTCGATGACCGGGATCAGTCCGGGTACATCGTTCTGGAACAGGTTCATTGCGGCGTTGGCTTCGAAAAGGGTCACTCCCCCGTCCTCGTTGATACTGCAGTCGATCCCGAAATAATCAAGTTCCAGTCGTTTCCTGATGGTTGAAATCATGCCAGCCAGTGCCGGTAAATATTCGTGTTCGATCCGTGCAACCCGTTCGTGCTCGGGGGGGAAGGTCAGGAAATAGTCCGTTTTACGTGTACTGCCATGCACATTCCATTCGGGTCCAACGAGCGCGTGGCGAGAAATCACCTGGTCTCCGATCACCGCGATCCGGTATTTGTGATAGGCGCCAGACCCATCGGCGAAATCCAGGTACTGTGAAATATAAAACGCCCGCCCATCGAAGGGGAATGCATGCAGCTGAGGATAATCTTCCTGTGTATCAACGCGGAGCATCTGCTTGCCGCCGTGGACACCGGCCATACGCACGATGAACGGCAGTTCGATACCGGCCGCTGCGGCCATGGTGTAAACGTCCTCCGGGGACAGCGGCTCACAACGGATGGTCCGTGGCACCCGCAAACCATCTATACCCTGCAATGTATCGGTGACCTGTTCACGTGTAGTGCGCAGAACACTGGCAGGGTGGTTGATGACCGGAGCATCTATTTTCTGCATCAGGTGAACAAAACGCTCTAACGCGCCCCGACTGGTGTCGGGATCGGTTACCTGGCTGAAGATCAGACGGGGTTTCGACTGCATCAGCAAATCCGGTTGTTTGAATTTTGGTCCAAAGAGTGTGTAGACCATACGCTGGTTCTCACCAAGACGCAGGAATGGCAGCGCATTGGTGCTGCCTTTCAGGTACAGATGTTGCTTGCCTTTGCTATCAAGGCTGAAGCGGATCATATTGTTGTCGGGCATGCCGTCGACGAACAGAATCATGGGTCTCATTTTGAATGTGTTGAGGAGACTGGGATTCTAAATCAAAGGATAGGGTGAGTATAGATACCCCCGAAATTAACCAGGGAGGAAATAATCAGCGAACGGGCGACGGATGATGGAGTATGTGCAGGCGCGTGTCTATGGCGCAGAGAGAGATAAGTCTCCCTCTACCTGAAGCAGTTCCAGGTCCTCCACCAGGCGCATGATATCAGCCACGGATGTGGCGTTATAGACACCCCGTATGTACCCGGCACGATCTACCAGGTAGGCCTTCTCGGTGTGGGACATGGAACCGGATTTTACGTTTCGATCCAGAACTGCAAAGAATGTCTCCCTGGCCAGGGCTTCGATTTGTTCTTCATCACCGGTCAGAAGTTGCCAGCGCTGCTGCGAGATTTTGTGTGTCTCGGCGTATTCGGACAATTTTGTCGGGGTATCGATCAGCGGTGTGATGCTGAATGAAAGCAATTGCGCACTGTGGCCGTCGATCGCATCCTGTACACGGCGCAGGTTGAACATCGTCATCGGGCAGATCCCGGGACAGGTGGCGAAGAAGAAATTGATGATGCGGATCTTGCCGCTGACAGATTCCGACATTACGGCATCTCCGGCCTGGTTCAACAGTTCAAAATCATCCATCCGATGCGTGGGTAGCTGCCCGGAGGCTTCAATCCAGACCGGGCCAAGTGTTGTGTCCGAATAATACGGCAGTGAAAACTTGTCGGCACATAAGGTGCTGCTTGCAGCCAACAAGAGGGCGCAAACCAGGTAGCGTTCAAGGAGATTCATTAAACAGGGTTTCCGCTGCAATATTGCTGGTAAAGCACGGTTTGGAACCGAGTACTCCATAACGACGGCCATCGATATAGGCATAGGCAAAGGCAGGTAATCCGTCTTCATGCCAGCTCTCCTGCAAACCGTGTTCACGGCCACCGGAATATTGCTGGCGATAGCGCAGCTGACCCGATGGATACCATTCCATTGTCTCCCCTTCCAGCAAGTCTTGCCGGTAATTGCGCAGGGCCTGCAGTATGCCATCCGGCCACCAACTCCGGGCCGTGCCTTCGCGCAGACCATTGGCATAGTTCTGCAGTGATTTCATCGTCCCATCGGTGTAGTAGATGGCGATGGGGCCGGTATAGGCCGTACCGTTTTGAAACACACGGCCCTTGACGCGACGGATGTCTTGATCTTTCAGACCCGGCAAATCACCTGCCTGCGTGTCTGCAGGCAGGGTCATTGCCATCTGGAGGGTGGCGAAAACGACGATGGTCAGGATTCTCACTGGCTGACACTACCCGGTGTGCCACGGAAACATCCGAGGATATAGGGGACAACCTGGGTAATGTGGTAGTGGTAAATTCCCTCCGGGTACTCCCCGGTGGCGTGGGTCTCGCCATTACATTCATCCAGGGCGAGCGCGCTGTCGTCGTTGTTACGTGGTCCGTAAATGGGGAACCCATCCAGCGCGAAACCCAGAAAGGTACTGTTATCGGCAATGGTCAGGTACAACGGTTCAAAGTGGTAGTGATACTGGCCGAAGTTTTGTGGGTGACCATTTTTTGAGTCGAAGCTCTGGATTTCGTCATCCAGTGGCAGCCACTCATTGGTGACCCGGTTGATCCCGGCATACTGGTTGTAAAAGGGCACACCGTTGACGGCGATACCGATCGCGCCCAGGGAAGTATCCGAGGGGCTGGCGGCAATGGATGGCTGGCTGGGAATTCGAAAGGTCAGGTCCTGATCCGCGATCCGGTTCGGATTGACCACCATGCCCTGGTGGGGCGCCTCGTAAAGTTCATGGCCTTCTCCCCAGTAGGGGCTGGTGTGATTGGGTAACCCATCTGTCTGGATGATGATGGTACCGTCATCGATGGACACGCTGACATTACCGGTGAATTGTTCGGTGGCCGAAACGGTTTCTCCACTACCGGCATCAATGACAACAAAGGGCAGGTCGTCGAGACGGATGGCGACTGCCTGCAGGACTCCGGCAGTGCTGTAGCCGGCATAGAATCGCTCGCTGTCCGGCTGGATGATCGGTAGTTCCGGTTCACTGGCCTGTTCCAGTGTCAACACGGCATCACCATCGATCAATAGCACACTGCCGACCAATTCATTGCTGACGCTGTTGCGGACCTCGGCAAACCCTCCGGCGCCGGTATCTTGAATACTAACCAGTTGGCTTAGCTGGCTGTCGCCCTCGATCAGGGTCAGCAGCCAGTTGCCACTGAGTTCACTGACCAGGTCGGTCCAGGCAAAAATGTGCTTATTGATGGCAATGGTTTCGTCCTCCCATTCCAGCACCGCGTTGCGGTAGTCATTGAAAGTGATGGTCAGGGGTCCCTGTGCGGATTCGACGTTCAGCGGAGTCGCGTAGTCGCAGCCGATACACTGGCCGTCACTGTTGTGGTAAACGGTGCCGTTGAATTCACCCAGCGATCCGGATTCTTCACTGGCGACGAAGTAGCCCTGTGAGGTCAGCCATTCAGGTTCACCGTCGTCTGCATAGTGAAAACTGATGATGAACATGATGTCCTCCTGGCGCTCGATAATATAGCCGCGACCCGAAGCATCCGGATCCCACCACAGACCACTGGCAGGGTAACCACTATCGGCTTGAGCCGTGCTGGTTAGCAGGCCGATGGTCAGCAAAAGAGTGATGAATTTGAGTATTCTGTTCATGATTTAATTGCCCAAGTGGTAATTGATTTGCGTGTTGAATCGACGGGCTCAACTGCAGTTATGCGGACCGGGGCGCATACCTTCACCACCGTTCAGATCCTGATCACTGTTGTGGCCTTCACTGCCTTCCTGACCTTCAGCACGGGTCTTGCCGTGACCGGCGAATTTTCCCCGGCTGCCACCCCTGGGGTGGCGCTGACCACGTTCTTCACGTAGCTCTTCAAAGCGTGCATATTGCTCGTTGCTGAGAATCTCAGCGATCTGTGTATCGGTCTGTTCACGTATGGCGCAGTGCTCATCACGTTCTGCAGATTGCAGGGAGGTATGCTGTTCATGTGCGTTGCTGAAGATTTTGGACAGCCGGGCAGACTGATCTTCATCGAGTTGCAATGCTTCCGTGAGTCGTTCGACCGGGTCATGTCCGGCTCCGCGGGCAGGTCCTTTCTGGCCGTTGGATTTGGCCACGACAACGCTACTGGCCAGCGTGATAAGTAATAGTCCGATAAAAATTTGCCTGGACATGGTTTGCTCCTGTGTAGAACCTGATCTGCAGGTTGGTTGTTGACAGGGTGCATACTGGACTGCGACTTGGGAGTAAATGTGGAGAAAATAAGGAGAATGTGATTAACGGTTGTTACCAAAGGGGCCAATGGGGCAGGATAGCTGCCAGAAGAGACCCATTATGAAACTGCGTCTGATACATAAATTGCTGATTGCATTGTTCGCCAGCACGGCCGGTGTGCTGATGGCGATGCTGTGGCTGGCTCAGGTCAATATAGGCCGCGGTTTCGAGGACTTCCTGATGCAACAGGAGCGTACCAGTCTGCCCCCGATATCGGCGGCGCTGTCAGACTGGTACCGCCAAAGTGGCAGTTGGGAAGACATGCGTTCCAATCCGCGCCAGTTCCAACGTATCCTGCAGCCGGTTTTATCAGCTGGTGAACCACAGCCCGCCCGCCCGGGAGGAAGGGCCCCGCGTCCGGCGGACGGGCCACCGGGCAGACCCGGTCAGAGACCACCGGGCCGCGGGGACAACAACGCACTACATCGCAGGATATTCCTGCTGGATAACCAAATGACAGCGGTAATCGGTCGCTATCCCAATGGAATTGAACAATCGGATCTCACCTCGGTGGAAGTTGATTCGGATACGGTAGGCTGGTTGGGTATCGCCCCGTTGCGCGGCTTGCAGGCACCCGAAGAGCATGCATTTTCCGACCTGATGAAACGCAGTCTGTTGACCGGTGGTGCACTGGGTCTGGTCATCGCTGCCCTGTTGGCGTGGCTGCTTGCACGACATATCTCAAAACCGTTGGTTGCCGCCGCTGCCGGGGTGAGGAAACTGGCTGCCGGCAACTACCACGATCAAGTAAAAATTTCAGGTGACGACGAAACTGCCCGACTCGGACAGGACATCAACCGACTAGCCATGGCACTTTCAGACCACGAAGTGGCCCGTCAACGCTGGATTGCCGACATTGCCCATGAACTCCGTACACCGCTGGCCATCATGCGTGGTGAAATCGAGGCCATGAGCGACGGGGTACGGGAGATGAGTTCCGGCAACCTGGCCTCGGTGCAACAGGAGGTAGGTCATTTATCGGCACTGGTGGATGACCTTCAGAACCTGGCCATGAGTGACACCGGTGCGCTGTCCTTCAAAATGAGACGCTTCGAGTTCACCGCATTGGTCAGTGCGGTTGCCGACGCTGCCCGTTCCCGTGCCGTTGCCAAAGGACTGGAACTGAAACTGGATGAAGACCCGGAACCGGCATGGATAGAAGGGGACGAACAACGGCTGCGTCAATTGCTACACAACCTGCTGGAAAATGCCGTGCGCTATACCGACACGCCGGGCCAGATAGAGATCTCATTCAAACAGGTGGGGAAAGATTTCACGCTGACCATCAGCGACAGCGCACCGGGTGTATCGGATACCGAGCTAGATCAGCTGTTCGACCGTTTTTACCGGGTTGAAGCAAGCCGTAACCGAAAGACCGGTGGCAGTGGCCTTGGCCTGGCCATTTGCCGAAATATCGTTGAAGCACATGGCGGCAGTATTGTCGCCGAGGCGGGATCACTGGGTGGTATCAGCATGACCGTCAGGCTGAAACTGGTCTGATGAGCAGCGCAGCGAAGATCCTGATCGTAGAAGACGAGGCAAAACTGGCTGCGGTGCTGCGTGATTACCTCGAGCAATCAGCGTCCTATACCACCCACTGGGTGGATCGGGGTGACACGGCCATGGACGCGTTTATCCATGAACAACCCGATCTGGTTCTGCTGGACTTGATGTTACCGGGTCTGGACGGTCTGGAAGTCTGCAAGGCCATCAGGGCAGTGAGTGATACACCGGTCATCGTGATTACGGCAAGGGTCGAGGAAATCGACCGTTTACTGGGTTTGGAGTTGGGAGCGGATGACTATATCTGCAAACCATTCAGCCCGCGTGAGGTGGTGGCCCGGGTCAAGGCCGTGCTGCGTCGTGCCAACACGGCGCCGGATTCTCGTGTACCCGGCGGTCTGCTGGTCGATGAGGAGAAGCACGCTGCAAATTACAAGGGCACGGGATTAAAATTGACCCCGGTTGAATTTTCCCTGCTGGCCCACCTGGCAAAACACCCCGGTCAGATTTTTTCACGCAACCAGCTGATGAACATCATCTACCCGGATTACCGTATCGTCAGCGACCGAACGGTTGATACCCACGTAAAAAACCTGCGTCAAAGACTGGCGGACGTAGCCCCTGGTGAGCAGATCATAGAATCGGTGTACGGCATGGGCTACCGACTGGCAGATTGAACCCGGTGATACCGGTTCAATGCTTGTTATACGGTGCGATTCACAGGCAGCTTGTGGTGGGCTCAATACCCCCCGTTTCCGATCGTACCCTGCCGGTATTGGATATCATCAACTTGCCGGCATAGCGGGCACCTCGCCGGTCACAGAAAACCAGGCTGATGTTACTCCCCGGTGCGGATCCGTTGGGGTAAAAGCGCAGGTAGTTGCGTGATCGCGAACCCGTGATGTCCAGGTTTTCCACCCCAACAGCCGTTTTAAGCAGCGGCTCCACCGCCTGTCTGCGGTGATCCCCGTTCATATCGGCAAACACGATCCAGCCATCCCGCCAGGCAGCGGAGCCAGAACAATCTGTTGCAACCAGGGCAGGGCAGACCACGGTCTGAACATTGTGCGTGATTGCCCGGCTGCGGGCCAGGTGGAGGTCTGTCTGCAGCGTGTCCATGGCGGTCTTCAGACGCAGGTTCCAGCCATAGTTCTGAAATGCCGGCACACCTGCCGCCATCAGGATGGCCGCAATGGCCATGGCAATGGTGAGTTCGAGTACTGAAAAGCCATTTTTTTGCATGCATTCACTGTGACAGTGCAGGCCCAATTGCGGAATGGCAAATTGCCCCGGCTATCTGTCATCCAACCACAACGCAATAGGTCATCCGGGGCTTGACTCACCCGTTATTCAAGGCTTGTTGGTAAGTAAATTTATGCTCAGGCGGGCTGAGACAGCGCTTTTTCTATTCGTCCAATACATGTCCTGAGATTTTCAAGACTGGTGGCAAAGGACAAACGCAGATGACCCGGTGCGCCAAAGGCGGTCCCGGGAACCATGGCCACACCGGCGTGTTCCAGCATCCAGGCAGCCAGTTCCACATCGTCACGAATACCCGGCAGTCGCTCTATCACGGTTCTGAACGATGGAAAGACATAAAAGGCACCCTCGCAGCCGGGACATTCAACCCCGTCGATGCCATTCAATGCCTCCACGAGATATTCATAGCGCTGCTGATAGGCAGCGCACATCTGTCTGACGCACTTCTGTGACCCCTCCAATGCCGCAGCCGCGGCAGCCTGGGAGATGGAGCTGGCACCGGAAGTGCTTTGCATCTGGATCTTGCGCATCGCGGTGACGACTTCGGCCGGGCCGGCGGCATAACCAATACGCCAGCCGGTCATGGCAAAGGCCTTGGATACACCATTGATAATGATTGTACGTGCGCTCAGTTCCGGACAAACATTGAGCAGTGTCCGGTAAGGTGCCTCGCCCCAGTAGATGTGCTCGTAGATGTCATCACAGGCCACCATGACCTTGGGGTGCTCAATCAAGACTTCCGCCAGTGCACGGTATTCGCTCTCGGTGTAGACCTTGCCGGTGGGGTTGGATGGCGAGTTGAGTATCAATAAACGGGACAGGTCGGTCAGCGATGCCTCGAGTTGTTTGGGGGTGATCTTGAAATTCGCCTCTGCAGTTGCATTCAGTATCACCGGCAGCCCCTCGGCCAGCTTGATCATGTCCGGGTAAGAAACCCAGTAGGGTGCCGGCAGGATGACCTCGTCACCCAGGTTGAGGAGGGAGACCATCAGGTTGTACAGGCTTTGCTTGGCTCCATTGGATACGATGACCTGGTCAGGGCCGAATTCCAGTTGGTTTTCACTGCCGAGTTTCTTGATGATGGCATTTTTGAGACGCACGGTGCCGTCTACAGGCGTATAGCGGGTTTCCCCGGCCTCCATGGCTTCAATGGCCGCGCGCCGGATGTGGTCGGGTGTATCAAAATCAGGTTCGCCAACGCCCAGCGAGATGATGTCATGACCCCGGGCGAGCAGTTCTGCCGCCCTGGCGCTGACCGTCATGGTGGCAGACGGCTTGATCTGCATGACGCGGTTGGACGTCTTGAATGACACGAAGGGAGCCCTCTGGTTGCAAACTGACCAAAGTGTCAAAGCGACCGGGTTTCTGTGATCCGGTCCGGACACTCACCTGCTGTCAACATAATAACAATTTTCTACGGCGTCGCAATACTTCGTCGTTCCCGAACAAAAAAATACGTCATCCCAGAACAAAAAAATACGTCATTCCCGCGAAGGCGGGAATCTCCTGACGCTGAGGTAAGCTGAAACGCGATTGTTTAGTAAACAGCGCGACTTATTTCGCCAGCGGTATCTCCGCAGCCAGTTGCATCTGTATCGCTGCATCCAGCTTGTTTTCTATCTGGATAATGCGCATGGCCTTGGTGGTTGGCATGAAACCATCAATCTTTTTGGCGAAGTTCTGCTTGATCACCAGGTCCTGCATCTTGATGGAGAAGTAGTCGGTGGTCAGTTCGCTGGCCTTCTGGTCGGTCATGCCTTCGTAGTTGCCGGCGAAATCCTTGATCAGGTGCATCAGGCGGTCACCGTTGGCCACCATGGCAGCACGGTACTCGTTCCATGCAGGCCAGAACTGTGCGCTTTCATCCGAGGTGAAATGGACATTGCCCATGATCAGGACCTTGCGGTCGGTCTGGGCTGACTGGCGTACCAGCGCGATCTGGTCGTCGATCAGCGATTGGGCCGGTGCACTGGTTGAGATGGACAATAGCAGTAATAAAACAGATAGAAATTTCATGGTCTCTCCAAGTAGATTATGTGAGGGGACTATATGATCAAAGGGGCGTTATAATAACAAGTTTGGCCGCTCACGTAGAGCGGCGTGTGCATGTGCCACGGGAAACTTTTTTTGAAGAACAAGGCATTCAAATTAGTCAGCGATTATCAACCGGCGGGTGACCAGTCGCAGGCCATCAGTGAACTGACCGGTGGATTGCGGGATGGTCTGTCACACATGACTCTTTTGGGTGTCACCGGTTCCGGTAAAACCTTCAGCATGGCCAACGTGATCCAGGATCTGCAGCGTCCGACCCTGGTGATGGCCCCCAACAAGACCCTGGCAGCACAGTTATATGGTGAATTCCGTAGCTACTTCCCGGGCAACGCGGTCGAGTATTTCGTCTCCTACTACGATTACTACCAGCCGGAGGCCTACGTTCCTTCGTCGGATACCTACATCGAAAAAGATGCCTCTATAAACGAACACATCGAACAGATGCGTCTGTCGGCCACCAAGGCCTTGCTGGAACGGCGTGACACCATCATCGTTTCCACGGTCTCCGCCATTTACGGTCTAGGCGACCCCAGCCAGTACCTGAGCATGGTTCTGCACCTGTCCGTTGGCGAGATTATCAACCAGCGCGTTATCTTAAGACGCCTGGCCGAGATGCAGTACAGCCGCAATGACATGGAGCTTCGACGGGGTACCTACCGGGTACGTGGTGAAGTCATCGACATATTTCCCGGTGATGAGGAGATTCGTGCCGTCCGCGTCGAGTTATTCGACGATGAAATCGAGGCCATTTCGCAGTTCGACCCACTGACCGGGGAAGTGGTCAACAAGATGCAGCGGTTTACCATTTATCCCAAGTCACATTACGTGACACCACGACAGGTGGTCATTGATGCCGTGGCTGCAATCAGGGATGAACTCAAGGAGCGCCTCACCTACCAACGAGAAACCCAGCAACTGGTGGAGGCCCAGAGACTGGAACAACGCACCGTGTATGACATGGAAATGATGCTGGAACTGGGTTATTGCAACGGGGTAGAGAACTACTCACGTCATCTGACCGGTCGGGGCCCTGGTGAGGCACCACCCACCCTGTATGACTATTTGCCGGAAGATGCCCTTTTGGTACTCGACGAAAGCCACGTATTGGTACCCCAGTTGGGGGGTATGTACAAAGGTGATAGATCACGTAAAGAAAACCTTGTAACTTACGGATTTAGATTGCCTTCTGCTATGGATAATCGACCTCTTAGGTTCGATGAGTGGGAGCAGAAGGCCGGCCAGACCATCTTTGTTTCCGCCACGCCACGCGTCTACGAACTGGAGCGTTCCGGAACCGTGGTCCAGCAGTTGGTGCGACCGACCGGGCTGGTCGACCCCGAGGTGGAAGTACGACCGGTGGGGGACCAGGTGGATGACCTGTTGTCAGAGATCCACCGTCGCGCGGCCATGGGTGACCGGGTGCTGGTCACCACCCTGACCAAGCGCATGGCAGAGAACCTGACCGATTACCTGGCCGATCACGGCGTCAGGGTGCGTTACCTGCACTCGGACGTGGATACCGTTGAGCGGGTGGAAATCATTCGAGACCTGCGTCTGGGTGAGTTCGATGTGCTGGTCGGTATCAACCTGCTCAGGGAGGGCCTGGATATGCCGGAGGTCTCGCTGGTGGCCATTCTTGATGCCGACCGTGAAGGATTTCTGCGTTCTGATTCATCACTGATACAGACCATTGGCCGCGCCGCCCGCAATATCAGGGGCAAGGCCATACTCTATGCGGACAAGATTACCGGTTCCATGGAGCGCGCCATAGCAGAGACCGACCGGCGTCGTAACCGGCAAAGAGAATACAACCTCGAACACGGCATCACGCCAAAAAGTATTGAAAAGGCCGTCACCGACATCATGGAAGATGCACGCACGATGACACCGTCAGGCGACAGTCGTCAGCAAAAGGTGGCTGAAACCGTGGCGCAGTACCAGCACATGTCACCTGTGGAACTCGGCAAGACCATCCTGGAGATGGAAAAACAGATGATCCGGCACGCGGAATTGCTGGAGTTTGAAGAGGCTGCAGAGATGCGGGATAAAATAAAGAATCTGAAAGAGCAGGTATTAATGTCCTGAAGCCTATATGACGCACTGCGAGCGTGTGGAGATCCCGGGTTCCGCTACTCGCGGTCCCGGGTTAACAGAGTGTCATTCCCGCGAAAGTCCCTCGTCATTCCCGCGCAAGCGGGAATCACCAAATCCTGACATCCATCCACACCAGACGGTGGTCCGAAAAACCAATCAGTTCGTGCCCAGGTTGACCCCCTGACGGCCAGAATACCCCGCAGTCATTAACCTCCAGTGTGACAGATGGCAACACATAATCAATGCGCATATTGCCCGTGTACCTGTCATTGAAATCCCCGGTATCTGTAGACGGATCGCCCCGGTGCTCCAGGTTTTTACCACCTTGCGTTTCAAGGGCTTCGCGGGATCCGTCACTGGATGGCGTACAGGAGCTGTCGATCAGTGGGTGGTCCAATAGCTGAAGAATGGCCGCGCTACTGGAGTCTCCGTCGACAGGATCGGCGTTCAGGTCGCCCGCGATTACAAAATGTGCTCCTTCATTCAGGCCGCCGTTGACTCCATTGTCGTCATAGATATAGTGCGATGAATTCGGGTCCAGGTAATCGGCCCACAGACGGATCTCATCGTGGTTGCGCAGGCCATTGCGGTCTTCAGGGCCATCAAACACGGGTGGGGTAGGGTGGCTAACAAGGAAATGGATGACCTCGTCACCCACCTGTACCGGGATGTCCCAGTGGCTCTTGGAACTGAGTCTCATTTGCTTGTACACCTCGTCGGGGTACCAGGAGGAGCCATCAGGGTTCAGAGTCTGCAAGGCACCGGGCATATCTTGCCAAAGAAATCCCCGGAACGACCTCAGGCTGTCCTTGTTGATTGGGAAACGGGACAGCACCTGCATCCCGTACTGGCCTGGGAACCAGCCAAACCCCCAAGCATCAGCGGGCCCACCGGTCTCGCCATCGTTATCCAGGTCGAGACCGCTGTCGACACCGGTATTGACTGGTCCGTCCAGCATATGTGCATAGCTGATGGGATTGCTACCATGCTGTGATACTGCCAGGTAGTTCTCCACAAAAAGCTGACCGGCGTTTTGTTCCGGCTGGAAATCGAACTCGTTAATCAGCAGCACATCCGGACGAACCTTCTGAATAACAGCTGCAGCCTTGCGTAATCCCTCATCGTCGCCGGATTTCAGCCTTGCAAGCAATTTCCCATGTGATTCGAGACCCATGGCAATGTTGTAGGTGGCAAAGCGGATGAATTTGTTCTCATCGGCGCTGGATTCGATGGACTGGGTGAGTGTTGCAACACAATACAGTGACAACAAAATGAATCGGGTCAGGTGCATACATAAAAGCCGGTGAAAGGCGGTATGATAACCGAAGATTTGTAGGTTGTTGCTAGTCTTGCAAGTCGGTGACTTAGCAAGATTCCCGCGTTCGCGGGAATGACGAGGGACTTTCGCGGGAATGATACCCCGTCATCCCGGGGCCGCGAGTAGCGGAACCCGGGATCTCCGGGTGGTTCGTGCCACCTGTGCCGTTTGACTACCCTGCCATGAGTCCAAAACAACCATAATTTCAGTGTACGGAGAATTACGAAATGTCCTTTATCAGGATCATCCCACCAGACCAGGCCAGCGGACGTCTGCAGACACTCTACAAAAGAATCCAGGCACCCGACGGACAGGTGGACAACGTCATGCAGGCGCACAGTCTGAGGCCGCATACCATGGAAGGTCACATGGCCATTTACAAGGCGGTGCTTCACCACAGTGCCAACCGCCTGCCCGAGTGGTACCTGGAAGCCATCGGTGTACTGGTCAGCCGGTTGAACGGCTGCAGTTATTGCGAAAGCCATCACGCAGCAGGGTTGAAGCGACTGCTGACGGCTGAATCCATGAACTATGACTCCTACCGGGCTGCCCTGGGGAGGAAAGTGCCCGAAGAACCATTTACATCGGCCGAACAGCTGGGATTGGCCTATGTACGCAAATTAACCCATGTGCCGGGTCTCATCGAAGCCGCTGATATTGACGCATTGCGTGCTGTTGGTTTTGATGATGGTGAAATACTTGAGATCAACCAGGTCGCTGCCTACTTTGCCTATGCCAACCGCACCGTGTCAGGGCTGGGAGTCAATGCAGAAGGCGAAGTGCTGGGCCAGTCGCCAACAACCGGGAACGATGAAAGTGGCTGGTCGCACGGTTGACCGAACACACTGCATTGCCGAGAGTAGGCATCTGCATTTTAGCCCACGTCATTTCCGCGAAAGCGGGAATCTCCTGACGCTGAGGTAGCCTGAAACAGACGTAATGAGAAAGGCTCTGCGAGCGTATGGAGGTCCCGGGTTCCGCTACTCGCGGCCCCGGGATGACGGTGGTAATTTTGAAGAACTAATGTTGGTATGACGGTAGTTTATTGCTTGCAGTCAGATGGCCTCACCACACTGTCAAGATCGTAGTTATCCGGTCCCAGCACCCGCTGTATCTGCCTGAGAGCGTCCTCTATTGACCTCCATTGGTGATAGGCCACCTGCGGATCAAAACTGTTGACCTGATCATCTTCGCCGCTATATCGCCAGGCGTGCACGGGGGTATCCAGCAGGCCAAAGGTTTCTTTTACGGCATCAAGATTTTTCTGCTTGTCATCGGCCATGATCACAACAGAGGGTAAACCTGTATCGGTTTTTTGCAACAGGGCATACAGCATGTGGCCCTTGTGCTGCCCTGCGGTCAGAAACACACCGTCCTCGTATAACGACAGGCGGCCGTCTTCCAGTGGCATAAATGGCTCTTTATAACCACCCGGTGGACCAATGGCCGAGTGTGAAAAGTTGTAACCGGCGCGACGCAGTTCACGAAACGTCTGCAAACGGTACTGCTGACCTCGTGAGGTCACCGCGATGACCGCCACCCCGCTGTCCTGGATGATGGAAACCTGCTCGGCTGCATCGGCCTGGGTGGGGCGCATGGCGCTGGCAAAAAACAACGCACCCTGGGCCGCGAAACGGTCACCCGTATTGTGCGGGCTGCACGGTTCTTCGTTGCTCAGTTCCTTTTGCCATTCGTACCACTGGTCGGATCCCAGGCCCTGTTCCATCGCCAGAATGGTGTTGTCGATGTCAAATACCATCAACACGTTATCGACACCAGCGTGTTCGACCTGGTCAATAACATCGGCGGTAACTTCGGCCAGGTCGGCAGTTTCCCGGTCAAACGACCGGACTGGTTCGTAGGGCAGGGATGTATGCAGGTTACCGGAGCAGGCGCTGAGACAACAGCTCACCAGCACAATCAGGAACCGTGGGTGGTTCATTTTAATTTGCATGGGGCGCATATTACGGCATTCCGGCCTGTGCCGGAACTTTCCTGCCAACAGAACGGCAAAATTCTAGTTGAACAGTATGCGGAACGCGTGTACTCCGCCCGTGAGCGTGAAAGTATAACTTCCACCCGCTGTCACTGTGATGGCCTCACCACTGACCTCATCGATCAGCACCGCATCGCCAAACAGGTGGGCCTCGCCCTCCCACGACAGGGTTACTTCATTGCCTACACCAGAGGCGCGAACCTCA
>JABAAB010000121.1 GCA_014238945.1 Lysobacterales bacterium
AAACCGTCCCCTTTGGCCTCAAATGACTCCATTCCCGTAGCGCAGCCGATATCGGCCCTGGGCCCAACCGCCCCCAACATCAAACCAGCTTGAACAGTCCCTCTGCAGGCCCCGGCGGTGCGCGCGCTTGTCACGGTATATCACCCTTCCCCGGTCATCGACCGACAGGCGCCTGGTGGCGATCGGCCCACGCGTGGATCGGCCCACGCGTGATGTAGCGGCACAGCCGCTCCAACTTGCTGCGCTGTGTTTCTTTCTCGTGGCAGCTGACACAGTCCTCAGCAAAGGCACTGGTGGCAAAAAACAGGACAAAAACAGCAGATATAACGGTGGATATAACGCGGTACATTAGTACACCTCCCCTGGGTTGCTAAAATCAACACAAAATCTGGTATTACCAAAGTATATGTGTAGATTTTATGCCTCTTATCAGGGAAGTCCACAGTTTTTGGAGCTAATGCGGTCGGTTTTTCCACACCGCGGATGTGGCGGGTTACAGGACACGATTTAATTAGACCGCAAAACGCAATCGAGCGGCTCTCATCCTGGTTGATCCAGGCGATTGAAGCGCGCCATGACGTCCTTCAATGTCTCGTGGTCGATGGCCTCAAGTACGTGACCGGGTGGTTTGATGGTGGGCAGCGACTCGGCTGCGACCATCGCGTTGATGACCGCCTCCTCTACTGCCTCAACGGCGGCTTCATAAAAATAGTCGCAATGGGCATCGTTGATCCAGTCCATTGTGAACACCACAGGCTGCTGCTCCCCGATGGCCGGCAGATAGGTCTCGTTTGCGACTGAAAAGGCCAGCATCACGTCCCCGGAATAATGACCGCCTGAGGTGCCGGTACGCCCAATCCCCAATGCCCCACGCTTTGCCAGCCGTTGCAACTGCACCGGTAACAAGGGCGCATCGGTAGCGATGATCACAACGATTGAACCCTGCTCCATCAATCCGAGCTCTGTCAGGATCGCGTTGTCCTTCAAATGCCGGCCGACCGGCACACCGAGAATATTGAGTTCGTGCCTTGTGCCGAAGTTGGATTGCACCAACGCGCCCACGGTGTATTTTTGACCGTCCAGCCCGACTATCCGCGAGGCTGTTCCGGTGCCACCCTTGAACTCATAAGTCTGCATCCCGGTGCCGCCACCGACGTTGCCCTCGGCGACCGGACCGGGTCTTGCTGACTCGATGGCCTCCAGAGCGTGCTCCTTGCGCACATGAAGGCCGCAGATATCGCTGACCAGCCCGTCATAAGTTTCAGCGACGACCGGCAATGCCCAGGCATGGTGGCGTTGAAAGTATGCCTGGTAGTGGTCAATCATCCACGCCGTTGCCGCATGATGGACAATTCCAAGCGAGTGAGTGTTGGTCAAACAGATCGGCCCGAAGAAATACCCCAGTTCCTGGATCAGGTGGCTGCCGGTCACTTCACCGTTGCCATTGAGGTCGAACCGACCTGCCGAGACAGGATGAAGTCTGTCCTCCCTGCCCCTCGGTAGTATCGCGGTAACGCCGGTATGAACGCCCTTATCGTCATCATGCAGGGTGCAAAATCCGACTTCGACCCCCGGCACGTCCGTAATCGTATTATCCGAACCCGGTTGACCTGTAAACGGCAGCCCCAAATCCCGAGCCCTTAGCTTGGCGTTTTCATACATGTTTACTGTACCTGTTGTTTGAAATAAGAGTGTAAGCCATCGCGAACAAGACCATGCTAAGCAGCACGCTGCCCGCGACCAAGTAGTTGACGGCGATGAAACTATCACTGCTAACCAGGTAAGCAGCGACTGCCGGTCCCGCGGCACCCCCGGCACCGTGAAATGCAGGCGCTGCCGCCACGCCGCGGCCACTTTGATCAATTTCATTGATGGCCGCGTACTGAAATGCCAGCGAGTAGTTCCAGACAAAATTATACAAAGCCACGGTCATAAACAATATCGGGGCAGTGAGGCTGTCACCCAGGAAAATGACCGCAATGACCGTTCCGGCAGCACCAATCCCCAACGGCCGGATCCAGCCAAAACGGTTCCCGCACCAGGACGCAAACAAGGCCCCAACGATTCCGAACGAGACCCCGCCGGCAAGACTCAACCCAATTTGATGCTTACCGATCCCGGCGGCCTCACCGATCAGTTCAATATAAGTCCAGTAACAACCGACATTAAAGAAAAAGAAAAAGCAACCGCCAAGCGAGAGCAATGTTGCGGGTCTCAACAAGCTGCTGCCATCGTGCTTTAGCTCTGTGGTTTTACTGTTGACAGGAAACCAGCGCAAAAGGGCCAATGCCACAATGTCGAGGATCACCAATGCAAACAACAACGCGTCCAGTCCTCCAAGCATTGCCAGGTACGGCCCCGCCATCAGGCCGATCACCTGGAATGACACCTGGGCGGCAATAGAAAAGCCAAAGTTCCGTTCGGGTTTGTCCCCGTCAGATAGTGCAGTCAGCGCCAGTGAATAAGCAGCACCACCGCAAAAACCCACAACGAACTGTGCGATCAGGAACGACACAAACTGGTCAGTGAAGATGGAGATGGCATTACCCGCCATCAGGCCGGCCAGGGTCAACAGGAGTGCCCTGTGCCAATCGACACGCCGCACCCAGATGGCCGCCAGGGCGGCGCTCAGGGTCGAGCCCAGCATCACGGCCGAAGCAAACAGTCCAACCTGCTTTTCACTGAATCCCAGGCTGTGAACCAGCTCGCCAACCAACAATGGCAGGACCAGGAATGATGCGACTGCGATAAAGCTGACTCCTATCGCAGCAACAAGATTGGCACGTCTCATTGGGCTATGAACGGGTTAACCCTTACGGGAGAAAATCAGCCGGCCTTCAAAAAATGTCATCTGGACCTCGGTCTCGCCGACATCATCAGCCGGTATCTCGAACAGGTTTCTGTCCAGGACGATCAGGTCGGCGGATTTACCAACCTCGATTGAACCTGTCACATCATCCAGCTTGAGCGCCCGGGCGCCGTTGATGGTGTATATCCGGACTGCCTCTTCCAGCGTTACCGCCTGTTCCGCCCAGAGCTGCCCTGATGTTTGCCCGGTTGGATCGCGACGGGTTACCAGGGCTTCTATACCACCCCATGGGTTCGCGGTCGGTGCAACGGCCGGCCAGTCAGTACCGGCCAGGATCGGCGCACCGGCATCCAGCAGATCCCTCACCGGGAAATACCGCAGGCCACGACCACCCACGGCTAAAACGATCGCTTCAATGATCGGCGATGGGTGCCACAACACAGGTGAAATATCGGCGACCGCGTCGAGGGCGGCGAATCTTGGTATGTCATCCGGGTGAATATAACCCGCGTGGGCCAGTTCGTGGCGCAGACCACTGTTCCCATTCGCCTTGCGAGCCGCTTCTATCGCATCCAGCCCGACACGCACAGACCCGTCTCCCGCTGCGTGCAGTTTGACGGTGAATCCCCGGGCATCGAGTTCAATCAGGTCATTGGTCAGGGTCTCCAAACCCACGTGCAGGTTGCCGGTGAACCCGTCTCCGTGCACATCGTCCGGTAAATAGGGGTCCAGCATGGCGGCGGTCCTGGCCGGGGTAGGCACGCCGTCGAGGAAAATTTTGGCGAAATTGGTATTTACATGAGCCGATGAATAGCGGTCACGAAGACGTTCCAGATCGTCGTAATCCAGTGGTTCTGTGCGATGCCCGTAGGGGGTTCTGATACTGGCTGCAACGTACAGGCTCAAACCTTCGGTGTTATCCACTTCCTGGTAGGCGACCAGCGCCGACGTTGCGTATGCGCCCGCGTCCTTGAGGCCGGTGATACCGTAGCCAGCCATAATCCGCATCACTTCTCTCACGGCTGTAAGATATTGCTCCGGCGACCAATCCGGGATAGCTTTACCTGCCAGGCGCCCCGCGGTCTCGAACAGCAGGCCGTTCGGCTCGCCATCGGCGTCACGGCCAATAGAACCGCCTTCCGGATCAGGTGTGTCGCGGGTAATACCGGCGAGCGCCAGCGCCTTTGAGTTAAACCAGATATTGTGATGCGAGTCATCGTTGAGGGATACCGCGATATCACCGGTAATCGCATCCAGCCATGCGCGCGGAGATTCGATATCGTAAGTCTGGAAAAATGCGCTTCCCCACTGGCCGCCAATTATCCACTCGGCATCAGGGTCTGCAGCAACGCAGGCACGCAGTACCGCCGCGACCTCATCCGGATTTGACTGAATCGGGAATTGGCATTGATAAAGAAACTGAGCCGCGCCCATGACGGGGTGAACGTGGGCATCGTTGACACCCGGCATGGCCATCATTCCGCCAAGGTCAGTCACACTTGTATCCGGCCCGATATATTGCCGGGCCTCTTCACTGGAGCCCACAAAATCATAACGTCCATCGCGGATGGCGACCGCCTCTGCCCATTGACTGTCTTCATCAAGGGTATAGATTGCACCGTTGAGCAGAACAGTGTCCGCAAACGGCTTCGCAGGCGCCCGCTCACTTGTTGTGTTATCACAAGCAAACAGCAAGAAGACCAGCATGCTGACAATAAGCCTGGGGATTGTGGTCATGGTTGGACTCCTCTTCATTCTAGTGTTGTGTAACCCTGTTGCGACGGCCTGTGGTCAAACCACGGTGCCACCCGTTCCAGTTGCGCGCAGACACTTAATAATAAGGCATCCTCGCCGTTACGGGCACTGAGCATCGCAGCCAACGGCAGACCCGTTGTCGAATGACCCATCGGCACCGACGCAGAAGGCTGGCCGGTCAGGTTGAACAGATGTGTGTAAGCCGAGTATTTCTTGAAGCGTGTGACAAAACCATCAACCGTGTCGCCTGGCTGCGCATTGATAACACCGAGCCTGGGCGCAGGCGTTGTCGTCACCGCTTGCAACACGATGTCATATTTCTGCTGAAATCGTGCCATGCGTGCACCGGCTGCATAGGCCACGTGACAGGCCGAAATATACACATCTGCACTGTGCTTCTGCCCGGCACGGGCGAACTCTACCGACAACGGTTCAAGGCCTATGGAATCAACCGGCTTGCCGAGGGCCCTGGCCAGGCTGTCCATACCCTGGGCAAATTCTGAGAGCATAAGCATATTCTGCGCATGATTGAGTTCATCATGATTGATTCCCGGCGACGCTTCCTCAACCGTGTGCCCGAGGTCTTCGAGCAAGCGTGCGGCAGCCAGCACACCTTTTCGTATCTCCGGGTCCATCCTGACATCCGGTTCCGTCAGGTTGAGGGCAATCCGCAGGGTCTTCGGCTCGGTTTGCGTCGCTTTGAAATATCCCTGTTGGCCGACTGGCGCCGCCGCCGGCGCGCCTGGTTCGTAGCCCGTGGTCAGGTCCAGCAGGAATGCGCTGTCTCTTACCGTTCTCGACAATGCATGGTAGACACTCATTGCGGAGGGGCTCAACTCGGTACCGGGTCCGCGTGGTGTCAACATCCGGGTGGGTTTGAAGCCAAAGACTCCACAGGCCGAGGCCGGTACCCTTATCGAGCCCCCGCCGTCGGTACCGTGGGCCAGCGGGACGATACCGGCGGCAACCGCCGCTGCTGTACCACCGCTTGAGCCACCGGTCGAATAATCGGGATTCCAGGGGTTGCGGCAGGCGCCATACGCGGTGGGCTCCGTTGTCAGTGCCATGCCGAATTCAGGTGTATTGGTTTTTCCAAAGATTACCAGGCCGGCACGTTTGTGCATTTCCACCAGCGTCGAGTCACGCTTTGCATTGAGTCCGAACAGGGATCGTGAACCGCCGGTCGTCGGTGTTCCCGCGAGTTGCACACCGAGATCCTTGAGCAGAAACGGTACACCCGCCAACGGCCCCTGCGGCAATCCCTTGGCGATCGCGGCGCGCGCCAATTCGTAGTGCTTGAGTGTCACCGCATTGAGCTTCGGGTTTAATTCCTCTACACGGCGTATGGCTTCGTCCAGTAACTCTGCTGATGTCACCTTTCCCCTGCGAACCAGCGCCGCCAGGTCAAGTGCGTCGGATTGGTCATAAAGCACAGCGATGTCACTTTTAACAGAATTCTGAACCTTGCCCATCGCAAGCACCGGTGCCACAGCAGCGAGTCCTGCGACCGAGCTTGTGAACTGCCTGCGGCTAAGTTTAGACATTATTTATTCTCCCCAATAATTCACGATCACGAATTACCAACAGGCGGTCTCTGTTTCCAGAATTGAGTTGCTTTCTCGAATGCATGGGCGAGTTGCAGCACACCAAAATCATCATGATACCGCCCGACTATCTGCACCCCGACCGGTAATCCGTCAGCGGTAAACCCACACGGTACGGATATCGACGGGTGACCTGTTACCGTTACGAAACAGCAGGACTTCATCCAGTCGAGATAATTATCCATTTTTTCACCCTCGATCTCCCTGACATACGCCTGGTTGATGTCGAATGGAGGGACCTGGGAGACTGGCAGGATCAGGAACTCATACACTTCCATGAACGCGCGCATACGATGGTATAAAGCGGTGCGTTTACTCTCGGCATCACTCAGATCTGAGCCTGAAACAACAAGTCCGAGTTCGGTATTCCAGACCAGGTTTTCATTCATCACCTCGCGGTGCTGCCCAAGCAGACTGCCGCACAGGTGCGCGTACATCCAGGCCCGCCAGACCCTGAAGGCACGATCGGCGCCGTTAAAATCGGGTAATGCTTCTTCAATTCGGCAACCAAGCGATTCAAAGACACCGCGCTGTGCGTCAATCGCCGCCGGAACTCTTGGGTCCATGGGCAGGATTCCGTTAAAATCACTGCTCCACGCGATACGTACTTCACTAAAATCACGCTCCAGTTGCTGACGAAACCGGCTGCCCGGTTCATCCAGGGATATCGGGGACCGCGGATCAGGCCCGGCCATCACGCTCAACAACAGGGCAACGTCTTCCACCGTACGCGCCATCGGCCCTTCTACCGGTAAAGTCATCCAGCCAAGCTCGGTCGGCCAGGAAGGTACTCGCCCGGCTGATGGCCTGAAACCAACGACATTACAGAAACTGGCCGGATTGCGGAGCGAACCACCCAGATCGCTGCCGTCAGCGATAGGCACCATGCCGCTCGCCAGCGCTGCAGCCGCACCACCACTGCTGCCCCCGCAGGTTTTGGAAAGGTCATAGGGATTGTGGGTTGCACCGAACACCTTGTTAAAGGTCTGCGAACCGGCGCCAAACTCCGGTGTATTGGTCTTACCGATCATGATCGCACCTGCATTACGGATACGCTCTACGAACAAGGTGTCGCGGTCAGGAACGAAGTCCTTGTGCACCAGCGAGCCAAAGGTCGTGCGCACTCCCCTGGTCAGCGCCAGATCCTTGTGCGCTACCGGCAAGCCGTGTAACGGCCCGACCTTCATTCCAGTTGCAAGCATGGTATCGGCACTTCGGGCTGATTCCATCGCCTGCTCAGGCAAAAGGGTCACAATCGCGTTGATGTGCGGATTGAGTTTCTCAACCTGTGCGAGGTGCGCCTGCATGACTGACTCACAGGAAAGCTCACCCAGCCGAATCTTCCTGGCCAGTTCCGTGGCAGTCACGAGACAAATCAATCCGGAAGACAAAAGCGTTTACCTTTTAAGGGTGCTTAACCCGGGCGCGGACTGGCGCCCGGGAATAAGCCTGAAATATGTCAGAAGTTATATAACAGCGTAGCGCCGTAGGTCAGCGGCATACCTACACTGCGAATCCAGGGGCCGTTACCACCCTGGTACGCAGCCGGGTAGTAATATTTGTCAGTGAGGTTTCTGCTCCAGACCATCACCCGCCACCGGCCATCGTCAGAGCCTACACTGACACGTGCATTAAAGATGGTAAAAGAATCGGTTGCATCACCCACCTGTGCACCACCGGTGGTCTTATCCTGGTAACTAAAATCACCTGCAACTTCCATCACCAGATTATTGCTGATCGACCACTGGTAAGAAGCCAGGCCGGCTGCCGACCACTGCGGGGCCATGGCAAGCTCTATGCCGGACACATCATGCGTAACCGTAACGGGCCAGCTGCTGGCATCGCGATCGACCGCATCCCATTCCTTGACTTCCGTATCCAGGTACGCAAGCCCAAAGTTTACATTCCATCCTTCGGCGGGCACCCAGTTCATTTCCAGTTCAGCACCCAGGATCTCGGATTTTGGTACATTGGTCAGTCCGGAAATGTTACCGACAAAAGTGACCGCAGCATCCTGCTCCTGCTTGTCTTTATAATCATAGTAAAAAGCTGCGGCATTGAGCTGCATCCTGCCTTCAAGCAGAGTCGACTTGATGCCGGCCTCATAGGATGTGAGTACTTCTTCCTTGTAAGGGAACAACTGCTGCGTGGTATTGGAGTTGGCGCCGTTAAAGCCGCCGGACTTAAAGCCATTTGAGATGGTTCCATATATCAGCACATCCTCAGACATCCTGTAATCCAGCCCGATCTTACCCATCAAACGGTCAGTCTTGATGGTGTCCTCGTAAACGTGGAAGGCGTCATTGACATTGGGCGTGCCAAGCAATCCAAAAATAAAGAATGGCGACGCGGGATCATCATCAATGGTGCCACAATCACCCGCGCTGAGCGTCGAGCCAAACAGTGTGTTCAGGAAGTTGCCAAGGCTGTTGTCGTCGGCAGAAAAAGTACACCCTGACCAGTCTCTTTCTTCTTCGGTGTAGCGCGCACCCAGCGTCAGCCGCCAGTCTTCTGCGAAACTCCACTCGACGTGACCAAATATGGCCTTGGAATCCGTCTCCTGCTGATACTTGGTGTCCAGTTCAAGAATTGGGGAAAGCAGGAACGGCATCGCCCCCCAGGCAACGGAGCCTAAACCGAACAGGGAGTCAGACATGAAATAATGGTAATACTCATCCATTTCGTCATGGGAATAATACAGACCGGCGATCCACAGCAGATCATCGTTTTGGCCGGTCAAACGCAACTCCTGTGAAAACGCCTCCAGGTCTGTCGTGTTGATGTTGCTCGAATCGTTATAGAAACCGCCATCCCAATCATTAGCCTCTTCACGCTCAAATTCGTCATAGGCTGTGATTGAGGTAAGCTTCATATTGCCCAGGTCCCATTCCAATTTTGCGGACAGGCCTTTGAGTTGATTATCCCGTTGGGGCCTCAGGTTAAACGTATTGCCGGTAATCGGGCTGGTATAGCTGTTGGTCCAGTCAGCGGCGCGATTGTCACCGGTGGAGTACCAAGGCGGTGTTTCACCGAAATGGGCTCCGGTGGGAAGAAGATATTGATCCAGCGGTGTATATGGCAAAGCAAATTCGCCCAGGTCGTTGATAGACCCGTCATAAACCGTATTGGCCTTGTTGTCAGACTGGTCATTCACATAATGAAGATTCAGCAGAATCCTTGCATTCTCGGTTATATCAAAATTGAACAGCGCCCTGACCGCGCTGGTGTCCAGCTCACCGAGTTTGTCATCGCGCGTCGTGCTTCTTTGCCAGCCCTCACTGGACTGAGTGGTCTTGAAGGCCAGCCGTGCCTGCACACTGTCGCCCAGCGCGCCGTTCAGGAATCCCTCGAAGTCGAATATACCAAAGCGGCCATAGCTGGCAGTAATGCCCGCCTCGAACTCATCGCTGGGCTTGTTACTGACGAAATTGATTTGGCCAGCGGTGGTATTGCGACCGTAAAGGTCACCCTGCGGGCCCTTCAAAACCTCAACACGCTGGACATCAAAAATGACGCCCCGGCTCATCACGGTATAGGGAATGGCAACCTCGTCGAAATAGAGGCCAACCGTAGAGGACGCACCCGTAGAATAATCCTGGAACCCGACACCACGGATCGTATAGAGTGGCACACCGGTCGCTGCCGTATCGTTGACCGTTAACCCCGGCGTGAACTGGGCAACCTGCTCGGCAGTGAAAACACCCAGATCTTTTAGTTGTGTACCGGTAAAGGCATTGACGGTTATGCCAACGTCATTAACACCTTGTTCGCGTTTTTGCGCGGTAACAATTATTTCTTCAAGCCTGACTTTGTTCTCGTCCTCTTCCTGTGCCTGCGCCTGCCCGCCCAGGCCCATGGCTAACATCGCCAACCCTGACAAAAAGCTGATGTGCCGGACTGATCCCATGCACGTACAACGCTTAACTATTTGTTGTGTAAAGAAGTGTCTCATTTGGCTTACCCTCGGCAGTTCATGCTGCTCGTTTAATGTGTTAGATGCCCCAATGTATTTCTTAAGTGTCATTAACGTATACATATAAATTTTTAAGGTATACACAATACTCTTGCCCACTGCAAGAAGTTATTTGAGCAGACTATCTCCTGGTCCAGGAAACCTGCCGTTAAAAACGCGCCCATCTTCTTATAAGTTCGCCAGCAGACTTTCAGCCCGCCGGATTACTTCATCCTGGTGCGGCTGGAGTTCCTGCCCACCCAAACCGGCCATCAAATCAAGAAACGGATCGTCGATCCCGCTTGCTTGACCTGCTAACTCTTCCATTACGGCGAGTGCAAAAAACGGAACCGTCGGCGCGTTGTATCCCCCTTCATGGCACATAACGATGTGCCCGTCGCACAAGTCCTCTGCCGCAACCATTAGTTTTTGGGTCAGGGACCGATACCCGCCGCTGTGCATCTGCATCCGTCCGAGCGGATCGTGCGCACCGGCATCAAACCCGGACGGTACGATGATCAGTTGAGGCCGATACGCTTTCAGCGCAGGGATTACGACACGATCGAATACTGCTTCATAAGCACCCGTACCACAGCCGGGTGGCAGCGGGATATTTATATTAAATCCCTCACCGGGGCCGGCGCCGTTGTCCTCAATTGGGCCTGAATCGGGTGGAAAGCAATTGTCTTGATGGACAGAGATCGTCAAGGCGCGGGGATCTTCCCAAAACGCAGCCTGCGTACCATTGCCATGGTGTACATCCCAGTCAACAAAGGCGATACGCTCCAGGCCCCGGGCCTCCAGTGCGTGCAAGCCCGCTACTGCACCATTACAGAAAAGACAAAACCCCATACCCATATCGGCAAGCGCGTGATGGCCGGGTGGACGTACCAGTGCGTAGGCGTTATCAACAATTCCATCGAGCACGGCATCCACGGCTGCGATGACGCCACCTGCTGACAATCTTGCGATTTCATAACTGTCTTTCCCAAAGGGAGTGAACGCACCCGCGTCACCGCCCGTGTCGGCACTCATGGCAGATAGCCGCTCCAGGTAATCCTGGGTATGTACTCGAAGCAACTGCCTCTCTGTCGCCCTGGTTGCAGTAACAGGAACCAGCTTGTCGAGTAATCCGCTGACCTCCAGCAAGTTCCTGATCCGTCGCTTGGTGTCCGGGTTCTCAGCGTGTTCGTAGGGTTGAACCGGGCCACCTGGCGGCATGATCCCTGCATGTGTGCCGGTGTCATGCCACATATAGATCTCATGCCAGACAAAGCCTGTAGTCATAATCGTTACTCCGCAGACTAAGGTGTTCTTTGAATTTGCAGGTTAACAATTGATTTATTGGCTTGCCCGACCCGGAAGTAGGGTTCGGCAAACAGGCTGCCCCCTCTAAAGTAGGGCTTAGCCTGCATATTGTGGGTCAATAGGTCAGAAGTTGAAGTTGCCGTGCGGCAAGCGCAGCAGATGTACGGTTTCTTACGCCGAGTTTTCCGAAGATATTTTTTACATGCCACTTAACCGTACTCTCGGCAATCGCCAGTTGCTCCCCGATCTGCCCGTTTGACCGACCGGCCACGATGAGTTCGAGCACGTCCAGTTCACGCGCGCTGAGTTCTTCAACCAGGCCATGATCGTCAACAACACGATCATCCCGTTGGCCGTTAGTGCGCTCTTTTGTATCAATAGCCGTCAGTATTGATTGGAAAGAGCGGTGGGCCGATGCCGGCAGTTCTTTATCGGTACAACCCTTAACTTGTCTGAACATCAATCCGACCTTAGTACCTTCATCCAGGAATATCCGCAGGAAGCCCGACGATGGCGACAGGCTCAGGGCTGTAACGATGTGCTTTACCATCAATTCCCTCGCGCCGCGGACAAACTCAACAAGCGCCATCAGCGTCAGGATTTCAATCGCCTGCCGAATACGCCCGGCCTTGACCGCCAGGTTCCGCAATCGCCGAAGTTCATGCATTGCATCGTCCAGTTGCCCGCGTACGAACAATATCCGGGCACGGATAAGTCGCCCCAGGCAGACAGTTGGCTCCCAGCGGTTGATGCGTTCCAACGGTTCACCATCCGCACCGATATCAAGTCTGATTGCAACACGTTCTGCAGCAACCACATCACCCCGGTTAATCAACATGCGAACAAAATCATTCTCAACCAGCAACTGCAAACGGCGAAGTTTCTTCTGCTCGCAAATCAGGCGTATCTTTGAGTAACACTGCTCCGCATCTTCCAGACGGTGCTGCGCAATCCTGATCCGGGCAATCGTGATGTATCCAAGAACCAGCGCCTCAGCGATGGTGCATTCCTCAACCAGACCCAGGTTTGCCGTTATCAGAAGTTCCGCCTCTTTAAGCCGGTTCCATTCGTAGAGCACTACACCCTGCATCAAACGCGCTACCGCCGCACCTGCGGAGCGTTCTCCACAATCCAGTATCGAAACGTCTTCGGATTGACGGAAGTCGGCAGCTGCATCGTGAATCTTCCCACGGCTCAGATTCAGCATGCCTGAAAAGATGCCGCAATAAGCCAGGCCGAAGGATGAACCGGCCTGTTCGTGGTAACGGCGCGACCTCGTAATTGCATCACTCGCGAGTTCGAACTCACCCTTCACCAGGCGCGAATAACCCAACATGTTGTACATGGCACCCATTTGAAACGGCAGAATCAGATCCTCGCGCAGCGGTTCGCTTGCCAATCGCTCCACTGCCTTGATGTCATCCTGAACACAAGCAACACCAGCGCGCAGAACCTTCATCTCTTCCTGCAATGCAGACAGGTCTTCGACTACCTGCCCTTTCAACTTGTCTTCCCGGTGTTCGATGATGTGCTCGGCCTGTTGCAGGGCCTGTGCCGCCTCTTCCGGGCGATTCATATGAAACAGCGCCCAGCACCGCAGCATGGGCAGCCGTGGCCGTCGCTCGGTGATGGTATCCGGAAGTTTGCTTAGCCAATTGTAAAGACGCGGCATCTGGCCCCTTTGCAAAAGACGTATCGCGTGCTGCTCAACGAGCAGAGCCGCCCGGTCAAAATCCCCGGATTCCAGCGCATAAGTGACTGCCTCGTTATTGTATCCCTGTTCTGCGAACCACAAACTGGCGCGCTGGTACAATCCTTCAACAACCGCGGGGTGGCGTCTCTTGAGTTGGTTCAAAAGGAACTCACGAAACAGGTGGTGATAACGGTACCACGTACGGTCCTCGTCCAGTGGCAGCAGGAAAGTATTGCTGTCCTCGAGGTGATCAAGCACATCCTGGCACCCGTCGCGACCAACAAGACACTGGCAGGATTCCGAACTCATGCGCTCAAGTATCGACGTATACAGCAGGAACTCCTGGATATCCGGCGCCAGGCAGTTCAGGACATCAATCGCAAGATATTCTGCAACATCCCTGGCTTTACCCGAGAAAGACCGGATGAATTCATCACGACGCCTGGTCTGATCCAGTGACAACGAGGCAAGTTGCAGGCCGGCAACCCAACCCTCGGTTCGGTCCAATAACCGCTCAATTTGTTCATCACTCAGATCCAACCCGCGAGCTTCACGAAGAAACTGTGCAACCTCACCGGCGTTGAAACGTAAATTTTCGGCGGAGACGTCCACGATCTCCGCATGCGCACGCAAACTTGCGACGGGCAAATCGGGCACTACCCGACTTGCCAACAGGAAGTGTAGATTCGACGGCCCATGGGCGATAAATGTGCCGATTATCTCTGTCACGGCACCGGATCCAACGTTATGAAAATCATCGAGAAAAACCGCGATCTCCCGACCGGTTGTTGCGATCTCGTTGATCAGGTTGATGACAATCTCACCGGGATCAACCTGTGAGCGGCTTTCCAGTGTACGCAGGCTCTCTTCACCGAGATCTGCGATTTCGCTCCGCAAGGCGCTGATAAGGTAGCGCAGAAATTCTGCAGGCTCGGAATCACTCGAATCGACAGAAAACCAGGCACAGTCATAGTTCTCGCTCCGCAAAACATCAATCCACTGTGCCAGCAGCGTGGTCTTGCCGTAACCTGCCGGTGCGGTCACCAGAACCAGCTTTGGTAAATTGCCAGGGACGAGTAGTCCGCCGAGACGTCCACGCGAAATCAAACCGGATCGCGCCACTGGCGGATACAATTTGGTGACCATGATGTCGTGTTGTAGTTGCATGTTGCCCGGTGGTGGAGACAGTTTGGTTAAATTTACCATGGTTTGATGAAGTTCGGGGCCGGCACACATTTCTGATATACAATATGACCCGTTTATGTATGCACAGGGTTGAATTATGCGTCAATCAGCACACTTGAAAGAAATGCTGGAGAGAGAGATCGTAACCGGACAAATACGTACCGGTGAACGTCTCGAAGAACTTGAAATTGCCAATCGCTTCGGTGTATCAAGAACGCCCGTGCGCGAGGCCCTGATGATGCTGGAAGCCATCAACCTGGTTGAACGTCGTCCACGTAGAGGCGCCATCGTCAAGGGGGTTACGCTCAAACGCCTGTTACAGATGCTTGAGGCACTGGCCGAACTGGAGGCAGTGGCGGGGAAACTGGCGGCCCGCCGTGGCCAGAATTCGGAGGTTGCCGAGATTCGTGCCGCACTTGCGGCATTGGATGAGGCCGAAAATGATAGTGATCCGGACGCATACTACACTGCCAATATCCGTTTCCACAGGGCGATCTATACCGCCTCGGGCAACGACGAACTCATGCGTGTAACCGAAGAATTCGCCGAGCGGATGGAACCGTTCCTGCGAACACAGCACCACTCCCCCGGGTGGATTGAAAAGAGCCGTAAGGAGCACAAACAAATCCTCGAGGCCATCGAGTCACACGATTCAGAAGCCGCTTACAACCTGCTCCTTGAACATGTACATGTTGATACTAAATTGTTCGTCGAATTTGCAGCCGGTCTTAGCGAATGAATCCACTCTCAAGAGTGAGCCACGTCATTGTAGGGGTCGTTGATCGCTACCTGCCCGAGCCCTTCGTTTTTGCAATCGTGATGACAGCCTTCACCGTCCTGCTCGCGCTATTGATGACGCCGGCTGGCCCCATCGAGGTATTTACTGCCTGGGGTGGCGGGCTCTCGATGCTACTCGCTTTTACCACCCAGATGTGCCTGATGGTACTTTTCGCCTATACCCTGGCCCACATTGGGCCGGTACCCCGTCTGCTTGCACGGCTCGCGGGCATCCCCGGGTCCGCCAGGAGCGCGTATGCTTTTGCAGCCGTGTTTGCCGGGTTGGTTGCACTGGTCGCCTGGCCACTGGGGGTGATACTCGGCGGGCTGATGGCACGTGCCATCGGTAACAATCTGCGGGGCCGTGGTATCAGGGTGCATTATCCACTGCTGGGCGGTGCCGCTTTTGGTGGTTTTGTCATCTGGCATATGGGTTACTCCGGGTCGGCTCCATTACTGACGGCCACGCCGGGAAACGCCCTGGAAGCCCAGTTGGGTATGCTGATCCCCGTAACCGAGACGATTTTCACGACCTGGAACCTTATTATCGCCACCGTGACCCTGGCCACCGTCGCATTGATAGCCGTACTGATGCACCCTTCAGATGAAAGCGAGATTGAAGAATGCCCTCCGGATGATACGGAAAGCCAGCAGTCCACAACGGCGGTTTCTGAAAACCAGCGACCTGCCGGTCTCGCCCGCACTCTTGAGACCAGCCGCCTGCCAACCCTGCTGCTCGGCCTGATGTTAAGCGGCTATGTCATTTACTGGTTGTTCACCCGTGGCATTGTGCTCGATTTGAATATCGTAAACTGGACCTTTCTTGCTGCCGGCCTGTTACTCACCCGGTCCAGTTCGGAATACAGCTCGGTGATGATCGAAGGCGGGCGGGCCGTGGTACCGATCATGCTCCAATATCCCATGTACGCCGGCATCATGGGCATCATGCTCAAGACCGGCTTCGTGTCTGTGCTGGCGGCAGGATTCGTGACCATTGCTTCGGCCGACACGCTGCCGTTCCTGGCTTTTTTATCCGGTGGATTTATCAACTTCTTCATTCCCTCCGGCGGCGCCCAGTGGGCGGTGCAGGGGCCGGCATTCATAGAGGCGGCCAAGACGCTGGGTACCGATTTGCCACTCGTTGTGATGGGCGTCGCTTACGGCGATCAGTGGACCAACATCATCCACCCTTTCGTGGTGATACCGCTGCTTATCATGACCGGCCTCAAGGCCCGGCAGGTGCTTGCCTATTCTTTCATTTTATTTCTTGCGGCCGGTGTGACCCTTGGGGGTGGCTTGTTGCTTCTCGGCGGCACCTTGTAGTGAAGCCGGTTAGTGGATAGGAAGTATAAACCACCTTATTTGCAATTCAGCAAACTATCAGTGACCGTTGACCCCGTGCAACCCCGTGCATATTTGACCTTTGCCGTCCCCGGGCCACCGGTGTACTGGTCATCGGTGCGCCTCAAACCGTCCCCTTTGGCCTCAAATGACTCCATTCCCGTAGCGCAGCCGATAT